>NZ_JBEXEP010000005.1:0-460598 GCF_040606315.1 Streptomyces sp. NPDC005438
TGGGGGTGGTGTCGTGGACAGCGGGTGGAGCGGAGGTCGTCCACGCCTGGGGGCCGGTTTGTGCGCACCCTCGGGCGTCTCGGAGGAGGTGGTGGGGGGTGGGCTTGGGGGGAAAGGGGGGCTGGGGAAAATCCCCCACAACCCAACCCACCCCCGACCTCGACCACACGTGACTGTGGCGACCGGCCACCAGCCACCAGCACCACCCCTCACCCCCCTCACCCCGGCCCCGGACTCCAGGAGCCTCACCGCACCGCAGGGGCAGAACCCCACCGCCCGGTACCGGACACCGCGTCCCCCTCAACCCGACTGCGCGGAGCGCCCGTTGCCCGGGTGACCCCCCGCGATCCAGGCGATGTGACGAAGGGCGGCCCCACCTGGGACCAGGTAGTCACTGTGGTGGGCGTTGCCGGCGTCGAACCGGCGGGCCCCGAAGCTCGGGTGCACCGGATCAGGGCCGAGCCCCAGACCCGTACCCCACAGATCCGGGCCGACGTGCGGGATGTGGGCGATCCAGTCGTGGTTGCCCCTCCCCGCCCAGACCCTGACCCCGGAGCCCATGGCACTGGCGTCCGAGACTCCCGCTCCAGGGCTGCCGTACATGATCACGTCGACCAGTCCGGCCGAGGTCACCCGGGGCGGCCCTTCGTCGATCGCCGGCCCTCGGGAGGCGGAGGCCGGTTGGGGGTGCGCCGCTCGTGGCGAAGGCCCCTGGACGAGCCCCCTCTCAACAGGATTGCCCCGACCGGTGGTTGGCCCCACAGAGGGCGCGTGACTCGTGGCTGAGGTACCGGGCACCGCCGTCCCCGTCGTGCCGGCCTTCGTGGTGGGCGCTACGGGTGTGTCCCCACCCCCGTTGGCCTGCTTGCCGTAACCCGTGGCCAAGGTGCCAAGCACCGCACTGCCCCCACTGCCCGCCCTCGTGGCTGAGGCATCGGGCATCGCCGCTCTCGTGGTCGAGGTGTTGGGGTGCCGCTCCTGCGAGGTGCCTGCCTTCGTGGCCGACGTATCAGGCACCCTCGTGGCCAAGGTGCCAAGCACCGCTGTTCCTACGTGCTCCACCCCCGTGGTCGAGGTGCCGGGCACCGTCCTTTCGCTTCTGCCTGGACTGGGGGTGGGGTGACTGGGGTGGGGGAGGTTCTTGGCGGCTCGGCCGCACACGACCGCGCCGTAGGAGTGGCCCAGCAGGCTCAGGTGGGCGTGGGGGATGACGCGTCGCAGCGCGGTGACCTGGTCCACCAGGGCCCGTGCCCCCTCGTCCGCTCGCCGGGTGGTGGCCACCTGGGGGCTGAGGGTGCTGGGGGTGTCGTAACCGAGCCAGGCGACCACCGCCGAGGGGGTGTCGGGTGACTGGCGTGACATCTCCCGTTGTAGGGAGCGGGCGGCTCCGCCGAGGGTCTTGGCGGGGTTGGGCTCGTCGGCGGGCGGGTCGTAGTTGTCCAGTGTGGTGTCGGCTCCCGGTACCAGTACGGCCACGTGGCGGGCGTTCACCAGATCGCCGAGCACCTCCACCACGCGGCCCGGTCCGCGTGCGTCGAGGGTGAGCAACTGCCGCTGCGGGCTGCCGAGTTGGCGTAGGGCGTGAGCCCGGGCGCGGTCGCCGTGGTGGAGCGCCATCTCGGCCGCGTCCCGGGCGCTCTGGCGGGCCGCCAGGTAGTGGTCCGTCAGGGTGCGGGCGCTCAACGGCGGCAGTCGGGGTGGTGGGGGTGCGGGGGTGGCCGCCTGGCTGGTACCGGACAGGGGGAGCGAGGTCACGGTGACCAGGGAGGCCACCCACAGGTGCCGCTGCCTTCCCCTGACGCCCCGACGGTTGCCGTTCCGGCGTTCCCTGCCGTGTGGCCGGCCCACTCGCATCCTCGTACCTCCCTGTTCCGCCCGGTTGGCCGGGCACTACGGGGAAGTTAGGGATCACGGTGGGTGGTCGGCGTCCCTCCAGGGAGCCCACTGTGGGGGTGGCTCTCAGGTATGACGGGTACGGGGTGGGGCCGCTCGTACCGCACTCGCGAGCGAGCCCCCGCGCGGGTGACCCACCGGCGGCCTCACCCTCGGCGGGGAGGGAAAGGTGAGCGAAGGGGCAGCCGAAAGGGGAGTGGCGGGGACAAGGGCCGGAGGGGACCGGGGCCCGTTACCCGGCGTTCTCCTCGGCCAACTCCCCCACCAGGGTCTCGAAGCTGGCGTGACCCGGGGTGAGGGGGGCGAAGTGGTCGACCTCGGGGAGTTCGAGGAGCCGCGCGCCCTTGGCCCGGGCGTAGGAACGGGACTGGGCGAGGGGGACGTCGGTGTCGGCGGTGCCGTGGAGCAGGGTGACCGGGGCTGTCGGGGCGGGTAGGCGCAGCGGGTCGGCGTCGGGCAGGGCCGACTCCAGCTCGGGGCCGAGGAGTTCGGCCACCGCGCTGTCGCTGAGGCCCAGTCGGTGGGCGGTTCCCAGGTCGGCGACGGGGGCGACGGTCACCACCCGGCGTACCGCTTCGGGCACCCGGAGCGCGGCCAGCAGGGCGAGGTGGCCGCCCGCCGAGTGCCCCAACAGGGCCTGGGGCCCGTGGAGTTCGGCGAGCAGCCGGAGGGCGGAGGTGACGTCGTCGGCGGTGGCCGGCCAGCCCCCGCCGCCTCCCACCCTGCGGTACTCCACCAGCGCGCAGTCCGTACCCCGTCGCTGGAACTCCCTGGCCAGGGGTTCCAGGTAGGAGCGGTCGTAGCGCTCCCGCCAGTAGCCGCCGTGCAGCACGGTGAGCGTCGGGCGCGGGCCGTACAGGTCGACGAGTTGGGCGGGGTGGGGGCCGTACCGCAGGGTGGTGGGTGTCACCCGAGGACCTCCGCCAGGGTCCGGGCGGCCTGTTCGGCGTCCGCGTACGAGGTGTACAGCGGGGTGAAGCCGAAGCGCAGCACGTCCGGTTGGCGGAAGTCGCCGACGACGCCCCGGGCGATGAGCTTGTCCATCACCTGGCGGGCGTCGGGGCAGCGCAGGGAGATCTGGCTGCCCCGGCGGTGGTGTTCGCGGGGGGTGACGGTCTCCAGGCGGCCGTCCGGGGCGTAGGCCTCCACCGCGCGGAGGAACAGGTCCCCCAGGGCGAGGCTCTTGGCCCGTACGGCGTCGAGGTCGACGTCGTCCCAGACGGTGAGCGCCTGTTCCAGGGCGAGCATCGACAGGATGTCGGGGGTGCCCACCCGGCCGCGTCCCGCTCCCTCGGCGGGGGTGTAGTCGGGGGTCATCCCGAAGGGGTCGGCGTGGGAGTTCCAGCCGGGGAGGGGGGAGTCGAAGTCGGGTTGGTGGTCCCGTCGTACGTAGAGGTAGGCGGGGGCTCCGGGGCCGCCGTTGAGGTACTTGTAGGTGCAGCCGACGGCGAAGTCGACCCGGTGGGCGTCGAGGGGGACGGGCAGGGCGCCGGCGGTGTGGCACAGGTCCCACACCGTGAGGGCGCCGGCCTGGTGGAGGGCGCTGGTGAGGCCGGGCAGGTCGTGGAGCTGTCCGGTGCGGTAGTCGGCGTGGTTGACCAGGGCGACGGCCGTACGGGGCCCGGCCTCGGCGGCGATCCGTTCGGGGGGCAGGGCGCGTAGGGCGCAGCCGGTCATCCGGGCGGCGGACGAGGCGACGTAGCCGTCGGTGGGGAAGGTGCTGGCGTCGCACAGGATCTCGTCGCGGCCGGGGTCCCGGCTCTGGGCGAGGCGTACCGCGGCGACCACGGCCTTGAACACGTTGACGCTGGTGGAGTCGCTGACCACGACCTGTCCCGGGGCCGCCCCGATGAGGGGGGCGATGCGGTCACCGACGCGTTCGGAGGCCTCCCACCAGCCGGACTCGGTCCAGGAGCGGATGCGTAGCCGGCCCCACTCGTGGCGGATGACCTCCTCCAGGCGGTCGGCGACGGTGGTGGGCAGCGCGCCGAGGGAGTTGCCGTCGAGGTAGACGGTCTGGTCGTCGAGGACGAACTCCCGGCGTTTGGCGGCGAGCGGGTCCTGGGCGTCGAGGTGGAGTGCCTCGTCTCGCAGGGTGCGGGTCTCAGACATGGCTGCGCGCCGTCCACAGTTCGGGGAAGACCTGCTTGCCGGCGCGCTTCTCCAGCCAGGCGACGCCGGCGGAGCCGCCGGTGCCGACCTTGCTGCCCATGGCGCGGCGGGTGGCGACCAGGTGGTCGTTGCGCCATCGCCACACGAGTTCGGCTACTTCGGTCAGGGCTTCGCCGAGTCGGATGAGGGACCCGTCGGGCACGCCGCCAGGCGCTTCGCCACTGGTGCCGTCGGTGCTGTCCTGCTCGGCGCGGTACACGGCCGCCCAGATGGCCTCCACCTCGGGGTGGGGCTGGTAGCGCTGGCTGATGTCGCGGTCCAGGACCTCGCGGGGGACGGGGTGGCCGTGCCGGGCGAGGTAGTGGAGCACCTCGTCGTAGAGGGAGGGCTGGTGGAGGGCCTTCTCCAGTTCCTCGTGGACGCGGGGCGCTCCTCGGTGCGGCACCAGCATGGACGCGGACTTGTCGCCGAGCAGGAACTCCATGCGCCGGTACATCGCGGACTGGAAGCCGGAGCCCTCGCCCAGCGCGCTGCGGTAGGAGTTGAACTGGGCGGGGGTCAGGTGGGCCAGCGGTTCCCAGGAGGCGTTGAGCGACTGGAGTTCGTAGGCGGAGCGCTTCAGCGCGGCCAGGGCACGCGGCAGGTCGTCGCCGCGCAGGGCTTCGGCGGCGGTGGTCCACTCGTGCACGATCACGGTGAACCACAGCTCCATGACCTGGGTGGTGACCAGGAACACCATCTCTCCGGGGTCGTCGGAGAGGGGGTGCTGGAGGTGGGTGAGGACGTCGGCCTGTACGTAGTCCTCGTAGGGCGTGGTGCCCTGGAAGTCCAGGTTCGGCAGCTGCGAACCCTCTTCCCGGGCATCGGGGGTGTGCGACATCGCTGTCTCCTCGACGCGTACTTCCGGGTAGCGGTCCGCTCCTCCCGTCTCCTCGACTGCTTCGGAGCCCCGGTCCCCTCGGGCCCGTGCGTCCGGCGTCCGTCGAACGGACGGCCGGTCGGTCGGGCCCACCTTCGCATGATGTGCGAACGTGCCCCTCCGGGCAAGCCTGCCCGGACGACGGGTCCGGGCAGGGGCCCTGTGTGGTCGACCGGTCAGCTGAGGGTGGCCGCCGCCGTGGGCGAGCTCTCCTTGAGGAAGGTGGAGCAGCGCTCGTACTCCTCGGTCTCGCCGATCGCCTCGGCGGCCCGGGCCAGCGCGTGCAGGGCGCGGAGGAACCCGCGGTTGGGCTCGTGCTCGAACGGCACCGGCCCGTGTCCCTTCCAGCCGTTCCCGCGCAGCGCGTCCAGTCCCCGGTGGTACCCGGTACGGGCGTAGGCGTAGGACTCCACCGTGTTGCCCGCCTCGAAGGCGTCGTCCGCGAGCTGGGCCCAGGCCAGCGAGGACGCGGGGTAGCGGGCGGCCACCTCGGCCGGGTCGGTGCCGGAGGCCAGCAGCTGGCGGGGCTCCGGGTCGTCGGGCAGGTGGGTCGGGGGCGGGCCCCCGAGCAGGTTCTCGTGAATGGACATGGGTTCCAGTCTGCCTGGCGTCCGGCCCGGATGGGTACGGCCGGGGAAAGCCGGGGGCGGGCCGGGCGGTGGTTCCCTCGCGGTGCGCGTCGTACGCGTCGGGTGCGCCGGGGTACGCGGTCACACCGCGCGCCGTGCCGGAGTCGTCGGGGCCACCGCCCGGTCGCCGTGCGGCTACTTCAGCTTGGTGCCGGTGGAGCGCAGGTTGGCGCAGGCCTCGACCACGCGGGCGGCCATGGACTGCTCGGCGGCCTTGCCCCAGCTGCGGGGGTCGTAGGCCTTCTTGTTGCCGACCTCGCCGTCGACCTTCAGCACTCCGTCGTAGTTGCGGAGCATGTGGTCGGCCACGGGGCGGGTGAAGGCGTACTGGGTGTCGGTGTCCAGGTTCATCTTGACCACGCCGTTGTCCAGGGCGGTGGCGATCTCCTGCTCGGTGGAGCCGGAGCCGCCGTGGAAGACGAAGTCGAACGGGGACTGCTTGCCGTGCTGGGCGCCCACGCCCTCCTGGAGGTCCTTGAGCAGCTCGGGGCGGAGCACCACGTTGCCGGGCTTGTAGACGCCGTGGACGTTGCCGAAGGAGGCGGCCAGCAGGTAGCGGCCCTTCTCGCCCAGGCCGAGGGCCTCGGCGGTGCGCAGCGCGTCGTCGACGGTGGTGTACAGCTCGTCGTTGATCTCGTGGCTGACGCCGTCCTCCTCACCGCCGGTGGGGGTGATCTCCACCTCCAGGATGATCTTGGCGGCGACTGCCTGGGCCAGCAGTTCCCGGCCGATCTCCAGGTTGTCGGCGAGGGTCTCGGCGGAGCCGTCCCACATGTGGGACTGGAACAGCGGGTTGCGGCCGGCCTCCACCCGTTCCCGGGAGATCGCCAGCAGCGGGCGGACGTAGCCGTCCAGCTTGTCCTTGGGGCAGTGGTCGGTGTGCAGGGCCACGTTGACCGGGTACTTCTCGGCGAGGACGTGGGCGAACTCGGCGAGGGCGACGGCTCCGGTGACCATGTCCTTGCTGTACTGGCCGCCCAGGAACTCGGCGCCGCCGGTGGAGATCTGGACGATGCCGTCGCTCTCGGCGTCGGCGAAGCCCCGGAGAGCGGCGTTGAGGGTCTGGGTCGAGGTGACGTTGATGGCCGGGTAGGCGAACCTGCCGGCCTTCGCCCGGTCGAGCATCTCGTTGTAGACCTCGGGAGTTGCGATGGGCATCTGTCCGCTCCTTGTTGACGTGCGGTGGTTCTACGGGAAGTACTAAGGCCCTGACCGTGGGCGACGTCCTCGTCGACGCCCCCCATCCTTCCAGACGTGTACGGCCCCGGGGAGAACCGGTCGCTTGCCGGACGAAAGGGGTCGCGTTCCCCTCGGCCGCCCCGGAGGGGGCGCCGCTGGTGGGGCACTGCCCGGTCGCCGGAACGGCCGCCCCGCGTCCCGTTTCGGGGGTACGGCGGGTACGACGAGGGCGAACCCCGCTGCCCGAGGGCCGCCGCCCCATGCCTGGCGGTCACGGGCCCCACGGGCCACCGTCACGGGTCGCGCCGCCGCGACCGGTGTGCCGGCACGTCACCGGACAGGGGGGTGGAGTTCCTGGTGGCCGACCTTCGCCCCACTCCTCGGTACGGCCCCGGTGGGGCCCCGCTGGGCGAACGGTTCACACGACCGGGGCCACCCGTCGGCCGGCACCCGGCGGGGCGGGAGCCTCTGCCGGGGTCAGCGTGACCGGGCGGGACCCTCTGTCGGGGTCCGCGTGACCGGGCGGGACCGTGACCGTGACCGGTCGGCTGTACCCGACGGCCACTACGGGGCGCCCTCGGGGTGACCGTGGGGGCGGCCCCCCGGCTGGGCGGGCTCACCGGAGGTCGAGCGGGGCCCCCGGGTGCGCCCGAGATCGGCTGGGCCCCCTGGCCCCGACCCCGGCCGGCCCCGACCCCGAGCCCGGCAACAGTCGGGCAGCGCCCAGGTGGTGCCCGGTAGTGCCTCAGGCGGCGTCCCGACCTCGTACGTCGCCGTTCGGCCACTGTCGCCGTCCGCCGCGCGGGGTGGGTGGTGCCTGGAACCCGCCCACGCGGGGGCCCGGTGGTCCCGCGCCCGCCTGGTCGCTTCCGTCCGGGCGGCCCCGGGCGGCCCCGGCCGGGGTCAGTCCAGGCCGAGGTCGGTCAGGTCGAAGGCGTGCAGGTAGGGCAGTCCGGCCCGCCGCATCGCCCCGGCCGCGCCCCGTTCCACCAGGGTGGCGACCGCGACCACCTCGCCCCCGGCCTGGCGTACCGCCTCCACGGCGGTCAGCGGGGAGTTGCCGGTGGTCGAGGTGTCCTCCACCACCAGCACACGGCGGCCGGCGATGTCCGGCCCCTCGATACGGCGCTGCAACCCGTGGGCCTTGCCCGCCTTCCGCACCACGAAGGCGTCCAGCCGACGGCCCCGGGCGGCGGCGGCGTGCAGCATCGCGCTGGCCACCGGGTCCGCGCCCAGGGTCAGACCGCCGACCGCGTCGAAGTCCAGGTCGGCGGTGAGGTCCAACATCACCTCGCCGGCCAGTGGGGCGGCCTGGCCGTCCAGGGTGATCCTGCGCAGATCCACGTAGAAGTCGGCTTGTTGGCCGGAGGAGAGGGTCACCGTGCCGTGCACCACGGCCTTGTCCTTGATCTGTCGCAGCAGCTCGGCGCGTCGGTCTGTCATGGGGGCGAGCCTATGACAGCCGCCGGAGCGCCCAGGTCGTGGAGATCTCCAGGGGGTCGACCGGGGTGACCAGCCGGGGGCGGCTGTTGAGGCCGTTGGGCGGCCCGGACTGCGGCTCGACGCAGACCACCGACTCCGGCTTGTTGTAGATCACCACCCACTCCGCCCGGCTGGTGATCCGCACCTCGGCCTCCTTCGGCCAGGTCAGGGTGACGTCCACGCCGTCGGGCATTCCGAAGCAGTCGTCCCAGGGGCCGGGCAGCGGGTCCACCCGGCGTCCGGTGGGCAGGTGGTCGGGGCCGCGCTCCTCCTGCCAGGTGGGCGTGAAGTCGATGGTCACGTCCTCGCCACCGGAACCCAGGTTGCGCAGGAACCAGGGATGCCAGCCCGCCTGGGCCGGGAAGGAGTCCTCGGGTGTCTCCACTCCCATGGTCAGGGTGAGGGAACCGCCGTCCTCGGCCAGTTCCACGAGCTGGGTGACCTTGCCGGTCCAGGGCCAGGCGTCGCCCAGCCCGGTGGTGAACGCCGCTGAGGTGCTGTCCGCGCGGACGGTCTCCCAGGGCAGCTCCCGCACGGTGCCGTGCAGGGCGTGCGGGCCGGCGGTGATGGGCAGCTGGTAGAAGTCACCGCCGTTGAGGAACCGGCCACGGTCGGTACGGCCACACCAGGGGGCCATCACGAAGGAGCCGTATCGGGGTCCCTGCCGCAGGAGTTCACGACCGCCGACCCGCAGCGACGCCAGTCGGCAGCCGCGTTCCGGTTCGACGGTCAGCTCGGTGTCTCCGGCCTGGAGGAGCAGGCCGCCTTCGCTGTCCGGTGCTTGGGTCTCGTTCACACCCCTGACGGTACCGAGCTTGTCCGCCGGGTGGGTCGGCGACGGCCGTCAGGTCGCCGCTCACCCACCCGACGCCCGCCCGTACGGACGACGGCGGGCGCTCCGGGGCACGGCCCGGGGAGCGGTCCGGCTCACCCCCGGCGGCGCCTTCGGGGGCGCAGCGCCCTGGTGACGACCACGGCCCCGGCCACGGCGAGCGCGGCGGCGGGGGCGAGCCAGCGCAGGGACAGCGCGGTGGACTCCGATCCGGGTGGCGGGGTGGGGGCGTACCGGCCCCGGGGCGGGGCGTGGTCGACCTCCTCGGCGCTGCGGCCGATCATGGTGCGCCGGGCGTGGGCGGCCTCCGGGCCCAGGTGTTCGTCGTCCGAGGCGAGCGAGGGTGGCGGGATCTCGGTCTCGTACAGCGGGGTGGCCGCCGGTTCGTCGTCGGACTCGGGGGTGTCGTCGGTGTCCGGGGACTCGTCCTGGGTGCTGGTGTCGGAGTCGTCCCGGGTGGTGGCCCGCTGGTCGTCCGGGCTGTCCTCGGCGGGGGGCTGGTCGTCCTGCCGGCGTTCGGGCTGCTCGGGGCCGGGGATGCCGGGGATGGCCGGTTCGTTGTCGTCCGGTTCACCGATGCCGCCGTCGGCCTGCCGGGGGCGGGGGGCTTCGGCGAGCCGCTGGGAGAGTCGGCTGCCGAAGCGGTCCAGCAGCCGGGTGCCGGTGGCGGCGGCCACCTTCTCCTCGACCTCGGCCAGTCGCCCGGCCGCCCGTACGGTGCCGGAGCACACCAGTCGGGTGCCCTCGCCGTCCTCGGCGGGGCGGGGTACCAGGGTGAGGGTGAGGAGGACCCGGGCGCCGCCCCGGGCTTCGAAGCCGTCCCCCTCGACGTGCAGTCCGCCGTCCTCCGGGGTGAGGCGGAGGGTGCCGCGGTAGGTGATGGTGGAGCCGTGGACCCGGACCCTCAGCCGGCCTCGCAGGGTGTCCTGTGGTGTGGACTCCCCGGTGGAGGCGTCGAGTTGGAGGCCGGGTACGCAGCCGGCGGTCTGTGTCCGGTCGGCGAGGGCCGACCGTACCGTGCTGGGGGAAAACGGAAGGTACACCTCGTGCTCCATGCGCGGAGCCTACCCACTGGTCGCGGTCGCGGGCAGGGGTCCGACGTGTTCCCACGCGGGCTGTCCTCCGGTCGTGCTACCGCGCCCTCGCCCTGCGGAACGGGCGGGTGGTTCACCGGGCGGTGTTCACCCGGGTACGGGTGGAGACCAGCTGGCGGTCCTGGGGGTAGGAGTGCCAGGTGCGCCAGGTGAGGACCTCCTGTTGCCGTTGGGCGATCAGGGCGGTGAAGGCGTACGGGCTTCCCGGGAAGACACCGGCCAGCCCCTGGGGGTGTTCGGAGACCATGCCGAACAGGCCACGGGCCCGGTTGAGGAAGGAGCCGGCGGACAGGCTCTCGATGCGGGCGCTGAACTCGTACTCCCAGCCCCCTATCCGCTGGGACGCGGCCATGGGGAGTGGGGCGTTGCTGCCGGGCATACAGGCGACGGTCTCCGAGACCCGGTTGTCCCCGTGCACCAGCACCTGGTGGGAGGCGCCCAGCAGCCTCAACTGCACGTGCTGGGCGCCGAGTTGGAGGTTCAGCAGGGCGAGGCACGGCAGGGGTTCGCGGCCCAGCGCCCAGGTGAGGTCGCCGGCACGGGTGTCTGAGTAGGCGGTCGTGAGGGTCGTGAGCATGGGGTCGGCTCCGCAGGCACGCAGTGGAGAGCTTTGGGCCGGCCTGCCCGTCACCGCGCGAGGTATCACTGTGCCGGCTTGTGCCCTTGTGGGGTCCGGGGCTAGAAGTACCGAATCACGGAATGACGGGTTCCCACAGAGTTTTTACGCATTTTCAGTTGATGGGTCGATGTCTGGGTCGATACGTGCCGCAACCGGTCCGGGGCCCGGGGGTCGGCCCGCCCGGCCGAGGGTGTGACGACCCCCAACGTCCGTGCGGGAAGGCCCGGTTGACCAGGCTGACCGTGGAGCGGTCGCGGGAGGTCGGCCCCCGCGACCCCGTCGGTACGGTCACGTATCCGCTGTGACGGTCATCCTGCCAGGAGTTGGCGGCAGAGTCGTGGTCCCCCCGGGGCCGGTGGGTTGGGTGGGTCGCTGGGGCCCGCGCCCCGGGCCGGCCCGGGGGTGGACGTCGACGCCTCACCGGTGGTGGGGGCGTACGTACGGGGTGGACGGTGGGCGATGTCACCCACCGTCCACCCCGAGGTCGTCCTGTCGTGCCGTGGTGGCGGGGCGGCCGGGGTGCCCCACGGGCCCGGTGCGGTGGTCCGTGCCGGCGCGGCGGGGTGCCCCGGTGTCGCTCAACCGCTCCCGGAACGGCGCCCGTTGGGTGCGTACGCGGTGCCCCCGAGGCTCAGCTGCCGCCTCCGCCGCAACCGCCGCCGCCCCCGCCCCCGCAGGAGGAGCCTCCGCCACACGAGGAGCCGCCACCGCAGGACGAGCCCCCGCTGTCGCTGCCGCCCCCGCCGCCGTCGCTTCCGCAACCGCCTCCCGTGGCGGCGCCGCCGGCGTACCACCCCGCGCCCGAGCCGCCTCGGCGGCGGGCGGACCTGTCGCCGCGTCCGGCGGCGGTGGCGATCCCGGCGACCAGGGCGATCAGGATGACCGCCACGACGAAGATGATCACGATGCTCATAGTTTCCCCCTTGGTCTCGCTGGGCCGGCGCGCCGTTCCCGGGCCCGTGGACTGAACGGACAGCCGGGGCCCCCGTGTTGGTTCCACCTCCGACGGGGTTCGCCGGAGTGGCCCCGCTCGGACCTCGGTGGAGCGGCCCCGTTCCGGGGTGGACCGGTCGCGCCTGGACGTCTCCTGCCCGTACGGCTCCTCGGCGAAAGCCGACTTGAGCAACTTAAGAGCTAGCGCGTCCCGTTCGGCCCGCCGTGGGTCGCTGTGGGCAGCTGTGGGCCGCTGTCGCCGGGCTCCCTCCCGGATTGCGGTGCGTTCTCGCAGGTCATGGACGGGTCGCAGAACTCCGCACTCCGTCTATACACACCGGCTATACACGTGGTGTACAGTCCCCGACATGTCCATCAGCCACACCCTGCTCGGGCTCCTGGAGTCCGGGCCACGTCACGGATACGACCTGAAGCACGCCTTCGACCAACGCTTCGGTCAGGACCGCCAACTGCACTACGGGCAGGTGTACTCGACGATGTCCCGGCTGCTGAAGAACGGCCTGGTCGAGGTCGCCGGCACCGAGACGGGCGGGGGCCCCGAGCGCAAGCGCTACGCCATCACCGACGCCGGCGTCACCGACGTCGAGAACTGGCTGGGCACACCGGAGAAGCCCGAGCCCTACCTGCACAGCACGCTCTACACCAAGGTCGTCCTCGCCCTGCTGTCCGGCCGGGACGCCGCCGAACTGCTGGACCTACAGCGCGCCGAACACCTGCGGCTGATGCGGCAGTTGACCCGGCGCAAACAGGCCGGTGACCTCGCGGACCAGCTGATCTGCGACCACGCCCTGTTCCACCTGGAGGCCGACCTGCGGTGGCTGGACCTCACCAGCGCCCGCCTGGACCAACTCGCCAAGGAAGTGCGCACATGAACCACTCCCGTGTCCAACCCCTGCTGACCGCCACCGACCTGCACAAGACCTACGGCACCACCAAGGCGCTGGACGGCGCCGACTTCAGCATCTCCCGGGGCGAGGTCGTCGCGGTGATGGGGCCCTCCGGGTCCGGCAAGTCCACCCTGCTGCACTGCCTCGCCGGCATCGTGCCCCCGGACCGGGGGACCGTGGTCTACAAGGGCCAGACGGTGTCGGAGATGAGCGACGCCCGGCGCAGCGCCCTGCGCCGGGGCGACTTCGGCTTCGTCTTCCAGTTCGGCCAGCTCGTACCGGAGTTGACCTGTCTGGAGAACGCCGCCCTGCCCCTGCGGCTGACCGGCGTCTCCCGCCGGCAGGCCGAGGACCAGGCGGCCGAGTGGCTCAGCCGGCTGGAGGTGGACGACGTACGGCACCAGCGTCCCGGTCAGGTCTCAGGGGGGCAGGGGCAGCGGGTGGCGATCGCCCGGGCCCTGGCGGCGGAACCGGGAGTGCTGTTCGCCGACGAGCCGACCGGTGCCCTGGACTCCCTCAACGGAGAGCGGGTGATGAACCTGTTGACCGCGGCGGCCCGGGAGAGCGGAGCCGCCGTGGTGCTGGTCACCCACGAGTCCCGGGTGGCCGCCTACTCCGACCGGGAGGTGGTGGTACGGGACGGCCGTTCCCGTGACCTCGCCGGAGCGGAGGCGGCGTGAGTGGCGCGTCCACACCGTCGGCCCCCACCGGGCCCCGACTGATCTGGCGCGACCTGGTGATGGGGATGCGCTTCGCGGTCAGCGGCGGCCGACAGGGCTGGGCCCGGGTGCTGCTGACCGCGGTGGGCGTCGCCCTGGGGGTGACCGTGCTGCTGCTGGCCGCCTCCGTACCCAGCATCCTGGCCTCGCAGGACGACCGGGCGAACCATCGCGGCGGGGCCTTCTCCGGCGCGGCCAGCGAGGTCGAGCGCAGCCACCGCAGTGTGCTGACGGTGGACGCCAACACCCAGTACCGGGGCGAGCAGACCTACGGTCGGCTGCTCCAGGCCGAGGGGGACTCCCCGGCGCGTCCGCCCGGGGTCGAACAGTTCCCGAGGCCCGGGGAGATGGTGGTCTCGCCGGAGCTGAAACGGCTGCTGGACTCCTCCGAGGGCGCCGCGCTGCGCGACCGGCTGGACGGCAAGGTCATCGGCACCATCGCCGACGAGGGGCTGCTGGGGCCGTCCGAGCTGGCGTTCTACAAGGGCGCCGACGACCTCGACGGCAAGCCCCAGACCGACCGTGTCGAGGACTACTCCGGCACCATCACCAGCGGGCCAATGGACCCGGTCCTGGTGCTGCTGGTGGTCGTCGCCTGCGCCATTCTGGTGCTGCCGGTGGCGGTGTTCATCGCCACCGCGGCCCGGTTCGGAGGGGAGCGCAGGGACGCCCGGCTGGCGGCGCTACGACTGGTCGGGGCGGACGTACCGATGGCCCGCCGGATGGCCGCCGGGGAGTCCCTGGTCGGCGCCCTGCTGGGACTGCTCCTGGGCGGGGTGCTGTTCCTGGTGGCGCGTTCCCTGCTGTCCTCGGTGGAGCTGATGAGGATCAGCGTCTTCCCGGTGGACGTCCTGCCCGCCCTGCCGTTGACCCTGCTGATCTGCGTCATGGTGCCGGTCGGCGCGGTGCTCGCCACCCAGGTGGCGATGCGCGGGGTGGCCATCGAACCGCTGGGCCTGGTACGGCACCACGGGACCCGGCCCCGCCGGATGTGGTGGCGGCTGGTGCCCCCGGTACTGGGACTGCTGCTGTTGCTGCCCCTGGCCGGCACCGTCACCGACTCCGACGCCTCGGTCAACGAGGTCCAGGTGGTCAGTGGTGTGGTGCTGCTCCTGGGCGGGGTGTCCCTGTTGCTGCCCTGGCTGGTGGAACGGGTGGTCGGCCGGCTGCGCGGGGGGCCGCTGCCCTGGCAACTGGCCGTCCGACGGCTCCAGTTGAGCAGCGGCAACGCCAGCCGGGCGGTGAGCGGCATCACCATCGCGGTGGCCGGGGCGATCGCCCTCCAGATGCTGTTCGGCGCGGTGGAGGAGCACAGCACCGAGACCCGGCGGGTGGACAAGACCGAGGCCAGGGTCAGCGGCCAGGGCTTCTCCGTGGACCGGGCCGAGAAGCTGCGGTCCGACCTGCGCGCCACCGACGGTATCCGGCGGGCCCAGGGCTACGCGGCGGTGTACGGGGAGGCCAAGGCGGACGAGGAGTACGTCCAGGTGGTGGTGGCCGACTGCGCGACGCTGCGGGAACTGGCCAAACTGCCGAACTGCCGCGACGGCCAGGCCTTCCTCAGGGGCGAGCCCGGCGAGGAGGGGAACGCCAAGCCGGGACAGAAGCTGAAGCTGGAGGAAAGCGGCCCCAACGGGCAGGCCGAGAAGACCTGGCAGGTGCCGGCCTCGGCCGAGAGGGTGGCGCACCGGGACTCCCCCGCCGAGTCGGAGGAGACCGGGGTGCTGGCCACCCCCGGCGCCCTGGAGCCGTCCACGATGGCCTTCCTGGACAAGAAGTTCCGCTTCGAGGGGTGGGTGCAGACCGAGGACGGCACGATGGCGCCCCTGGAGGAGCTGCGTACCGCGCTGTTCCGGGCCGACCCGTCGATGTCGCTGTTCGAGACCCGTGACGAGACGGTCAGCGACGACTTCGTGTCCATCAGCAGGGCGTTGACGGTCGCCGCGATCGGAGTGCTGTTGTTGATCGGGGCGAGCATGTTGGTCACCACCGTGGAGCAACTACGGGACCGCAGGCGGGAGTTGTCGGTGCTGGTGGCCTTCGGCACCAGGCGCGGCACCCTGGGCGCCTCGGTGCTGTGGAGCACCGCCATCCCGGTGCTGCTGGGCATGGGCCTGGCCGTGCTGTTCGGCCTCGGCCTGGGGTGGGCGCTGCTGCGCCTGCTGTCCGTGCGGGCCGGCGACTGGTTGGTCTTCCTGCCGGTGACGGCCGCCGGAGTGGGCGTGATCGCCCTGGTGACGGCGCTGAGTATGCCGTTCCTGTGGAGGGTGATGCGTGCGGAGGGCCTCCGCACGGAGTGAGGGGAGGGGCGTCCCCGACCGGATCGGAGGGCTGGTCGGGGACGCCCCCAACTCGTCCGAGGCCGTTCGCGGGGCGGGGGCGCCTGGTCCGGTACGCCGCGCACCATCCGGTGCGCGGCACTCCCGTGCCCCGGCGCGGTGGCGTACGGCGCGGTGCGGGGTACGGGGCGGGGGCTGGTCGGGCCCGACGGCGGGGTACGGCTGGTCGCCCGCTCGCCGGGCCCGGGGGGTTCACCCTTCCCGCCCTCCCCGGTCGGCGACTGTGGTGGACGCCACGATTCCGCCTTAAGGGTTCCTCAAGAACCGTTCACCCCGGGCGGCTTGAGGCCCCTCGCCGCTCAGCGGACCCGGGCCTCCCGGAACACCCCCTCCACCAGCCGACGGTCCGTCTGGTGGCCGGTGTCGACCACGCCCAGCAGCAGCGCGGAACGGTGGGCGTCCAGCGAGATCAGCGTGGCCCGCAGCTGGTAGCGGCGTCCCTCGTCGCGTACCGAACGGAGCACGGTGTGGGCGGGGTGGCCGTCGACCGTGGTGGCCTCGGAACGGGTCAGGTCCGAGGAGCCGTCGGGGAAGAAGAACACCGCGTTCTGCCCGGCGACATGCTCGGCGACCGAGCGCCTCTCCCCGTCGGCCACGGCGTCACCCCGGCTGGCGAGCACCGTCGCCGAACCCTTACCGGGGGCGGTGACCCCGGAGGAGAAGGCGTCGATCAGCTGGTCGGCGCGCTGCCGCCGCCACCCCTCGGGGACCGGGTAGGTGACGCCGGCCCGGTGGTCGTCCACCCGGGGCCGCCCGTCCAGCGGGTCGTCGTTCCGGTCGGCCCACCACAGGGTCAGCGCCCCGCCCAGCAGGGCCAGCGCCAGCAGTACGGCGACCACTGGACCCGGCCGGCGCCACGTGGCCGGGGCGGTGCCGGGAGCCGCCGTCGGGGGCGGTGTGAAGGGGGCCGGCGGCACGGGGAGGGTCGGGCCGGTGGCGGTCGGGGGCACGGGCTGGCCGGTGGTGTGAGGCATGACCTCACCCTCGGCCAACTCCGGCCCCCGCCAACTGAGTTGACGTACTCACCCGGCTACTCAGCCGGGCCACACCCACCTCGTGGGCCCTCCCGGGGCCGTTCGGCCGGGCGCTCCAGGGCGACCCGGGGCAGCCGTCGGGCCAGGGCGGCCGGCAGCCACCACGCCCGCCGGCCGAACAGCTGCATCACCGCCGGCACGATCAGGCACCGGATCACCACCGCGTCCAGCAGGATGGCCACCGCCAGGCCCAGGCCGAACTGTTGGAGCATCCGCCCCGGGCTCAGTACGAAGGCGGCGAACACCACGATCATGATGGCCGCGGCGGCGGTGATCACCCGGCCGGTGGCGGCCAGCCCCTCGCGTACCGCCTCCGCGGGGTCGCCGGTGCGCTCCCACTCCTCGTGGATGCGGGAGACCAGGAACACCTCGTAGTCCATGGACAGGCCGAAGACGATGGCGAAGACCATCACCGGGATGAACGCCTCCACGGGCCCCCCGGGCACCCCGAACCAGCCCCGCTGGAACACCAGGGTGATCGCCCCCAGCGCGGCGGAGATGGACAACAGGTTCAGCAGTGCCGCCTTGAGCGGGATCAGCACCGAGCGGAACACCACGGTCAGCAGCAGTGTGGACAGCCCCACCACGATCGCCACGAACAGCGGCATCCGTTCCGCGACGGTGTCGGCGAAGTCCTGGGTGGCCGCCGTCGGTCCGCCCACCAGGTAGTCGCCGCCGGTACGGTCGCCCAGCGCGGGCAGTACCCGGTCCCGTAGCCGGTGGACCAGCTCGGCCGTGCCCTCGTCCTGGGGCGCCGTGGTGGGGAAGGCCAGCACCGTGGACACCGCGTCGTCCCGGGTGGGCAGCGGTGGGGTGGTGGCCGCCACCCCCTCGGTGCGGTTCAGCGCCTCCCGCAGCTTCGTGGCGGCCTGCCCGTCGCCCCGGGCGACCACCACCAGCGGGCCGTTGAAGCCCGGGCCGAAGCCCTCCGCCAGCAGGTCGTACGCCTTGCGGCTGGTGCTGGACTCCGGGTCGTTGCCGGCGTCGGCGAAGCCCAGCCGCATCCCCAGGGCCGGGGCGGACAGCGCCAGCAGCACCGCCACCGCCGCCAACAGCGCGGCCAGCGGCCGGCGTTGCACCCGCGAGGCCCAGGAACGCCACCGCCGACCCTCCTGGCGGCCCTTCGCCCGGGCCTTCTCCTCGTGCCGCAGCACATGGCGCTGGATGCGCCCGCCGAAGTACGCCAGCAGCGCGGGCAGCAGCACCAGCGAGGCGGCCATGGTCATCAGCACCGTCAACGCCACCGCCAGGGCCACCCCCTGGAGCGAGCCCAGGCCCAGGGCCACCAGCCCCAGCAGCGCGATGATCACCGTGCAGCCGGCGAAGAACACGGTACGGCCGGCCGCGTCCAGCGCCGACCGGGTCGCCTCCCGGGGGTCGGCGCCGTGCAGCAGCTCGTGGCGGTAGCGGTAGAACACCAGCAGGGCGTAGTCCACCCCGACGCCCAGGCCCACCAGCATCATGACCGGCGGGGTGAAGTCGGCGATGGTGAACAGGTGGGAGGCCAGCCCGATCAGCCCGACCGCGCTGCCCACCGCGAACAGCGCGGTCAGCAGGGGCACCGCCGCCGCCAGCAGCGAGCCGAACAGCAGCACCAGGACCACCAGGGCGGCCAGCATCCCGGCGCCCTCGGCGCCGCCGCCCTCGTCCTCCTCGGCCGCGCGGACCGCCTCGCCCCCGAGCTGGACCTCCAGCCCGTCCCCGGAAGCCTGCCGGGCGGTGTCCATGATCCGACGTACGTCCCCCGGCGGGACCTCCTCGGCCTTGCCGTCCAGGGTCACGGTGGCGTAGCCGATGGTGCCGTCACGGGACACGGCGGAGGAGTCGGCGTACGGGCCGCGCACCTGGGCCACGCCGGACAGCGGGCGCAGCCGCTGGAGCATCGCCTCGACCTCCGGGCGGTGTCCGTCCAGCCCCTCGGGGTCCCGCAGGACGACGTTCACCGTGCCGCCGGCCTGGAACGCCCCGTGTCGTTCCAGGAGGTCGGAGGCCGACTGGGAGTCGGTACCGGGCAGGCTGAAGTCGTTGCGGTAGTCGTCGCCGGCCAGTTGGGCGCCGACGGTGATCGCGGCGACGACGGCCACCCACAGCAGTACCGCCCTGCCACGGTGCCGCTGCGACCAGTCCGCCAGCCGGCCGAAGACGCCGGCCGGCCGCCCGGGACGTCCGGTGCCCGGGGGGTGCTCGTCGGGTGCCGTGGACATCGCGGTCACCCCCGGCTCTGCGGGGCGTCGCCCCGACGGGCGTACCGGAGGCCGAACACCGCGGGCACGCCGACCAGGAAGGCCAGCAGCCAGCCGGTGCCGTCCACCTCCGACAGGCCGTCCCCCAGGGCGAGGGCGTGCAGGGTGCCCACCAGGTGGGTCAGTACGAAGGCCAGCGCGAACAGGGACAGCACCCGCACCAGGGTGCGTGCCCCACCGGGGTCAGGGGATCGGTTCATGGCGCCAGGTTCGCCGCCCGGCACCGCCCGCCGCGTCCGCCCACGGCGGACACCACGGCTACCCCGCCGGTTGTGCCCCTGGGGGACCTCCCCTACGCCCCCGGTTGCGCCCCAGCCCGTACCGCGCCGGCGACCCCGGGAAACCCCGGGAGGGTGGGGTGGCTCGTGGTGTTCCGGGGGCGCGGCCCCCGAACCCCGGCCGCCCGCGCGTCCGCCCGTGCGGGCCCGTCAACCGCCGCTGAGCCAGCGGGGGTTGACCATGCCCGACTCGTAGGCCAGCACCACCAGCTGGGATCGGTCCCGTACGTCCAGTTTGGTCATGATGCGGCTGACGTGGGTCTTGGCGGTGGCCGGGCTCAGCACCAGTTCCCGGGCGATCTCGTCGTTGCTGCGGCCGGCCGCGACCAGCCGCATCACCTCCCGCTCCCGTTCGGTCAGCGACCGCAGCCGGGGGCCGGGCTCGGGGGCGCGTACCCGGGTGGCGAACTCCGCGATCAGACGCCGGGTGATGTGCGGGCTGATCAGCGCGTCACCCCGGGCCGCCACCCGTACCGCCTGCACCAGTTCCTCGGGTTCGGTGTCCTTCACCAGGAAGCCGCTGGCGCCGGAGCGCAGCGCGGCGTAGACGTAGTCGTCCAGGTCGAAGGTGGTCAGGATGACCACCCGTACCGCCGACAGCTCCCGGTCCGCGCCGATCCGCCCGGTCGCCTCCAGTCCGTCGGTGCCCGGCATCCGCACGTCCATCAGCACCACGTCCGGCCGTGTCTCCCGGCAGACCCGCAGCGCCTCCTCGCCGTCCCCGGCCTCCCCCACCACCCGCAGGTCGTCCTCGTCCTCCAGGATCGAGCGGAACCCGGCGCGCACCAGCCGCTGGTCGTCCGCCAGCACCACCCTGATCATCCTCGGCTCCTTCGTACGTCCTCCGGCCCGCGCCCGCCATCCAGGGGCAGCCGGGCCGCCACCCGGAACCCTCCGCCCGGGGCCCGGCCCGCCTCCAACTCGCCCCCCAGGGAGCGGGCCCGCTCCCGCATCCCGCCGATCCCGCTGCCCCCGCCGGCCCCCAGGGCGCCGGGGCCGCGCCCGTCGTCGGTCACCTCGATCCGTACCGCCCCCTCCTCGTACCGCACCCGCACCCGGGCGGAGGTGGCCTGGGCGTGCCGGGCCACGTTGGTCAGCGACTCCTGGACGATACGGAACCCGGCCAGCTCCACCTCGGTCGGCAGCGGGCGCCGGGAGCCCAGCCACTCCACCCGGGCGTCCAGCCCGGCCCGCCGCGCGGACTCCAGCAGTTCGGTCACCCGGTCCAGTCCGGGGGGCGGGGCGGTGGGCGCCCGCTCGTCGGGGTTCCGCAGCATCCCGAGGGTGGCGCGCAGCTCCCGTAGCGCCTCCCGGCTGGACTCCCGTACCGCTCCCAGGGCCTCCACCGCGCGGGCGCCATCGGGGCCGCTGCCGGGAGCGCTGCCGGAACCACTGCCGGAGCTGCCCTCGGGTCGGCCGGTCCGGTCCCGTTCCAGGCGGCGTAGGGCGGCGGTGGACTGGACGTTGATCAGCGACAGGTGGTGGCCGACCACGTCGTGGAGTTCCCTGGCGATCCGCAGGCGTTCCTCGGTGATGGCCCGCTGCTCCACCACCCGGCTGTAGGCGAGGTGGTGTCGGCGTACCCGGCCCAGGGCGATCACGCCCACCATCCAGCCGCCGAGCATGAACAGGGCGACCGCGTTGACGTCGTCGTTGCCGGAGGCGGAGCCGACCCCGGTACCGGCCACCATCAGGGCGCCCAGCACCATGGCGTGGACCAGCCGGGCCCGTTCGGCCACCGAGTACAGGGCGATGACGAAGGCCACCAGCAGGGGACCGTCGTAGGCGCTGCCGATGTAGTAGCCGAAGGTGGTGACCAGGGTGAACCAGCCGACGGCCACCGGGTGGCGGCGGTGCCAGTACAGCGCCGCACAGCACAGGACGATCAGCACCCAGCCCAGCGAGGTGGCCGTCCAGGACTCCCTGCGGGCGCCCAGCAGCGACCGCGAGGAGCCGAGGGCCACCGGCACGAACACCACGGCGGCCAGGGTGGCGTCGGCGGCCCGACCTCGCGGTACCGCTACGCGCAGACCACCGACGGACACCATGCCGCCACCCTACGGTTCACCCCGTCCCCCGCGCCGGCCACCGTCGGGCCGGCCGGGTGCCCGACCGGCCCGGGGCCGCGCCCGGGTGGGCTCACTGCACCGGCAGGGTCACCCGGACCACCAGGCCGCCGTTCTCCCGGGGTTCGGCGCTGACCCGCCCCCCGTGGGCGGTGGCCACCGACCGCACGATGGACAGTCCCAGGCCCACTCCCCGGTCGCTGCCGGTGCGTTCCGTGCGCAGCCGGCGGAACGGTTCGAAGAGGTTGTCGACCTCGTAGGCCGGGACCTGGGGGCCGGTGTTGCTGACCGTCAGCAGGGCGAAGCCCTCCCGGGCCTCGGTGGTGACCTCCACCCAGGGGGAGTCCTCGCGGCAGACGTTGTAGCGCACGGCGTTCTGTACGAGGTTCTGCGCCACCCGCTCCAGCAGCACCCCGTTGCCCATGACGTAGGCGGGCTGGCGGATGCCGCGCAGTTCGATGCCCTTCTGCTCGGCCTCCGGGCGCACCAGTTCCACGGCCTGGGAGGCCACCTCGGACAGGTCGACCGGCTTGCGCTCGATGTTCTCGTTCTCGCTGCGGGCGAGCAGCAGCAGCCCCTCGACCAGCTGTTCGCTGCGTTCGTTGGTGGCCAGCAGGGTCTTGCCGAGCTGGGAGAGTTCCGGGGACACCTCGGGGTCGGCCATCTGCACCTCCAGCAGGGTGCGGTTGATGGCCAGGGGGGTGCGCAGTTCGTGGGAGGCGTTGGCGACGAACCGTTGCTGGGCGTTGAAGGCGCGGTCCAGCCGGTCCAGCATCTCGTCGAAGGTGTCGGCCAGTTCCTTCAGCTCGTCGTCCGGGCCGTCCAGGTCGATCCGCTTGTGCAGGTCGGAGCTGACGACGCCCTGCGCGGTGCGGGTGATCCGGCCGATGGGGGACAGCACCCGTCCGGCGACCATGTAGCCGGCGGCGAAGGCCAGGACGGTCAGCCCCAGCAGGCACAGCAGGGAGCGCTTCATCAGCGAGTTCAGTACGGCCGAACGCTGGGCCTCCTGGCAGGCGTCCAGGATGCGGTTGAACTCGTTGATGTTGGTCGCCTGGCTCACCGCCGGGCAGTTGTCGCTGGACAGCCGCAGGTCGTAGCCGCCGTAGACGCGGAAGCTGGAGGCGCCCTCGTTCAGCGTCTGGGCGGTCAGCAGGTAGATGATCACCAGCAGGATGACGCCGGCCATCAGGAACAGTCCGCCGTACAGCAGGGTCAGCCGGATACGGATGGTGGGCCGCAACCGGCCCTCGTCCGGGTGTCCGTTCCTGCCGTTCTTCCCGTTCTTCGCGCCCCTGGGGTCCCAGGCCGGTTTCGGCGGCGGTGACTTGGGGGGCTGGCCGCCGGGCGAGGGGACCTCAGCGGTGCCGGCCATGACCTGGCCCCACTTTCCGGGTGTGGTGGCCGGACCTCACCGGGCGGCTCACCGCCCGGCCGTGCGCGAACCCCGGGAGGGTGCGACGACAGGCACACACAGCGGACATCCTCCTTGCCGTAGACCCTGCGGCCATCCTGCCCGCAACCTACATAAACCCCTGGTAAGCCCGCCGTGGGCGCCCCGCCGAGCCCCGACGGGGGCGGCAGGTGTCACGGGGCGGGGCGGAGTCGTAGTCGTACGGTCGCCCCGTTCCGGCGGCCCGGGGGCCCGGTGGTCTCGGTGACCGGTACGGGGCGGTGGCCCGTGGTGGCCGGGGCCGTTGTACGGCTGCCGCCCCGGTCGGTCGGTGGTCGGGCCCGGGGTGCCCCGACCACGCGGGCCGGGGCCGCTCCAGCCGCAGCTGTACGGGCGCCCCGGTCCGGGTGCCGGAGGCGGTGGTGGCTGGAGCGGCTCCACGACTGCCGCCCCGGGCGGTGGAGGCACGGGGGCGGGTGAAGGCGCAACCGTATGGCCCCGGGCCTTGTGCCGCCCCGGTCGGTCGGTGGCCGGACCCGGGGTGCCCGGTTCGCGTGGGGCCGGGCGGAGGCGGGTGCCCCGACGGGGGCGGCCGGTGTCACGGGGCCGAGTGGAGCCGTGGTCGTACGGTCGCCCGACTCGGGCAGCGTGGGTACGGACCCGACAGAGGCGCCCGGGCCGGGGGAGGAGGGGCGCCCGGGTGGGCCCGGTGAGGTGGTGGGCGGACATGACGAACCCCCTTGCGGGGCAAGGGGGTTCGCCGGGGTGCGGGGTGCGGTGCTCTGGTCGGACGGCTACTTGCGCCGCCCCTTGGGGCGCCAGACCACCAGCGCGCTGGACTGCTGCACGTCCTGGTACGGCACCACCTCACGGCGGTACGAGGCGTGCACCTGTGCCTCGCGCTGGCGCATCGCCACCGCGGCGCCGTCCACCGCCTGCTGGAGTTCGGCCACCCGCGCGCTGAGCGCCGCGACCTGGTTCTCCAGCTCGATGATGCGCTTGATGCCGGCCAGGTTGATGCCCTCGTCCTGGCTCAACTGCTGGACCTGCCGCAGCAGTTCGATGTCACGGGCGCTGTAGCGGCGGCCCCGGCCGGCGGTGCGGTCGGGGGAGACCAGCCCGAGTCGGTCGTACTGCCGAAGGGTCTGCGGATGCAGCCCCGACAGTTGCGCGGCGACCGAGATGACGTACACGGGCGACTCGTCGGTCAGCTCGTACGGGTTCTTGCGTCCACCTCGGCCGTTCACGTCAGTCTCCCTTCGCGGCCCTGAAGATCTCCGCTCTGGGGTCCTCACCGGACTCCGCGTCCCGGTAGGACTCCAGAAGGTCCTTCGCCTTGTCGCTCAGTTGTCGTGGCACCGCGACCTCCACGGTGACCAACAGGTCTCCCCTGGTCCCGTCCTTGCGTCGGGCACCCTTCCCGCGAGCGCGCATCGTACGCCCGCTGGGGGTGCCGGCCGGCAGCCGCAGGGTGACCGGGGGGCCGCCCAGGGTCGGGACCTTGATCTCCGCCCCCAACGCGGCCTCGGTGAAGGTGACCGGAACGGTGAGGGTCAGGTTGTCCCCCCGGCGTCCGAACACCGGGTGGCCGCCGACGTGGACGACCACGTACAGGTCGCCGTTGGGCCCGCCCCGCTCTCCGGGGGCACCCTTGCCCCGCAGCCGGATGCGCTGCCCGTCGGTCACCCCGGCCGGCACCCGCACCTGCATGGTGCGGGAACTGGTCGCCCGGCCACTGCCCCGGCAGACGTCGCAGGGGTCCTCGGCGATCAGGCCGCGACCCTTGCAGTCCACGCAGGGGTCGGTGAGGGAGAAGCCCCCGCCACCGCCCCGGGACACCTGGCCGGTGCCCACACAGGTGGGGCACACCCGGGGGGTGCCGTTCTTGTCGCCGGTACCGGAGCACTTCTTGCAGGCGGCCGAGGAGGACATCCGCAACGGGACCGTGGCCCCGTCCACCGCCTCGGTGAAGCTGAGCGTCACCTCGGACTCGATGTCCTGTCCCCGCCGGGGCTGGGTACGGGTGGTGCCGGTCCGGCCGCCGAACAGGCCGCCGAACACGTCGCCCAGCCCGCCGCCGAAGCCACCGCCGGCCGGCCCCTGACTGGTCTGGCCGCCGCCGAAGAGGTCGCTCAGGTCGAAGTTGAAGCCGCCGGCTCCCGCTCCGCCGGCACCCGGTCCGGGACGGAAACCGCCCGAGCCGAACAGGGTGCGCGCCTCGTCGTACTCCTTGCGGCGCTTGGCGTCCCCGAGAACGTCGTAGGCCTCGGAGACGTCCTTGAAACGCTCCTCGGCCTTGGCGTCACCGGTGTTGGCGTCGGGGTGGTTCTCCCGGGCCAGCTTGCGGTACGCCTTCTTGATCTCCGCCTCGGTGGCGTCCTTGGGGACGCCGAGGACCTTGTAGTAGTCCTTCTCGATGAAGTCCTTGGTGCTCATCCTCGGCGTCCCTCCTCTCCCACGGGCCTACGGTGGCCGGCCTCACGCCTCGGCCGTGTCACCGTCGTCCTTCTCGTCTCCCGCGTCTGAACCGCCCTTCGCCTCCTTGGACTCGGCCGCCTCGGACTCCTCCTCGGCCTTGGCCGGAGCCCCCGGCTGGGGTTCGGCCACGCCCACCCGGGCCGGCCGGATGGTGCGTTCGCCGATGCGATACCCCGGCTGAAGAACCTGCACGCACGTGGTCTCGGTGACGTCCGGGGAGTACGAGTGCATCAGCGCCTCGTGCACCGTCGGGTCGAAGGGCTCGCCCTCCTTGCCGAACTGCATCAGCCCCATCTTGGCGGCCACCATCTCCAGGGACTCGGCGACCGACTTGAAGCCGCCCACCAACTCCCCGTGGTCCCGGGCCCGTCCGATGTCGTCCAGCACCGGCAGCAGCTCGGTGAGCAGGTTGGCGACCGCGACCTCCTTGACGGCGGCGCGGTCCCGCTCCACCCGGCGGCGGTAGTTCTGGAACTCCGCCTGGAGCCGTTGCAGGTCCTGGGTGCGTTCGTGCAGGGCGGTGCGCGTCTGGTCCAGCTGGGCGGTCAGTGCCGCCTCGCCCGCCGACCCGCCGCCCGTACGGCCCTTGTCTTCCTTCGTGTCACCCGACGGGGCCTCCGGGCCCGCCTTCTCGGCGGACCCGGCGGCCTTGGCCGCTGCCTCATCGGACTGCGCGGCGTCGTCGGGGACCTCGGGCTCCTGGTCGAAGCCCGGTGTCTCCTCCGTCACGCGGCACCACCTTGCGACTTGTCGTTCTTGTTGCCGGTCTCGTCGTCGACGATCTCGGCGTCCACCACGTCCTCGTCGCCACCGTCGGCCTTGGCCTTGCTGGCGCCCTCGGCACCCTCGGCGCCCTCGGCACCGCCCTGGGCGGCCTGGGCGTCGGCGTACAGCGCCTGACCCAGCTTCTGGCTGGTGGCGGCGACCTTCTCGGAGGCCTCGCGGATGGCGGCGGTGTCCTCGCCCTTCAGCTTCTCCTTGAGGTCGCTGACGGCGGACTCCACCTCGGACTTGACGTCCCCGGGGACCTTCTCGTCGTTGTCCTTGAGGAACTTCTCCGTCTGGTACACCAGCTGCTCGGCCTGGTTACGGGTCTCGGCGGCCTCACGGCGCTTGGAGTCCTCGTCGGCGTACTGCTCGGCGTCCCGCATCATCCGCTCGATGTCGTCCTTGGGGAGCGCGGAGCCGCCGGTGACGGTCATCTTCTGTTCCTTGCCGGTGCCCAGGTCCTTGGCCGCGACGTGCATGATGCCGTTGGCGTCGATGTCGAAGGTGACCTCGATCTGCGGCACGCCACGGGGAGCCGGCGGCAGGCCCGTCAGCTCGAACATCCCGAGCTTCTTGTTGTACGCCGCGATCTCCCGCTCGCCCTGGTAGACCTGGATCTGCACCGAGGGCTGGTTGTCCTCGGCCGTGGTGAAGATCTCCGAACGCTTGGTGGGGATCGTGGTGTTGCGCTCGATCAGCTTGGTCATGATGCCGCCCTTGGTCTCGATACCGAGGGACAGCGGGGTGACGTCCAGCAGCAGGACGTCCTTGACCTCACCCTTGAGCACACCGGCCTGGAGGCTGGCGCCGATGGCCACGACCTCGTCCGGGTTGACGCCCTTGTTGGCCTCCTTGCCGCCGGTCAGCTCCTTGACCAGCTCGGCCACGGCCGGCATACGGGTGGAGCCACCGACCAGCACCACGTGGTCGATCTCGGACAGCTGGATGCCGGCGTCCTTGATGACGTTGTGGAACGGGGTCTTGCAGCGCTCCAGCAGGTCGCTGGTCAGCTGCTGGAACTGCGCCCGGGTCAGCTTCTCGTCCAGGTGCAGCGGGCCCTCGGCGGAGGCGGTGATGTAGGGCAGGTTGATGCTGGTCTCGGTGGAGGAGGACAGCTCGATCTTGGCCTTCTCCGCGGCCTCGCGCAGACGCTGGAGCGCCATCTTGTCCTTGGACAGGTCCACGCCGTGGCCGTTGTTGAACTGCTTGACCAGGTAGTCCACGACCCGCTGGTCCCAGTCGTCACCACCGAGGTGGTTGTCGCCGTTGGTGGCCTTGACCTCGACCACACCGTCGCCGATCTCCAGCAGGGAGACGTCGAAGGTGCCGCCACCGAGGTCGAAGACCAGGATGGTCTGGTCGTCCTTCTCCAGGCCGTAGGCGAGGGCGGCGGCGGTCGGCTCGTTGACGATGCGCAGGACGTTCAGACCCGCGATCTCCCCGGCCTCCTTGGTGGCCTGCCGCTCGTGGTCGTTGAAGTAGGCCGGGACGGTGATGACCGCGTCACTGACCTTCTCGCCGAGGTAGGACTCGGCGTCCCGCTTCAACTTCTGCAGGATGAAGGCGCTCATCTGCTGCGGGTTGAAGTCCTTGCCGTCGAGGTTGACCTTCCAGTCGGTGCCCATGTGGCGCTTGACCGAGCGGATGGTCCGGTCGACGTTGGTCACCGCCTGACGCTTGGCGACCTCACCCACCAGCACCTCGCCGTTCTTGGCGAAGGCCACGACGGACGGCGTGGTCCTGGCGCCCTCGGCATTGGTGATGACGGTGGGCTCACCGCCTTCGAGAACACTGACGACGGAGTTCGTCGTACCCAGGTCGATGCCGACCGCACGTGTCATTTTCCGGTCCTCCAGAAAGAGCCTTGAGTGGAACTGGCTCAAGAGTGCCTGACACGAGGGGGCGGCGTCAATTGCTATGAGTCGACCTGGCTCAACTCTCCTGCGGTAAATTCACGCAGCGAAGTTTCGTCATGGCGTAAGCCCAGGTCAGAGGCGTGTATTAGGGTGGCCGGACAGTCGTGCGACCTTCCTCACGCCCTCCTCAGGTGGACCACCGCCGCGAGCCGGACGCGCCGGGCGCCCTCGCCGGAGGCCAACCCTGGCCGGCCCGCCCCCGTGGGGTGCGCGGCCGGTACGTCGCCTGTCGCCGTCGCCACCGGCCGTACCCGGTGCCGCGCCCCCGGGGCGCCGCTTCCCTCCGGCGCCTCCGGTCGATGCCGCCCGGCCAGGCGCACCGGCCACCCCGGATCGCCCGCCCCACCAGCGTCCACCCCGAGAGGAACCTCCGCCACCCGGGCCGGCCGCCCCCGACCGGGGAAGGGGTGCCGTTCTGGAGTCAACGGCCCCCGGGGTGACGGGACTTGGGGTGCCGGCGTGGACTCGGGGCCGAGGTGTCCGTGTCCTCGGGTGGTGTGGTCGGCGTCCGGGCGGGAGCCGGTTCCGGGGTGGACGCCGCCTCCTGGGCGGCCATCACCTCGTCGCCGTGCTCGAAGCCCCACTTGCCGAAGGTGTCGATGGCCGGCAGCAGGGTCCGGCCCAGGTCGGTGAGTTCGTACTCGACCCGGGGCGGGGAACCGGGGTGCGCCCGCCGCTCGACGAGGCCGTTGAACTGGAGCCTGCGCAGGGTCTCGGTCAGGACCTTGGAGCTGATGCCCCCGATCCTCTCCCGCAGTTCCACCGGGCGCCGGGGGCCCTCGCGCAGCGCCCAGAGCACGACGGCGTTCCAGGTGTGGGAGAGCAGGTCGAAGGCGAGGCGGGCGCGGCAGTCGGCGAGGAAGGCGTCAGGCGTCACGTACCGAATGGTGCCCGAGCCACTTCCTAGCGTGGGGGTGAACGGGTCAACAGGCCGCGAAGAGGGAGTCAGTGATGAGGATCGGCGTACTGGGAACGGGCAACATGGCCGACGCGCTCGCCACCCACTGGGTGCGCGCCGGGCACGAGGTGGCCGTCGGGGGGCGGGACGCGCACCGGGCGGAGCGGCTGGCGGCACGTCTCGGTGGCGGGGCGCGTGCCGTGGGGTTGCGGGAGGCGGCCGGGTTCGGGCGGGACGCGGTGTTGGCGGCGCTGCCCTTCGGTGCCGGGGCCGAGGTGGTACGTGACCTCCGCCCGGCCCTGGAGGGCAGGGTGCTGGTCGACTGCTCCAACCCGGTGGGGCCGGGCTTCCGGCTGCTGACGGAGGGCGGTCCCTCCGCCGCGCGGCTGTTGGCCGAGGCGGCGCCGGGGGCCCACGTGGTCAAGGCCTTCAACCTCTGCCACGAGGACGTGTGGCGGATGCGGCCCCCGGTCTTCGACGGGCGCCCCCTGGCCGTTCCGGTCTGCGGGGACGACGGGACCGCCCTGGCGCGGGTGCGGGAACTGGTGCGGGACGTGGGCTGTGAACCGGTGGCCGGTGGTGGCCTGGAGCGTGCGGGGCTGCTGGAGGCGACGGCGGCGCTGTTCATCTCCCTGTGGGTCGGTGAGGGGGCTGACGCCCAGGCGATCGCGCCTCCGTTGGCGTACGCGGCCGGGCCGGCGGACGGGGAGGGCGGGGGGAGCCAGGCGGGTAAGGGGGACTAGAGCGGGGGTGAACTCCCGGGGGCGGCGGGTGGGTTGGGCGCGTGGTCCCGGCGGGGGAGGGGTTTCGGGACCCCTGAAGGGGGTGGTCCAGGTCGCGACACAGATCACGGGTCACCGGCTACAGCGCCACTGAGATAGTGGGTACCCTCTAACCGGCGAGATAAGTTACTGCTTAGTAAGGTTTGCCTTACCAGGACTGCCCTCTCGCCGCCGTCACCACGCCCTCCGCAGGCCCGAGGAGCCTCGTATGCAACTCGCCGCGATCATCGTCACGCTGGTCCTGTCCGCGGTCGGTCTCGCGCTGTTCGGTCGAGCCGTGGCGCAGATCTACCGCTTCGTCAGGCTGGGCCAACCCCTGCCGGCGGGCAACCGCACCGGCCACCCCAAGGAGCGCACCGCCACCCTGATCAAGGAGTTCCTGGGGCACACCCGGATGAACCGCTGGGGTGTGGTCGGCGTCGCCCACTGGTTCGTGGCGATCGGCTTCCTCACCCTGCCCCCCACCCTGGCCACCGCCTACGGCCAGCTGTTCCAGGCCGACTGGACCCTCCCGCTCATCGGCGGCTTCCCGCCGTACGAGATGTACATCGAGTTCATCGGCGCCATGACCGTCCTGGGCATCGCCGCGCTGATCGTGATCCGGCTGCTCAACCTGCCCTCCCGGGCCGGCCGCAAGTCCCGGTTCGCCGGCTCCACCGCCTGGCAGGCGTACTTCGTGGAGTACGTGATCCTCACCATCGGGATCTGCATCCTGGTGCTCAGGGGACTGGAGGGGGCCCTCCACCACGTCGACCACTACGAGGTCGACTACTTCCTGTCGTACCCGCTGGTCACCGCCTTCGACGGACTGTCCGTCGGCGCGCTGCAGAACCTGGTCTACCTCTTCGCCGCGATCAAGATCAGCGTCTCCCTGATCTGGATGATCACGGTCTCGCTCAACACCGACATGAGCGTGGCCTGGCACCGCTTCCTCGCCTTCCCCAACATCTGGTTCAAGCGGGAGGCCGACGGCTCCAGCGCCCTCGGCGCCCTCCAGCCGATGGTCTCCAAGGGCAAGCCGATCGACTTCGAGGACCCCGGCGAGGACGACCAGTTCGGGGTCTCCCAGGTCGAGCACTTCTCCTGGAAGGGCATCCTCGACTTCTCCACCTGCACCGAGTGCGGACGCTGCCAGTCCCAGTGCCCCGCCTGGAACACCGGCAAGCCGCTGTCCCCCAAGCTGCTGATCATGTCCCTGCGGGACAACGCCCACGCCAAGGCCCCCTACCTGCTGGCCGGTGGCGGCAAGGACATGGAGGGCGAGGAACGCGCCACCGAGGAGCAGCTGCGGAACGTACCCCGCTCCGCCCTGGACGAGGCCGAACGCCCCCTGATCGGCACCCACGAGGAGAACGGGGTCATCGACCCCGACGTGCTGTGGTCCTGCACCACCTGCGGTGCCTGCGTGGAACAGTGCCCGGTCGACATCGAGCACATCGACCACATCGTCGACATGCGCCGCTACCAGGTGATGATCGAGTCCAGCTTCCCCTCCGAGGCCGGCACGATGCTGAAGAACCTGGAGAAGAAGGGCAACCCCTGGGGCCTGGCCAAGAAGCAGCGCCTGGAGTGGACCAAGGAGCTGGAGCGCGAGATCGGCTTCGAGGTGCCCGTCGTCGGCAAGACGATCGAGGACCTCACCGAGGTCGACTACCTCTACTGGGTCGGCTGCGCCGGCGCCCTGGAGGACCGGGCCAAGAAGACCACCAAGGCCTTCGCCGAACTGCTGCACATCGCCGGGGTCTCCTTCGCCATCATGGGCGGCGACGAGAAGTGCACCGGCGACTCGGCCCGACGGCTGGGCAACGAGTTCCTGTTCCAGCAGCTCGGCCAGGAGAACGTCAGCACCCTCAACATGGCCTTCGGCGAGGACGAGGACGAGGGCGTGACGGTCGAGAAGTCCCGCAAGCGGATCGTCACCACCTGCCCGCACTGCTTCAACACCATCGCCAACGAGTACCCCCAGCTCGGCGGGGACTACGAGGTCATCCACCACACCCAGCTGCTCCAACACCTGGTGGACGAGGGGAAGCTGGTGCCGGTCACCCCCGTCGAGGGGCTGATCACCTACCACGACCCCTGCTACCTCGGCCGCCACAACAAGGTCTACACACCACCGCGCGAGATCATCGCCAAGGTGCCGGGCCTGCGGAACGAGGAGATGCACCGACACAAGGACCGGGGCTTCTGCTGCGGCGCCGGCGGCGCCCGCATGTGGATGGAGGAGCGCATCGGCAAGCGCGTCAACAACGAGCGGGTGGACGAGGCCCTCGCCCTCAACCCCGACATCGTCTCCACCGCCTGCCCCTTCTGCCTGGTGATGCTCACCGACTCGGTGAACGGCAAGAAGAACGACGGCAAGGCCCGGGAGGAGTTGCAGGTGGTCGACGTGGCCCAGCTGCTGCTGGACTCGGTGCGTACCCCGGCCGACCCCGAGGAGGGGGACGGCGCCGCCGAGGACGAGCCGGCCCCCGCGCCGGAGTCGGTGAAGTAGCCGCCCACCACGACGCCCAGGACCGGGGGCCACGGGAACTCCTCCCGTGGCCCCCGGTCCGTCGTACGACGGTCACGCCCACCCCCGTACGGACCTGTCGGTCGCCCGAACGGCGCCCCGGGGCGAAACCGGGTGCCAGCTCCACCGGCGGGGTGTCCCCAGCACCACCGGGGCCCCCTAGGGGATGTCACGACTGGACGGCAAAGACCCCGAGATTCTCCCGCCGCCGGCTCCCAGTGGCCACGGAAGAGGGTACGTTCGATGACGTGGCTGGATTCAGGATCGGACGCGGCCGGCAACCGCAGAACGCACAGCAGGGTCAGCAGCCCCCGCCCGGGGCGCCCTACCCGGCACCACCGGGTCAGGGCCCGCCCCCGCACGCGTACGGGCAGCGGCCCCCGCACGTCGAACCCACCCGGCCGGACTGGCCGGCGGCTCCGGGGAGCCAGGACGGCCCGGAGTACCTCGCCCCACCGAACTACGGCGACCCGCACGGCGGGGACTGGGCCAACAGCCCGGGACACACCCAGAGCTTCACGGTGGGAGAGGCCCCGGACCAGGGGTACGGGCCGGGCGACTACGGGCCCGCCCAGCAGTACGGCAACGGCGGGTACCCGGTCGGGCCCAGGATGCACTGGAAGGACCTGCTGCGGGGCATCATCCTCCGCCCCAGCCCCACCTTCTGGCAGATGCGCGACCACGCGGTCTGGGGCCCGGCGCTCATCGTCACCTTCCTCTACGGGCTGCTGGCCCTCTTCGGCCTGCACAACGCCCGTGAGGAGGCCATCCACGCCACCCTCACCACCGCCATCCCCTATGTGCTGTCCACCGGGATCGCGGTACTCCTCGCCGGTCTGATGCTCGGCGCGGTCACCCACACCATGGCCCGGCAGTTCGGGGGCGACGGCCTGTGGCAGCCCACCGTGGGACTGTCCATGCTGATCATGTCCCTCACCGACGCCCCCCGGTTGCTGTTCGCCATCTTCCTGGGCGGCGACGACTCCTTCGTCCGCCTGCTGGGCTGGGTGACCTGGCTCGGTGCCGGCGTGCTGTTCACCATGATGGTCAGCCGCTCCCACGACCTGCCCTGGACCAAGGCGCTGGGCGCCTCCTCCATCCAACTGGTCGCCCTGCTCGGCCTGATCAAGCTGGGCACCATCTGACCGTCCGCCCTCCCGCCGCCGTGCCGGTACGGCCCTCCACGGGCCTCCGCACGGCGGCGGACGGCTGTCCGCACCCCGTACGCACGGGGATACCGGGGGCGCCGCTGGGCAACGGCCCGGCGCACCGGGGGTACGGGCGCCACCCCACCCGCGACCTCCGGGGCCACACCAGGCCCCTGCCGAACGCCCCGCCCTACAGCCAGCCCCGCTCGCGGGCGATCCGGGCGGCGGTGTGACGGTTCTCCGCACCCAGCTTGTTGGCCGCCGCGGAGAGGTAGTTGCGGACCGTGCCCGGGGCCAGCGAGGCCCGCTGGGCGATGTCCGCGATCGAGGCACCGTCCGCCGCCAGGTCCAGCAGCTCCGCCTCCCGGGAGGTCAGCGGGGAGTCCCCGGCACTGATGGCGTCGGCCGCCAACTCCGGGTCCACGTAACGGTTTCCGGCGTGGACGTCACGGATGATCTCGGCCAGCCGCTGTGCCGAGACCGTCTTGGGCAGGAACCCCCGCACCCCCGCCGCCAAGGCCTGCTTGAGGTTCCCCGGCCGCCCGTGACCGGTGACGATCATGGTGGTGCAGCCGGGCAGCTCACCCCGCAGGGCCTGGGCCACCTCCACCCCGTCCGCCCCCGGCATGTTGAGGTCCAGCACCGCCACGTCCGGGCGGTGCGCCCGCGCCATGGCCAGCGCCTCCGGCCCCGAGGCGGCCTCCGCCACGATCTCCAGGTCGTCCTCCAGGGCCAGCAGGGCCGCCACCGCCCCCCGGATCAGATGCTCGTCGTCCGCCAACAGCACCCGCAGCAACCGCTGTTCGGTCACGTACCCACCACCTTCGGCTCGCCGCCACCATCCTCCCCGTACGGCACCTCGGCGGTCAGCCGGAAGGTACCGTCACCACCCCGCTCGGTCCGCAGGGTGCCGTTCAGCCGGGCCAGCCGCTCCCGCAGCCCCTTCAGCCCCGAGCCGTCGCCCCGCCCGGTGCCGTTCACCGGGGAGCCGTTGTTGGCCACCACCAGCACCGCCCGCTCCCCGTCCTGACGGAGACGGATCGCGCAGTTCGCCGCCTCCGAGTGCCGCAGCACGTTGGTGGTGCCCTCCCGCACCACCCACCCCAGGGCGGTCTGTACCGGGTGCGGGAGCCGGTCCACCCCCGAGGTGGCGATCTCGCAGTCGATGCCCGCCGACTCCAACACCCCACGGGCGCCCGCGAGTTCGGTGTCGAGCCCGGTCTCCCGGTACCCCCGTACCACCTCGCGCACCTCCCGCTGGGAGTCCCGCGCCAACCGCTGCACCTCCACCATCTGGTCCCGCGCCGACCGCTGACCGGCCTCCCCCCGCTGCGCCAGCTGTACCGCCAGCTCGCTCTTGAGGGCGATCACCGACAGGTTGCGGCCCAGCACGTCGTGCAGGTCACGGGAGAAGCGCAGCCGCTCCTCGGCCACCGCCAGCCGGGTCTGGGTCTCCCTGGCCCGGTACAGCTCCCACACCACCGCCACCAGCCAGGTGGAGAACCGGGCGGTGAACGCCGCGAACAGGGCGAACCACAGCGCCGCGAACCCCATGGCCAGCGGGGTACGGCCGGGAAGGCCGGCCACCCAGGAGCCGAGCCCGACCAGCAGCCCGACGGCCACCACCACCCGGGGCTGGTGACGGTTGGCGAGGTTGGCGGTCACCGGGACCACGGCGAAGATCAGGGGGCCCACGGCGGTGGCGAAGATGACCCGCTGGGACAGCTGCCCGGTCGCGCACAGCGCCAGCGACCCGGCGAACAGCCCACACGCCAACGCCCAGCAGACCACGAACTCGGCGGTGGGCCGGCCCCGCCGCTCCATGGCCCAGTCCAGGGCCCGCACGCTGGCCAACGCCGAGGTGGCCGCGTGCGCGGCCACCAGGGCGAACAGGCCCAGTCGTACGGCGGTGGGGGTGTCCGCCCACCGAAGGGCCGACACCCCCACCCACAGCAGCTCGGCGAGGGCGAAGAACAGGAAGCTGTAGCGGGTGTATATCTCGATCCGGTCCGGGGTGTTCCGGTCGGTCCACCAGCCGGTCAGCCACTTCGGCGCCATCGCCGCTCCCCGTTCCGCCCTCGACCTCACTGGCGCGGTTCCCAGCGGAACCACCTGTTCACCGCGTACCCGGCGGCCACGGCCCAGGCCAGGCTAACGCCCAGCGCCCGCAGCACCTCCGTACCGTCCATGCCCCCCTGGAGGCCGGCCTGGAGCAGCTCCACGGACGGGGTCAGCGGCATCAGCCGGCAGATCTGGCCCATGGTGTCCGGCAGGGCGTCCAGCGGGGTGAGCATCCCCGAGGTCATCATGGTCACGATCAGTACCGGCATCACGGTCACCTGCGCGCTCTCGGTCGTCTTGGTCACGATGGTGGTGGCGGCGGACGCCAGCACGATGAGGAGCAGCCCCAGCACCACCCCGGCCACCAGCAGGTCCGGCCGGGCCGGCGCGGACACGTCCAGATACCCCACGCCCACCAGCAACAGCAGCGTGATCTGGGCCAGCGCCAGGGTCGCCACCGGCAGGGCCGTACTCGCCAGGATCTGCGCGTCCGACGCCTCACCGGTACGCAGCCGCTTGAGCACCAGCTCCTCGCGGCGGGTGACGTAGGAGGCGACCAGGGTGGTGTAGACGGTCATGGTCAGGATCAGCCCGAAACCGGCTGTGACCAGCATCTCTCCCACACTGAACCCGGCCTCGTCGAGCGAGGACATCCCGTCGAACAGCCGCTTGGCGCTCAGCACCAGCACCGGCGGCAGCAGCAGCGCGGTGACCATCGCCGAACGGTTGCGCAGCAGCAGCGTCAGCTCCGCCCTGCCCAGCGCCGACATCCGTCCCAGAGCCGTGGTGGTCATCAGTGGGCCTCCCCTACGGTCAGCGGTTCCCGGCCGTTCACCGAGCCCGCGATGTCCAGGAACGCCTCCTCCAACGAGGCGGTCCGCGCGTCCAGTTGGGCCAGCGGCACGTTCTGCGCCCGGGCCCAGTCGAGCAGTTCGGTCAGGGTGTGCTGGAGGTTCTCGGTCCTGATCTCCACCGTGCTGCCCTCGCCACCGGCACCCAGGGAGGCCGGCAACCGCCAGCGCTCCACCCCGGGCGGCAGCGTGCAGCGGATGCGGGACGGACGTTCCCGGGTCACCTCGTCGGTGGTGCCGGAGGTGACGATCCGGCCGGCGTGCATGATGGCCAGCCGGTCCGCCAACTGCTCGGCCTCCTCCAGGTAGTGGGTGGTCAGCAGCACCGTGGTGCCCCGCTCGCGCAGGTGCCCCACCAACCGCTGGGTCGCGTGCCGGGCCTCGGCGTCCATGCCGGTCGTCGGTTCGTCCAGGAACAGCACCTCGGGTCGGCCCAGCACCGCGAGGGCCAGGTCCAGCCGGCGCCGCTCACCCCCCGACAGCTGCTTGACCCGGACCTTCTCCCGCCGGGTCAGGCCCACGAACTCCAGGGCCTCGCCCAGGGGCATGGGGTCGGAGGTGCAGCCGCTCCACATCCGGGCGGTCTCCTGGACGGTCAGCTCCGAGGGGAAACCGCCCTCCTGGAGCATCACCCCGATCCGGGGCCGCACCCGGTTCCGCTCCCGGTACGGGTCGTGGCCCAGCACCCGTACGGTGCCGTCGGTGGGCCGGTCCAGGCCCTCCAGCAGCTCCACGGTGGAGGTCTTGCCGGCGCCGTTGGTGCCCAGCAGGGCGAACAGTTCGCCCCGGCGCACCGCCAGGTCCAACCCCCGTACGGCCTCGAAACCGTCCTTGCCGCGCGAGCCGTAACGTCGCCTCAGCCCGTGTGTCTCGATCACCAGCTCGTCTGTGTCCATGCCTCAAGGCTTCCGTCCGTGGAGCGGCTGAGGCAGTGCGCGCTGTCATCGGTCGGCGTGACAAATGTCAGTCCGGGCGGTGACAGACCGCACCCCGACCCGGTGGGTACGCGAGCCGGGAAGCGGCACGGGTGGCTACCTCGTCGGCTGCGCGGGCAACGTCAGGAGGGCGTCAACCGCCCCTGTGCGTCGGGCGGTTGAGGGCGTCCGTTCCCCGGAGGGCGCCGGCGGAGGTGCTGTCCCGCATCGCGGTCCTCGCGGCTCTCGCGGGTCTCCGTGGGCGGGGCGCTGGCCGGTGAAGGTGGGGCCCCGGCAGGTGTTCGGGACCTGGTCGGGCACCGCGTACGTGGTCCCCGTACGGGTCACGCCGGCCGGCGCGCGGTGGTACGCCCCCGGGGAGCGCGCCTGGCCGCGCCACCGCGTGACGCCCGTACCGGGTGGCGGGGGCCGGGGGACTGGCATCCCCGGTCCGTCGCGGCCGGCGAGCGGCAACACGGGGCCGGGCTCGGGGCGGTCGCGGTCTGCCACGGGCGTACCCGAGGCCCTGTCCACGAGCCCCCGGGCCGGACTAGCGTCCCGTCCCATGACGACGATCACCACGCGCACGGTCGAGTACCCGGCCGACGGCCTGACGATGATCGGGCACCTCGCGCTCCCGGCCGGTACCGACCGCCGGCCCGCGGTGCTGCTCGGCCCGGAGGGCACCGGGCTCAGCGACGTCGAGCGCCGTCGGGCCGACGCCCTCGCCGAACTGGGGTACGTGGCGCTCGCCTTCGACATCCACGGCGGGCGCTACCTGGACGACCCGGAGGAGATGCTGGCCCGTTGCCTGCCGCTGCTGGACGACCCCGACCGGATGCGGGACATCGGCCACGCGGCGCTCGACGTGCTGCGCGCCGAACCGCGCGTCGACCCCGACCGGATCGCCGCCGTCGGCTACGGCACCGGTGGCGCGATCGCGCTGGAACTCGGGCGCGACGGGGTCAACCTGCGCGCGATCGGGACCGTCAACGGACTGACCACCGGCCGCCCGGGCGAGGCGGCGCGCATCCGCTGCCCGGTGTGGGCCGGGGTCGGGTCCCAGGATCCGATCATGGCGCCCGCGCAACGGGACGCGTTCACGGCCGAGATGCGGGACGCGGATGTCGACTGGCGCCTGGTGGTCTACGGCGGCGCCGTGCACGCCTTCCACCACCCGCCGGTCGACCACCCCGTGGTCCCCGGCGTCGGCTACCACCCCCACCACGCGCGGCGCGCCTGGCACGACGTCGTCGGCCTGCTCGCCGAGTGCCTGCCCCTGACGGAGTGACCGGACCCGTCCGAACGTGGGCCTGCGCCGACCAGCGCCTGCCCCGGGGCGACGGCCCCGCCCTGCCCCGGCTCAGGCTTCGGGTACCTGGCCCTCGCGCCGTACCACCGGCGGTTCACAGGACCAGGGGAAGTTGATCCACTTCGTGGTGCGGCGCCACACGTACTCGCACTTCACCAGGGACCCGGGCTTCTCGTAGATCACCGCCGACCGCACCTCGGCCGCGTGCCCCTCGCAGAAGTCGTACACCAGCCGCAGGGTCCGCCCGGTGTCCGCCACGTCGTCCGCGACCAGCACCTTCTTCTGGGAGAAGTCCACCGCGTTGGGCAACGGCGGCAGCATCATAGGGACTTCGAGGGTCCTGCCCACGCCCTCGTAGAACTCCACGTTGGTCACGTAGAGGTTCTTCACGTCCAGCGCGTACCCCAGCCCACCGGCAACGAACAGCCCGCCCCGGGCGATGGACAGGATGATGTCCGGCTCGTACCCGTCCTCCGCGACCGACCGCGCCAACTCCCGTACGGCCTGCCCGAAGAGGGGGTAGCTCAGTTCCTCCCGCTCGTCACCCATTCCGTGTCCCTCCCGACGGCTCAGACCCGTGTGCGGTGGAAGTCCTTGTACGAGCGGGAGGGCGTCGGCCCGCGCTGCCCCTGGTAGCGCGAACCGTAACGGGAGGAGCCGTAGGGGAACTCCGCGGCCGAGGTCAGCCGGAACATGCACAGCTGACCGATCTTCATCCCCGGCCACAACTTCATCGGCAGGGTCGCCACGTTGGACAGCTCCAGGGTCACGTGACCGCTGAACCCGGGGTCGATGAAACCCGCCGTGGAGTGCGTCAGCAGACCCAGTCGCCCCAGCGAGGACTTGCCCTCCAGCCGGGAGGCGAGGTCGTCCGGCAGTCCGATCACCTCGTAGGTCGAGGCCAGCACGAACTCCCCGGGGTGCAGGATGAACGGCTCGTCCCCCTGCGGTTCGATCAACCGCGTCAGGTCCGGCTGTTCCACGGCGGGGTCGATGTGCGGGTAACGGTGGTTCTCGAAGACCCGGAAGTAACGGTCCAGGCGTACGTCGATGCTGGACGGCTGCACCATCGCCGGGTCGTACGGCTCGATGGTCACCCGCCCGGAGTCGATCTCGGCCCGGATGTCCTTGTCTGACAGAAGCACGAGCCGAGACTACCCGCCCCGGACCTACCGCTCCCGACGTGCCTCGGGCATCGAAACCGGCACCGCGTTCCTCAGCCGGGCGCAGCGCGGACAGCGCAGCAACCGCCCGGGCCCGATCCGGGCCTCGTCCAGCTGCGGCATCGGAAAAACCGAGGTGCGGAACTCGTGGCCCTCGCTACAACGCACCACCGTGGACTGCATCGCTTCCCTCTCCCAGACGTCCGCTTCCCCTCGTGCCTCGGACCCCCGCGAGGAGGTCGGGACGAAGGCTGACGAGCGTCACGGTAGGGGATGAAGGGGGCGCTCACCCAGGCGCCGCTCCGACACCCACCGTACGCCCCAACTCCCTTGCCCCGGCGCCCCGGTGACTCCCGCCCCGACGCCCTGGCGGCCCCACCACCCACACCCCGGGGGCGGCCTCCCGGAGCAGCGCGAAGGCCCCCACCCTCCCGGGGTGGGGGCCTGCCGAACCGGCCTGCGGGACACTTCCCGGATGCGGTACAGTGTCCGCACCGAGATCGCCTCCGGCGAAATCTCGCGGGCGTAGTTTAATGGTAGAACATGAGCTTCCCAAGCTTATAGCGCGGGTTCGATTCCCGTCGCCCGCTCCATAGTCCACCCCCAGGTTGAAAGACCTGGGGGTGGATTTTTTGTGGGCACTTTGAATTTCTTACCCTAGAAGGCCCGCCAGTTCACCTCTCCACTTGTCCGGGACGGTAAGGGGCCAGCCAATAAGGTCATGCGCTATGTGCAGTGGCTTATGTTGCAGCAACGTACGTCGAGGACGAGGTGGCTGTGCATGTCGCGGGCTGAATGATATCCATTGTTAAGTCGCGACCCTGAACGAGGAAGCCTGAGAGTCTGCTGGTCACCTACGAGGAAAAATCTCTCACATCTCAGAGGCTCTTCCAGTCCCTTTCCTTGCATGCGAGGAGATGGGTGGACTTGATCATAAAATTGATCCGGCGCGTCGATTAGCAATGTTGAATGGGAATGCCCGCCCACATTTTCAACCACGTGTGAATTAGGGAGGTCGCGCCTGGAAGCATTGGTACATAGTTTCTGTGAATCCTTCCTCATTCCCCCTGCTGATCCCGATGGTCCATACAGTGCGGTGCCAGCTATGGGGTGGGTGACAATCATGTGCGCTGCGCCAGGTTCATGTGACACACGAGAAGCAGAAGAACTAAACACGTTGTGCGTGAGCTGTATTGCCTGAGGCGTGCCTGGTGAAGGGCAGCCGCAGCAGGCTCCCGTGGGCATGGTAAGTGCGTCGTGATCTGTCTAAGACATCGGGAGGTTCGCGTGGACGGGCAGCGTGTGACTACGGCCGTGGCTTACGGGGCGCGTGCGGATGAAGCGTTCGCTGAGATTCAGCGAGCCGATACGAAGGCCACTGCGCTGTGTGGAGTGGCCGGGGGACTGTTGACGCTCAGCGTGACGGTCTTGGTGCAGGCGGAAGGCGCCTCAGGCTTTCTTGTGTACGGGCTGGCTGCAGTCTGTGTACTGCTAGCGAGTGCGATTATCGCCGCGCTGGGAGCTCTACGTCCGGCGTTGCCACGAGCTGGTCTACCGGCAGCACTTGCCGAGGAGGCGGGATGCCCGCAAGTTGAGGGAGGGGCACTCACGTTGGCTCGTTCCACATCGGATGCGAGGCGTTTGCGAGTCCTGGCTGCTTTGGCTGGGCGGAAGTTTCGGGCTGTGCGGCTTGCAGTGGACCTGGTGCGGATTGCACTTGTGATGGCTGGTTTTGCCCTGTTGATGGATTACTTAACTTCTTAGGACGCTTTGTACTGACAAGCATTCCAGCTGCTGGAGGTGTGATGTATCAACCGCATGCGCAGGCATTGGGCGACGAACTGTGGAGCCAGCTGAAGGAGCTGGCACCGCTGCGGACGCGGCCAGCTAGGAGCATTCTGTTGCGGGAGGGGGATTCTGGTACGCACGTGATACTGCTGGCTTGGGGCTCTGCCGTCATCACGCGAACGGCACGTAATGGCGAGCGCATGCTCCTGGCTGTCCGTGGCGCGGGCGAACTGCTGGGCGAGTTGGCTGTGCTGGACTCACAACCGCGGACCGCTTCCGTGTTGGCCGCCGAGAAGTGTGGGGTTCACGTCATTCCGGCTGTTGACTTCCTCAAGTTCGTGGAGAGCCATGACCTCCTCTCTCTCTTGCTGCAGCATGCGATCGCCCGAGTCCGAGAGGGAGACGCGGTCAGGGTTGAGCTCGCCACGTCACCGGTTCCGGTTCGGCTGGCTTCGGCCCTAGAACGGTTGTGCAAGGCCGCCACAATGTCTGCCTCCTTCGTGACCGTGCGGCTGACCCAGACTGAGCTCTCACAGCTTATTGGCGCCTCGCGCAACGCGGTCGGTGCGGCCCTCAAGCCGTGGCGGGAGCGAGGGTGGATCGAGACCACTTCGGGCGGTGGACTGAGCATTCGCAACATCAGTGCCATTCAGTCACACGCTGGGATGACGCTGTGACGTAGAGCACACTGTCGGTGCCCAACGATGGGCACCGACAGCGGTACCAACTGGCCAGCATGTGTCTCTCGCTGACTTCGGTACTAGCGAAAGGCTCGGATCACCATGGAGTGGAACGACTCCCCTTGTGTCACCGACGTGCCGCCAGAACAGGCATTGCTCGTCATCGACATGCAGGGATACAGCAAGATCCCTGAATCGAAGATGGTTGCAGCTCGTTCGAATGTGGACGACATCCTGGACTGCGCACTGGCCCATGCCGGGTTGAAGCTGCCACGCGAGGACGACGGTGCATACATGGACACCGGGGACGGGGTGATCCTGGCGTTCGCCCCTCATGTTTTGGCCCGATTGATCGACCCCTTGCTAGGTGAGTTGAACGTGGGGTTGATGCGCCACGAACGACACCGGATTTCGGGTGCACCCTTGGTAAGGCTGCGGGCGAGCGTGCATGTAGGGCCGCTGTCGCTGCCGGACAGGCGAGGCGATGCCATCAATGAGGCATGCCGACTAGTCAGTTGCCAGGCTGTCTATCGGGGTCTGGCAGCGGCGGCCGAGGGGCACGGCCATCTAGCGGCTGTCATTTCGGAGACCGTTTACCGGCGCGCGGTCGCCGCTGGCCGCACTCCTCATCTTGGTGCGCAACATTTTCTCCCCACAGAAGCTCGAGTTGAAGGCAAGCCAGACTTCGCAGAACCCTGCAGGATCCATGTCCCAGGTCTAACGGCATTGGGCCTGCGTCCGTATATCTCTGACGATGATGTGCGGCCCAGGGAAAGCAGCGACCGGACTGAATTCCTTCCTGATTTCCCACTGTCTGCTCAGAAATCTGACGTCAGCGGGCAGGGGGCGGGAAAAGATGCCGTGACATTTAAGTTTCTCAGTGAATTGCATCAACCAACTATCGTGGGAGAAATCAAGAGGTTGCGTATCGACCAACGTAAGGGGTGAATCACCATAGGTCTGGTAGCCCCGGAGCTATGTGACGTGGGTGTTACAGGCAGCAGCTTTTGGGTTGCGACCCGCTAATGCGTCGGCACAGGAGATTTTGGAGATTTCCATGAATGACCCGTATCAGCAGTATCCTCGGCAAATCCCAGTGACCGCTTCGTCGAATGGGCAGACACCTCCGCACCCATATCACATCGACGATGCGCGTGGTGACGCTTCGTCGAGTGGGGCTACCGTTGAGAAGGGAATTGAAACCAGAGCCTCCAAAGATTTCAATATTTACGGTGACGCCGGCATTGTAGCAGCGTCGATTGGTACGCTGATTACAGAATCAAGAAAAAAAGATCTACTAGAGGGAAGTATTCGGAGAGTTCACGAGATCCTGGATTCTCCCTTCGAAATGAATTCGGACTGGAGCCAGAAGTGGGAAGAAGCGCATGATCCGATCACCCACAGTCTTGCGGCACCTGTCTTGATCATCGTTGCACCACGTTCCATCGGTTCGACCACCTTCGCTCTGCGATTGCTGGCAAAGAGTGCTAATTCCACGACTTCAATTTTGAAGTTGGACCCTGACTGGGGCGCCCCGAGTTGCGGTCGCCTACCGCTAGAGAAAAATCACGGTTTTCAGCTAGACCTCAAAGACCCCGAACATGACCGAGTCAACAGCGACTTCCTTGACGCTCTTTCCGGGCACGCCGACCATCTACGGTCTTGCCATTCTCACCTGGTGCTTACAGTAGCCCAAGAACTGTGGGTTGATGACCGCCTTCCCCCACGTCGAGGAGTCCACGTTCTACACCTCCAGAAAGCGCCTGACGCTCAAGCGCTAGTTGAGGCTCACCTGGAATCGCATGGCCACGCTGCACTCGCATCGTCACTACGCACGTTCACCAAAGCTTGTGATTCGCTTAAGGGTTTGAACGCGGTCAAGGCAGCACGGGCGGCCCGTACCATCGTGGCAGCATGGGAAGAGCATCAAAACTTGCTGCATTCTTCCCCTAGGTCGGGGGCCAAACTTGAAACAGAGTCCCCGAACTTGGAGGTTCGGGTGACCGCAGCACTGACGGACTGGCGAAACGAGTTGGATGGGCTCTTCGGCGATGCGCCCGCCGTGCACAACCCCAAGAGTTCTCTGACAGTGGATGACCGCTGCCTGCTGGTGGCCCTGGCAGTCCGGCAGTCCGCGCCGATGTCGCAGGTGGCTCGGATCGCAGACCGTTTGATGAGGCGGTTGGGTGAAGCACCCGTGGCTCATGGGCAAACAGGTATCCCCACCTTGCATGCCGCTTTTGCTGGTCGTGGCACACGGCGTCGACTCCACGACGTTCAAGCAACGGTAGACGGTCAGGACAACGTAATCTTCGAACGGCCAACCTATGGGCAGGCCATCATAGAGTATGTGTGGGACAACTACGAATTCCTGCGCGAACCCCTACTCGCATGGCTGGTGGAAACAAGCACCGATAACGGGGACGCTAAGAAACGTGCCGTGGAAACACTTTCCTACCTGGCGGTACGCCACGGTAGCATCGATTACCTGAGCACCCTGGGCAAGTCAGCTGCTTCCGCACCCGATGTTTTCGCCTCTGTGATGGAGTCTGCCGTCCGGGATGAGCATATCGGTCCACTCGCCTGGAAGACCCTGTACCGATGGGCGGGAAGTGACACCTACACCGAGCCGGTGATTCTTCTGTGCCAGAGGGTTCTCCAAGATCCCATGTCTGCGGGAGCAGAGAAGCGGGCCATGGTTCGCCTACGACGTGTGGCCCACAGGTCAACCACTGATGTAACTCGTGAAACGGTCTTGAAAGCATTCGATGAACTCGCTCAGCAGGATTGCGGAATTGCACGCCTGGTAACTGAAGTGCGTGGCTGGCAGCAGAAGAGAACATCCGCGCGAGCCGGAAGCCTGGCCTTTCTCGCCCTCATGACGGTGCCTGACAACGAAACATCCTCTGACCTTCCTTGGCTGGTACGTTCGGCTAGCACTACCGAAATTGACGTGCAAGGCGCCGTACATGATCTATTGGTCGATCCGCAAAGCAATGATACGGTCATACTTCGTTTGGTCGACTGGATCAGTTCCAGTTCCAGCAACGAGGATACCTACAGCCAACTGCGCGACACCCTTCTTCCTGCCCTGCGCAGGCATGACATGTTCAAGGCTGGCATGACGTTGATGCGGCACCTGGAAGGCGTTTGCACCGCCTGCGGCAGCAGCGCCGCCGAGGACTTCTACCAACACTTGGTTGATAGCCGCCTACAGCCCACTTTTCCGCTCCCGAAGGAGCATGAAAGTGAAGCAGAATGATGAAGCCTTGGCAGCGTCGCTCCCGTACCAGTTCCTGCCCGAAGCCTCGCCTATTGCCCAGCGCCACGCCCGACATCTACTTCGAGGCGTTTTTTGTTATTACATGGCGCCCAAAGTGGCCTTCTCGACCAAACGCAGAAGATCGTTTGCGGGTCGACGTCCAAACTGCGGCACGTCGTACAGCTGCCCTATGGGAAGCTCACGAGCTGGTCGCTGCGCAGGACGCTATAAATGCTGCCCTCGCTTGCATGCCTGACAATGATGCTTACCGACTGGTCGATGTACATGCTTCGCTGCAGCTTAACTCACAGGCGAAGACGTTTATCGCCCGTCAACAGGCAGATGGCCAACGCATCAGCCGCCTGCGATTCCTAAAGGAAAATCTGTATGATCACCCTGATCTTGTAGTGGTCGACCGTCTGGAACACCGATCACCCGGAGATCTTGATGAAGACTACGTCGCTGAACTTCAGCGTTTGTCCAGACTGATCAAATCCTGCGATCAATGGTGGTCCCCTTTGTTACGGCAGTGGGAGGAAGTGGGAAAAGGGTTCAATGACCCAGAGCAGCAACAGCGGGCAATGCTCGCCCTAATTGACGCATTGAATAGACTTGACAAGAGTATCGATCCAGACCTCTCTGGCCTGCCTCAGAACTCTTTTACCGAAGGGCAGGAACGGCTGTGACACTCGCCATCTGGAGAGTGATCCTTGCCCCTTTGACGAGCCTTTTAGCTCTATTCATGATTCTGCGTAGCCGTCGGATGATGACGTATGACGCTGCTTGGTGTCGAGCTCGTATGCTCATGCGTCCTGACGAGATGGTCTACCTGCTCTGCCGCCGGGCAACCGTCAGTCAAGCTTCTTACTGGGTCACGAGAGTAGACGATCTCTAAAAGTGAATCCGATAACTCGAGAATATTTTCGCGAGTCCCCCACACCGTAGAGTGAGATCGGGCGCCGGCTTTCCGCTTGTTCACTGTGGAGGTCGAAGCCAGGGATTGCGGCAGAAATTTGCGTGCGAAATGCTTCAGTTATTCGGGGTTGACATGTCTGGCTAGTGGTGGGGATTTGAAGAGGTTGCCAGACTTGGCTCGCTAGCATAGCAATCTATGCGTTCCCAGAAACCGTTTACTGCTCACTCCCGATCGGTGGCTGGTTGGGCAGTATAGAAGAATCCCAATATGCCTATGTGGATCTTCTGTTGGGATTTCAGTGGGATTCCGCCTCGGAGCGCGCGGCATGCTAATCGAGACCGCTTGAGTTATGGGAAATTCCAATGCCCAGTTGCGGCTTATTTGTTGTCCACTTCAACTTCACCTCGTGTTCCGTCCCTTTGTGTGGGGGCGGGAGGGTTAGATAGGAGAAAGTGATGCGCGATATTTTTACCCTCATCACCGAACAGATTGTACGAGACTGTGGCGGGCGTCCGATCTGTGCTCATGTTGGCGATGTGCGCGTGTGCACAATCAAGAGGCATCCCACTTACGAGGTTCTGCGGGAGAGCATTCAGTTGGGGCGAACGAAATCAACGAAAAGTATGCGTCTCTGGGAGTCGGTGTCAACTCTGGCTATGCAAGGCGAACAACGGGTGCGGGAGAAATGGTTGATGATCTTGTTGGACATGCTTACTCCGAATTTTCGGTGGTGGTCCAATGATCTAGCAAGGAAGTGGCGCTGTGATGTATCTGATGTCAGGTCCGCGATGGTGGAAGGAGCACTGGAAGCTTGGGTTTCGTTGGCTGGTAGCGCGACCCCCAGGGAGCTTTTGGATGGTATGAGAAGGAGCGCATTTGCCAAGGCTCGCTCCTTGGTGGAAGTAGGCAAAGGGGAGAGGTGCGCTGAAAGTTCCGGGTATCTGATCTCTGGTGTAGTGCACGAGGAATATGTCACTCTATGTGCGTCGTCGATTATTGACGGGTGTGCGGTGCAAGACCCGGACGCTGACGAGAGGATTCGTGGCGAGAACGCGGGTGCTCTTCTGCAGCGAATGGGGGCAATGGTGCACGTGAATTATTTTCATGAGGGAGTCCGCAGTGGCCGCCGGAGGGACGCGGATGCTCCACCGATTAACTCGGCGCAACTGGGGCGAACCTGGGTTGACGGGAGAAACTTATATTATCGGATCTCCGATCTGCTGCCGCGATATATCGGGTTTGGTGAAGCGGCTGACGCTGTTGGTATTTCGGAATCTCAGGCATCGAATATGCACAGGAAGGGAAAGCTCCCTTTTAGTGTTCTCTGGATCGGAAATAGTCGAGTTGTTTCGGTGAGATCTCTTATGGCTGTCCTGGGGGTTCAGGACTCCATTGTGCACCCTGATGATGTGGAGAATGGCGCATATCATGTTCTCCGGGAATAGGGCCCAACGGATGTTTTCGCTGTTTAGGCCTCCCCTTTCTTCGGTGTCGCTTCGCCAGGCGGGGTCTGTCGGCCAGATTAATGATATCGTGAGTCGATAGTGTGGAATGGAGGTGTTTGCCACTGATTCTCTTTTGGTCCCGCAGTCCACACTCTGGGGCGAAGGGGACCTCGGGGGCTGCTGGCTCCTATGCTCCTGGGCATGAGTACCGGTAGCTCTGTAGCGAGTTCACTGCCCCGGCATTCGGTGTCCGTCGGTGGGGCCGTGATGCGGGCGGACGGAAGGTTCCTCGCGATCCAGCGGGCGGACAACGGCCAGTGGGACCTCCCCGGAGGGGTGCTGGAGTTGGACGAGACGCCGGAGGAGGGGGTACGGCGTGAGGTGTGGGAGGAGACCGGCATCACGGTCGAGGTCGGTGCGCTCAGCGGGGTGTACAAGAACATGGTGCGGGGCGTGGTCGCCCTGATCTTCCGCTGTGTGCCCTCCGGCGGGGTGGAGACCACCTCCGACGAGACGTCGGCGGTGGTGTGGCTGACCGCCGAGGAGGTGGCCGAGCGGATGAGCGAGCCGTACGCGGCCCGGTTGCTGGACGCGGCGGTGGAGGGCGGCCCCCATGTACGGAGCCATGACGGCCGTCAACTGATGGGCGCGCGGTAGGAGTTGCCCCGGCGTACGGGTGGCCGGGGCCCCGTGGTTGCCGTGCTTGGCCGGCATCTCAGTGGTACGGGCACCTCAGTGGTACGGGCGTACCGGTCAGGGGATGGCCAGGGCGACGTCGGTGGACTTGATGAGGGCGTGCACCGGGGTGCCGGGGGTGAGGTGCAGGTCCTGGGCGGCCTCCCGGGTGATGGCGGAGGTGAGTTCGCCGCCGTCCACCCGTACCCGGACCGTTGCCATGGCCTCGCCGGTGGTGACCCGGGTGACGGTGCCGGGGATGCGGTTGCGGGTGCTGAGGTGGTCGGTGGGGCCGGTGGCCAGGGAGACCTCGGTCGACTTCAGCAGGACCCGTACCGGGGTACCGCCGGTCAGTTCGAGGTCCTCCGCGGCGTCCCGGGTGATCGCGGCGACCACGCGCTGACCTCCGGTGAGCTGGACGTGGACGGTGGCCATGGCCTCCCCCGGGGTCAAGTCGGTGACGGTGCCGGGGAGTTGGTTCCTGATGCTGAGCTTCACGGGAGGGACCTTCGCTGGGGTGGAGGGGCGACCCGTTCACCGTAGGGCGGGAGCGGGGAGGTGCCCGGGTAACACGCGGCGGGGTCACCCGGGGGTCGGTGAGCCGGTACGGGTGGGTCGGGGCTGTCGGGCTTGCCCTGGAGAGCACTCCAATTCGTAGCCTCGGGCCCATGACGACAGCGCAAGAGAAGATCGATTCCGGTTTCGGCTACCGTTCCACGGCCCGCGAGGTGGTCGAGGGCCTGGACCTCGACGGCACCCTGGCACTGGTCACCGGTGGGTACTCGGGGCTCGGCCTGGAGACCACCCGTGCGCTCAGCGCGGCCGGTGCCGAGGTGATCGTGCCGGCCCGTCGCCCCGAGGAGGCCCGTCGGGCGCTGGAGGGCGTCGACCGGGTGCGGGTGGGGGCCCTGGACCTGTCGGACCTGGACAGTGTGCGGGGGTTCGCCGAGGACTTCCTGTCCGAGGGCCGGCCGCTGCACCTGACCGTCAACAACGCGGGGGTGATGGCCTGCCCGGAGACCAGGGTGGGGCCGGGCTGGGAGTCCCAGTTCGCCATCAACCACCTGGGCCACTTCGCCCTGGTGAACCGGCTGTGGCCGGCGATCGCCCAGGGGCGGGGCCGGGTGGTGGCGGTGTCCTCGGCGGCCCATCACCGTTCCGACATCCACTGGGACGACCTCCAGTTGACCTCCGGCTACGACAAGTGGGTCGCCTACGGGCAGTCCAAGACGGCCAACGTGCTGTTCGCCGTGGGGCTGGACGCCCTCGCCAGGGACAGCGGGGTACGGGCCTTCTCGCTGCACCCGGGGCCGATCCGTACCGAACTCCAACGGCACCTGGGGCTGGAGGAGATGCGTGAGCTGGGCTGGGTGGACGAGGAGGGGAACCTGATCAACCCCGACTTCAAGACCCCGGAACAGGGCGCGGCCACCCAGGTGTGGGCGGCCACCTCCCCGCTGCTGGACGGCCGGGGCGGGGTGTACTGCGAGGACTGCGACATCGCCGAACTGTCCGAGGACGGCCGGCGGGGCGGGGTACGGAAGTACGCGGTGGACCCGGACAGCGCGACCCGGCTGTGGGCCCTGTCCGCCGAACTGACCGGGGTGAACGCCTTCTCCGGCTGAGGGAGTGCGGCCCGACCGGGACCGGCCCACGTGGCCGGCCCGGTCGACCATCGCTCGCGTCGGGTGGGCGCCGGTCAACGGCCGCCCGCCGTCCCCTCGAACCCGTCCGGTGCCCCCGCTCGTGGTGGGTGCTTCGGTGTGGGTGGCCGTTTCCCCGACCGGGGACGTCCTGTCGGTGGCCTGGGCTCCGAGGGGCGACCGCCCCCGTCCGTCCAGGCGTCCCGTGGTGGCCGGCCACCACGGGACGCTTCTTCGAGGGGTGCCCCGGCCAGGCCGACCCCTCGGGGCGCCCTCGGGGCAGGGGTGCCGGTGGGCGTCCCTCGGTGGTGGCTGGCCCGCTTCCGCCTCCGTACGGTCGCCGGTTGCCGGGCCCTCTCCTCGCTCGTACCGTCGCAGCAGGGCGCACCCGGTGTGAGGAGTCGGGCCATGGGAGGCATCACGCGGGGGCTGGGCGCCCTGGGGGTGGCCGTGGCCCTGTTGCTGGGGGCCGGGTGTTCCGGGGACTCCTCGCCCGACCGGGCGGAACCGTCCAGTCCCGTACCGCTGCCCTCGCACACGGAGGCCGAGACCGGGCCGGAGCGGGTGCGGGTCAGCACGGTGCAGGCGCGGGAGGTCGCCGGGCGGTTCGGGGGCGGCACCGTGTACCGCCCGGAGCGGATGAGCCCCAGACCCGCCGTGATCGCGGCCTCCCCGGGGTTGGGTGCCGACCGGTCGACGGTGACCTGGTACGGGCACCTGCTGGCGTCGCACGGCTTCGTGCTGATCGCCATCGACACCCTGACCCTGGAGGACTCCCCGGACCGGCGCGCGGAACAGTTGCTGAACGCGTTGGACTACCTCACCCGTGACGGCCCCCTGGCGGGCCGGGTGAACGCTGACCGGCAGGCGGTGCTGGGCCACTCCATGGGCGGCGGGGCGGCACTGGTCGCCGCGTCCCGGCGGCCGTCGATCCGAGCGGTGGTGTCGCTGACCCCCTGGTACGAGTCCCCTCGCGGCTGGCCCGGCGTACGGGCGCCCACCCTGGTGGTGGCCGGCAGCACGGACCAGATCGCCCCGCCCTCGGAGTACGCCAAGCCCTTCTACCAGGGTCTGGACAACGCCCGGGAGCGGGCCTACCTCAGCCTGGACGGCGACCACCTGGTGGGCAACTATCCCCGGAAGTACCTGGGTTCACAGGTACTGGCCTGGTTCGGGCGGTTCCTGGACGGCGACGTCCGCTACGACCGGAGGCTCTGTCCGCCGCCCCCGGAGCGCGGCGCGGTCGTGGAGTACCGGGACAGTTGCCCGCACCCCCGTTCCGGCTGAGGGGTACCGGGGCCGGCCGGGCCCGTACGACCCGCTCCGTGCGGACGCCGGGCGAGGGCGTCCGCACGGAGGCGTGGGGGGCCCGGTCAGCCGGCCAGGCCCCAGTCCTTGAGCAACAGGGAGCTGGAGCAGACGCGGTCGGGGAAGTAGGTGCCGCTGGTGCCGCACCCCTCGTCGGGCTTCACCGGGGTGCCGTGGCCCATGCCGGCGACCTGGTAGCTGCGGACGACCACCTTGCCGTCGGCGTCCTGGTAGTCCTCCCTGGTGGTCTCGCCCGGGAGCTGTTCGGTGCCGTCCGCCTCCTGGTCGGCGCCCTGGACGTCGGTCCACTGCTTGACCGACTCGGTGAGGTTGCCGGGGGCGACCGTGGCGTCGGCGCTGCCGTGCCAGAGGGAGACCACCGGGCGGGCGCCCTGGTGGTCCGGGTGGGCCGCCCGTACCAGGTCGCCCCACTCCTTGGCGGACTTGGTCACCCCCGGGTTCATGCAGGTGAACGCGGTGACCATGGAGTCGGCGCAGCCGTGGGGGAGCCCGGCGACGATGCCGCCGCCGGCGTAGGTGTCGGGGTAGGACGCCAGCAGGGAGGCGGTCATGGCCCCGCCCCCGGAGAGTCCGGTGACGTGGACGCGGGAGGAGTCGGCGCCCAGGTCGGACAGGGTGTGGTCGACCATGTGCTGGATGGAGGCGGCCTCGCCCTGACCGCGTGAACGGTCCCCGGGCTCGAACCAGTTGAAGCAGCGCGAGGCGTTGTTGAGGATCTCCTGCTGCGGGGCGACCACGGCGAAACCGTGCTCGTCGGCGAGGGACTGCCAGCCCGCGCCGTCGAAGTAGTCGGCGGCGCTCTGGGCGCATCCGTGGAGGATCACCACCACCGGGCTGCCCTGGGGCAGGCCCTCGGGAACGTAGCGGTACATCGACAGCGCCCCGGGGTTGTCGCCGAAGTCGCTCACCTGCTCCAGCCCGGCCGTGGCCCGGGGGGTACCGGACGCGCCGGGCAGGGCGCTGGCGCTGGACGGCAGGGCGAGCGCCAGGGCGGTCACCAGGCCGGCGGCCAGCAGACCCGGCAGCCGCCGGCGGCGGGAGGTCGTCTGGTGCGGGGTCGGGTCGACGTGGGGGGTGCGGGGGGCTCCTGGACTTGCGCGCATTCCGGTCTCCTGTCGTGGGGACGGTGAACGGGACCGCGTCCGGCGGCATCGGGGAGCGTACCGGCGCCCCGGTACCGGCCCGGCTGGGGAGGCGGCGGCCGGTCAGGTCACAGCACCGTAGGGAGCGCGGCGGGGCTGGGCGAATGTGCCGGGGCGCCATGGTGGCGGTCCAGGACTGTGGTGACTGGCCATTGCGAGGGCGGACGGCCCCGACCAACGGTCCCCGCCCCCAACGGCCCCCGGCCCGGGGGCGGTTGGCCACCCTGGGGTGCGCTTGCCTCTCTGCCGGGGGGCTGTTCCCCCGCCCGGGGGACCCGCCTCCTCGGGTGGGCGCCCGCTCCGCCGGGAGGGCGCGTACCCCTCTGCCGGTGGGCGCCGGCGGGGGTACGGGACCCCCACGGGGCCCACCAGGTCCCGAACGGGCCGCCCACTGGGGCGGTGCCCTGGTCTGCTGGGGCGGTGCCCCCGATCTCGGGCGGTGCCCCCGTCTCGGGTGGCCCACCCGTCGGAGGGCGCCCCCCCTCCTCGGGCCGGCGCCCCCCTTCTCGGGCCGGCGCTCCGGTGGCGGTGCCCCAGCCGGGCCGTGCTGCCTGGCCCCCTCAGGGGTCCCCTCCGTGGCGGTGCCCCATCTCGGGCGGTGCCCCCGATCTCGGGTGGCCCACCTGTCGGAGGGCGCTCCCCTTCTCGGGCCGGCGCTCCGGTGGCGTGCCCCAGCCGGGCCGTGCTGCCTGGCCCCCTCAGGGGTCCCCTCCGTGGTGGTGCCCCATCTCGGGCGGTGCCCCCCCATCTCGGGCGGCGCCCCCGTCTCGGGTGGTGCCCCCGCCTACCGGGGCGGTGCCCCCGTCTCGGGTGGCCCACCCGTCGGAGGGCGCTCCCCTTCTCGGGCTGGCGCTCCGGTGGCGTGCCCCAGCCGGGCCGTGCTGCCTGGCCCCCTCAGGGGTCCCCTCCGTGGCGGTGCCCCAGCCGGTCGTCGACCTCGGCTGTCGGGTCCCCACCCTCAGGGTGACCGGCCCCGGTCCCGGTGCCCCATCCCCCGCCGGTCCCGTCGACTCCGATGACCGGGCACCGTGACTCCGGGGTACGCACCCGGGCGTGGCCCCCGCCGAACGCCGGCACGTTCCCCCGCGCGCCCCCAACCCCCGTACTCGGCACGGGGGTTGGGGCGACCATCGGGGGCGGGCGATCCATGTGGTCCGGCCCCAGGAGTGGTGGTCGGGCAGTGTGCGGGACGTACATTGCCGGCCGGCATCACGGGGCGGACGCTGCCTAAGTCACCACGAGGCCCGAGCCCCACGGTGGCGTGCCCCGAGCCGCACCCCGGCGCGACCTGACCCGTCGACGCCGGTTCCGGGGCCCTGAGCAGCAGCCCCGCCCTGGCCCCGTGGGCGGATCGGACCGAATCCGAGGAGCCGTTTCGCCATGCGCAGACCCCTGGCACAGACCGCACTCGTCGCCGCCCTCTCGGCGGCCCTGGCCACCTCCTGTGCCAGCCCCCAGGACAACGCCTCCGGGGACGACGAGGAGGTGAAGGTCGGACTGGTCACCTCCACCAGCGGGCCACTGGCCAGCTACGGCAAGCAGTACCTCCAGGGCTTCCAGGCGGGGTTGCACCACGCCACCAAGGGCACCGGCAAGGTCGACGGGCGGCGGATCACCGTACTGAAGGACGACGACGGCGGTGACCCCGCCAAGGGGGTGTCGCTGGCCAAGAAGCGCATCGGCCAGGACGTACGGATCATCGCCGGGACCGTGGTGTCCGGGGTGGCCACCCAGATCGCCCCGGTCGCCGAGCAGAACCGGACCCTCTACATCTCCGGCCCGGCCGCCACCGACGAGGTGACCGGGGTCAACGCGCACACCTTCCGCTCGGGCCGGCAGACCTACCAGGACGTGGTGACCGCCAAGGCCATCCTGGACCGGGAGAGGAAGTCCGGTTCCCAGGGGAAGCGCAGGGTGGTGGTACTCGCCCAGGACAACGCCTTCGGTCAGGCCAACGTGGCCGCCGTACGGCAGGTGCTGGGCGGCGACGGCACCGAGGTGCGCAAGGTGCTGGCACCGCCGAGCGCCACCGACCTGACCCCGGTGACCAGCAAGGTGAAGGCCGCCAAGCCGGACATGGTGTTCGTGGCCTGGGCGGGCGACACGGCCCGTTCCATGTGGAACACCCTGGACCAGCAGGGGGTGTTGGACAGCTCCACCGTGGTCACCGGACTCGACATCCGCTCCAGCTACCCGGTGTTCGGCAAGGCCCGGGACAAGGTGACCCTGCTGGCCCACTACGTGGCCGGCGCCACCGAGAACAAGCAGGCCAAGGCGATGCGCGCCTACTTCGCCAAGCGGGGCTGGAAGGAGGACCTGTTCTCGCCGGACGGGTTCAACGCCGCGCAGATGGTGGTGGAGGCGGTACGGGCCGGTGGGGACGACTCCGACACCAAGGCCATGACCAAGGCGCTGGAGGGCTTCGAGTTCGACGGGGTCAAGGGACCCAACACGGTCCGCGCCGAGGACCACGCGCTGCTCCAGCCCATGTTCCAGGCCGAGTTCGACGACGACGGCAAGCCCGGAGTGGTGGCCACCTTCCCGCCCGACAAGGTGGCGCCCCGGCCCGGAAAGGCGGACTGAGACGTGCCGGGCTCGGGCCCCGTACCGGTACTGGAACTGCGCGACCTGTGCTGGTCGGTGGGCGGGGCGGACATCGTCCAGGGCGTGGAACTGGCCGTCGCCGAGGGGGAGTTCTGGGCGCTGATCGGCCCCAACGGGGCCGGCAAGACCTCGCTGTTCAACCTGGTGTCCGGGGTGAACCGCCCCACCGGAGGCGCGGTACTGCTGGACGGCCGCGCGGTACAGACCCTGCCCCCGCACCGTCGGGCGCGCCTCGGGGTGGCCCGCAGCTTCCAGTCCTCGCTGCTGTTCCCCTCGATGACGGTGGCCGAACACGTGGAACTGGCTGCCCGGGCCGGCGGGGCCCGGGGCCCGGTCGACACCCGGCCGGCCCTGGAACGGGTGCGGCTGGCGCACCGTCGTGCCGAGCCGGCGGCCGAACTGTCCCACGGGGACAAGCGCAAGCTGGAGCTGGCGATGCTGCTCGCCCCCTCGACGGCCGGGCCCCGGCTCATGCTGCTGGACGAGCCGATGGCGGGCGTGGCCAGCGAGGAGGTCGCCGAACTCACCGAGGTGATATGGGAGTTGCACCGTGGCGAGGGGCGCACCGTGCTGATGGTGGAACACCACCTGGACATCGTGCTGGGCCTCGCGGACCGGGTGGCGGTGATGCACCACGGCCGGCTGTTGGCGGCCGGCGCCCCCGACGAGGTGATGGCCGACTCCCGGGTGCAGGAGGCCTACGTGGGGGAGCTGCTGTGAACGAGACCGGTACCGAGACCGGTGCCCGGACGCCCGAGGGCGCCGCCGCGCCGGTGCTGACGGTGCGGGACCTGAGGGTGCTGATCGGTGGCTCCCACATCCTGCGCGGGGTGACCTTCCAGGTCGCCGCCTCCGGGGTGACCGCCCTGCTGGGCCGGAACGGGGTGGGCAAGACCACCACCGTACGGGCGGTGTTGGGGTTGTTGCCCGACGGTGGGCGGATCACCGGCGGCCGGGTGACCCTGGCCGGGGCGGACGTCACCCACGAGCCCACCCATCGCACGGTGCGCCGGGGCGTGGGGTACGCGCCGGAGGACCGTGGGGTGTTCGCCCAGCTGACGGTGGCCGAGAACCTCACCCTGGCCGAGCGGGGCCGGGGCCCGGACGGGGCGCCGACCGACGGCCCGCACTACCAGCTGGTGCACGAGTTGTTCCCCGAACTACGGTCCCGTTCACGGCAGTTGGCCGGAACCCTGTCCGGGGGGCAGCAGCAGATGGTGGCCATCGCCCGCACCCTGCTCAACGACAACCGGCTGGTGATCGCCGACGAGCCCACCAAGGGGCTGGCGCCCCGGGTGGTGACCGAGGTGGCCGAGGTGCTGGAACGGGTCGCCGAACGGGTGCCGCTGCTGCTGGTGGAACAGAACCTGGCCCTGGTGCGCCGACTGGCCCGGCACGCCGCCGTGCTGGACGCCGGACAGGTGGTGCACACCGGGGAGGCGGCCGAACTGCTGGGGGACCGGGAGATGACGACCCGTCTGCTCGGGGTCAGCGACCGAAGGATGTCGGGAGGGGCCGCCTGATGGACACCCTGGTGCTGTTGAGCGTCACCGGCCTCGGGCTGGGCGCGCTGTACTTCCTCATCGCCTCCGGGCTGGCGTTGATCTTCGGGCTGATGGACGTGCTCAACTTCGCGCACGGCGCCTTCCTGACCGTCTCCGCCTACGCGGCCTGGCGCACCCTCCAGGCGGTCGGCGGACCGCAGTCCTCCACGGGACTGCTGCTGGCGCTGCTGGTGGGCACCGCCACCGGGCTGCTGCTGGCCGTGGTGGTGGAGTGGCTGCTGATCCGGCGGCTGTACGGGAGGGTGCGGGACCAGATCCTGGTGACCGTCGGCCTGTCGCTGGCGATACCGGCCCTGGTACGCACCGTGTGGGGCCCGGACGCCCGGGACTTCCCCGTCCCCTCCGCCCTGTCCGGCACGGTCGGGGTGCTGGGCGCCCAGATCCCGGTGACCCGGCTGGTGCTGATCGCGGTGGCCGGACTGGTGCTGGTCGGGGTGCAGCTGTTCCTCTCCCGTACCCGTTACGGCCTGGTGGTACGGGCCGGGGTGGAGGACCGGGCGATGGTCACCGCCCTCGGGGTGGACGTCACCCGGGCGTTCACCCTGGTGTTCGCCCTGGGCGGGGCGCTCGCCGGACTGGCCGGTGTCCTGGCCGGGATGTTCTTCGGCTCGCTCTCCCCCCACCAGGGCACCTCGCTGCTGATCTTCGCCTTCGTGGTGGTGATCATCGGCGGGCTGCACTCCCTCACCGGGGTCGCCCTGTCCGCCGTGGCGGTCGGCCTGGTCCAGCAGTACGCCAACTACTACGCCGGCGGATACGGCGACCTGGCCGTGGTGGTGCTGCTCGCCGCCGTGGTGCTGGCCCGGCCCACCCCCGGCACGTCCGGCCCGCTGGAACGGCTCACCCGCCGCCTGCGGCCACAGCCCGCCGGAGGGAAGCCATGACCCAGACCACCACCCCGAGCACCGAACCGGCCGCCTCCCCCACGTCGGGCACCCGGCGGCCCCGCTGGCCGCGCTGGCTGACGCCCGCCCTGGTGGTCCTGGTCCTGGTGGTACTGCCCTACTCGGCGGTGAACATCCCGGTGCTGTTCGACGGGCCGCTGGGCAGCCCCGGGTCGCTGCAACTGATCGCCCTGTGCATGGTGTTCGCCGGGCTGGCCCTCGGCTACGACCTGATGTTCGGCCGTACCGGGCTGCTGTCCTTCGGCCACGCCCTCTACGTGGCCGGGGGCGCCTACGGCACCCAACTGGCCATGTCCGAGTGGGGACTCGGGCTGCTGCCGGCCGCCCTGGCCACCCTGGCCCTGGGCACCGTCGCCGCGGTGGTGCTGGGCGCCATCTCGCTGCGCACCCTGGCCTTCGGCGGCATCGGCTTCGCCATGGTGACCCTGGCCTTCGCCCAGGCCGGCGCCATCTGGATCGGCCGCAACCCCGGCGGGCTGACCGGGGGCGAGGAGGGCCTGCCGCTGTACACCGAGGGGGTGCCGGAGCTGTTCCTCGGGGTGCGCAACACCGTGCACGTCTACTGGCTGGCCCTCGCCTACCTGGTGCTGGTGGCGGCCGTGGTGTGGACCGCGACCACCCGCCCGGTGGGCCGGGTGTGGCAGGCGGTACGGGACAACGAACAGCGGGTCGGGGTGCTGGGCTACGACACCTACCGCTACAAGCTGGGCGCCTTCGTCCTCGCCTCCGCCCTGGCCCTGCTCGGCGGCAGCGTCCACCTGCTGGTCACCGCCGGGGCCACCCCGCACTCCAGCACCCCCGAGTTCACCCTCACCCTGCTGGTGATGGTCGTCCTGGGCGGGGCCGGCACCCGGTGGGGGCCGGTCCTGGGCGGGGTGCTGTTCACCTACCTCGACCAACGTCTCGCCGGCTGGGGACTGGGCGGTGAGCCCATGCTGGTACTCGGCGCCCTGTTCGTCCTGGCGGTGTTCGTCGCCCCCGGCGGGCTCACCACCCTCGGCGAACGGCTGCCCGCAGGTCTCCGTATCCGAGCGCGCCCAGGGAGTGCCGCATGACCGACACCGTCCAACCCACCGAGTTCACCGTCCCGGTACGCGGCGGCCAACTCGCCGTGCACCACTGGCCGTTGGGCGAGGGGACCCCGGTGATCGCCCTGCACGGCATCGCCGCCAACGGCCGGGCCTTCGACGCGCTGGCCTGCCACCCGCTCGGTGCCCCGCTGTACGCCCCCGACCTCAGGGGCCGGGGCCGCAGCCAACTGCCCGGGCCGTACGGTCTGGGCGCCCACGTCGAGGACACCCTCGCCCTGCTGGACCACCTGGACGCCCCCCGGGCCGTGCTGGTGGGGCACTCCATGGGCGCCTTCATCGCCGCCCTGGCCGCCTCCCGGCACCCCGAACGGTTCCCCCGGGTGGTGCTGGTGGACGGCGGGGTGGGGTTCCCGCCGCCCGAGGGCGCCGACCTGGACGAGGTGCTCCAGGCGGTGCTCGGCCCGGCGATGCGCCGGCTGTCGATGACCTTCCCCGACCCCGAGGCCTACCGCGACTTCTTCCGACAGCACCCCGCCCTGGTCCGGCACTGGGGCCCCGACGTCCAGTCCTACGTGGACCGCGACCTGATCGGGCCGCCCGGCGAGATGGTCAGCAGTTGTGTGCTGGACGCGGTACGGGCCGACGGCGCCATGGTGCTGGGCGACCCCGAGACGCTCGCCGCCGTCCACCAGCCCGGGGTGCGCGGCACCCTGCTGTGGGCGGAACGCGGACTGCTGGACGAGCCCCAGGCCCTGTACGACGCGGACCGGATCGCCGCCGCCGAGCTGGACCCCGACCGGATCGCGCACCGCCGGATCGACGACACCAACCACTACGACGTACTGCTCTCCCCCCGGGCGGCACGGGAGATCGCCGACGCCGTCAGCGCGGAACGGGAGGCCGTGTGAACCGCCCGGTGAACCACCCCGTGGACCGACCGGTGAACCACCGGGTCAACCGACCTGTGAAGCGGCCTGCCGGCGGTCTGGCGTACCGCCCTCAGGGGGGCGCCGTACCGGCACCGCCCCGCCCCGGGGTCCGGGCCACACCGGCCGACCGCCAACTATGGGTGCGGGCCACATCGGGCACCGGCCCCCAGCTGCCTAGCCTGCGGTCATGACACCACACTCCGTGACCCTGGACCTGGCGGGCCGTACCGCCCTGGTGACCGGTGCGGCCAGCGGCATCGGCCGGGCCTGCGCGCTCCGCCTGGCGGCGAGCGGCGCCACGGTACGGGCCGTCGACCGGGACACCGAGGGGCTGGAGAAGCTGGTCTCCGGCGCCCCCGCCGACGCCCGGCTGGAGGCGGTGACCCTGGACCTGACCGACCTGGACGGGGCCGAGCGGGTCGCCGAGGGCTGCGACGTCCTGGTCAACAACGCCGGCCTCCAGGTGGTCCGCCCGCTCCAGGAGTTCCCCACCGACGCCTTCCACACCATCCTCACCGTGATGCTGGAGGCCCCGTTCCGGCTCATCCGGGGCGCCCTACCCGGCATGTACCAGCGAGGATGGGGCCGGGTCGTCAACATCTCCTCCGTCCACGGGCTCCGCGCCTCCGCCTACAAGGCCGCCTACGTGGCCGCCAAACACGGGCTGGAGGGCCTGTCCAAGACCACCGCCCTGGAAGGCGCCGCCCACGGGGTCACCGCCAACTGCGTCTGCCCCGCCTACGTCCGCACCCCCCTGGTGGAGCGGCAGATCGCCGACCAGTCCCGGGTGCACGGCATCCCCGAGGACCGGGTGGTGTCCGAGGTGATGCTGGCCGACTCCGCCCTGAAACGCCTGGTGGAGCCCGAGGAGGTGGCCGAGGCCGTCGCCTACCTGTGCACCGGGCCGGCCGGGGCGATCACCGGAACCTCCCTGCCCCTCGACGGGGGGTGGACGGCACACTGACCCCATGTCCGAGCCGCATTCCGCCGCCCACTACCTCCAACTGCTGGCACGGGGCGCGCCCGCCGAGGCGTACGAGGGGCCACCCGGCCCCGAACGCCGGCACGCCCTGCGCCTGCGCGCCGAACTGGAGGGGCGCCGCCGCCGGGAGGCGGAGCTGACCGCGCTGATCGAGACGGCCCAGGACCTGGCCCAGCTCCGGGACCTGGACGAGGTGCTGCGGGCCATCGTGCAGCGCGCCCGCTCCCTGCTGAGCAGCGAGGTCGCCTATCTGACCCTCACCGACCCCGAACGCGGCGACACCTACATGAGGGTCACCGAGGGGTCGGTCTCCGCCCGCTTCCAACAGCTGCGGCTCGGCATGGGCGAGGGGCTGGGCGGGCTCGTCGCCCAGACCGCCCGCCCGTACGCCACCGACGACTACCCGCACGACGCCCGCTTCCAGCACACCCACTCCATCGACGCCGGGGTGGGCGAGGAGGGGCTGGTCGCCATCCTGGGCGTACCGCTGCGGATGGGCGAACAGGTCATCGGCGTGATCTACGCGGCCGACCGACGGCCCCGGGTCTTCGAGCGGGAACAGATCGCCCTGCTGTCCTCCTTCGCCGCCCACGCCGCCGTGGCCATCGACACCGCCCGGCTGATCGCCGAGACCCGCAGCGCGGTCGCCGAACTGGAGGAGGCCAACCGCACCAGCGAACGCGCCGCCGCCGTCCACGACCGGCTGACCGAACTGGTGCTGCGCGGCGGCGGGGTGCCCGAGGTCGCCCAGGCGCTGGCCGAGGTGCTGGGCGCCGCCGTCACCTTCCAGGAACCGGACCAGCTGGCCGGGCCGGTCGGCGAGGCGGTGGGGGAGTCCCTGCGGCAGGGCAGCGCGGTGGCCGTCGGGGACGGCACCTGGGTGGCCGCCGTCTCGGCCGGCGGCGAACTGCTCGGCGCCCTCATCCTGCGCGGCCACCCCCGGCTCGCCCAGGTCGACCAGCGCACCCTGGAGCGGGCCGCCATGGTGACCTCCCTGCTGCAACTGGCCCGACGTTCGGCCAGCGAGGCGGAGAAGCGGGTACGGGGCGAGCTGCTGGACGACCTGCTGGACGCCCGGGACCCGGAACTGCTGCGGGACCGGGCCCGCAGGGTGGGCGCGCGTCTGGACAGCCCCCAGGTGGTACTGGCCGCGCGGCTGGACTCCCCCGGGGGCGCCGAGGACTTCTCCGCCCGACAGCGGCTGTGGTCGGCCGCCTCCCACCTGGCCGCCACCAGTGGGGGACTGGCCGCCGCCCGGGACGGCGGCACGGTGGTGCTGCTGCCCCTGGAGGAGGGGCAGACCGCCGCCGAGGTGGCCCGGCTGACGGCCGCCCAACTGGGCGGGGCGGTGCACACCCCGGTGACCGTCGGGGCCTCCGCCCTGGCCGACTGCCTGCGTGGCCCCGCCGGGCAGGTCGCCGCCGGGTACGCCGAGGCACGGCGCTGCGCGGAGGCGCTACGGCTGCTGGGCCGAGCCGGCGAGGGCGCGGCCACCGAGGACCTGGGGTTCCTGGGGATGCTGCTCACCGACGCCGGCGACGGCCGCAACATCGCCTCCTTCGTACGGCGGGCCATCGGGCCGGTACTGGACTACGACGCCAGCCGGGGCACCGAACTGGTGGACACGCTGGACGCCTACTTCGCCAGCGCCCAGAGCCCCGCCCGGGCCAAGGACCTGCTCCACGTGCACGTCAACACCGTGGCCCAGCGGCTGGACCGGGTGACCCGACTGCTGGGCGACGACTGGCAGTCCCCGCACCGCGCCCTGGAGGTGCAGCTCGCCCTCCAACTGCACCGGCTGTCCGGGGCGGTGGGGCAAGAGGACTGACCCACGTCCGCCCCCGCACCCGACTCCGACCCGCTTCCGGTGTCCGTCGGGGGGGGGGCAGCGGCCTGGTGTGGGCTCCGGTGTCGGCTCCGGGTCAGTCCGGTGTGGGCCCCGACGTAGGCCCCGGGTCAGCCCGGTGTAGGCCCCGGTGTGGGCCCCGAGTCAGCCCAGTGTGGGCCCCGTTGTCGGTCGGGCTGACTCACTTGCGGCGCCGGTCTGGGCGCCGGCGGTCTGGTGTGGGCCCCGGTGTAGGCCCCGAGTCAGCCCGGTGTGGGCCCCGAGTCAGCCCGGTGTGGGCCCCGAGTCAGTCCGGTGTGGGCCCCGGTGTGGGCCAGGCTGGCTCACTTCCGGTGTCCGCCCGGGGGTCGGCGGTCTGGTGTGGGCCCCGAGTCAGTCCGGTGTGGGCCCCGGTGTGGGCCGGGCTCGCTCATTTCCGGTGTCCGTCGGGGGTCGACGGTCTGGTGTGGGCCCCGGTGTGGGCCAGGTCCCGTCCACTTCCGGTGCCCGCCCCATGGTGGTCCCGGTGCCGTCGCCCGGGGCCGAGCACCCAGGGGCGCCCGACGAGGTACGTGGTCGTGGCCCGGGGTGCCGAGGGGGTGCCCCATCGGGGGGTGCGCGGTGGCCCCCCGGGCGCTGAGGGTGGCTGTCCGGTCTGCCCGTTGGGTTGCCCGGTCTGCCCGGGCACCCGCCCGGACTGTGCCCGTTGCGGGCCTGGTGCCGTTGTCCCTGGTGCGGTCGGGCGGAGGTGGCCCCGCCTGGTACGAGGCGACCCCTGGGGCCGCCCCCGCCGGGGGGTGCCCACCGCGCCCCGTACTGGCCCCCGGGGCCCCCGGGGGCCAGGGCCCCGTACCGGAGCCGGACGGCGAACCGCCCGGGTCCGTACGGCGGTTGGTGCCGGGACCCGGGCGGTCGGGGTGGGGGCGGGGGTTACCGTTCGGGTGCCTCGGGGACCCGGTCCGGGATGCGGGCGTCGGTGTCCTTGGAGAGCCGGACGGAGTCGTCCTCCGGTACCTGGTCCGCGTCCTCCCCGACGCGGGTGAGGTCCCGGTGGCGGGTCTCCCTCGCGCAGGCCAGGGCGATGACCGTCAGTACGGCGGAGGCGATCACGTAGAGGGAGATCGGCACCGAGCTGTCGAAGTCGGCCAGCAGGGCGGTGGCGATCATCGGCGCGGGGGCGCCGGCGGCCACCGAGGAGAACTGGGCGCCGATGGAGGCGCCGGAGTAGCGCATCCGGGTCGCGAACAGTTCCGCGAAGAACGCCGCCTGCGGGGCATACATCGCGCCGTGCAGCACCAGGCCGACGATCACCGCCAGCACCATGGCCGGGAAGCTGCGGGTGTTCAGCAGGGAGAAGAAGGGGAACATCCACAGCGCGATGCCCACCGCGCCCACCAGGTAGACCGGCCGTCGGCCGACCCGGTCGGACAGGGCGCCCCACAGCGGGATGGTGCCGAAGTGCACCGCCGAGGCGATCAACACCGCGTTCAGAGCGGTCTGTTGGCCCATCTCCAGGTGGTCGGTGACGTACACCAGGATGAACGCGGTGATCACGTAGTAGCTGATGTTCTCGGCCATCCGGGCGCCCATGGCCACCAGCACGTCGCGCCAGTGGTCGCGCAGCACCGCCAGCAGCGGCTGGCGCTCCGCTGTGTTCTCGGCGTTCTCGGTGTTCTCAGCGTTCTGGGCGTTTTCGGCCCGCCGCGCCTCGGCCTGCCGCAGCGCCTGCCGGAAGACCGGGGACTCGTCCACCGACATCCGTATCCACAGGCCGAGGATCACCAGCAACCCGGACAGCAGGAAGGGCACCCGCCAGCCCCAGGAGTCGAAGGCGGCGTCGGAGAGCAGCGCGGTCAGTGTGGCCAGCACCCCGGTGGCCAGCAGTTGCCCGGCCGGTGCGCCGGTCTGCGGCCAGGAGGCCCAGAAGCCCCGCCGTCGGGCGTCCCCGTGTTCGGACACCAGCAGGACGGCGCCGCCCCACTCGCCGCCGAGGGCGAAGCCCTGGACCAGCCGCAGGGCGGTCAGCAGCACCGGGGCCATCGAGCCGACCGTGGCGTGGGTGGGGAGCAGCCCGATGGCGAAGGTGGCGCCGCCCATCATCATCAGGGAGACGACCAGCAGTTTCTTACGGCCCAGCCGGTCGCCGTAGTGGCCGAAGACCAGGGCGCCGACGGGGCGGGCGGCGAAGCCCACCGCGTAGGTGAGGAAGGACAGCAGGGTGCCCACCAGGGGGTCGCTGTCGGGGAAGAACAGCTTGTTGAACACCAGCGCGGCGGCGGCCCCGTAGAGGAAGAAGTCGTACCACTCGATGGTGGTGCCGATGAGGCTGGCGGCCACGACGCGTTTCAGGGGGCCCGGCCGAGCATCGTTGGTCAGGGGACCGGCCATGAGTGATCACCTTCGGACAGGGGACGGGGGGTTCGGTCGGGCTCACGGTAGGAACAGGGGAGCGCCCGCCCCATGTGGCGGAACCCCACACTCGGGCGCCCGGATATGCGGTGGGGGAACATGCCGTTCCGGCCGGCTGAGGGAAGACCGCTGACGGGGGGCGGCCCAACTGTGGCCCCGGCACGCGGAGTTGGCGCCTCGCCGTGGGGCGGGTGGGGCGGCCGGGAGGAACGAGGCCTTCCGGGGTCGGGTGTGGGTCCGGGCAGTCGCAAGATCGCCGTACGGGCGGAAAACGGGCGCGATTCACCCGGCCACGGGCAGTACCGGCCAGTCAAGTTTCCGGTGAAGAACCAGGTGGTCACGGAATTCCACTTCTCCGAGTGCGGGCATAAGCGGGCGTGAAACCTCTCGGGGCCAACCTGGTCAGACCAGAGCGCCCCCTGTACAACTCCTCACAGAGCCCGAACGGGCATCGTCCGGCACCGCGAGGACGGAAGGGAGGTGGGCCTGGGTGAACGCCGAGGAGCGGCAGCGCGAGATCGTCGCCATCGCGCGACGTGCGGGCTCCGCCGACGTGGCGCAGCTGGCCTTCGATCTGGAGGTCGCCAAGGAGACCATCCGTCGGGACCTGAGGGTCCTGGAGGACCACGGACTGGTCAGGCGCACCCACGGGGGCGCCTATCCGGTGGAGAGCGCCGGGTTCGAGACCACCCTCGCCTTCCGTACCACCATGAACGTCCCCGAGAAGCGGCGGATCGCCGCCGCGGCGGTGGGGCTGCTGGGCGACGCGGAGACCGTGTTCATCGACGAGGGCTTCACCCCCCAGCTGATCGCCGAGGCCCTGCCGGCCGACCGCCAGCTCACCGTGGTGACCGCCTCCCTGGCGGTGGCCGGGGTGCTGGCCCGTAGGGACAACTGCTCGGTGCTGCTGCTGGGCGGCCGGGTGCGTGGCGGCACCATGGCCACCGTCGACCAGTGGGCGACCAGGATGCTGTCGGGCTTCGTGATCGATCTGGCGTTCATCGGCGCCAACGGCATCTCCAGGGACCGCGGGCTCACCACCCCCGACGCCGCGGTCAGCGAGGTCAAGAGCCAGGCGATGCACTCCTCGCGGCGACGGATCTTCGTCGGGCTGCACACCAAGTTCGGCGCGGTCAGCTTCTGCCGCTTCGCAGAGGTCTCCGACTTCGAGGCGATCGTCACCTGTACGGGGCTGCCGGTCGCCGAGGCACACCGCTACACCCTTCTGGGGCCCCAGGTGCTGAGGGCCTGAGGAGGACCTGAGAAGGAGAGAAAGGGCGCCCGCCTCCCCGTTCACGGGACCCGTGCGGCGCGTACCGCCCGAAAAAGCACGTGTAACCCCATACGTCCACCCCTCATTCCACCAACCCGGAGGTCAGGATGCGCAGCCCGAGCCGCGCCGCGCGGACCATGATCGCCATGGGCGTCGCGAGTACCCTCCTCGCGTCGTGCGCCGGCGCAGGCGAGATCGGCTCCTCCGACGGCGATCTGAACGTGCTCATGGTGAACAACCCACAGATGGCCGACCTGCAGAAGCTCACCGCCAAACACTTCACCCGCAAGACCGGGATCAAGGTCAACTTCACGACCCTGCCGGAGAACGACGTCCGCGACAAGATCAGTCAGGACTTCTCCAACCAGGCCGGCCAGTACGACGTGGCCACCATCAGCAACTACGAGACGCCCATCTACGCCAAGAACGGCTGGCTCCACGAGCTGGACGACTACGTCAGGAAGGACCGGGGCTTCCAGCAGAGCGACATCCTGCGCCCCATGCGCGAGTCGCTGACCGCCGAGGACGGCAAGCTCTACGGCCAGCCGTTCTACGGGGAGTCCTCCTTCCTGATGTACCGCAAGGACGTCTTCGAGAAGAAGAACCTCACCATGCCGAAGAAGCCCACCTGGAAGCAGGTCGCCAAACTGGCCGCCCAGGCCGACGGCGCGCAGAAGGGCATGAAGGGCATCTGTCTGCGCGGGCTGCCCGGCTGGGGCGAGCTGACCGCCCCGCTCACCAGCATGGTCAACACCTTCGGCGGCACCTGGTTCGACAAGAACTGGAAGGCCAGGCTGACCGACCCGGAGTTCACCAGGGCCACCAAGTTCTACGTCGACCTGGTGCGCGAACACGGTGAGGCCGGCGCCTCCCAGGCCGGGTACGCCGAGTGCCTCAACAACATGACGCAGGGCAAGAGCGCCATGTGGTACGACGCCACCGCCGGTGCCGGCTCCCTGGAGGCCGGCAACTCCCCGGTCAAGGGCAAGATCGGCTACGTACCCGCCCCGGTCGAGCGCACCAAGGCCTCCGGCTGGCTCTACACCTGGGCCTGGGCGATGCAGAAGGCGTCCCGCAACACCGACAGCGCCTGGAAGTTCATCTCCTGGGCCTCCAGCAAGGAGTACGAGGAACTGGCCGGCCGGGAACGCGGCTGGTCCAACGTCCCCGCCGGCAAGCGGAAGTCCACGTACACCAACCCCGACTACCGCAAGGAGGCCTCCGCCTTCTACGCGGTCACCCGGGACTCCATCGCCCAGACCAACCCCCGTAACCCCGGCCTGCAGAAGCGCCCGGCACCCGGCATCCAGTTCGTCGGCATCCCCGAGTTCCAGGACCTGGGCACCAAGGTCTCGCGCGAGATCAGCGCCGCCATCGCCGGCAAGCAGTCGGTGGACGCGGCACTGAAGAAGTCACAGGAACTGGCCGCGAAGGTGGGGAAGGAGTACGAGGACCGATGACCGCCATTCAAGCTCCCCCCGCCCCCGCGCGGCACAGCGCACCGGACCGGGCCCGCGCGAACCGGGTCAAGGCCTGGGCGACCCGGGCGCCGCTGCTGCCGGCACTGATCTTCCTGATCGTGGTGACCCAGCTGCCGTTCGTGGCCACCCTGATCATCTCGCTGTTCGACTGGAACTCCCTCTATCCCGACGCCCGGGAGTTCACCGGACTGGGCAACTACTCGTCGGTGCTGTCCGACCCCGACCTGCGGGACTCGGTGATCACCACCATCGTGCTCACCGTCTCCGTGGTGCTGGTCAGCCTGGTGCTGGGCCTGGCGTTGGCCCTGCTGATGGACCGTAAGTTCAAGGGACGCGGCGCGGTGCGCACCATGCTGATCGCCCCGTTCCTGATCGTTCCGGTGGCCGCCGCGCTGCTGTGGAAGCACGTGCTGTTCAACCCGGAGTACGGCCTGTTCAACGGGTTGATCAACGCGGTGGCCGGCTGGGTCGGCATCGACGACCCCATCCAGCCCAACTGGATCTCCGACATGCCGTTGATGGCCGTCGAGGCCTCACTGGTGTGGCAGTGGACCCCGTTCATGATGCTGATCCTGCTGGCCGGCCTCCAGTCCCGGCCCACCGAGATGATCGAGGCCGCCCGGCTGGACGGCGCCAGCGCCTGGCAGATCTTCCGTTACCTGACGCTGCCTCACCTGCGCCGCTACCTGGAGCTGGGGGCGCTGCTGGGCTCCATCTACATCGTCCAGCACTTCGACGCCGTCTACACCCTCACCCAGGGAGGACTGGGCACCGCCAACCTCCCGTACAGCATCTACCAGACCTTCTACCAGGCCCACGAATACGGACTGGCCTCCGCGGCCGGGGTGCTGGTCGTGATCGGCTCCATCATCATCGCGACCTTCGCCCTGCGGGTGGTCTCGTCCCTGTTCAGTGAGGAGACCAGCCGATGAGCGCCGCAACCACCACCACGCGCGGATCCGTCGGGAACCCGACCGTGAGGAGGAGCCGCCGCGTCCTGAGTCTGGGCGTACTGGCCTGGCTGGTCGGCCTGATGTTCGTGCTGCCGGTCGTCTGGATGGTGTTCACCTCCTTCCACTCCGAACCCGACGCGGCCACCAACCCGCCCTCCCTGACCGCCCCGTTGACCCTGGACAGCTACCGCGAGGTCTTCGGAGCCTCCTGGAGCAACGGCCCCTGGCCGCCGCTGCTGAACTCCCTCGGCGCCTCGGTGTTCTCCACCCTGCTGGTCCTGCTGTTGGCGATCCCGGCGGCCTTCGCGCTGTCCATCAAGCCGGTGCACAAGTGGCGGGACGTGCTGTTCTTCTTCCTGTCCACCAAGATGCTGCCGCTGGTGGCCGGCCTGCTGCCGATCTACCTGTTCGCCAAGAACACCCAGTTCCTGGACAACATCTGGCTGCTGGTCATCCTCTACACCTCGATGAACCTGCCCATCGCGGTGTGGATGCTCCAGTCCTTCCTGGCCGAGGTCCCGGTGGCGCTGATCGAGGCCGCCCAGATGGACGGGGCGAAGCTGCCCACCATCCTGACGCGGGTCATCGCCCCCATCGCCGGACCCGGAGTGGCCGCGACCGCGCTGATCTGCTTCATCTTCAGTTGGAACGAGATGCTGTTCGCACGGGTGCTCACCAGCGTGGTCGCCCACACGGCACCGGTCTACCTGACAACCTTCATCACCAGTCAGGGGCTGTTCCTGGCCAAGGTGTGCGCCGCTTCCTTCGTCATCTCCCTGCCGGTTCTCGCGGCCGGGTTCGCCGCCCAGGACAAGCTGGTCCAGGGCCTGTCACTAGGAGCCGTCAAGTGAAGGCAGCCGTCATCGAGTCCGTCGGCAAGGCGACCGTGGAAACCGTTCCCGACCCCACCCCCGGGGCCCGCGAGGTGGTCGTCGAGGTCGCCGCCTGCGGACTGTGCGGCACCGATCTGCACATCCTCCAGGGCGAGTTCGCCCCCACCCTGCCCATCGTCCCCGGCCACGAGTTCGCCGGCGAGGTGGTCGGCGTCGGGAGCGGGGTCACCGAGGTCGCGGTGGGCGACCGGGTGGCCGTGGACCCCTCGTTGTACTGCTACGAGTGCCACTACTGCCGGCTGGGCCACAACAACATGTGCGAACGCTGGGGCGCCATCGGTGTGACCAATCCGGGCGGTGCCGCGCAGTACGCGGTCGCCCCGGTCGCCAACTGCGTCCGGCTGCCCGACCACGTACGGGTCCAGGACGCTGCCCTGGTCGAGCCGCTGTCCTGCGCGGTACGCGGCTACGACGTACTGAACACCAGGATGGGCGCCCACGTCCTGATCTACGGCTCCGGCACCATGGGCCTGATGATGCTGGAGCTGGCCAAGCGCACCGGCGCCGCCAGCGTCGACATGATCGACCTCAACGAGGACCGGCTGGCCACCGCCCGCCAACTCGGGTGCAGCGCCACGGCGTTGAACGCCGACGAACTGGACCGGCCACGAGGGTGGGAGCTGGTGATCGACGCCACCGGCAACGCTGCCGCCATCCAGGACGGGCTGAACCGGGTCGCCAAGGCCGGCACCTTCCTCCAGTTCGGGGTCTCCGACTACGCGACCACCGCGACCATCGAGCCGTACAAGATCTACAACCAGGAGATCACCATCACCGGCTCCATGGCCGTGCTGCACAGCTACGAGCGGGCGGCGGAACTCTTCGCCTCCGGGGTCATCGACCCCGACGTGTTCATCAGCGACCGGCTGCCACTGGAGGAGTACCCCCAGGCGCTGGAGAAGTTCGCCGCCGGCCAGGGCCGCAAGATCGTGGTGGTGCCCTGACCGGCACGACCACCCGACCCGGACACCGGAGGGAGAACGCCATGGGTACGGAAGGACGGGTGCCACGGGATGTGCCGCCCGACCCCTGAGGCACCAGCCCGAGGCGGACCGCACCCCGACGGGGTACGCCCCCGGGGCCGGGTGACCCCAGCGCGGGTCGGCACAGGCTCAGCGCTGGCCCCGGCACCGGGCCCCACCACGTCCGTACCGGCCGGCCCGGTGGGCGCCGTACACCCGGCGGCCCCCGGACCGTGCCGCTGCCGCGAGGGGGAGGCCCCGACCCGAGGGGGGAGCCGACCGGGGTACGCCCGGTCGACGGTGGGCCAGCCCCCTCGTACGGGCCCCGGTGGGGCGGGCCTCCCGTCCCGCCCCACCGGGGCCGCCCACCCGTCCTCTCGGGTGGCCGGGCGGGGAGGCGACGGCCCGTACGGGCACGCGGGCCGGGACCGGCACACCGCCCGGACGGAAGTGAGGTGCCTCCCCTTTCACCGCGTCGTGTTGCCTCCGGGCGAACGGGAACGACAGTCTCGGGGACGATCCGGCCGTCCCCCACCAGGGGGAGACGGCCCAGTGAGGTGGGAGACAGATGGCTGAGTCACGTGTGGTGATCGGCGTGGACAGCTCCACCCAGGGCACCAAGGCCCTGGCCGTGGACATCGACAGCGGCGACGTCCTGGGCACCGGGCGCGCCTACCACACGGTCAGTCAGGGCAACGCCCGCGAGACCGACCCCGAACAGTGGTGGGGTGCCTTCACCGAGGCCGTCGCCCGTACCGGGCACGCCCACCGCGCCGAGGCCGTCTCCGTCGCCGGACAACAGCACGGACTGGTCACCCTCGACGCCCAGGGCCAGCCGGTACGCCCCGCGCTGCTGTGGAACGACGTACGCTCCGCGCCCCAGGCCGCCCGGATGGTGGAGCACTTCGGCGCCCACTGGTGGGCCGACCGGGTCGGCAGCGTGCCTACCGCCGCCTTCACCGCCTCCAAGTGGCAGTGGCTGAGGGAACGCGAACCCTCCGCCCTCCGCCGGATCACCGGCGTACGGCTGCCCCACGACTACCTCACCGAACGCCTCACCGGCGAGGCCACCACCGACCGGGGCGACGCCTCCGGCACCGGCTGGTGGGGCGCCGACGGATACGACCAACAGGTCCTGGAACACCTGGAGTTGGACCCCCGACTGCTCCCCCGGGTCCTGTCCCCCCTGGAGAGCGCCGGCAAGGTGGTGCGCGACAGCCCCCTGCCGGACGGCATCCCGGTGGGCGCCGGCACCGGCGACAACATGGCCGCCGCCCTGGGCCTGGGCCTGCGCCCCGGACAACCCGTACTCAGCCTGGGCACCTCCGGCACCGTCTACGCGGTCAGCCGCTCCCGGCCCGGCGATCCGTCCGGCGTGGTCGCCGGCTTCGCCGACGCTCTCGGCGACTGGCTGCCGCTGTCCTGCACCCTCAACTGCACCCTGGCCGTCGACCGGTTGGCGACCCTGCTGGGGATCGACCGGGAGGAGGTGGAGCCCGACGGGGAGGCGGTGGTACTCCCGTACCTGGACGGCGAACGCACCCCCAACCTCCCCTACGCCTCCGGCCTCATCCACGGACTACGGCACGACACCACCCCCGGCCAGCTCCTCCAGGCCGCCTACGATGGTGCCGCCCACTCCCTGCTGGACGCCCTGGACGAGGTGCTCGCCAGCGGCTCGGTACCCCCGGACGCCACCGCCCCCCTGCTGCTGATCGGCGGCGGCGCCCAGGGCACCGCCTGGCGGGAGACCATCCGCCGCCTGTCCGGCCGCCCGGTACAGGTACCCCGCGCCCAGGAGGTGGTCGCCCTCGGCGCCGCCGCCCAGGCCGCCGCCCTCCTCACCGAGGAGCGCCCCGACGAGGTCGCCCGCCGCTGGCGCACCACCGACGGCCCCTGCTGGGAACCCCTCCCCCGGGACCACGCCACCCGGGCCCGCATCACCCGGACCCAGACCCACGCCACCCCCCTCCTCAACCGCCCAGGCGAGTAGCGGGCGCGGAACGGCAAAGGCGGAACGACGAGGGGGCGCCCGCCGTGTGGCGGGCGCCCCCTCGGGTGGAGCGGTGGGGTCAGCCGGCCGGCGGGGTGGAGAGGGAGTGGCCGAAACGGGCCTTGGTGTACGGCAGGTCGAGGGAGTCGGGGCCGTAGATGATGGACCCCTTCCCGGTCAGGCCGCTGTCGCTCCCGTACAGGGTGCTGACCGCGCCGCTGCCGATCCACTTGCCCGCGGCGCCGACCATCAGGTCGGTGATCCCGTCACCGTTGTAGTCGGCCGGGGAGAGGGAGCTGCCGAACTGGTCGCTGCCCTCGGCCACTCCGGCCACGCCCTCGGTGTCCAGCGACACCGTCTGGGCACCGGTCTCGGTGAGCCAGTCCTTGCTGCCGCGCAGGACGTGCAGGGCGCCCGCGTTCTGGTAGCCGTCGCTGTCCACGGCCGAGGTGTCGCTGACCACCAGGTCGGCGAACCCGTCGCCGTTGACGTCCGCCAACTCGCGGGCCTCGCCCGCCTGTTCCTTGCCCTTCCACTCCACGGCGCCGTCCACGTCCAGGCCGTCGGCGGAGCCGGGGAAGGTGCGCAGCTTCCAGCCGTCCGGGCCGTCGCTGAAACCGGTGTCGACCAGGACGTCGTCCTTGCCGTCGCCGTTGATGTCCCCGACCACCGGGTCGTACCCGGCGAAGGGGAGCCCGGTGGACTTGCCCAGCTGCTTGGACAGCCCGCTCTTGGAGCCGCCGATCACCGCGAGGGTGCCCTCGTCGGCGGGGTCGTCCTGGCTGGCGGTGGTCACCAGGTCGGTGAACCCGTCGCCGTTGACGTCGCCCGCCGCGATCGCGTTGAGGTCGACGCCCCCACCGGTCGGGTCGAGGTACTTCAGCTTGGGGGTGGGCGTGGAGCTGAGGTTCTTGCTGCCCTTGACCACGACCACCTTGGTCCGCTCGGTGGTGGCCAGGTCCTGGATGCCGTCGTTGTCGAAGTCGCCGACCGCCAACTGCTTGCCGAACTCCTGGTAGGTGCTCGGGTTGGGCGAGTGGAAGGCGATCGCCTTGTCGGTCAGCCCCTTGGCGGAGCCGAAGACGATGGTCACCGAACCGGCCTTCTTGACGTCACCGATGGCCTCGCCCTCGGCCGAGATCACCAGGTCGGCGTACCCGTCGCCGTTGAGGTCGCCGGTGGCGACGGCCGAGCCGAACCGGTCACCGGCCTCGGGCGTACCGGGAACACCGGGGCTGGACTGGTCGATCGCCTGGTGCCGCTTGGTCGAGATGCCCTTTTCCGAGCCGAAGGTCACGGCAACGTAGCCGGCCTTGCTGAAGCCCTTCACGGTCGCCTCGGGTGCGCCGGTGGCGAGGTCGTTGAACCCGTCGCCGTCCAGGTCGGCGGGCTTGCTGTCAGCCTTCGCCGCGGGCTTGTCGTTCTTGCCCGGCGAGGCGAACGAGGTGGTGCCCGCCAGGGCGATCCCGGTGACCGCTGTCGTGGCCACCGCGATGGCCAGTATCCGTCCGCGCATACCGCTGCCTCTCAAGTTCGTTTCGCTCCCTGGTCACATGGAGCGGGGCGGTCCCGATCAGGGTCCGCACGGAGTGCGACCTCCGAGCGTCCCGAATGGTTGGGCTGGGGCGGGTAACGGGACGGTCTCGATGAACCTCGGTGGGCCGGTTGCGGGATGGGGTCAAGTGTCGCGGCTCAGCAGGAACAGCACACTGACGATGCTGGCGGCCGTGGCGATGCTGGCCACCACGTTCACGACCCAGGTGTCGGTGAAGAAGAACTGGGCCACGCAGACGAGGGCGAACACCAGGAGGCTGTAGACGAGCAGTCTTCGGTGGGTGAGCGAGCGCGCCACCATTCTGGCCATCGCGGTCTTCACATGCTCGCTCGACGACATCATCCGGTAGTCCCGGAAACCCTCCAGGGAGTGGTACAGCTCCCGGTCGTCGAAGTGCTCCGGTGCCTTGCCGAGGTCGAAGTAGTAGAACTCCCCGCAGCCCTGGGAGAGGAGAAGTGCGGTCACGTCGACCAGGAGGTCCTTCTTCAGGGTCGTCACGTCGAACAGGGCGCCGCCGGTGGCGATGAAGGAGCGGAGTTCCCCGTCCAGTTCGCCCCTGTCGACGGTGATGATCCTGGTCTCGGTTCGCAGCAGCCAGTTCAGACACTTCTCGTAGGTCTCGGCCGCCTCCGCGCCGATCTCGTGGTAGCGCACCGACCCGTCCACCGTGCGCGGGTACTTGCCGCTGGCCAGGTCACGCAGGCGCTCCACGATGCTGGTGTGGATGAGGTGGATCTCCTCGTCCATCCGCGCGCTGTCACCGCCGCCGTTCTGACGGATCTTGACGAGGTTGATCGAGGCGGCCCTGGTGCCGCTGTCGAACAGGTAGGTGAGCACGTTGATGTACGGGTCCGGCAGGTGGGAGGTGACCAGGAGGTAGATGTGGCGCTCCGGGGCCTCCCCGACTCCCCCTAACACTCGCGGGCCTCGCTCGCGGTGACGGTGCGGGCTTTTCCACGAAGCTTCGCCCTGCGCAGGTTTCCCAGCGCCTCGGAGGGCGTAGCGCCGACTCCCACACTGATGGTCCTGCCGCACACCGCGCTGAACCGGACCTGGAGCTTCGTCATCTCCCCGGGGTCCACCGCTCCGTTCGGCCAGCTGGCGAACATGTCGTCCCCTCCGCTGAAGAGGACCCGTACGCCGTTGTGGCTCGACAGTTCGGCGGCCAGTTGGTTCATCGCGGTGCTGACCAGGTTGCTGTAGCGGGTGGCCTTCCCCGGGTCGTCCTCCAACAGGGCGAGTTCCAGCGGGGCGCCGATGTCGTCGCCGTCGAAGTAGGCGAACTCCGTTCCCGTGCTCCCCGGTTCGGCACTTCGGCCGTCGGCGGCCGTGTACGACACCCCCGGCTCTCCGGCGGCTGGTGGTTCTGCCACGCGTCTCTCCCCCTGTCTCGCCCACGTTCGTCGCGCTGGAGGAATCGTACGCAGGGTGAGGGCCCGTCACCCATACGGCTACGGGCCCCGCTGCCCGGGACGCCCGGGGGAACGTTGGGAGTGGAGTGGGGGGTTGAGGTCAAGTGCACTTGAGGTATGAGGATGCCGTCCATGGACGACAACGCACGGGGCATCCCGTACCAGGAAGAGGAGCTGGCGGCCATCAGGGAGGTGGTCGCCACGGTGCAGCGCTCCCAACAGAACGAGCGGGTGGACGAGTTCGTCGGACTGTTCCACCCGGACGCGGTGTGGACCACCGCGCACGGCAGGCGGCTGACGGGGAGGGCGGAGGTCGAGGAGTTCACCGCCCGGGTGCTGCCCGGGGCCACCAGGGAGGTGGCCGCCACCTACGAGGTGGCGCATGTGCTGTTCATCCGGCCGGACGTGGCGGCGGTGAAGGTACGGCAGCGGGAGTTCTCCCGCGCCAGCGGGGAGTACACCGGCCAGGAGGGGTCCCCGCTGTACGTCATGTCCAAGGAGGACGGCCGCTGGCTGCTGACCGCCGGGCAGAACACCCTGGTGCTCGACGGCTGACCCCGGCTGACCCCGGCTGACCCCGGCTGACCCCGGCTCGTGGGCGGGTGTCCGGGGTGGGCCTGCCCCGTGGGCCGGGGTGCTCGCCTCCCTCCGGTCGGGCGCTGTCGACGTCGCCCCCGCCCCCGCCCCCGCCCTCGTCCTCGTTCAGAGGTCACGGCAACCGGGCCTTCTACGGGTCGGGGTGCTCGCGCCTCCTGTCTGGGCGGACTGTGTGGGCGGCCCCTCTCCGGGGCCCCTGTCCGGGACGGCCGTACCCCGGCCGGGGCGTCCTGACGTACCCGGCCACCGGGTGCGACGTGCGCCGCCCCGACGCGGAGCCTCCTGGGTGGGTGCCGCCCGTACCCCCTTGGCGCGTGAACGGGTACCGGGCCGCGCGGCGCGTGCACAGGGGCCGTCACCAGTGGGCGCTGCCTCCACGGGTGCCCGCACCACCCGTGGCCGGACCTGGTTGGTGGCCGTCACCGACGGGTCCTCGGCGCCGTCGGTGCGCTGGCCGGCTCGCACCCGTACCCCGGGTGCGGGCGTACGCGGGGTGCCCTGTCGGGGTGGGGCCGTACGCCCGGCGTGAACCCGCGTACCTACGGTTCGTGTTCCTGTCGGGGGCGCGTGCCCCGAGTGGTGGGCCGACCCGCACCCGTAGCCCCTGTCGCAGCGCGGGGTGGCCTGCCCCACGGGGGCGGGCACCGCACTCCGTCTCTTTCCGTACCCCGTACTCGGCTCGGGCTTCCAGGGGGTGGCCACCCTCGGCATGTGGCTGGCGGGTCGGTGGTGGTCGTGGAGGTGACGGCGGTCACCCGTGCCCGCGTGCTGTTGAGCGTTGCTCAGTAGCGGCCTAGCCTCGGAACCCGTCCCTACCGAGGAGAGCCATGCGCGCAGTCCAGGTGACCCGACTCGACGGCCCCGAGGCGTTGGAGTACGGCGAGGTGCCCGACCCCTCGGCCGGGCCGGGGCAGGCGCTGATCGAGGTGCACGCCGCCGGTGTCACCTTCCCCGACCTGCTGCTCACCCGTGGCCGGTATCAGATCAAGCCGGAACTCCCGTTCGTTCCCGGTTCCGAGGTGGCCGGGGTGGTGCGCGTCGCCCCGGAGGGCAGCGGGCTGGCCGTCGGGGACCGGGTCGCCGCCTTCCCCGGATTCGGGGGCTTCGCGGAACTGGTCGCGGTCGACCCCCAGGCCGTGTTCCCGCTACCGGACCGGGTCTCCTACACGGCCGGGGCGGGGCTGCCGATGAACTGCCTGACCGTGCACTTCGCCCTCGTTCGCCGGGGCCGGATGACCTCGGGGGAGACGGTACTGGTGCACGGCGCGGCGGGTGGAGTGGGGACCGCGGCGGTCCAGCTCGCCCGGGCGCTGGGGGCACGGGTGATCGCCGTGGTGTCCGCCGAGGCCAAGCGGGAGACCGCCAGGGAGGCGGGGGCCCACGAGGTGGTGCTGGCCGAGGGCTTCAGGGACGCCGTCCGGGAACTCACCGGAGGCAGGGGCGTCGACCTGGTGGTGGATCCGGTGGGTGGGGACCGTTTCACCGACTCGCTGCGCTCGCTCGCCCCCGAGGGGCGGCTCCTGGTGATCGGCTTCACCGCCGGCGACATCCCCACGGTGAAGGTCAACCGACTGTTGCTGAACAACATCGACGTGGTCGGCGTGGGCTGGGGCGGCTTCTGGCTCCAGCGCCCCGGCTATCTGCGGGAGCAGTGGGACCAGTTGACCCCTCTGTTGGAGAAGGGCGACCTCGACCCCCTGCTGGCCGGCGCCCGCCCGCTACGGGACGCCGCCGGTGCCCTGGCCGAGCTGGACGAACGGCGGGTGGCCGGCAAGCTGGTCCTCGACGTGCGCTGACCCCACGTGCGGCGCCCGCCCCCGCCGGTTGATCCACCGGTGGGGGCCGCCCACTTCGACCCGAGCCCCACGTGTGGGGTGCCGGCCCGTCCGGGCTGGCGTGCCCCCGGCAGCCACCCCGCCCCTGACCTGCCCCGCTCGTGGTGGTGCCCTTTCGCCTTGGGCCGCCCACGCCACCTGAACCTCGCTCGTGGTGCCGCCGACCTCTCCCGGCCGATCCACCAGCGGGAGCCCCCGCACTGAACCCGCCCGGGAACCCGCAGCCGCCGCCCCCGCCCACACCCCACCCGGCTGAGGCGGTGCCCAGACAGGACCCGGCGCACCACCCGAGAAGCCCGGGCCCGGGGCGCCACCCAGAACACCCGGCGGGTCCAGCGGGTCCAGCCCCTCCCCGCCCGGGCCCAGACCGGTCGCCCGGACCCGTCGCACCACCACGCAGGGCCTCGTAGGGCCCGGGCCCGGACTGACTCCGGCACGTGCGGTCGCCCCCGAGGCTCGGCGTACCCCTCGGACATGGGCGACTACCGCGCCTCCCCCTGGGGGTGCCCCCGCCCGGGGGTGCGCCATTCCGAACTCCCGGTGGAACCCGGTTCGTCCCTGTTTCGGCACTACGGTGAGCCCACCGCGTAACGCCGGGTGCCCGGGACGTGTCCGATAAGGGCGGAGCGAGGAGAGGAGTACGGGAGTGGCGGGGGACCACAGCGAGGTGGACCGGCAGGCCCGTCACCCTGACGAGACGCTGACCACCCGGGCCACGGAGGGCGACGAGGACGCGTTCGCCGTACTGGTGCGCCGGCACGGCCCCGCGTTGCTGGGGCTCGCCAGCCGGTTGCTGGGTGACGGATCGGAGGCCGAGGACGCGGTGCAGGACTCGTTCGTACAGGCGTGGCGGCGGTTGCCGGACTTCCGGGGGGACGCGGCGTTCGGCACCTGGATGTACCGCATCGTCACCAACCGCTGCCTCAACGTACTGCGCGCCCGCAGGCCGGCGACCAGCCTGGACGCGGTACCCGAGCCGGCGGCCCCCGAACACCAGGTCTCACCTGCCCGGGCCGCCGAGTCCCACGAGGCGATGAAGGCCCTGTCGGAGGCCATGGCCGGGCTCTCCCCGGAACAGCGGGTGTGCTGGGTGCTGCGGGAACTGGACGGCCTGGACTACGAGAGCATCGCCCGCCTGGTGGGCATCAGGCAGGAGGCGGTACGTGGACGGGTGTTCCGCGCCCGGCGCTACCTGACGGAGGCGATGGTGGCATGGCGATGAACCCCAACCCCCCGGAGGAGACCCCCACGGACACGGCCGAGCGGCTGGCCTGCGGCCGGGACCTCGAACAGCTCTGGCGGGACTGGGAGAACGGCACCCTGGACGACCACTCCCGCGAGTGCCCGCACTGTTCCTCGGCCCTGGACGGACTGCGGCAACTGGGCGAGGTCGTACGGCAGGCGCGGTGGGAGGAGAACCACCGTTCCGACCAACAGCCCAGGGACACCGGGCAGTTGACCCAGCGGGTGATGGAGGCGGTGCGACTGGAACTGCGCCCGGGCCGCACCCTGCCCCTGGGCGCGCCGGACGAGGACTCCTGGATGGTGGAGGCCGCGGCGGCCAAGGTGTTCCGCGCCGCCGCCGACGCCCTGCCCGGGGTCAGCGCCGGTAGCTGCCGCATCCGTGAGGCCGAGGGTGCGGGGGGCCGGCGTTCGCGCGGCCCGGTACGGGTGCGGATGGAGGTCGCCGTCACCCTGGAACGCAGCGTGCGGGACACCGCCGGGCTGGTCCGGCAGTGCGTACTCGACGTGGCCGAACGGGAGTTGGGCATGGCGGTGCGGGCCGTGGACGTGGCCGTCACCGAGGTGCTCGACCCGCGCCCCACGGAGGGGGAGGACGGACATGGCCGCTGAGACGCGGGACGACGCCCTGATCGAGGCCGTCACCCGGGCCGTACTGGAGCAGCCCGGGGTGGCGTTCCTCCAGCCCGGTATCGCCGACCTGCTGCGCAACCGCGCCCGTACGCCCGGCTCGGGGGTACGGGTACGGCGCGGCACGCGGGGGTACGCCGTCGAACTGCACGTGGTCCTCCGCCGGGGGTACCGCGCCCTGGACGTGACCCGCCGGATCCGGGCCGCCGTCCAGGGGACGGTCGCCGGACGGGGGGACCGCACCACTCCGGACCGGGTCACGGTCACCGTGGTCGGCGTCGTCTGACCGAGGGGCGGAGGGAACCCGGAGGCCGGGAGCGCTCCTGGGACCCGGAAACCGGGGCGGCTGGGACCCGGAAACCGGGGCGGCGGCCCGTACCCGCCGACCCCGGGGTTCCCGCCGCACGGCCGGTTCCCCGGGGCCCCGGGGAACCGGACCCGCTGAGGCTCCCGATGTCCCGATGCCCCGGGGTTCCCGCCGTACCCAGGACGCCGATTCGCCGAAGGCTCCGACCCGTCGAAGCCCCGATTCGCTGAGGGCAGAGCGCTCACCCCTTCCCCGGCCCAACCGCGCCCCTACGCTGGGGAGATGACCCACCAGCAGCAGCGACCCGCGTCCGTGGTGCCCCTGCGTTCCCGGGCCGAGCCGCCGGAGGAACCCCTGTGGCGTGACCTGGTCGGCCGGGTACTGCGGCGGGAGCGGGTGGCCCGTGGCCTCCGGTTGCGGGACGTCGCCGAGAGGGCCCGGGTGTCCGTGCCCTACCTCTCCGAACTGGAACGTGGCCGCAAGGAGGCCTCCTCCGAGGTGCTGGCCGCCGTGGCGGACGCCCTGGGGCTGCGCCTGGTCGGGCTGCTGGCGCTCACCCAGGCCGAGTTGGCCCGCGCCACCACGTCCCACCTCGGCGGGGTGCACCCCCTGGCCGGGCCACGGCAGGCCCGGCCCTCCGTGCCCCCGGTCGACGGTCAGCCCCGGGCCCTGGCCCGTACCGCGGCCTGACCCGGGACCTCCACCGTCCGCCGTACGCCAGGGGTACGGGCCCGGGGTGGTCAGCCGGCGACCGGCCGGGAGGTGGCGCGGCGGCGGGGCTCGGCCGGTGGCAGGTGCGCGATCACGCTGCCGCAGAACCGGTCCACCGCCCCGTCCACGCTGCGGATGAACCCGGACTCGCTGTTGCCCCGCGCCGCCCCCATGCCCTTGAACAGCGACAGCCGGAACCCGGTGGGGTTGGAGCCGTCCGGCGGGAGGAGGTTCGCCGGCTCGGGGCGCAGCCGCTCCAGGGTGCCCCGGGGCCCGTTGCGGCCCTCCAACAGGGTCTCCACGTGCAGGTCGGCGGGCGCCTCGGCCAGGGAGCGGACCAGCCGCTTGGCGGAGCTGAGCGGGTAGCCGCCGACGGGAGCGGGCACGTCCACCGAGGTACGGAGCTTGCCGGTCCGCAGGTCGGCGGTGATCGCCAGTACGCTGCCGAACCCGTCCATGCGCAGTTCCGCGAACAGCCGCCCCTCCTGGCACAGCAGGTCCGCCAGGGTCGCCCGCCGCACGTCCGGGTCGGTGCTGCGCCGGACCCGCTGGACCGGCAGTACCTTCTGGCCGAGTTCGCCGCCCACCCGTAGACAGATCTGTCGGACCAGCCGCTCCCAGTTCTCCACCACCTGGACCGCCCGGGGGTCCCCCTCGCTGAGGGTCTCGGCGTCGATGCCGTCCCTGACCGGTACCCAGGCCGGGCCCATGTTCTGGAAGCCGTGGCAGCCGGAGTTCTCGTGCCGCAGGTACCGCAGCAGCTCGTCGAGCAGCCAGGCGTGCGCGGCGTTGCCCACCCCCTCGTGGCGGATCAGCATCTGCGCCTGGTGGGCGACCTCCGCCCAGGACAGGTGCCGCAGGGCGACCTTGTGCCGACGCCGGCCGTCGGTCTTCACCTCCACCGGGGGCCGCCCGTCCAGCACCACGTCGTTGGACAGGGTGATCACGGCCTCGTAGCCGCGACGGGTGGCGATGTCCACGTAGTCCTGGACCTGTTCGGGACGCAGGGCGTTGCCGTTGGTCTTGGTCTCCACCAGGGCGGTCCACAGCTTCCCGGCCCGCTCCACCCGGATCACCCCGTCCGGCCGTCGGGGGCTGTCCCCGTGCGGCAGCGACACCTCGGTGAAGGTCTGCATCCGCCCGGCCGGCGCCCCGAACCCGGCCGTGAGCCGGCGGCCCAGTTCCGGTACCTGGGCCATCACCGCGAGCAGTACCGAGGTGGCGCGGGCCTCCCGGTCCCGGTCGGTCTTGAGGTGGGGTACCGGGAAGAGGCAGGAGGAGCGCCAGGCCTCGTTCTCGGCCAGTGACCGTACGGGGCTCCGGGGAACGGTGACCTTCCTCTTGACGGTCCGTGGGCGCCGTCGGGGCGCGGTGGGCGGTTCCGTGGCCGCCGTGACCGGTGCGGGTTCGCCTGCCGGGGCGGGCACCGGTACGGACGGGGCGGTGGCGAGCGCGGTCGCGGGGGAGGTGCCGGACAGAGGGGCGGGGGAGGGGATGGTCACCCCCAGGTCACGGGCCGAGTCGGACACGGCGTGGGACGCGCCCTCGGTCCGGGAGCCGGCCGGGACGTCGGGCGCCGGGACGTCGGTCATGGCCTCGGCCGGGGTGTCCCCCTCGTCGTCCACCTCGATGCCGAAGTCGGTGGCCAGCCCCGCCAGCCCGGACTCGTAACCCTGCCCGACGGCACGGAACTTCCAGCGCTCACCCCTCCGGTACAGCTCGCCGAAGATGAACGCGGTCTCCACCGAGGCGTCGGTGACGGCGAAGCGCAGCAGGGCCTCGCCCGCCCCGTCGTCCAGCCGCAGCCACAGGTCGTGCAGGTCACCGAACCGGTCCCCGCCGTACCGGCTGGCGGCCACCACGATCCGCCGCACCTGCGGGGGCATCGCCACCAGTTCCAGGCTGATGCGGTCCTCGCTGCCGTTGTCGGTGGGCGCCTTGCCCAGCAGTTGCACGCTGCCGTCCGGGGCGGTGGGGTGGTTGTAGAAGTAGAAGTCCGCGTCACCGCGCACCCGGCCGTCCTCGTCCAGCAGCAGCACGGACACGTCCGCGTCACCGTTGCCGTCGGGGCTGCTCCAGCCGAGGCTGACGATCACCGAGCCGGTGTCCTCGCTGAGTTGGGCCAGGTCGACGTTGCCGCCCTTGGTCATCACACGCATGAGCCTTCTCCCCTCCGGGGCAGGACGCTCTGGTCATGTGGGGCTGACCGGTGCCCTTGGTGACATAGCCGCCGTAACCAGGATGCGGCGGGTGAGCTGACTATACGTCTGCCGCCTTGTGGAGCAGGGGAGTTGAGGCCGATTCGGTACCGGGCCGGCGCACCCGGGAAGCGGTACCCCACCCACGCCGACCGGTACCCCCCGCCGCCCCGGGTCGCTACCGTGTCCGCCCAACGCCAGTGAGCAGACCGAGGGGACCAGGGTGGGCAGCGAACAGGTCGGAACGCTGATCGTCGGGGCGGGCATCGCGGGGCTCAGCGCCGCGCTCAGCCTGCACGCGGCCGGGATGGGCGAGGGGGTACGGGTGGTGGACGGTTCCCGCCGGCTGCTGCCCCTGGGCGCCGGCATCAACCTCCAGCCGCACGCGGTAAGGGAGTTGACCGAACTCGGGCTGGGCGAGCGGCTGGCCGCCGTCTCCGCCGAACCCCGTCGACTGCGCCTCACCGACCGGCACGGCAACCCCGTCGCCGAACACCCCCGGGGCCGGGACGCCGGCTACCGCTGGCCCCAGCTCTCGGTCCACCGGGGCGCCCTCCAGGAACTCCTGCTGGAAGCGGTACGGGAGAGACTGGGCCCCGGGGCGATACGTACCGGCCTGGCCCTGGAGAGCTACCGCCACCTCGACGACGGGGTGGCCGTGACCCTGCGGGACCGCGCGAACTCCGACGCCCCCGAGGAACTGCGGGCCTCGGTGCTCCTCGGCGCCGACGGACTGCACTCCGCCGTACGGCGACAGCTCCACCCCGGCGAGGGCGCGCCCCGCTGGAACGGTATCCGTATGTGGCGCGGCGTCACCCGCGCCCCGGCCCCCTTGGACGGCCACACCATGGTGATCGCCGGCAGCTACCGCCCGGCCCGCGCGGTGGTGTACCCGGTGGGGGATGGGCAGGTCAACTGGGTCGCCGAGGTACGGGTGTCGGAGCCCGGCCCGCTGTCGGACGCCGACTGGTCGCGGGCCGGCCGGCTGTCCGACGTACTGCCCCACTACGAGGACTGGCGCATCCAGGGCCTCGACATCGGCCGGCTGCTCCGGGACGCCCCCGGCATCCTGGAGTACCCGATGGTCGACCGCGACCCCCTCGACTCCTGGGGCGAACACCGGGTCACCCTGCTCGGCGACGCCGCCCACCCCATGCTCCCGGTCGGCTCCAACGGAGGCTCCCAGGCCATCCTCGACGCCCGGGTACTCACCTGGCACCTCGCCCACCACCGCGACCACCCCGAGGAGGGGCTGCGCGCGTACGAGCACGCCCGGCTCAAGCCGGTCAACGCCATCGCCGCCGCCTGCCGTGACATGCCGGTGGACCGCCTCCTCGACACGGTCGCCGACCGCGCCCCGGACGGCTTCGCCCGGATCGAGGACGTCCTCACCGCCGACGAACTCACCGGCCTCCGGGGCGCCATGCGCCGCACCACCGACATGGACGTCGAGACCCTCAACTCCGGCCCCTCCTGGAGCGTGTGAGCGGCGGCCGGCCCTTCGGTACCTCCGGGCCGCCGACATCCGACAGCGCACCCGACCGGTGGACTCCCGGTCCGGGCGGCGAGTCCTCACGAGTGACCACGGACCGGCCACTCGCTCCCTAGAGTCGACGCCATGGCGGACACGGACAGCGACGGCAGGGACACGCTCTGGCCCAGCCGCACACTCAGGGACCTGGCCGGCCGGGAGGTCTGGGACGAACTGGTGCGGTGCTCCTACCGGAGGCTCCACGGCTCCGGGGAGACCGTCCTCCAACAGGGCGCCCCCGGCACCCATGTGCTCGTGGTGTTACGGGGGCTCACCAAGGTGGTGCGCACCGAGCGAGACGGGGTGCGGAAGATCCTGGCCTTCCGGGGCCCGGGAGAAGTCCTGGGGGAGATGGCCGTGTTGGACGGAGGGGGGCGACTGGCCAGTGTGGAGACGGTCCTCGCCTGCGAACTCGGGGTCGTCGACAAGGACGCCTTCGGACGGTTCGTGGAGGCGCACGACCTGTACCCGGTGCTGACGCGTCACGCGCTCACCCGGGTCAGGGAGTCCGCTCAGGCACAGGAGGGCGAATGCATGGTCCGGCTGGCCACCCTGCTGCTGCGCGTCCTGGACCTCTCCCCGACGGCGACGAGCGGCCCACAGCAACCGGTCGAACTCGCGCTCACCCGGGAGGAGTTGGCCGAGTACCTGCGAGCGAGCCGCAACACGGTGTCCAAACACCTTCGGGAACTGGAGTCCCTGGGCGTGCGGCACAGCCGCCGCAGCGTCGTGGTGGCGGACCGGGCCGCCCTGGGCCGCTTCGTCGGACGCTTCGGCTGAGCCACGCCCCCCACGGCGATGTGATCCGGGTCACCGGAGTTCCGCACTGGCGGAGCGGAGAACCCCGCAGCGGTTCGCGAGCCTCAAGGGGTCACACCACCCGCCCCGGGCAGTGCCGTGGGGGTCGACGGGAATCCGTGCGCGTTCCGACGACGCCGCCGGTCACGGCGATGTACGTCGTCGCGGAACGCGACCTCCCGCGACCCGAACGACGCTGCCCCCGCCCCCTCCCGGGGGTACGGCGGGCCCCGTCTCCGAAGGGATCGCGATGTCCTCCCACCCGTACGACTCCCCGGCACCCGCACACACCCCGCGCGTGCTGCCCAACGTCGAGAGCCGTGAACTCCCGCCCTACCGAGGCCTGGTGGCCGTCGACGCCAAGGACTTCACCGGACACCAGGCGATCGAGCACGGCTCCATCAGCGAGGCCATCCCCGAACTGCTGCGAGCCTCCCTGGAACGCGCGGAACTCCCCGACGTCTGGGAGGGGCGGCGGTTTCCCAACTCCACCGGAGACGGCTACGTCTTCGGATTCGAGCCCGCCGTGCTGCCCTTCATCATCCACCCCTGGTTGAGGGTCCTCCAGGAGGTCCTGGTCGAGTACAACGTCCACTCCCTCGGGGTGCGCCCCATCCGCCTGCGGGTCAGCCTGCACGTCGGCCCGCTCCCGGACTCCGGCCGGGAGTCCGACGGAAACGGCACCCCCCGGAACGACACCCACCGGCTGCTCGACTCCCGCCCGGTCAAGGCCATGCTGGCCGCCTCCAGCCAGAACGTCACCCAGGTCGCGGCGATCCTCTCCGACCGCTGCTTCCAGGACGCGGTGGTCAGTGGCTACACCGGCCGCCACATGGACCACTTCATCGAGGTCCCGGCGACCGTCGAGGGCAAGACCTTCGCCCAGCGGGCCTGGCTCTACGTGCCCACGCCCTCCGGCAACCTCTACGACCGCCGCGTCATCGGCGACCAGGTGGTGGACGACCAGGAACGCGGCCGTTCCTCGGAGGACCCGGCCCCCGAGCCCTCGGAGCGCGGCGGCCGAAGGTCCTCGGTGACCACGGTCAGTGGCGACGGGAGCAACCTCAACCTCGGCACCGTCCACGGAGGGCAGAGCGTGCACACCGTGGACGGCGGCGGGGACTACGTGGCCGGCAACAAGGCCGGCACCGTCCACGGCACCCAGGGCGACAACGTCCGGGGCGACAAGAACGTGGGGCGGTCATGAGCACGTCCGGGCGGCAACCGGAGTCCGGTGACGCCGAGAACGACGTACGGGGGGAGCCGAGGGACGAACAGGCCGGGCCCGCCCCGGAGGACAAGGGCCCGAACTCCCCGGAGCCGGACCCCGAGGAGTGGGAGGAGGACGACGGATTCGACAGGTTGATCACCAGGGTGGTGATCAACGCGCAGGGAGGGAACGTCAACGCCGGCGGCGTCCTCTACGGCGGCCAGCGGGCCGCGCACCACACGGGACGGGAAGGCGACGCCGGCCGGAGGGTGCAGGCCCGGGAGGGCCCCATCCCCGCCGACGAGATCCTCGGGGCACGGCGTGGGTTCGCCGAGCCCGACTGGTTCGCCGAGGCCCTGCGGGTGCTGGACGGGCGGATCCTGTTCCTCGCGGGGGAGCCGGGGAGCGGGCGACGTACCGCCGCCCTCAACCTGCTGTACCGACACAGCGGCGGCAGCCTGGCCCTGAGCGCGGTGGACAGCGACAACGACCTCGCCTCCTGGAAGCCGTCGGACTCCGACATCCGCGGGTACCTGATGGATGGCCGGCTGCTCAGACAGGCTCCCCACCCGGGACTGGTGGGCACCCTGCGGAAGCTTCTCGAGGGGGCCGGGGCCAGGATGCTGGTGCTGCTGCCGGACGACCCCGAACTCCTCCGGGAGTGGGAACGGGAACTCCACATCAGCCCGATCCGCTGCCAACCCCCGCCCCCGAAGCGGATCTTCGAGGCGCGTCTGATGGACAGGGTCCCGGACGAGGAGGAACGCGAGCGGCTGCTGTCCTCGCTGGATCCAGGGTTGCTGGACGAACTGCTGGTGCCCGAGCTGGCACCCGCGGAGGTCGCCGAGTTGGTGGACGCCCTGGTGCGTGGGGACGGCAGCGCCCAGGGCACCGACCTGCGGGACCAACTCAGCTTCCTGGCGGAGAGCGAGGCTCCCAGCCTGATCAGCAAGCTGCGCGAGGACCCCGACGCCCTGGCCTTTCTGTTGGCCCTGTGCGTGTTCGAGGGCTTCGACCACCGGATCGTCAGGGAGGAGGCCGACCGGCTGCTGGCTCTGGCGGACGGACGCCTGGACCACCTGCTGCCGCCGCCGGAGGGGCAGGCCTGCACCGGACAGGAACAGCTCCCCAACCCCCGGTTCGTCTTCCGCCGTTCCCTGGACGACCTGCTGCACCGTGTGCGGGCCTATTCCGGCGAGACGGAGGTGCGGAGCGCGGCCTCCTTCGACTACACCACCGAACCGGTCCGCTTCACCCGGCACCGCAAGGCCGAGGCGGTGCTGCGGCACGTCTGGCGGCAGTACGGGCAGCTCTCCGGGCTGCTCACCGAATGGCTGGACCGCGTGGACACCCGGTACGGCCTGGCGGAGCCGGTGGGCCGGGTGATGGGCATGGCGGCCGGCTGGGGCGGAGGTCGGCAGGCCCTGAAGCACATCCGCCACCTGGCGCACTCGGAGAAGGCCGGCAGCCGGTCTCTCGCCGCTTTCGCCCTCGGGGTGGCCGCCGAGGACCCGGTGCTCGCCAGTGAGGTCAAGTACCGCCTGCGTAACTGGAGTTACAGCTCGAACGTGCATGTGCGCTCCACCGTCGCCCTCACCTGCGGGACCGAGTTCGGTCAGGCCCGCCCCGAGTGGGCGACGGGACTGCTGCGACACCTCGTCCGCAGGGACGACGACGAGTTCGGCCCGGTGCAACGGGCCGTCAGGGACGCGCTGACCCGCCTGTTCGCGTCCGGGGCCCAGGCCGTGGTCTTCGCCCAGGCCACCGAGTGGATCGTCGAGGAGGGCCGGCAGACCGCGCTGGCCCTGAGGACGATGCCGCGCCTGCTGGTGAACGGCACCTGGTTCCAGGAGCAGCTGGTGGACGACGGTGAGTACGCCCAGACCATCGTGGCCCTGGTGCACCGGTGCCTGAACGAGGAGGCGACCGCTGAGGACACCACCCGCTGCCTGTTGTACTGGTGCCACAGCGGCGCCTGGAGTGACCGTCAACACCGCGCGGTGGAAGTGCTGTTGACGGCTCTGGCGCGGGACATCGGGCCGGGCGAACTGGGCCTCTTCCACGAGATCGACCGCCGGGAAGCGGCCGTACTCTCCGGCCGTCACATCGCGGAGGCCGTGCTCGACGCCTGGAGGAACGGCCAGCCGGTGCCCTCCGACTTCCCCCGCACCCACACCGCCGCTGACGGGAGGACGACGTGAACGCACACCACTCCATCCACCCCATCCACTCCATCCACGAAGAACCCCTCTACAGGCTGGCACCCCACTCGCCCTGGCGGGAGCTGGTGCGGCACCGGTGGTCGGGGCGCCGGGACCGCGCCCTGGTACTCCGGGACCAGATGGGCACCCACTACCTGTGTGGTGCGGGTCGGAGCGAGCCCCGCGACCTCAAGGCACTACCCGACACGGACGGCTACGGAGGCCTGGAGCGGCCGGACCCCAAGCCCCGCCTGTTCCACCGTTACCAGTCCGCCTACCACGTCGACCTCGGCGAGCGATCGGGAACGCGCAACGTCGCGTTGCCCACCGCCGCGGGGACCGAGTCACTGGAGATCCACTACCTGTGGTGGGTGGGTGACCCGGTACGTGTGGTGCGCTCCGGCTGCGCCTTCGGAACCCAGTCCGTACGGGCGGACATCGATCGGCGGCTCCGGGGGCTGGACCAGGACCGCGCCAGCCAAGGCCGACCCCTGCGGATCTGGGAGGTGACCGAAGAACTCGACGGGCGGCTGGAGTTGGAGGGCCCGGGGCTCGTCTACCGGGTGACCGACGTACGGGGACTGGAAGCGGAGACCGAACTCCGACTCGGTCCGTCGGGGGAGAGCGGCCCGCCGTACTCCTGGACCGCCAACCGCCGCGAGGACTACACGTTCTGCCTCCGCGCCCTGCGGGACGGCCCGGCCTCACTGGCCGCGATGTGGCTGGTGCGTCACCCGGAGCAGGTGAGCCAGGTCCTCGACTGGTCCGTCTCCCACGGTGAACTGCTACGCGGGGAGCCCAACTGGGAGGACCAGGTCGCCGGGATGCTGGCGGCGCTCACCCAGCCGGAACGGGAGGAACTCTCCAGGCTGCTACGGGACCGGCTGGTCGCCCTGGGGAGGCGGGTGCCCGGCGCCAAGGGAGCCACGAGCGGGCCGAACGGCCGGGCACCGCACTCGGGCCGGGTCCCCCGCGCGGAGACGGCCGAGGACTCCGGCGTGCCGTGGGCGACCCACTGAGTACGGTGTCGGGCCCCAGGTGGGCCGCGACCGGGAAGACGTACCGATCCCGGCCCCTCCTGGAGCGTGTGACCCCGGGTGGGGACGACGGTCGAACCGCCGTCCCCACCCGGGGGTTGGCTCAGGGCGCCGGGGCTGTCAGCGCTGGGGGATCTCGTTGGCCTCGCCCGGGGGCGCGGGCGGGGGCGGGGTGCCGTCGCCGAAGGGGCGTCCGCCCAGGGCCTCACGGCCGTGCGGGGTGAGCCAGCCGGACAGGTCGGGCCCGGCGGGCACCACCTGGGTGGGGTTGATGCCGGTGTGGACCTCGTAGTAGTGCCGCTTGATGTGGTCGAAGTCGACCGTGTCACCGAACCCCGGGGTCTGGTACAGGTCGCGGACGTACGCCCACAGCACCGGGTCCTCGGCGATCTTGTTGCGGTTGCACTTGAAGTGGCCGTGGTAGACCGGGTCGAAGCGCACCAGGGTCACGAACAGGCGGATGTCGGCCTCGGTGATGGTGTCCCCCATCAGGTACCGACGGTCGGCCAGCCGGGCCGACAGCTCGTCGAGGCGACGGAACACGTCCTCGTAGGCCTGCTCGTGGTCGTACTGGTGGGTGGCGAAGCCGGAGCGGTAGACGCCGTTGTTGATGTCCTGGAAGATCCCCTCCATCAACTCGTCCATCTCGTCCCGGAGCGGCTCCGGGTAGAGGTCGGGGGCGCCTTCACGGTGCAGCGGGCGCCACTCCTCGGCGAGGTCGAGGGTTATCTGCTGGAAGTCGTTGGTGACCAGCTTGCCGGTCGGGATGTCCACGATGGCGGGGACACTGACCCCGCCCGGGTAGCCGGTCTCCCGCTTGTCGTACGCCTCGTGCAGGAAGCGGATGCCCAACACCGGGTCACGGTCGTCCGGGTCCAGGGTGAAGCGCCAGCTGCGGTCGTCCTGGATCGGGTCCACGACCCCCAGGGAGATCGCGCCCTCCAGACCGAGCAGCCGGCGGGAGATCAGAGCCCGGCTCGCCCACGGACAGGCCCGGCTGACCACCAGCCGGTAACGGTCCGCCTCCACCGGCCAGCCGTCCTGACCGTCCTGGGTGATGCGGTCGGTGAAGTGGCTCCTGGAGCGCTTGAACTTCTTCCTGCCGTACTCGGTGTTGCCCTCATGGGCGCCTGCGGCCGTGCCGCTCATCAGCGCGGCTCCCTTCTGTCACGGGTGGGGTCACCTCGGTCGGACGGTGGGCGCTGGACGGTCAACCGCCACCCGTCCCACCTTGCCCCGCTCCGGGAGGGCGCGCACCAGCAGGCGCCGGAGCCCGGGCGCGGGCCGGCCGTGGCGGTGTCCGCGCGCCGGCGCACACCGGGCAACACGAGCACCCCACGGTCGAGTTGTCGAGGGTACGGGGTATCCGTGACCTGAGGGGCCCCTTCCGCCGACCTCCGGGAACAGGGCCCTCCGGCCACCCCGACATCCACGTACGGGGGAGGCGGCCTGGCGCTGGGCCACCCCCCAGGACACGGTGTCCCCGGCACCCGCCTCCGAGGGAGGGGACTCCCGTCCCTGGTCGGGGCGAGGTCGGGGCCGGGGAGCGAGTTCGGGCCGGGGCCGGGGCCGCCCCGTGCTCCGGTTACGTGGGCTGGGCGGCCCGTCGGCTTCTTCCGTTGCCGGGGGCTGCCTCACCGCCCTGTCCGTTGCCCAGGGCTGGGGTCCCTTGAGGCCGCTACCTCGTCCCCGCTGCGCGGGGGTTCCCTTCCCGTGCCCTGTTCGCTGGCGGGGCGGCACTCCCTGTGCCTCCCCCGTGTCTGGTCCTCTGCCCCTGGGGGACCGGGCTCCCCTCTGGCGTCCTCCTCCAGCGGGTGGGTGCCCCCGGGTCGGGGTCGGGTCGGGGCTGTGCGCGGCAGGGGCCAGGCGCGGTGCGCGCACGGTCACCTCGGGTGGCGGGGACCTCCCGGCGCGGTACTCCGCCGGGCCCCCGGTCAGCCACCCGCAGGGGAGCTGGTGCGCCCACCCCGCAGAGGGGCGCCTGGTCGCTGCTCGGGCAACGTCCCCGTACCGGCCGACCAGCGACCGGGAGGCTGGGGGCCGGTCGCCCCCAGGGGACGTCAACTCGCTTCGGACAGCGGGGTGTTGGGGCCCCAGCGGCGTTCGGTGAGGACCAGGCGGTACCCGTCGGGGTCGGCCAGGGTGACCCCGCCCTGGTCCCAGTACGGGTTGTGCGAGGGGACGACCCTGCCCCCGTACTCCACCGCCCGGGCCACCCGTTCCTGGTCCACCGGTACGCCCAGGTAGATCACCAGCAGGTCGTCCGGGGTGGGAGAGGGGGCCACCCGCTCTCCGGTACCCCGGGTCAGCTCCAGGTGCCACCCGCCACCCGGTGGGCCCACCATCAACAGGTCGTGCTCGCCCTGTTCCGGTCGGCCCGATGCCCGGAAGAGCACGCTCAGGCCGACGCCCCCGGTGTAGAAGCGTTCCGCGGCCTCCAGGTCCAGTGAGGGGCGTGCGATGCGGATGGTGTGCTCCGCTGCGATCATCTGCTGCGTCCTTCCGGTGCGTGACCCGTGGGGTGCGCGGGGTCGGGGTTCCCCACTGTCCCGGAACGAGGCCAGGCGGCGGGCCAAGATCAGCCCGCATTCTGGTACCGGTGCCCCCCGTACTCAACCGCGATACCTCCTCGGGCCCCACCCCGTGAGCCGCCAACTGGCCTTGCCACACAGTGGCTGGCCCAAGTCGCCCCCGCATCGAGGAACCGGTAGACGAGGCCGAGTCCTGTCCCGTCGAAGAGGTGCAGGGCCTCCTCCTGACCGAGGTGAACCAGTTCCCCGACAAGGCCTGTTAAACGCTCGTGCTGGTGCGCCCCGGTCCACCGGACGACGGGTTGGGGCTGCGGTGTTCTGACGTCGACCTGGAAGCGAGTGGATTGTCGACCGAGGGCCGGGCACCTCCGTGCGGATGCGGGCCAGGTGTCTGTACGACCGGTCATGCTCAAGGGCATCGCGCGAAAGCTCGCGGAAGTATTACGCGACGTAGGGCCCCACCGCCTTGGCGGTGGGGCCCTACGTGACAGCCCGGTGAAGGCTGGGCGGAGGATACGAGATTCGAACTGGTGAGGGGTTGCCCCCAACACGCTTTCCAACTGTCCGCATGGCCGTTCAGGGGCGTCCGTGGGGGTTCACGGGGCAGGTCCGATGGGGTGCGCGTACGGCGGTGAACGGTGGCGTCCGCCAGTGCACTGGACAAAGACCAGCACAACGAGCGGCTCAGAACACTGAGGCCTCTGCTCAGACGCGAGGGACCAAGCCGACGAGCTCCGCCCCCTTGTGGTTGCCCACGATGAAGGCGAAGCCGTGACCGGTTCTACGCGCGAAGTCGACTCGTAAGTGCCCGCCCCGAGTACCAACCGGGCTTTCGCGATCATCCCTGTTCCGGCTGGACGGCTACCGCCCCGTGGATCTGCTGCCGCCCGTTCGACCTCCCGCGATGCCGCACGTTGGCACAAAAGCTCCCGCACTCAGTATGAAATATGGCTGACAATCGCATCTTGCTTGCGTCATCCTGTAAGGGGTGCAAGGTGACCAGAGGGGGGCAAATGTGGAAGCTTGATGAATCCCGTCGCCAGTTCTACGTCGACTGTGGTAGGCCAGAAGAGAATTTCTGGAAGACGTTATTCGAGCAGGCGGAGCGGCAGGAGCTCGTAAGAGATGGAAAATATGCTGAATTCCTGAAGTGGAATCCGGAACACTCTAACTGTCCGGAACTTAATGATGTCACGAAAGCTTTGATCGAGCTCGCCCCAGTTGAATGGAAGGCGACTATGCGCAACATCTTTGTGGCACGAGCTTTCAAGGGGGAGGCAAACGCAGAGGCGTCTTCGTTTAGAAGCGCTGGAATTATCGAGCTGAACTACGGCTTTACCATGGCCGCTATGATCTATACAACACTCTTCAGTCATTTCTGCGACTCCATCCTCACTGCGGGGAAGGAGGTGGATTTTTGCGATGACGACACGGATGTCACCATGATGATTTTGGAGGAGATCGAGCGTTCTGCCTTCGAGCCCATCGATGTGACTGACCAGTCTCTTCAAAGGTGGGCGGCCGAACGCCACGTGCGCCCCACTCACGCTCTTCAGATTGACTTGCCTCATCGTAGGAGTAAAAGTGACTACTTCAACTTAGTGGCTGCAGTCGAAGAATTCGTGGTTGCTCATGAATTCTGTCACCATATGCTTGGGCATACGGATTCTTCATTCCGTCACTCGCGAACTGCCAGAAAAACCGTCGAAGGATGGTTGCAGCGAATCGGCATTCAAGAACTTCTTGATGATCTGAACGAGGATCAAAAAGATGAGGTGGAAGCTGACGTCGGGGCCTTCCTTCTGCTGTCTGGAGTGTTCACAGAAACTGCATCTCGGCCCCGCACCTATCGAGCCGTCGGCGGCTCCATGCTCGCTCTAGTGGCATTGGCGCACGTATCGGAGAGTTGGATCTCCCGGGGTGAGGGGGAGACGCATCCTGATTTCTTGACTCGGTACGAAATAATGTTCCGACTGGTCAGGGAAGTTACTCTGCAGATGCCTATGGGTGAGATCGGTGATCACCCTATGGGTTTTATGATCCAGCTTCGCGGCTTCATCTCTGCCGTCCTGCAGACGTGGGCATCCAAGGCTGGCGCAGATTTGGGTAGGCCGAATTTCCTAAATATCTTCTCATGGATGACGGATCAAGGGAGTCAGTTCATGAATGAACATCAGATGCATAATTGCGTCTCCACGGAAACGGCTCCTGGCCCCCAGGAGGTCTAGGGCTCAGTTATCAGAGGGCCGGCGTTCCGCGTCTGGCCGGCCCGAGCGCGCGATGCCCCTTAGCTCAGAATCTCCTCAAGTCCACTTCAGGAGGACTGGCATCCCGCCAGGATCGATGCCATGAACGTTGTCGACTGGGGCAATGTCCCAACCTGGATCAGCGCTGTCGGCACTACCGGTGCCCTCAGCGCCACTGTCGGCATCATCTGGCGCGATCATCGCAAGGCAGAGCGGGCGGACGCTGCCGCCTTGTCCTGCTGGGAGATCCCCTTGCAGGGGGGCGACTCAGACAGTTTGGCGATCTTGCACGACAACATTCACGTCCAGAACAACGCCGCACGGCCCGTCTACGACCTCGTCGTCCTCACCTGGTCAGGTGTCACCGTAGAGTTCGGCCCCACGCATCTCGTGCAACGCGTACTCCGCCCCGGTGAATGCGTCGGAGCCCATGTGCTCCCCTCGGCAGATCCTCTCGGCCCCGAACCTGTCGCTGTCGCCTTTCGTGACAGCGACGGAGCCCACTGGCTACGTGACCTGTCCGCCCAGACTCTGCACCCACGTAACGTCACGCCGAGCGTTTTCCAGACGAACGTCTTGACCCGAAGTATGGACAAGGCGCGCCAGCGCAGTGCTCGGGCTAACGCCCGCATGGCGGAGGAACGGCATAGCGGGAGCGGCCTCGTTTTCTCCAGCACGGCTCCTCCATGGAGGTGGCCGCGGCGCATATGGACATTGCCCCGCCGCCCCGTGGGCTAGACGCTCCGGAGTCCGGACTGGTTACACGACAGATCAGGCCGTACCCGGATTGCTACCTGGGGCTTGATGTCAGAGCGTCGGCCACAGCGGTCATGTTGGTGGCCACTGCATCGGCCCCTGCCTCAGCCAGGGCAAGGTCCTTGTGTGACTTGTTGGCGAAGTCGATGGACATCGCGCCAGCAGCGCGAGCGGCTTCGACGTCTGTCACCGAGTCCCCGATGAGTGTGCAGTGATGGGGGTGCACGCGAAGTCGTGTGGCGGCGAGCAGCAATGAGTGTGGGTCGGGCTTCATCAGGTCCGGCCTGTAGGCGGCGCGTCCGATGACCTCGTGCACCAGGGGGCGAAGGCCGTGCAGCATCAGGAACGCCCGCACGCAAGCTGTGGAATTGTTGCTGACCACGGCGACCTTTCGCCCAGATGAGTACGCCGCTTCCAGAGCAGCGACCGCGCCGGGGATGGGCGGCCCCGCGACCTTGACGGCTGACACTTCGGCTTTGGTCAGTGATTCTTCGATTGCCCGGATGACTGGCTCGCCGCCCTGCGTGGCAAGGCGCAGGATCTCCATTGGGTCATCGATACCACCCGCCTTACCGCCAAGCGTCGCGTCGTGCCGGGCCGCGACCTCCGAGAGTTCCCGCGCGACACCGGGGGCGGGCCGACCCGCGAACACGTCGCAGATCGGCCCGTCGAAGTCGAACAGGACTCCGCTGGTGGCTGTGGCGATCTCGGCGAGCGTGCTACTTCCCATCAGGGTCAAGGTCCCTTCCGATGGTGTTCCAAACGTTGTCGAACCACATGAGAGCCTGCTCGACCTGCTGAGCCCCACTCGACGATTCCCCCTCGTTCACGGAGTAGTGGAACAGCGTGGCATCCGCCCCCACGAGGTCGTAGATCTCGATGACCTCCCCTTCTGCGACCACCTTGTTGGGGCGGATGGGGTAGTACCCGAAGAATGCGTCTTCCTGGTTGATCACATACAGCTTGAAGAGCTGCGTCCCGCTGTGGACCCGCACGCTCACGTTGGTCTCCGCCGCCAGCCCGAGAACGCTTAGTTCGTGGATGGAGTTGGTGATGCTTCGAGTGAAGCTGACCATCATGTCGTGCATCCGACGGCGTAGGCGCGGGTCGTCCGCCCCGTCCTCGCGTCGCACGGGCGCGGCGTGGGGCACCGACATGTCCGGCACCAGGATGCGGATGTTGATGCTCGACGGGGTTAGCCGGCCGACGCGGATCTTGTCGATGGGCTCCTGAAGAGCGCTGTGCAGGGTCTCGCTGGAGAACCCGGCGAAGTCAATCGAGACGTTCGTACTGGCAAATGCCTGCTCCACGTACGGGCGGAGACCAGCCGGCCGCTCGGTGCGGTTGCGGACGTACACGCCGCTGCCCTTCCGGGATACAACGAGGCCCTCATCTTCCAGGTCCCGGAGCGCCCGTTGGATGCTGGCGCTGGCGCTCGGACTGCGGCAGGGCGAGACGCTCGGACTGCGCTGGTCTGACGTTGACCTGGGCAACGAGTACCTGAAACTGCGCCGGAACCGTCTGCGACCCCGGTACGAGCACGGGTGCCCGGAAGCCTCACCGTGCGGCCGGAAGGCGGGGTACTGCCCAGGCAAGGTGCAGGTCCGGCGCGAGACCAAGAACACCAAGTCCCGAGCGGGTCGACGCGCCGCGCCCCTGCCGGGCCCGCTGGTCGCCATGCTCCGTGCACATGCCGAGACGCAAGAGCGCGAGCGCAAGACGGCCGGCGACCTGTGGACCGATTCGGACTACGTCTTCACCAAGCCGCTGGGTGGCCCACTAAGCCCGAACACGGACTACCACGACTGGAAGCGACTGCTGGAAGAGGCGGGGGTTAGGAACGCTCGGCTGCACGACGCCCGGCACACAGCTGCCACCGTGCTCATGCTGCTCGGTGTCCCCGACCGCGTCATTGATCAAATCATGGGGTGGGAACGGGGCACCTCCGCAAGCATGCGGGCGCGGTACCTCCACGTACCGGACGCCATGCTCAAGGACGTCGCCCGGAAGATCGCTGATGCGATCTGGGGGCCCCGGAAACACCCGCTGTGGACAAAAACCAGGACAACGAGGGCTGAGGACAACGTCGAAGGGCCCCACTGTGAGGTGGGGCCCTTCGACGTATTGCCCGGTGAAGGCAATGGCGGAGGATACGAGATTCGAACTCGTGAGGGGTTGCCCCCAACACGCTTTCCAAGCGTGCGCCCTAGGCCTCTAGGCGAATCCTCCGCCGCAGACCATACAAGACTTCGGGTGGTGCTCGCGAACTCGTATCCCGGTCGGGGCATCGGGTAGGGTTTGGCCCAGCCCCTCACGCGGCGCTATCTGACTGAACTCCCCCAGGGCCGGAAGGCAGCAAGGGTAGGTTGGCTCTGGCGGGTGCGTGGGGGGCGTTGCCGTGCTTGGGGCGGGTTGTCGGTGGAGGCCGATATCGTCGTACCCGTGTCGTCCCTCGCCTTGTATCGCCGGTACCGACCCGAGACCTTCGCTGAGGTCATCGGGCAGGAGCACGTGACCGATCCCCTGCAGCAGGCGCTGCGGAACAACCGGGTCAACCACGCGTACCTCTTCAGCGGGCCGCGTGGGTGCGGCAAGACGACCAGCGCCCGGATCCTGGCGCGCTGCCTCAACTGCGAGCAGGGGCCGACCCCTTCGCCCTGCGGGGAGTGCATGTCCTGCACGGACCTGGCCCGCAACGGGCCGGGGTCCCTCGACGTGATCGAGATCGACGCGGCCTCGCACGGAGGCGTGGACGACGCGCGGGAGTTGCGGGAGAAGGCCTTCTTCGGCCCCGCCTCCAGCCGGTACAAGATCTACATCATCGACGAGGCGCACATGGTCACCTCGGCGGGCTTCAACGCCCTGTTGAAGGTGGTCGAGGAGCCGCCCGAGCACCTGAAGTTCATCTTCGCGACCACCGAGCCGGAGAAGGTGATCGGGACGATCCGTTCCCGTACCCACCACTATCCGTTCCGGCTGGTGCCGCCGGGAACGCTCCGCGACTACCTCCGCGAGGTGTGCGAGCGGGAGTCGGTCACCGTGGACGACGCGGTGTTGCCGCTGGTGGTACGGGCCGGCGCGGGTTCGGTGCGGGACTCGATGTCGGTGATGGACCAGTTGCTGGCCGGCGCGGACGAGGGTGGCGTGAGCTACGCCATGGCCACCTCGTTGCTGGGGTACACCGATGGGGCGTTGCTGGACGCGGTGGTGGACGCCTTCGCGGCCGGCGACGGCGCGGCGGCCTTCGAGGTGGTGGACCAGGTGATCGAGGGGGGCCACGACCCCCGCCGGTTCGTCATCGACCTGCTGGAGCGGCTGCGCGACCTGGTGATCCTGGCCGCCGTGCCCGAGGCGCGGGAGAAGGGGCTGATCGACGCCCCCGCCGACGTGGTGGAGGGAATGCAGCGCCAGGCCACGGCCATGGGCCCGGCCGAGCTGAGCCGCGCGGCCGACCTGGTCAACCAGGGGCTGACGGAGATGCGCGGCGCCACCTCCCCCCGGCTGCAACTGGAACTGATCTGCGCGAGGGTGCTGTTGCCGGCCGCGTACGGCGACGAGCGGGCCGTCCAGGCCAGGCTGGACCGACTGGAGCGGGGCGTCGCCGGGCAGGCCGCGTCCTTCGCCGGCGCCCAGGGGGCACCCCCCGCCAGTGCGCCCCCGCCGGCCGCCGTGCCCACCGGAGGCCCCCCGCCTTCCGCCGACCCCGCCACCGCTCCGCAGGAGTCGGTGCCCCCCGGCGGGGGGCCGGCCGCCGCGCGGGCCGCCCTGGCCGGGGGAGCCCGGGGTGGTGCACCGGCGCAGCCGTCCGAGGCGTATCCCCCCGAGGCCCAGCCCGAGCGGGGCGACCCGGTGCCTCCGCCCGAGGAGAGCGCGGCGGAGCCAGGGCCTCCGCCCTACGACAGCGGTCCCGAGCCGGCTCAGCCCGAGGCCGGTGGGGCCCCGCCCCAGTCCGTACCGGGCGGTGCTCCCCCGTCGGGGGGAGCGGGTCCCGCGCAGGAGGGGGCCACGTCGGGGCAGGGGCGCCGTCCTGGTGCCTGGCCGGGGGCCGCGCCTCCGGGTGGCCCGCCCGCCACGGGCGAGGGTGCTTCGGGGGCCGGCTCGGCGGAGGGCTCCACCGGGGCTCCGGCGCGTAGGCCCGGGGCCTGGCCGGGGTCGCGGGGGGAGACGACCGGTGGGGGCGCGCGACCTTCCGAGGGCGCCCCCCACGCACCCCAGACCGAGCCCCGGCCCCCGTCCGCCCAGCCCGCGCCGGCCACCCCGCCTCCGGCGACCCAGCCGGCGGGCACGGTGCGGCAGGGCGACGCGCACCAGGTGCGGCAGATGTGGCCGAGGATCCTGGACGCGGTCAAGGGCCGGCGACGTTTCTCCTGGATCCTGCTCAGCCAGAACGCCCAGGTGGTGGGCTTCGACGGCACCACCCTGCAACTGGGCTTCAGCACCGTGGGGGCCCGGGACAGCTTCGTCAACAGTGGTAGCGACGACGTGCTGAAGGAGGCCCTCAGCTCCTCCCTCCAGGTCCAGTGGCAGGTGGAGGCCATCGTGGACCCCGGTTCGGGGCCACCGCCCGGGGGAGGCGGAGCGCCCACCGCACCGTCGCCCTCCTCCGGCTTCGGCGGGGCCGCCCCGCCCCCGGCCCGTTCGGAACCGTCCACCCAGAGCGGGGGCGGGGAGCCCTCGCCCGAGCGGGGTTCGGGTGGTTCGGCGGCTGCCCGGCAGGCCCTGGCCACCGCCCAGGCGGCCGGCCCCTCGGTGCCGGAGGCGCGGCAGCAGACGGAGCCGGCGCCGACGCCCTGGGAGGACGACCAGCCGGCGGAGGACGACCCGGACCTGGAGGATTCCGCCCTGGCGGGCCACGAGTTGATCATCCGCGAGCTGGGCGGCACCGTGATCGAGGAGTTCCACCACGAGTGACGGCCGGGCCGCTGTGCCGGTCCCGGAAGGGGCTCGAAACGGCGGGCTCGGGGCGGCCCTGCGCCCGAGGTTCCCCTCGGCTCGCCCCGGGGTACGTGGACGACTCCCGGAGCGACCCGGCCCGTTCTCCCGCTTTCGAGGCAGCGTGAACCTCAACCCCACGCTCGCCCCTGCTCGTCCCGCCGCCTCAGCCGACCCCCCGCCCACCCGACCCACCCGTGAAAGCCGGACTCAGGGTGGAGCCGCTCCGGGGCGCCCCCGTGCCGTGTGCCGTGGTGGCACGGTGCGCGAGCCTCTCGATGGTCCGGTCCTGACGACCCTCGCCAGGGGGACCCGAACGACGCTCTTCGGGGGGAGGGGCGCCTACGCCTGTGGGAGGGGCGGATCTCGCACTCGCGGGGGAGGGCGACCCAGGCGGTCAGCACGTAGGCTCAGTCGAGTAGCCGAACCGGGGGCGGGAGCCGGCCGAGCCGGACCCCGCCGGAGTTCGGGTGCGGGAGACAGCACAACGCCCGTCCAAGACGTCGACAAGCCAGGAGTGGCCCGTGAACCTCGGTGGCGGTCAGCCCGACATGCAGCAGCTGTTGCAGCAGGCCCAGAAGATGCAGCAGGACCTCGCCGCGGCCCAGCAGGAGCTGGCGGAGACCCCGGTGGAGGGGTCGGCCGGTGGTGGACTGGTGAAGGCCACGGTCAACGGATCCGGTGAGTTGAAGGGTCTGGTGATCGACCCCAAGGCCGTCGACCCGGAGGACACCGAGACCCTGGCTGACCTGGTGCTGGCCGCCGTGCGCGACGCCAACAACGCCGCGCAGGAGCTGCAGCAGGAGAAGCTGGGCCCGCTGGCCCAGGGGTTGGGTGGAATGCCGGGCCTCCCCTTCTGACAGCCAGCCAACTACCGTACGCAGAACCGAGACAGTGTCACCGCGGACGCGGGGACGGTCCCAGGATGGGAAGTAAGCCGTGTACGAAGGCGTCGTTCAGGACCTCATCGACGAACTGGGCAGGTTGCCCGGCGTCGGTCCCAAGAGCGCCCAGCGCATCGCCTTCCACGTGCTCCAGGCGGAGCCGGCCGACGTACGACGGCTGGCGCAGGCGTTGACCGAGGTCAAGGAGAGGGTCCGGTTCTGCTCCATGTGCGGCAACGTCGCCCAGGAGGAGCGGTGCCGGGTGTGCCTGGACCCGCGTCGCGATCCCGCGGTGATCTGTGTGGTCGAGGAACCCAAGGACGTGGTGGCGATCGAGCGCACCCGTGAGTTCCGGGGGCGTTACCACGTGCTGGGTGGCGCCATCAGCCCCATCGAGGGCGTGGGGCCGGACGACCTGCGGATCAGGGAACTGCTCGCCCGGCTCGCTGACGGTTCCGTCACCGAGCTGATCCTGGCCACCGACCCCAACCTGGAGGGGGAGGCCACGGCCACCTACCTGGCCCGCATGGTCTCCACCATGGGCCTGCGGGTGACGCGGTTGGCCAGCGGTCTCCCCGTCGGGGGAGACCTGGAGTACGCCGACGAGGTCACGCTGGGGCGTGCCTTCGAGGGGAGAAGGTTGCTCGATGTCTGATGCCACGCTCAACACCATCAAGAACAGTCCCGACGACTTCGCTGTCTCGATCTGCGACCAGGTCGAGAGCTTCCTCGTGTCGGTGACCGAGGTCGCCAAGGGTGACGAGCCCAGCAGCGCGGTGCCGTACCTGCTCCTGGAGGTGTCCCAACTGCTGCTGGCCGGCGGCAGACTGGGCGCGCATGAGGACATCGTGCCGGACGAGCGGTACGAGCCGGACGTGGGCCCCGAGCCGGACGTGGACGAGCTGCGGGAGCGACTGGCGGCCCTGCTGGACCCGGTCGACGTCTACTCCGAGGTGTTCGACCCCTACGTGCCGCGTACGGCGCCGGTGGCCTGCCGTATCTCGGACGACCTGGCGGACGTGATCACCGACCTGCGGCACGGCATGGCCCACTACCGCGCGGGGCGGATCAGCGAGGCCCTGTGGTGGTGGCAGTTCTCCTACCTCTCCAACTGGGGACCCACCGCCAGCGCCGCGCTGCGGGCGCTCCAGTCGTTGGTGGCGCACGTACGTCTGGACACGCCCCTGCACGAGCTGGACGGTCTGGACACCGACAGCGACGCCGAGGACGACGACGAGGCCCTGGAGGCCGAGGCCGGCGCGGTGATGGCCGCCGAGATCGCCGCCCCGCTGGGCATCCGACACGACTGAGACCTGCGGTGGGAGCCGCCGCCGTACGCCCGCCGGCGTGCGGGCGGCGTCCCCGTGGCGGAGCGCGATAGGGGTTTGACCCCGCCGTTTCGCCGGGGTCGACTGTCGGCCATGACCGCCACCGAGCAGGACGCCGCACCCCTCGTGGACGAGGACCTCGTACGACGACTGGTCGCCGAACAGTTCCCCGGATGGGCCGGGTTGGCGGTGCGACGGTTCCCCTCCGGGGGCACCGTCAACGCGATGTACCGGCTGGGCGACGACCTGGTGGTACGGCTGCCCCTGGGGGAGGGCGGGGCGCCCGACGTACTGCGGGAGCAGTGGTGGCTGCCGCGCCTCGCGCCCCGACTGCCCACGCCCGTCCCCGAGGTGCTGGGCGAGGGCCGGCCGAGCGGGGAGTACCCCTGGCCGTGGTCGGTGCACCGGTGGCTGGAGGGCGCGCACCCCGAGGCGGGGGCACTGGACCAGCCACGGGCACTGGCCCGTGACCTGGCCGGGTTCGTCCGGGCGATGGGGGCGCTGACCCTGCCCGACGCCCCGACGGCTCACCGTGGCGGTCCGCTCACCGCCCTGGACCGGGATACCCGGGCGGCCGTGGAGGAGTTGCGGGAGATCCCGGAGGAGGGCGTCGACTGCGAGGCCGTACTGGCCGTGTGGGAGGACGGGTTGCGGGCCCCGGAGTGGGACCGCCCACCGGTGTGGCTGCACGCCGACCTGATGCCGGGCAATGTGCTGGTGTCCGCCGGCCGGCTGTCGGCGGTGCTGGACTTCGGCTGCCTGGGGGTGGGCGACCCGGCCTGCGACCTGTTCCCCGCCTGGAACCTGTTGCCCCCCGAGGGCCGCGAGGTCTTCCGGGAGGCGCTCGACGTGGAGGAGGCGACCTGGAGGCGGGGCCGGGCGCGGACCCTCTCCCAGGCGCTGATCGCGCTGCCCCACTACCGGCACGGCAACCCGGCGATGGCCGGCAACGCCCGCCATGTGATCCGGGCGGTGCTGGAGGACTGATCCCGGAGCCCGCCGCCTCCGGTCGGTAGTGGCCGAGTGCCCCCGGCCCCGAAGGACTACCGGGCCAGGGTGCGCAGGCGTTCGGCGGCCTGTTGCAGGACCTCCTGGCGCTTGCTGAAGGCGAAGCGAACGAAGGGGGAGCCCTCTTCCTGGTGGTCGTAGAAGACCTGGGTGGGTACGGCGACCACTCCGCAGCGTTCGGGCAGGGAGAGGCAGAACTCGATGCCGTCGGTGGCGCCCAGGGGGCGGATGTCGGCGGTGACGAAGTAGGTGCCGGCCGAGTGGAAGACCTCGAACCCGGCTTCCACCAGGCCCTTGGTCAGCAGGTCCCGCTTGGCGCGCAGGTCCTCCCGCAGCCCGGTGTAGTACGTGTCGGGGAGGGCGAGCGCCTCGGCCACCGCGTACTGGAAGGGGCCGGCCGAGACGAAGGTGAGGTACTGCTTGGCGGACCGCACGGCGGTCACCAACGCGGGGGCGCCGGTGACCCAGCCGACCTTCCACCCGGTGAACGCGAAGGTCTTGCCGGCCGAGCTGATGGTGACGGTGCGTTCCCACATGCCGGGCAGCGAGGCGATGGGCAGGTGGGTGCCGTCGAAGGCCAGGTGTTCGTAGACCTCGTCGGTGACCACCAACAGGTCGCGCTCGCGGGCGAGTTCGGCGATGGCCGTCAGCTCGTCCCGGGACAGGACGGTGCCGGTCGGGTTGTGGGGGCTGTTGAGCAGCAGCAGCCGGGTGCGGTCGGTGACGGCCGCGCGGAGTTCGTCCAGGTCGAGCACGAACCGTCGGGTGCCGTCGTCGTCGGTGTGGGGGCGCAGGGTGACCGGTACGCGCTGGCCGCCGGCCATGGCGATGGAGGCAGCGTACGAGTCGTAGTACGGCTCCAGGGCGATGACCTCGTCACCCGGCTCGACCAGGGCCAGCAGGGTGGCGGCGATGGCCTCGGTGGCGCCGGCGGTGACCAGTACCTCGGAGTCGGGGTCGACCTCCAGCCCGTGGAAACGGGACTGGTGGTCGGCGATGGCCCGGCGTAGTTCGGGGACGCCGGGCCCCGGCGGGTACTGGTTGCCCCTGCCCTCGCGCAGTGCCTGCACCGCGGCCTCGCGTACCTCCTCGGGGCCGTCGGTGTCGGGGAAGCCCTGACCGAGGTTGATCGATCCGGTGCGCAGGGCCAGGGCCGACATCTCGGCGAAGATGGTGGTGCCGAACTCGGCCAGGCGGCGGTTGAGCAGTGGGCGGTCCATGACGGCAATCCTGCGTGACCTCTCCCGGTTACTCAACCAGGCGGGCGGGCCCGCTCGCAGGCCGTGGGGACGCGCCGCCCGACCGCGCCGCCCGACCGCCGCCCGGTGTCGACGACCGCCCATCGGTCACCTTCCGGGCCGCTAACCCGGAGGGGGTGGCGGAGGGCGGAGGGGCGGGGAGGAGGATGGTGCCGGCCCCCCTCCCCGGGCCCGCCGGGTCGCGAGGTGCGGGTGGGCCGTGTCCGCAACGCCGTCCCCAGTGAGGTAACCAGGTGTCCAGCTCCCCCGAGATCGGCGCGCCCGTCCCCGACTTCACCCTGTCCGGCGGCCGTTGGAACGGCGAGTCCTTCGAGCGGGCCGACTACACCCTGTCCGCCCAGCGTGGTCGCAGCCTGGTGCTGGCCTTCTACCCGGGGGACCACACCAGCGTCTGCACCCGCCAACTGTGCGCCTACTCCTCGGGGTGGGAGCGCTTCGCCGAGCTGGACGCCGAGGTGTGGGGGATCAGCCCACAGGATGTGGACAGCCACGAGGGGTTCGCCCGGTCCCAGGACCTGCGGCTGCCCCTGCTCGCCGACACCGGCCGCACCGTCACCCGGAAGTTCGGGGTGGCCCTGCCCGGCCTGGGGCTGCGCCGCTCGGTGTTCCTCGTCGCCCCGGACGGCACCCTGGCCTGGCGGCACATCGCCCTGCTGGGCATGACCTACCAGCCCCTCGACACCCTGATCGCGCGTCTGGCCGAGGTGAACCGGGCCTGAGGCCGGCTCCCGGCACCGGTCACCCCTCGGGGCGATGCACCAGCAGGGTGGCGATGTCGTCCTCCTGGTGCGGTGACAGGGCGGGGGCCAGGATGCTGTCGGAGAGCCGTTCCAGCCGCTGGTGCCGCTCGGGGTCCTGTTGCCAGGAGCCGAGGCGGTCGACGAGTTCGGTGACCGAGGTGTCGTAGGCCTGGTCGGGGCGCTCCACCAGGCCGTCGGTGTAGAGGAACAGCAGGGCACCCGGTGGCAGTCGGTCGTGCAGCACCGGGTACTCGTCGTCGGGGAAACAGCCCAGCGGCACCCCGCCGGGCCCCCGCAACTCCCGTACGGTGCCGTCCGGTTCACGGAGCAGGGGGTAGGGGTGTCCGGCCCTTACCATGCGCAGCCGGTCGCGGGCCGGGTCCAGTTCGACGATGCAGCAGGTGGCGAAGACCTCGGTGTCCAGCTCCCACAGCACCTGGTTGGCCCGGCGCATCAGCCCGTCGATGTCCTGCCCCTCCCGCGCGTGGGCGCGCATGGCGGTGCGCAGTTGCCCCATGACGGCGGCGGCCTGCGCGTTGTGGCCCTGTACGTCGCCGATGACCACGTAGGAGCGGCCGTCGTCGAGGCGCAGCGCGTCATACCAGTCGCCGCCGACCTCCAGTTCCTCGGAGCCGGGTACGTAGCGCACGGACAGGTGCAGCCCGGGGAGTTCCGGCACCCCGTGGGGCAGCATCAGCCGTTGCAGCTCGGTCATCTGGAGCCGGCGGGCGTCGAACAGTCGGGCGCGGGCCAGGGCCTGGGCGAGTATGCCGGCGATGGCCAGGAAGGTGGTGCGGTCGACGGGGGAGAAGGGCCGGGGGGTGGGGAACGACATCGAGCAGGCGCCGACCAGCCCGTCGGCGGTGTCCAGGGGCAGCAGCACCCAGGCGTTCTCGCCCTCCAGCGGGGTCATCAGCGGGTCCGGGAACCAGCGGACGTACTGTTCCCGCGACTCGATGAACACCGGCCCGTTCCGTCGGATGGTGGTGAACAGCGGCAGGGTCTCGGACAGTTCGCCGAGCTGGTGGAGTCGGGGCACCTGCCCGGGCTCGTACCCCCGGGCGGCCAGCAGGTCCATGCCCCGGCCGCGCCGACGCTGGACGAACAGCGTCAGCCGCCAGCCGCCCATGTCCGGCAGTACGGTCTCGGCCATGGTGTCGACCACGTCCTGGGTGGTCTGGGCGGCGGCGAACCCCCGGGTGACCCGGAGGACGAACTCGCGGTGCCGTTGCCGGCGTTGGTTGAACCGGTGCTCCTGGGTGCGGTCGTAGCTGACGCCCACGATGCCCTGTGCCTCGCCGCCGGCGTCGTACATCACCCGGCCCTCGGTACGCAGCCAGCGCAGCTCGCCGTTGTCGCGGCGCATGATGCGGAAGGTGGCGTGGAAGCGACCGCTGGTACGGCTGTCGCGTACCGCCTCGTCCAGGGCGGCGCGGTCGGCCGGGTGCACGGCGGTGTAGAAGGTGGCGACCCGCTCGTCGAAGCGGGCGGGGTCAATCCCGAACAGCCAGCTGAGCTGTTCGTCCCAGACCAGGCGGCCGGAGTCGAAGTCCCAGTCGAAGGAGCCCAGGTTGGTGCCGGCCATCGCCAGCTCCATCCGGGCGGCCCGGTCGCGCCGGGCCAACATCCGTACGGTGTGGGGGAGTTGGCCCGCTCCCGCGTCGGCCGGTTGCTCGTGGCGGGCCAGCAGGTAGGCCAGCCGGTGCGAGCACAGGGCGGTGACCGCGCGGAGGACGCCGTCGGTGTCCTCGTCGAGGGGGCCGGCCGGGTCGCGGTGGTAGGTGACGACGCCCAGTCGCTGGTCGTCGAGGTGGGCGGGCACGCTCACGTACTCGACGGCGGGGGCGTCCCGCTCGATCTCGACGCTGCCGTGGCCGGCGCCGTCGCTGTGGACGGTGCGCAGTTCGCGGACGGCGACCGAGGCGGGGAGGGGCGAGTCGGGGGCGATCACCTGGTAGGAGTCCAGGAGTTCGAGGTGGGTGCCCTCGCTGGCGGCCTGGCGCAGCCATCCGTTGTCGTCGCTGAGGTAGAGGGCGGCGGCGGTGATGTCCGTTCCGGCGAGCCCGTCCCGGAGCACCGCGCGCAGCAGGGCGCCGGTGTCCTCCGCTCCCAGGATCCGGTGGATGCTCTCGGCCTGGGGCTTCCCTCCGGGGAGGGCAGGCCGCTGGATGTGGGCGACCCCTCCTCCTGGGGTGGAAGTCATGGGCTTCATCCTCGGCAGGCGTTGTTTCGTCGGTGGGAGACGAAACAGACAAACGGACATTAGGGGTAAAGCTAACACTGGGGTGGGGTTCACGAGGAGTCCCCCATCCCCTGATGTGAGGCGAGATACGCGCGTAGCGGCAAGGGGTGGGCGCTTGTCGGGACTCGGACAGTCCGGGTTTCCACTATCGCCCCACCGGCCGGTCGCGGCCATGCCAGTGACCGGTCGGCTCCACCGGTCCCGCCAGTCCAGCCGGGCCAGCCGGGCCGGTCAGCCGTGTCCGTCGCCGCCGACCGGCAGGCCCCGGTGGACGGCGGCGGTGGTCCGCTCCCGGTCGCCGGTCGCCAGCAGGTCCAGCAGGGCGCCCCGCAGCAGGGCCAGCACCCGGCTCCGCTCGGCCGCTCCGGCCGGGGTCCCCCGCACCGTGGCCGGCTGGTGCGCGGCCAGCAGGTCCAGCCAGTCGGTGACCGTCTCCCGCGCGAAGTCGGCCCACGGGCCCTCGGGTGCGACCAGCGAGGTCGCGTACGCCTCCACCCAGAGGGTGAGCAGCCCCCGGTGCTCGGCGGCGGCCAGCCACTGCCACAGTCGCCGGGCGGTCGCGCACAGGTCGGCCGGCTCCTCCCGGCGTACCGCGTCCAGCAGGTCCAGCTCCTCGGCGCGGGCCCGGGTGAGGAGGGCGCGCACCAGGCCGTCCTTGCTGCCGAACAGGAACAGCAGCACCCGGGGGCTGGAGCCGACGGCCTGGGCCAGGGGGCGCAGGGAGAGGCCGGTGAGTCCGTGGGTGAGGGCGTACTGGTAGGCGGCGTCGAGGAGTTCGGCCTTACGGGGCGAGGTGGGCGGTTCGGGCATGGGCGGGGGCTCCGCTTCCTTCGGCTGCCGCCGTCGGCCTTCGGCCGGCGGTCGTGCGGGTGCGCCCTGGCATGGTGCCGCATCCCGTTCGGGTTCCCTCGCCGTTCTCCGCGTCGGGCCGTACCATGGGGTCACTGACACAGTCGTTTCAGTGGCGAGGTGAGCGCGATGCCGGCACAGGGGCACCCCCGGGAGTGGCCGTCGATCCGCCCCGCCGACCAGCCCGGTGACCTGGGGTGGATGGTGTGGGCCCACGGAGAGCTGTACGCCCGCGAGTACGGCTGGTCCACCCGCTTCGAGGCCCTGGTCGCCCGCATCGTGGCCGACCACGCCCAGTGCCCCGACCCCGGCCGGGAACGGGCCTGGATCGCCGAGGTCGACGGCCGTCGGGTGGGCTGCGTGATGTGCGTGGCCGAAGACCACGGGGCCGAGGACTCGGGGGCCGGTGACCCCGACGGCGTCCAGCCGCCCGCCGCCAAGCTCCGCCTCCTGCTGGTGCACCCCTCGGCGCGCGGCACCGGACTGGGCGGCCGGCTGGTCGACACCTGCCTGGAGTTCGCGCGAGAAACCGGGGCCGCGCGGATCGCGCTGTGGACCAACGACGTCCTCGGCTCCGCCCGCCGCATCTACCAGGCCCGGGGATTCGCCCTGGTCGAACAGGAGCGGCACCGCGATTTCGGGCCGGAGTTGGTGGGTCAACGATGGGAGCGGGCGCTGTAGTCGACGCCGGGCGGCCGGCCGCCCGCCGGGTGGCCGCCGGTGCGCGGGCCCGCTGTGAGCTGCCTTACGTTTCCGTGTGCGAGCCGCAAAACCGGGCAGTGTCGTCGCGGGCGGGTGAGGGTGTTCCGTCGTGCCGTGACGTGGGATCGGGTCGGAAGGCCACTGTCTCGCCAACTGGTACAGATGGGGCGATTCGCTTCCGCTCGCTAGACTGAGCCGACCGCGCGGCCCACCACAGTGGGGCCGGTAGACAAAAGTTACGAGGAGCGCACGTGAGCCTTGTCGTGCAGAAGTACGGCGGCTCATCCGTTGCCGATGCCGAGGGCATCAAGCGCGTTGCCAAGCGGATCGTCGAGGCCAAGAAGAAGGGCAACCAGGTGGTTGTCGTGGTCTCGGCGATGGGTGACACGACGGACGAGCTGATCGATCTCGCCAAAGAGGTATCTCCGATAGCTTCCGGCCGCGAGTTCGACATGCTGCTGACCGCCGGAGAGCGGATCTCCATGGCCCTGCTGGCCATGGCGATCAAGTCGCTGGGACACGAGGCACAGTCGTTCACCGGCAGCCAGGCCGGCCTGATCACCGACTCCGCCCACAACAAGGCGCGGATCCTCGACGTGACCCCGGGCCGTATCCAGACCTCCGTGGACGACGGCAACATCGCCATCGTCGCCGGCTTCCAGGGCGTCTCGCAGGACAGCAAGGACATCACCACCCTCGGCCGTGGCGGCTCGGACACCACCGCCGTCGCCCTGGCCGCCGCGTTGAACGCCGACGTCTGCGAGATCTACACCGACGTCGACGGCGTGTTCACCGCCGACCCCAGGGTCGTGAAGAAGGCCAGGAAGATCGACTGGATCTCCTTCGAGGACATGCTGGAACTGGCCGCCTCCGGCTCCAAGGTGCTGCTGCACCGCTGCGTCGAGTACGCCCGTCGATACAACATCCCGATCCACGTACGCTCGTCCTTCTCCGGACTTCAGGGCACCTGGGTCAGCAACGAACCGCAGGGGGAACAGCGCATGGAACATGCGATCATCTCGGGGGTCGCCCACGACACGTCCGAGGCCAAGGTGACGATCGTGGGAGTGCCGGACAAGCCCGGTGAGGCCGCCACCCTCTTCCGCGCGGTGGCCGACCAGGAAGTCAACATCGACATGGTGGTGCAGAACGTCTCCGCCGCCTCCACCGGACTGACCGACATCTCCTTCACCCTCCCCAAGTCCGAGGGCCGCCGCGCCGTCGCCGCGCTGGAGAAGGTGCAGAGCCGCATCGGCTTCGACTCCATGCGCTACGACGACCAGATCGCCAAGATCTCCCTGGTCGGCGCCGGCATGAAGACCAACCCCGGAGTCACCGCCACCTTCTTCGAGGCCCTCTCCGACGCCGGCGTCAACATCGAGCTGATCTCCACCTCCGAGATCCGCATCTCGGTCGTGACCCGCCAGGACGACGTCAACGAGGCGGTCCGCGCCGTACACACCGCCTTCGGCCTGGACAGCGAGTCCGACGAGGCCGTGGTCTACGGCGGCACCGGCCGCTGACCCACCCCACCCCACACCGCCCCGTATCTCCCACGAGGAGAAACGGGGCGGTGCTGTCTGCCCGTTGAGGCCACCGGAACCCCGCCCTCCCCCGGGTGAAGCCGGACACAACGGGCCGCGCGCTTGCCCGCCCCACCTCCTCTCACCGAGGATTTCGCCCCTCGTACTCGGGAACCGGCGCCCGGGGCCGTGACGTCTCCCACTCCATGACCGGGGGGCCTGTGACGCCGCAACTGACTGGGGCCTGAGGAAGCTGGTACTGATGAGGACATGGAGCACGCCGTCGACCGCGGTGTCCTCGGCGCACTCGCTGGGCGGCACCACGCCGTACGTGCCGTACGTGCCCTACGGTCCGTCGACCGGACCGACACCTCCGGGCGGCGAGGACAACTCACGCCCCTCGTACAACCCTTCGCCCCCCACGGGTGTCCAACAGGCGTGGCAGAGGCAATCGGAATTCTGGGGGCCCCGGTGCTCGGCGCGCGTGCCGGGGGTATGCCCGTGATAGCTCCCTGGTCGACGACCCGACCGGCACCCCTCCTGTCCCGCGCGGGGACCGAGGAGGCGCCCGTGGCGGGCACCACCGTCGACCATCTCACCGAGACCTACCGCGCCCACTACCGCTCCCTGCTCGGCCTCGCGGCCCTGCTCCTGGACGACACCGCCTCCTGCGAGGACGTCGTCCAGGAGGCGTTCATCAGGGTGCACTCCGCCCGCAAACGCGTCCGCGACCCGGAGAAGACGCTGGCCTACCTGCGCCAGACGGTCGTCAACCTCTCCCGCTCCGCGCTGCGCCGCCGCATCCTGGGCCTCAAGCTGCTGAACAAGCCCATGCCCGACATGGCCAGCGCCGAGGAGGGCGCCTACGAGCAGCTGGAACGCGACGAGTTGATCCGGGCCATGCGCGGCCTGCAACGGCGCCAGCGCGAGGTGCTGGTACTGCGGTACTTCGCGGACATGACCGAGGCTCAGGTCGCCGAGACCCTCGGTCTCTCCCTCGGTTCGGTGAAGGCGTATGGTTCACGCGGAATCGCCGCGCTCCGTGTCGCCATGGAGGCAACCAAATGAACGAGCGTCACGGCCCCAAGGGGCCGGCGGACGAGCCGCACGAGACCCCGCACGGCGACACCTCCTCCCCCGACGGCCCCGCACCGACCCCGGAGCACGGACCCGACCCCGACGGGCCGGACATCCCCCGCCAGGACCGGGCCGCCAGCGCCACCAGTGACACCGCCCCCTCCGAACTGGACCTGCGGCGGATGTTCCAGGACTCGGTACGCGGACTGGAACCCTCCCCCGAGGCGCTCACCCAGATACGCCGTGCCGTGCCGGCCCGCCGGGCCCGCAAACGCCAGGCCCTGGTGGGCGCCGCCGCGGCCGTGCTGCTGTGCGGCACCGCGGTACCGGCCCTGGTGCACGCCGGCGTGATGAACGGCGGCTCCGACGACCGCCCCGCCAACGCCGCGCCCAGCGACCCCTCCCACCGGGAGGACGACGACCAGACCGGCAAGGGCGACCACGACAGCTCCCCACCACCGAAGCACTCCGACAGCGGCGGCAAGGGCGACGGCGGCCGGGACGGCGACACCGGCGGCAAGCCCAGCCCCACCCAGGGCGGCAACGCCGGCACCGGCGACAGCAACGGCACCTACGGCGCCAAGGCCCCCAGTTGTGGCCGCGAGCAACTGGGCCAGGGCACCGGCCAGTCCGGCGTGCCCGACGGCAACGGCCGGGTGTACGGCACCTTCCGGGTGGTGAACGTCTCCAGCGAGTCCTGCACCGTCGACGGCACCGGCCAGGTGGGCGCCAGCCCCATCGGGCAGGCCGACGCCAGCCGGATAAGGGTGTCCGACTCCAGCGAGGCCGCCGGGTTGCCCCGCTCGTCCAGCACGCTGACCCTGCGCCCCGGACAGTCCTACGTGGTCAAGTTCGCCTGGGTGCCCGACGAGGGCGGATGCCCCACCAGCACCCCCGACCCCGGCGACACCGGGGCGGACAACGGTGGCACCGGCCAGCCCGAGTCCCAGGACGACTCCGGTGGCTCCATCTCGGTCACCCACATCCCCGCCGCCGGTGACCCCGCCGCCGCCAGCACCGTGGTGAACAACGCCTGTGCCGGTGTCGTCTACCGCACCGGCATGTCCCTCGGCTGACTCCTCGGGGCGCACCCACCGCTGTCACAGTGATACTGGTGCACCGGTGCAGGTGACGAGCGAGCAGGGAAGCGAGGCCCCAACGATGGCGCAGACCCCACCCCAGCGCCCCGAGCCGGAGGCCGAGGGCCCGTACCTCACCGTGGACGAACTGGCGGCCCGCGCCGGCGTCACCGTACGTACCCTGCGCTTCTACTCCTCCAAGGGCCTCCTGCCCCCACCGCTGATCGGCCCTCGCCGGGTCGGCCACTACGGGCCGGACCACCTCGCCCGACTCTCCCTGATCGAGGCCCTCCAACGGCAGGGGCTGTCGCTGTCGGCCATCGACCGCTACCTGGAACAGCTGCCCAAGGACATCACCAGCGAGGACCTGGCGCTGCACCAGGCGCTGGTGGCCAGTTGGGTACCGGAGACCGCGCAGCCGACCCGGCTGTCCAAGCTGGAACGGCAGGCCGGGCGCCCCCTCAGCGACCACGACCTGGACCGGCTCGCGGCCATGGGCGTACTCGACCGGGGCGGGGAGGACGGCACCCTCCTGGTCAACTCCTCCATGCTGCAACTGGGGTTGCGGCTGCTGGAGGTGCCCATCCCCCTGGAGACCGCGTTGGCCGCCCGGGAGATCGTGCTCAAGCACACCCGCGCCCTGGCCCGCGACCTCCAGCGCCTGTTCCGCGAGCAGGTGTGGCAGCCCTTCGTGGACAGCGGACCCGGTGAGGAGGAGCTGGACCGGATGCGGTCACTGACCGAGTACATCCAGCCCGCGCTGGTACAGGCCCTGGTCACCGCCTTCCAACGGTCACTGAAGGAGGAGCTGCGGACGGGCGCGGCCGTCCCCGCCCCCGAGCGGTGACAGGACGGACCACCGAAGCGGTGGCCCGGAACGCGTGACCGCCGGCAGCGCCGGAGTCGCCGGGGACGCCAACCCGCCGTACCGGCCGGCCGGTTGGCCTTCGGTTCACATCTCGCTGGGCCTGAGCACCACGAACTCGGCCCCCGCCCGGTCCGTGCAGACCGCCAGCCGGCCCACGCCCTCGGCGTCCTCCGGGCCCATGGTGACCCGGCCACCCTGTTCGCGGACCCGGGCCAGGGTGGCGTCGCAGTCCTCGGTGGAGAACACCGGATGCCAGTACGGCCGGCCCTCGGGAAGGTCGTCGGCCGACAGCTGCACCATGCCGCCGAACATGTCGTCCTCCACCGCGCCCTTGGGGCCCATCATCCGGTACACCATCGAGGAATCACCCGGCATCGCGGTGTCCACGGTGTCCAGTCCCAACAGTGCGGTGTAGAACGCGCTGGCAGCGGCCGTGTCGGTGGTCATCAACTCGGTCCAGTTGATCGACCCCGGGGCGTTCACCAGCTCCAGGCCCGGCATCCGGGTGCCCTGCCACACCGCGAACCGCCCGCCCTGGGGATCGGTGAACTGGGCCAGCCGCCCCGCCTCGCCCCCGTCCACCGGCGGCGTACGCACCTCCCCACCCAGCTCGGAGACCCGGCTCGTGGTGGCCTCGGCGTCGTCGGTGTGGAAGTAGACCATCCAGGCGGACCGGGCACCCTCCTCGGTCAACCGCCCCAGGGCGGCGACCACCTTGCCGGCCTTGGTCATCATCCGGTAGTCGTCGCTGGAGTCGGGGTGGGTCTCCCAGCCGAACACCCCTCCGTAGAAGGCGGTGGCGGCGTCCAGGTCAGGGGAGCCCAGGTCGATCCAACAGGGCATACCCGGGGGGTACTCGGTATTGATCATGACGACCTCTTCTCGGGGGGTTCGCGGTTTCGGGGAGTGCGGAAGCCGTGACAGGCCGGGAAACCCGGGGCCGCGACGACCTCGGAAGCTCCAGCGGCTCACGGCCCGCCGACGTACGGGCACACCAGGGCGTGACAGTTCTCACTGTGGCACCAGCCACCGACAACCGCTTCCCGAGAACCGACCCCCCGCCCCCGGGCCACGCCCACGACCCGCCAACCGCCCCCACCACGCGGCGGGTTGACCCCACCGCTCCCCCCCACGGGACGGCACCACCGGGCGCCGTCCCGTGGGGGGCGGCCTCCTTCGAGGGCGTGACCCGGTCCGCCCGCGAGCGGCCGGCCCCCCGCCCCGGAGCCGCGTCGGACCACCCCCCGGGGCGCCCCCGACCCGCCCCGACCCACAGCCGGAACCGCCGTACGACACCGGGCCGGTGCCCCACGGGCGCCCCCACCCGACGCCTCACGGCACCCGCACCCGCTCCCGGCCCGACACGGTCCACAGACGGGGCCTAGGTTCGTCCCCGTGGACGTACTCTCCGCCCTGCTGGACGGCCCCCTGACGTTCTCTGCCAGAGGGGCCTTCCTGATCAAGTCGGTCTTCACCCCGCCCTGGGCGCTGCGCGTCGAGGACCGCGCGCCCCTGTCCCTGGTGACCGTCGCCCGGGGTGAGGCCTGGGTGGTACCCGACCGGAGCCCGCCCAGCCCCCTGCGCCCCGGGCAGGTCGCCGTACTCCGGGGGCCCGAGCCGTACACCCTCGCCGACCACCCCGACACCCGACCCCGGATCTGGATCGACCCCGACCAGAACTGCCGCACCGAGGACGGCCAGGACGTCACCGAGACCCTGCACCTGGGCGTCCGCACCTGGGGCACCACCCCCCAGGACCACTCCACGGTGCTGCTCAGCGGCACCTACCAGGGCCGCAGCGCCGTCGCCGGACGTCTGCTGGACGCCGTACCACCCACCCTGGTGCGCACCGCCGGCCCCGAGGGGCGCGCCCTGCTGGACCTGCTGGGCGCCGAGATCGTCACCGCCCGACCGGGCCAACAGCTGTTCCTGGACCGGCTGTTGGACCTGTTGCTGGTCAGCGTGCTGCGCGACTGGCTGGCGGAGGCCGGCGCCGACGCTCCCGGCTGGTACCAGGCCCAGGCCGATCCGGTGGTCGGCCCCGCCCTCGACCTGATGCACCGCCACCCCTCCGCACACTGGACGGTGGAGGGGCTGGCCCACCGGGTCGGGGTCTCCCGCGCGGCGCTGTCCCGACGTTTCAGCCGACTGATCGGAGAACCCCCGATGACCTACCTCGCCGGTTGGCGGCTCTCCCTCGCCGCCGACCTGCTGTCCGACCCCGACACCACGGTGGCCACCGTCGCCCGCCAGGTCGGCTACGGCAGCCCCTTCGCCCTGAGCACCGCCTTCAAACGGGTCCGGGGCGTCAGCCCCCGCGAGTACCGCGCCGACCGCCTCGCCCCCCGCCCGGCACCGCTGTCCTCCCAGGTGGTGCTGGGCCGATGACCGTCACGCTCACCACGCCGCGCCTGCGACTGAGGCCCCTCACCACGGCCGACCTGCCGGACTACCTCGCCCTGCACGACGACCCCCGGGTGTACGGCCCCACCGTGGGACGGCCGTACACCCGTGAGGAGGCCACCGACCGACTGCGCCGCAACGAGCGGCAGTGGAAGGAACGCGGACACGGGCTGTACGCCGTGGAACTGGCGGACGACGGCGCCTTCGTCGGACGCTGTGGGCTGGTGTACTGGGAACGGTTCGACGAGGTGGAGGCCGGCTGGTCCCTTCACCCCGACCACTGGGGCCGGGGCCTGGCCACCGAGGCGGCCCGGGCCTTTCTCGACCAGGGCTGGCGCACCCTCACGGTCCCCTATGTCACGTCCATGATCCGGTCGGACAACGAGCCCTCCGCCGCCGTCGCCCGACGCCTGGGCTTCACGCCGCTCCGCCCGGACCGGGTGGACGACATCCCGGTGATCGTGCACGCGCTCCAGCGCCCCTGAACACCCCTGAGCCCCGGGCCCGGGTCCCGTGAGACGGAGCGGGGCGGTGGGGAAGGCCGGTGCGGAGCGTCGGCGGCCGTGGGCTGGACGGCGACCGGACCACCCGCGCTGACGTCGAGTGTGACCGCGACAACGAGAGCGACAGCGACAACGCGACGGGCTGCGGCGCGCGGGGTGACACCGCACCTGAGCCTCGCGGTGACGCGAGCGACGCACCCTAGCCCTCGTCGGCCACCCCGCTGACCGCCATCACCTTCTCCACCCGTCCGCGCACCAGCCACTCCCCGGGCACCGAGTTCCGCGCGCCGTAGGACTCGGCCAGCCGGGGTCCCATGTACCGGCCGGCGATACGGGTGGCCCAGTGGGCCAACTCGTCCTGGTCGTCCACGAGTCGGGCGACACACTCCAGGACCACGTAGCTGAACGGGGGCGCCTGGTCGTCCACACAGAGGCTGAACCGGGGCTCACGCCGCAGGGTGCGGAACTTCACCGACTCGTGCCAGGTGGTGAACACCACCTCGGGGGCCCGCCCCTCCACCTCGTCCAGCAGGAACCAGATCGGCGTCAGATGGGGTCGCCCGTCCCTCCGTGTCGTGGCCACCTTCCCGGTACGGGTTCCCTCCAGGGCGAAGACCCGCCACTGCTGTTCGGTCATCTTCCGCACGACGGCTCCAGGTGCGCTCGGGGGCGATCCGGCATCGTCGTACAGGCTGACGCGGGAGTCGGGGCGGGCCGCCCCGACGCGCCGAGGGCGTACCGGACACCGGGCACGGACCGTCTGAGCGGCGGTACCGCTCGCGGTCCGACCTCCGGTGAGGGGCGCCCACCGGGCGGGCGGTTCCGAGGGGCCGGGCCTGACGGCCACGGCGCCCCGCCACCGGCCGCTACCGGCCGAAGGTCACACCGCCGCCAGGGCCCGCTGGCTCGGGCGGACGGTCCCGCCGAGGCGCGTCATCCACTCGCTGACCGTCTCCACCGTGGGGGAGGGGAGCTGTCCGGCCAGCCGGCCCTTCGACAGGAACCGCACCTGGTCCGCGTACGAGGCGGCCACCGGGTCGTTGGTCACCATCACCACGGTACGACCGTGCAGGTCCACGGCCTCCCGCAGCAGCTCCATGACCTCGCGGGCGCCCTGGCTGTCCAGGGTGTCGGTCGGCTCGTCAGCGATGATCACCTGGGGTTCGGTCACCAACGCCCGCGCGATCGCCACGCGTTGACGCTCCCCACGGGAGAGCGACACCGGCATCTGGTCCATCCGGTCACCCAGGCCGACCTGGGTGAGGATCTCCTCGACCCGCGTCCAGTTCACCGGCTGACCCGCCAACTGCAGGGGCAGGACGGTGTTCTGCGCCACGGTCAGCGTGGGCAGCAGGTTGTACTGCTGGAAGACGAAGCCGACCCGCTGGCTCGGGAACCTCGGCAGCTCGGTCTCGCTGCCCTGCCCCGTCACCTCGCCGTCCACCATGACCAGGCCGCTGTCCGGGCGGCCCAGACCGGCCGCGCACTGGAGCAGCGTGGACTTGCCGGAACCGGACGGTCCCATGATGGCGGTGAAGCTGCCGGTCGGCAGGCTGAGGCTCACCTGGTCCAGGGCCCGTACCGAGTGGTGAGCGGTGTCGGCGTTGCCGCCTCCCTGTCCGCCGTAGACCTTGCTGACCTCCACCAGGCGCAGCGCTTCGGCACTGACGGGGGCACTTGCGTTCGCGTGAGCCAACATCTCTGCCTCCTGCTCTCGTACGGCGCCCTCTGCGCCACGGTGAAGACGCTACGGAGATCGGAACGGCGGATCACTGGCCCCATGTGGCGAGTTGGGGGTGGGCCTAACAACACCCCCCACGGGTGCGTGGAGTAGTCCCAGAGGGGCGGAGGGCGGGGCGAAGCGCCCCCCGGGTGCGCGTGCGCGGCTGGCGAACGCCCCCTGGCCCGGGGTGCTGGCCGATGCGGTGAGGGTGGCTGACCTAGGCGTTGTGCCTGGTCAACCAGCCGTTGGTGAAGGAGGGTTGGGGCGCTGGTGGAGGGTGAGGGGTGTGGGGTCAGACGGGCGTGATCGGGCACGGAGGAGTCTGTTAGGAAGGTTTACTTTCCTCTGGCGGACGGTTAGGAAAGGTTACTGATGGTGGACGCCACCTCCCCCACCAGACCGGCAACCTCCCTTCCCCTCCCCGGAGGCACCATGGCTTCGTACGTTTCCCCCACTCGCAAGGGGCCCCGACGGTCCGTGGTTCTCGTGCTCGGCGGACTCCTGGGCGCGGCGGTGAGCCTCCAACCCCTGGCCGGTGCCCAGGCGAACGAGGGCCCGCCGTCGAGGGGAGCGGTGGAGGCGCCCGCCGGCTCCGCGGTGGCACGGAACGGCCAACTCGCCGTCTGCGGCGAGCGGTTGTGCAACGAGCGGGGCAGAGCGGTGCAGCTGAGGGGCATGAGTTCGCACGGCACCCAGTGGTACGAGCGGTGCCTCACCGACGGTTCGCTGGACGCCCTGGCCCAGGACTGGGGCGCGGACGTACTGCGGGTCTCGACCTATGTGCAGGAGGGTGGGTACGAGTCCGACCCGGAACGGTTCACCCGGATCGCGCAACGGGTGGTGGACCAGGCCGTGGAACGCGGCATGTACGCCGTCATCGACTGGCACCAGCTGGACCCCGGGGACCCCAACGAGAACACCGAGTTGGCCAAGCGGTTCTTCACCGACATGGCGAGCCGGTACGCGGACCAGCCCAACGTCTTCTACGAGATCGCCAACGAACCCAGCGGTGTCGAGTGGGCGGACATCAAGTCCTACGCGGAAGAGGTCATCCCGGTCATCAGGGAGCACGACCCGGACGGCGTCGCCTTGGTCGGTACGCGCGCCTGGTCCTCGCTGGGGGTGTCCGAGGGCGCGGACGAGCAGGAGGTGGTCGACGACCCCGTCGACGCCGACAACGTCATGTACACCTTCCACTTCTACGCGGCCTCCCACGACGAGCGGTACCTGGAGGCCCTCTCCCGGGCGGCGGACCAACTCCCTGTGTTTGTCACCGAGTTCGGCACCCAGGACGCGGCCGGCGAGGGGGAGAACGACTTCGACGCCGCGCAGCGGTACCTGGACCTGATGGCGGAGAAGGGCATCTCCTGGACCAACTGGAACTACTCCGACGACGAGCGTTCCGGCGCCGTCTTCAAGCCGGGCACCTGCGACGGCGACCAGTGGAGCGGCACCGAGGTGTTGAAGGAGGCCGGGGTGTGGATCCGTGAGCGGGTGAAGGGCTAGGACGGCCGGTGGCCCGGAGCCGTCACCGCCCCGGGCCGCCCGCCGTCACCGGTACCTCGTCACGCTCCGTCCGGGCGTTGCCCCTCGTCCCGTGGGAGCGGGGAGGCACCGTGATCGAGATTGGCCGAACTCCTGCGCGTGAGGGGCCCGTTGCCCAGGTCACACGGGATGCCGGGGGTGGCCTCGGGGTCCTACGCCTGGCCGAAACCGCTCACCTGTGGTGACCGACGCCTGACCCGCTGTCAGAGGGCTGTGCTGTCATCCCCCAGGGTGAGGTCAACCACAGTCGGTGGAAGGTGAGTTCCTTGGTGAGGGTACGGAGGGGGTGCCCCGGGCCGGGCGCGGACGGTCCGGGGGCGGGCGGATGAGTCGCCGGCCGAGGCGGCGCCCCGCCCGTCGACCGGCCCGACGGCAGGACCGGGCGCTGGCGAAGGTCGGAGGGCCGGTCGGGCTGGTGCTGTTGGTGGTCCTCGGGTTCGCGTTGCTGCGCTGGCTGCTCGACCACTGGTGGGTCCCGTTGCTGGCCGTGCTCCTGGTGGGGGCGGTGGCCCTCATGCGTCATCGGCGGGCGCAACGGGAGGCCGAGTGGCAGCGGGCCCGGGAACGGGCGCTGCGTCTGCGGTTGCACGAGTTGGACCGCCTGGACCACCGGGAGTTCGAGTTCGCGATACGGGACCTGATGCGCCGGGACGGTTGCCGGGCCGAGCGGCTGGGCGGTGCCGGGGACGACGCCTGCGACGTACGGGCCACCGACCCCCAGGGCCGGGTGTGGGCCATCCAGTGCAAGCACCGTCGTGACGGCGAGCGTGGCTCAGCGGTGGGCGTCGGGGTGTTGCAGCAGGTCAACGGTACGGCTCGACAGGTGCACGGGGCGGACGTCGCGGTGGTCCTCACCAACGGCCGCTTCACCTCCAAGGCAGTCCCCTGGGGTCGGCAGCACCGTATCCACCTGGTCGACCGGTGGTTGCTGGGCGAGTGGGCGTCCGGCTCCCGCCCCCTGTGGGAACTGCTCCACCGCATACCGACCCAGCGTGGTCCCACCCCGTTGTCCTGAGCACTGGCCTGCGCGCTGGCCTGGTGGCGCCCTGATCCACGCCGCCGCAGGGCGCGGCCGGGGTGCTTCAGGGCCTCTGAGCGGCTGTGCCCCTGAGGGTGCTCAAGGGTGTCCGTGCCGGGGTGCTCCGCCCGGTGGCCGCCCCGGTCCGTGACGGTTCCGACGTCCGCCCGCCGGGGCGTCGCTCGGGGGTGCCGCGGCCCCTGACGCGGGGGCTCGGAAAGGGGCCGAGAAGAAGGGGGCGGGGGCGGAACTCGCCTGTGGGGGCGCCCTGTCGGGGGCGCGCTCCTCTTCGGAAGCCCCCGGCCTCTCGGGAGGGGCCTCGGCCCGGGCGCCGTTCACGGCTCGTCGAGGACCGGGGGAGCGGGTACGACACCAGGGCCCCGGCAGGTCGTGGGGACCTGCCGGGGCCCTGGACTGGGCTGGTGACGCGTTACTCGATGCAGCCGCTGGTCGGCAGGTCACCCGGAGCGGGCGGGCTGTTGCCGTCGTAGATGGCCAACATGGCGTTCTGCGGGCACCGGTTGGCCCCGCCGGCGATGACCTCAAGGTGCAGGTGCGGGCCGGTGGAGTTGCCGGTGTTGCCCGACAGGCCGAGCTGGGTGCCGGCGTCGACCTGGGCGCCGGAGCCGACGCCGTGGGCGGAGAAGTGGCAGTAGTAGTACGTGGCGCCGTCGTTGCCGACGACCTCGTACCCGATGCCACACCGGTCGTTGTTGATCTGGTTCGCCACACCGGAGTGCACCGCGTACACCGGGGTTCCGGTGCCCACCGGCAGGTCGAGGGCCGGGTAGTCGTGGTGCGGCGCGTTGTAGTGGTCGCGGGAGAGGGCGTCGCGGGCGATGGGCAGGGAGTAGCTGCCGCCGCCACCGCCGCCGCCCTGACCGAGCAGGTTCTGCCAGGTCTCCGGGCCGACGATGCCGTCAGCGGTCAGGCCGTTGTCGTTCTGGAACTTGGTGACCGCGGAGGCGGTCCCCGAGCCGAACTGTCCGTCCACGGCCAGTCCGTAGCCGTGCTTGTTCAGGGCCGTCTGGGCGGCGGCCACCGCGTCGCCGCTCTCGCCCTCGCGCACGGTGACGACCAGGCCGGGCCAGGTCTCCACGCCGATGACGCCGTCCGCCTCGTACCCCTTGGACTTCTGGAAGGCTACGGTGGCGCTCTCGGTCGCGGCCCCGAACTGGTTGTCGGCGGCGATGTCGTGACCGTGGCTGCGGAGCAGGTACTGGGCGGCGCCGACGTCGGCGCCCGTCGAACCGTTACTGATGACCGGCCACGCCGGCGCGGCGGTTGCCGGTTGCGCGAGGCCGAGCGAGACCAGCAGTGTCGCGCATATCGCGGTCACCGCGACCAACGCTCGACTGACTCTCTTTCTTGTTATCAACTCGGCTCCCAGAGTCGAGGAATATGGGGGGCGCTGAAAGTAACAACCAAAGGGCCGGCCTGACATCGGACGTTCGACCGACGTCGGAGGTTCGACAAACGGGCGAGAATGGACATAGCACCCAAGTCGGCTCGCCGTTGACCGCCCGGGACGGCGGCCCCTCGGCCAGTCCCGACCCCGGCGACGTGATCCCCCGGACCCGCTGGTGTCGGCCGGCCCCTTCTCGCCTCCGGCGCCCGGACCCGTGCCGCCCGGCGCCAGGGGCCGGAGGGCACCCCCGCCGCACGCGTTGGCGGGGGTGCCCTCCGGTGACCTCGCGGCGTCCGACCGCCCGCCCCCACGGTGGGTTGAAATACCGAGTCCGTTTTGGCTGAGGGCAAAAGCCTGGCCTCTTCGGCCCTCCACGGGATGATTGAGACAGCGGGGACGGGCGCGGGAGGGGGCCGGCGACGGGGTGTTCCGGCCCGGCCGGACGCCCCGGGCGGCCCGCGGGGGAGCCGTCCCGGCAAGGCGATGATGGACGAGCGGGGCACGCCCGCGAAGCTGAAGGATGAGCGGATGGGGCACGAAGACGGATCTGTGGCCGCGCGCTACTCGCACGTCACGTCTCTGATGCGCCGGCAGCTTTGTGACGACCTCAACGGGGTGTGGCTGGCGGCCCTGGCGGTTCGCGCGGCGATGGACGGGCGCTCCCCGGTTGGGGTGTTGGACCGCCTGCTCCGTCCCCGGAGGGCGGGACAGCCCACGACGAAGGATTCGTGATCTTCGCCAAATATCGCCAGAGAGGCCATGAGCAGAAGTCAGGGGCCTGACCTGGTGTTTCATCTGTCGGGGTGGCGGGATTTGAACCCACGACCTCTTCGTCCCGAACGAGGCCCGCCCCCCGATCCCACCTGCCCGAATCACATTCCCCCTGGTTACGGGCATGGCCCCGGTCGGTCTCGCGTGGCCTGTAAGGGTCTCTGGGAGCCAGTCGGCTCCCAGACGGCTCCCAAGACGTGGCAGCGTACAGACGGCCCCCCGGTTCTCTACCCGCTACCACCAGCGCATGCGGCCACCGCCCTGCGCAGGCCGGAGAAGGTAACCCGCTCCGCCTCCAGTCGCTGGAGGCTGGAGAGCCTGATTGTCTTCTGTCCGGGACATCGTTCGTCCAGCACTCGAGTGGACAGCACGTAAGAAGGTCCACTGGCTGAGGTCGAGGGGATCAAGGTTCTGCTTTTCCTCGTGGTGCAGCAGGCAGAAGACGTACACGTCCGAGCGGCGAAGCACGTCGTTCGATGTCAAACCTGTCTGGGCATCCCAGCCCGTGGCCGGCGCGATGGAGAACGAGATCTCCGACGGCCTCAGCTGAGCCCACGACTGCAAGTACGCCGCCGACTTCACCTCGATCCGCCACTGCTCGGCCGTCCGGATGTCGACTGAGTCCCATTCGGACCGAGTACCGTCGACTTCGCCCAGCGCCATGGCGACGAGGTACTCGGCCAGTACGCCACGCATGACGTTGTTCGCCAGATCAGAGCACGCCCAGCTCCAGAAGTCACCCAGGGAGCCCACGACCGCGCCACCAACCGTATCGGCTCGTCGCCGCTTCGACGGTTGACGACAAGGGGACCGAGGTGAGCGGTCATGCACTCCTCCAGCAGCGACGGCACTGACGGTCTCAGCATGACAGAGCTGACCATGGCGTAAGTAAATCCGGCCCTCGGCAGCGGACGAGCCCCTCGGTCCGGCTTGCGCCCGATCGACCTGACGCGCGACATCTTCGAGCAACGGGAGGCCAAGGACCGTGCCCCGTGGCCCGACGACCGCTCAGTGCTCTGCTGGTGGCTCCCCACCTTCTGGCGCCGCGACCGCCCGGCTCCATGACGTCCCGATCGACCTGCCCTCCCAGCACCGCGGCCCGCGAAGCCGGCGCCTCGTACGCCGCCGGGCGAGATGACCTTGATCGGTGTCGACTCAGGCCTGGGATCATCGACCACCGACATCCGCTGGCGGCATCGGCTCGCCTACCACCTGCGGAGAGGGCCCAGTCGGCGTTCCTTGGACGAGGCGGAACGACACCGCGAGGAGGTGCACGGCCCTTGAAGGGCCTGGCAGACAGATCGTGGCCTGAGAGTTGCGCTGACGCGACGGTACGTGAGGTGAATCTGTATAAGACTGGACTGCGACACACTCCCGTCAGTGCCCGCTGCGAGAAGAGACGAGCTCCCGTGCCGCCCCGCAAGAAGAAGCAAGCCAAGCCGGAGGACATGAAGTCCATCCTCTGGAAGTCCGCCGACAAGCTACGCGGCAGCCTGGATGCAGCTGAGTACAAGCACTTCGTCCTGGGCCTGGTATTCCTCAAGTACGTCTCGGACGCTATGGAGGAGAAGCGGGAGCAACTGGAGAAGGCGTTGCGCGGCGGCAGCCTGCTCGCCGAGATGGGGCTGGAGGGCGGGGCCTCGGAGAAACTGATCCTCAAGACGGTGGAGGACCCGAAGCAGTACACCGGATCGGGGATCTTCTACGTTCCGCCGACCGCCAGGTGGGGAGAGGTTCTCAAGCGGGCCAAGGTCAGCACGGACGGGCCGAGCGTCGGTGAGGTCATCGACTCAGCCATGAAGACCATCGAGAAGTTCAACCTGCCGCTGAAGGAGACCCTTCCGAAGATCTACAACAGCGGCCGGGTCGACGAGACCACCCTGGCCGAGCTTGTGAAGCTACTCGACCAATTGACCTTCCAGTCGCAGATCGCGCTGGACGGCAAGCGGGCCGGGGCGCGCGACCTTATGGGGGAGGTGTACGAGTACTTCTTGGAACAGTTCGCACTCGCCGAGGGGCGCAAGGGCGGCGAGTACTACACGCCGCCGTCGGTGGTGCAGCTGTTGGTGGCGATGCTGGAGCCGAAGGAGCGCGAGCGGGTACTCGACCCGGCGTGCGGTTCGGGCGGCATGTTCGTGCAGTGCGAGAAGTTCGTGGAACTGCATGAGGGCAACCGCTTCAACGTCTCGGTCTTCGGCCAGGAGCGGAACCAGACCACCTGGCGGCTCGCCAAGATGAACCTTGCCATCCACGGAATAGAGGTGAATCTGGGTGAGGAGCCGGCCGACTCCTTCCATAACGACCAGCATGGCGACGTGAAGGCCGATGTAGTCCTCGCCAACCCACCGTTCAATATCTCCGACTGGGGTGGCGAGCGGCTCGGAATGGACGACCGCTGGAAGTACGGGGCTCCGCCGGTCGGCAACGCAAACTTCGCGTGGATCCAGCACATGGTCAGCAAGCTCGCGGTGGGCGGACGGGCCGGAATCGTCCTGGCCAACGGGGCAATGAGCAGCAAGTCGGGTGGGGAGGGCGATATCCGGCGGGCGATGGTGGAGGACGACCTGGTCGCCTGCATGGTGGCGCTGCCGGGACAGCTGTTCCGCTCGACGCAGATCCCAGCATGTCTGTGGTTTCTCGCGGAGAGCAAGGGTAAGCGGCGTGGTCAGGAGCCGTGGATCTCACCGGAGCGGAAGGGACAGATCCTGTTCATCGACGCGCGCGAGCTCGGCTATATGAAGACGCGCACGATGCGAGACCTGAGCGCGGAAGAACTGGAGCGGATCACCGGAACGTTCCGGTCCTGGCGGGGTGCCGATCAGAAGACCGAGTACGTCGATCTGCCGGGCTTCTGCCGCAGCGTCGCCCTTGACGAGTTGCGTGAGCACGACTTCGTGCTCACGCCGGGTCGCTACGTAGGCGCCGTGGAGGCCGCCGAGGACCCTGAAACAGAACCGATCGAGGCCAAGATCGAGCGCCTGACGACGCTGCTGCGGGAGCAGTTCGCCGAGTCGGAGCGCCTCGCCAAGGTCGTGGAGGAGCAGTTGGGGAGGATCGAATGAGCGCCGACTGGCGGACAGTCCCGCTCGGGAAGGTAGTTGCGCTGCAACGTGGTTTCGACTTGTCGAGTGATCAGCGATCCCCTGGGCCAGTCCCCGTAGTAGGAGCATCGGGCATCATCGGCCGACACAACCAAGCGATGGTAAGAGGCGGCGGTATCACCATCGGCCGTGCCGGCGCGATGGGTGTTGTAACTCGCGTACGTGAGTCCTTCTGGCCTCTGAACACGACACTTTTTGTAACCGATTTTTACGGAAATGACCCCGGTTTCGTTTATTACTTCCTCAAGTATTTCGACTTCACCCCCTATAACTCGGGGGGAGTGCAGCCCATGCTCAACCGGAACTACATCAAGGACGTTCCGGTCCGCATTCCATCTCACGCAACACAGCGGGCCATCGCTGAAGTCCTCGGTGCCCTGGATGACAAGCTCTCGGCCAACGAGAAGCTCGCCACCAATTCGATCGAGCTCGGTCGGACTCTACTTAAGAACTCCACGCAAGCCGAACATGAAGAAGCCAGGGTTGGCGACTTTGCCATCCTCGTCTACGGAAAATCGCTCCCTGAGCCGAAACGCCACGCAGGCGCCGTTCCCGTATTCGGCTGCACTGGACAAGTGGGTTGGCACAACGCCTCACTGATCGAAAAACCATGCCCAGTCGTTGGCCGTAAGGGCGCAAACGCCGGCCACGTGTCATGGATGCCGGAAGGCGGCTGGATTATCGATACTGCATATTATGCATGTGCAACCAATCCAGATATCAGTGCGGATGCATTGTACTTCATCCTTGATGCCGCAGGGCTCAAGTCGCTACTCGGGGATTCTGCCGTTCCCGGAGTGAACAGAAACCACGCCCTGGCACTACGAACTCGAATTCCAGGCCCAGAGAATATGCGTCGCTTCAATTACCACTCCCGCGAACTCCTGGCTATTTCGGTTCACGCCAAGGAAGAGAACCGCACACTCGCCGAGCTCCGTGACACCTTGCTCCCCCAGCTCGTCGCTGGAAAGATCCGTGTCAAGGTCGCCGAACGCATGGTGGAGGACGCCACATGACCAGCGACGGGGGGACGGACGGGGTCGCCGATCGTCCCATGTCCGAGCAGGAGTGGGAGTTTTACGCGCTCGATGAGCTCGGCGAGCGCGGCTGGCGATACATCCCGGGTGCCGCTCTCCGACCGCGTGACGGCCAGAGGCAGGGGTGGGATGACCTCGTCCTCTATCCAAGGCTGCGGACGGCCATCGCCACCCGCTATCCATCGCTGCCCTCGATCGCCGTCGAGGACGCGATCGAGAAGTTGCTGGCCAAGTTTCCGGCGAACGAGGTGCGGCTGAACTGGGCCTTTTATCAGCGACTCAAAGCCGGTGTGAAGGTGTCCTACACGTCACCAGGCTCCCAGGATGAGCGGCACCTCACCGTCCGCCCCATCGACTTCGCAAACCCCCACGGCAACGATCTCATCGCAGCGAACCAGGTCCGGGTCAAGGGCATCCGTGATCGCACCTTAATCTTCGACATTGTTCTGTACGTCAACGGGCTTCCCCTAGCTGCCATCGAGCTCAAGAAGGCGAGCGGCCCAGATGACTCCCGCGCCGCCTTCGAACAGATCCAGAACTACCGGCGCGAACTCAAACCCGACGGCATCTTCCGCACCGTCCTCCTCGCCCTCGCCAGCGATGGCATATCCGCTCGCCTCGGAACTCCCTTCACGCCGTGGCAGCACATGGCCCCTTGGCATGCCGAGGAAGACGGAACCCTGCTCCGCTCGCACGAACGGCAGGATGACCGCGCCCTCGACCGCATGATTCACGGCGCGCTCGAGCCCGACCGTTTCCTCGACCTGGTCGGCAACTTCCTCTCGTACTCCGCTGAAGGAACCGGCGGCGAACCCGACACTGTGAAGCTCGCCAAGGTCCACCAGTACGTCGCCGTCCGCCAGGCGATCGCCGCCACCGCCTCCGCGGTGGCCACGGACGGCAGAGCCGGTGTCGTCTGGCACACCCAAGGCGCCGGCAAGAGCGAGGAGATGCTCTTCTACACCGGTCTCACCGCCCAGATCCCCGAGCTCCCCAACCCCACCATCCTGCTCCTTACCGACCGCATCGACCTGGACACCCAGCTCTTCGACACCTTCGTGAAGAGCAAGAGCCTGGCGATGATCGGCGGCACCCCGACGAAGGCCACCACAGCTTCCCAGCTGCGCGAACTTCTCACCCGCCGCGAGTCGGGCGGCGGCATCATCTTCAGCACCCTGCAGAAGTTCCGGCTGAGCAAGGCTGAACGGGACGCAGGTGCCCGGCATGCCCTGATCACCGACCGCCGCGACCTCGTCGTCATCGTCGACGAAGCGCACCGAAGCCACTATGACCTGGAGGACGGCTTCGCACGCAACCTCCGGGACGCACTCCCCGGGGCCACCTTCATCGCCTTCACCGGCACTCCCATCGACAACCAGACCGGGTCCACCCGTCAGGTCTTCGGCCCGACGATCCACACGTACGACCTGACCCAGGCCGTCGACGACGGCGCCACCGTGCCTGTCTTCTACGAGCCGATCCTGCACAAGGTCGCCCTGCCCGACGGCGTTGACCTGGACGAGCTCAATGCCAGAGCCGAGGGCCTCGTGGAGGGTCTGAGCGAGGAGGAGAAGGCGCGGGCCCAGACGCATTTCGCCCGGTTCGAGGACCTGATCGGTGCCCCTGAACGCATCGGAGCTATGGCCGACACGATCCTCGGCCACTGGGACACCAGACGCCGGGAAATGACCAAACTGACCGGCCGGGCCGGCAAGGCAATGATCGTCTGTTCCTCGCGCCGCAACGCCGCTCGGCTCTTCCGCGCCCTCGCCGAGCGCCGACGTGCGTGGACGGGCACTCCAGACCCGGACTCCGGTCTCTACCCGGACGACACCGGCAAGATCCGCGTGGTCTTCACCGGTAACCCGGGGCGGGACGCGGACGACATCGCGGACTTCGTCCGTACCCCCGACCAGCTGAAAAAGATCCAGAAGCGTGTCGGCGACGCCGATAACGAGCTGGAGCTGATCATCGTCCAGTCCCTGTGGCTGACCGGCTTCGACGCCCCGCCCCTGCACACCATGTACCTGGACCGCCGAATGCGCGGCGCCGCCCTCATGCAGGCCATCGCGCGCGTCAACCGCACCTGGGATGAGAAGCCATCCGGCCTGGTCGTGGACTTCCTGGGCGTGGCCAAGGAACTCAAGTACGCGCTGGCCGAGTACTCCGAGGAGGACCAGGAGCGCGAGACAATTGGCGCGGACATCTCGGAGGCCGTGAAGTCGGTTCACGAGATGCACCGCAAGGTGTCCGAGGTTCTGAACGCCTGCCCCTGGCGGCGCACGATGGTGGCAACCGGCTTCCGTGACGCGCTGGCGGACGTCCTCGAACTCCTGGAGACGGCGGAGCCCAGCCTGGAACCTGGGCAGCCCACTAGGAGCCAGCGTTTCGGACACTTCTCACGACTGCTCTCCCAGGCGTTCTCACTCTGCTCCACCCACCCCGACGTCCAGGACCTCCTCCCGGACATCCACTTCTTCGCGGCCGTGCGCACCTCACGCCGCAAGCACGCCGCCGAGCACCGCCAGGAGCTCGGGCTTGCCACCGAGGCCGACGTGCGCAGAATGATCGAGCAGCTAAACGCTGAGACGGTGGCCGCCGACGGCGTCGTGGACATCTACGACGCCGCCGGTCTCACCAAGCCCGACCTCTCCCACCTCGACGAAGGCTTCGTACGGCAACTCAAGGAAAGCCGCCACCCCAACCTGGCGCTCAAGGCGCTCCGCGAAGCGATCGCCAAGGAGATCCAGGAGGCTCACCCCAGTAACATCGTCAGGCAGAAGGAGTTCACCGAGAAGATGAAGTCGGTGATGAATCGGTACCACAACGGTCTCATCACCTCCGCTGAGGTCGCGGACCTCCTCGTCGACCTCGCCCGGACGCTGTCCGCCTCTCGCGAGCGCGCCGCCGAACTTGGCCTTACCGAACACGAGATGGCTTTCTACGACGCCATCGCCGCCAACCCGTCCGCCCTGGAGATGGGACAGGACGTCCTGTCCAAGATCGCACGCAAGCTGTATGAACAAGTCGCCGTAGACGTCACCATCGACTGGCGGATCAAGAGCCAGGCTCAGGACCGGATCCGCGCCAAAGTCAAGCTACTGCTCAACTACTTCGGTTACCCGCCGGACGAGGAGCCGGGCGCGGTCGAACGTGTCCTGAAGCAGACTGAGGTCATCGCGGACGATCTGGCCTAGCGGCCGGGCAACACCGGAGTGCGAGCGAGCGCAGGCAGGTCAGCGCTGCGCTCATCCTCACCGACACCCGCGTGGACAGCGCTCTCGCCTCCTGCGCCATGGCATTCGTCTGATCAACTCTTCACCCCTCCCCCTGCTCAGTACACCGTGAGAGGCTGATCCCGCCATCCCCGCACGGGGAACCCAGATGATCGACCGGGGGGCGGGGTGTACGTCACAGAGTTCGGCCTCTCCAACATCCGGGGCTTTACCGGGGCCCGTGCGGTGGAGGCGCTCGCGCTGCCCCAGCCCGAGGATGGCGGCAGCTGGACAGTGATCGCGGGACGTAACGGCTCCGGAAAGTCCACGGTCCTGCGCGCCCTGGCCCTCGCACTCGCGGGCCCTCATGTGGCCCGCACTCTCTCTCAAGATTTCAGCAGCTGGATCACTACTGGCGAGACGGCCGCCTGGTCCCGAGTAGCCGTCTCGCCCGACTACACGGTCGACCAACTCACCGGTCGCGGTCCAGGACCGGATGGCCTCATGATGCTCGGTCTGCACTGGAAGCTGCCGGACTGCGGTGACGTCCCGTCCGGCAACCCCTTCGACAGCCCCGTGCAGCCTTCACTGTCACCGTTCGACGACGTCCGCTACGGTTCCCCTTCACCATCCGCCCGCGGCCCTTGGTCCGACCATCCACAGGGCTGGTTCTGCGCCGCATACGGCCCGTTCCGGCGCCTAGCGGGCGGCAGTGGGCAAGCCCAACGCATGATGGTATCGCCGGGGCCTGCCGGGCGGATGGCCTCGCTCTTCCACGAGGATGCTTCGCTTGCCGAGGGCGTCAGCTGGCTCAAGGAGCTGCGGCTGCGCAGCCTGGAAGGCCGCGAGGAAGCCACCGAGCTCCTGGATATCGTCAAGGAATTGCTCTCCGATGGCCTGCTGCCTGACGGCTATCGGGCACTGCGGGTGTCGTCCGAAGGTCTATGGGTGGCCCCGGTCGACGCACTGGACCGGGCTTATCCACTGCGGGAGATGAGCGACGGCTTCCGTACTGTCGTGGCACTGGTCCTTGATCTGGTCCGACAACTCCAGACCACTTATGGGACCCTCGATGCCGGAACTGACGACGCTGGCCATCCACTCGTACGGATGCCAGGTGTGGTCATCGTCGATGAGGTGGACGCGCATCTGCACGTCACTTGGCAGCGGCGGATCGGTGACTGGCTGAAGAGTCACTTCCCGAGGATCCAGTTCATCGTGACCAGCCATAGCCCGTACATCTGCCAGGCCGCCGACCCGGGCGGACTGATCCGGCTGTCGGGACCGGAGGAGCAGCGAGCGCCGGAGGTCGTGGCGCCGGATCTGTACCAGCGCATCGTGTACGGAAGCGGCGAGGACGCCGTGCTCTCCGAGCTCTTCGGCCTGGAGACTCCGTACTCCGAGCGCGCGGACAAGCTGCGAAGGCTGCTCGTGCACCTGGAAGAGAAGGTCTTCGACGGCGAAGCGAGCGACAGCGAGGTCGCGGAGTACAAGAAGCTGGCGGCCGAGCTGACGAGTTCCCGTACCGCACGGGTCTATGAGATGGCGGCACACCTGGCGGGTGAGGAGTGATCCCTGTACAGCGGCTGCCTGCCACGGACACCATGACCAAGTTGTGCGACTTCCGTACAGAGAAGGTCCGGGAGGCCGGAGCCACCAGCAATGCCGCCTGCGAACAGTGGAAGGCCGCGAAGCCTGCCCGAAGACACATCAAAGGTCTGCTCGAGCAGATGGCACCCGGCCGCATCCGCTGCATGTACTGCCTGGACAGCCGGGGCACCGACATCGACCACTTCGAGCCGAAGACTCGCACCCCGCTGCGCACCTTCTGCTGGGACAACCACCTGCTGGCCTGCTCCCACTGCAACAGCAATGAGAAGCGCGACCTCTTCCCCTGCGACCCCGAAACCGGCGCCTGTATGCTGATCGACCCAACCGTGGACGACCCAGCGGACCATCTGAAGTTGCTGCCGAAAACAGGAGAGCTGAAATGGCGCACGGCTAAAGGACAACACAGCATCAAGGTTTTTGGGCTAAACCGCGATGAGCTACGGAAAGGACGTGCGGACGCGTGCGATATGTTCATCTCCGGACTCGTCCGATGGCATGACCAGGTGCGGCGCGGGAAGGCCGAGGCGGCCACACGCACAGCCGTAAGATTGCGCCGGTCAGATTTCCCCGAGGTACTCCGTACACTTGAAGGTCTGGCCGGAACACCTCTTGCCTCCGCCCTGGAAGACCGATACTTCCCAGACGCTCTGTACGCCTGGGTCGTCAGCCTCGATCACCGAGGAGCGATCCCCCCGATGCGTACGGGATTTGCTGCTGCCCCATTTTCAGCACGCTCCTGACTCGTCCCTCATTACACCGATCAACTCTCGCGCTGGCTTCGGCGGTGCGTTTTGGGGTCTGGCACGAGGGTCGTGGTCCGGTTCACTAGGGTCTGCCGCACGATCGGGTGACGTCTGAACTGGCTTGCCCTGTGGGGCGGGTGGGAAGGATGTCGCTGTGCCCAAGCCTTATCCGGAAAAGTTCCGCCAGGACGTCGTGCGAGTCGCCAGGAACCACGATCCGGGCGTGACCTGGATCGAACGGACCTACCACCGACGCCGCAGACAAGCCGCCCTCGGCCAGCTCACACTCGTCGAATACGAGACCGTCATGACCACACCGGCCCTCCAGGCCGCGTGACTCAACCTGTCACCCGAACCTGCATCAGACCCTGGAAAAGGCTCAGTAGATCGAGTCCAACTTGCTGAGCCTGGGTGATAATCCTGTCACTTCCACTCTCGCCAACGTTGAGGTGCCGGTTGGACATTCAGGATGCGGTCGACAACCACGTGCGTGCCATTGAGCACTGCGATAACTTGATACTGGTCCACCGATCGGCGGGTAACGGTGGTGTGGGGCGCAGGACGACCGAGACCTCAATAAGCCGCGGGACGATCGTCCTTACCGTCGCGGCCTGGCAGGCCTTTGTACAGGACGTTGCGCAGGCCCTGCGCGACGAGGCCCTGGTTGAACTGGGCAAAGTAGCGGGGGCACGGCTCCTTACGGATGCCATGGATCAGTGGCAGCGAGACTTCAATTCAGCACTGGAGAAGTTCTCCACGCCTGACGCGGAAAAGTCGCGGGCCTTGCTCAAGCGTGTCGACTTCGACCCGCGCCCCAGCTGGACCTGGGTCCAGGCTGGCGGTCGAGGAAACCAGTCAGTGACCGTACAGCCCAAGCATGTGGATGAGGTGATCAAGCAGTGGCTCCGAGTTCGGCATGACATCGCGCACGGTCACACGACGATCCATTCACTGCCGATCCTGACAGCCGTACGCGATCCCAGGTCTTCAGCCCGGGCCAAGGCCGCGCCCGCTCTAAGACTCACCGACACGATCGACTGCCTCGGCTTCTTCAGTGCCATCGTTCGGCTCACAGCAGCCAAAGCGGCGAAGCACCTTGCGATCCCTGCACCGACCTGGGAAACGCTGCCGCCTCTCAAGCTCGGGCTGCACATCTCTCACCTTTAGGCAAGCAGGCCCGTTCTCACTCTTCGCCAGCGAGACTCGGCCGCTGCCGCCCCATCCGTGGGGAGCGCACGCCGGTTGGTGACAGCGCAGCGCCACCTGTAGAGAGGCCACGTACCGCCCGCTCGATGCCTGCCAGCTTCACCTCCAACTGCTCGTGGGTCGGGTCTCCAGCAAGACCCATGCCATCGCGTCGAGGTCGACGGTGTACTCCATCGTCTCCACGGTCCCGGCAGGGCCATCGGCGTTCACCGTGAAGGTGTACACGCGAGGCAGGCTGATGTTCTGAAATCTCTTCTGGTTGTCCAGAAGGAAGGTGAGGCGTCGCCCTGGCGGCAGCATGGGCATAGTCCGGGCCAGCACTTCCTGAATGACCCGCGTCAGGTCGGGCTGTCCTTCCTCAGGGGTCCAGCCCGACTCCAGTGGAGGGTCACAGGAGATGCGGACGTTGCGGGCAATGGTCGGGCCGACGTTCTCGATGATGAGCAGGATTCCGCCGCTGCTGAGCTCGGGTTGGATGTCGACGATGACGTACGGCTCGTTTTGCTCCCGGTGGATGCGTTCTGCCAGGGCGAGTTGTTGGGCCGCTGATCTGCGGGCGATGTGCGCCTGCCAGGCGCTGATGACGGCAGCGATAACAGCAACGACAACCGCCCAGTCGCTGGCATCCAGGGGTCTTGAGCTGGTCCATGGGCTGACGTTATCCGGCCAGACTGAGCCTTTTCCATCCTCACCCTGAGCTGGTCAGGTACAGGGTGAGGAAGGCTTGGACGAGGCTGGTGATGCGGGTGGTCGAGCACCGCAGTTTGCGGAGGAGTCGCCAGGTCCTGAGAGCGGCGACGACCTGTTCGACGAGGGCCCGGATCTTCGCGTGGGGCCGGTCGACCGCCTGCTGGCCTGCGGAGAGGTTCTCCCATCGTTCCCAGTGCGGGGTGCCGCCGGCGCCTCGGTATCCCTTGTCGGCTCAGCACGGGATGTCTGCCTTGATGATGCCGTGTTCGCGGATGTCGTGGACGGCGCTGGGCAGGGCTGGTGAGGCTCACCGCAGCCAGCCGAAGGGGTCGGCGAGGATCTGCACGTTCATCGCGTGCCGCTTGTGTTTGCCGGAGTAGAACGGCCAGAAGCTCGGCAGCCTCGGTGACGTGACATGACGTGACGTGACGGCGGGCGGGCGTGGTGCCGATGCCGAATCCGGCGGCGAGCTGGGCGTAGGTGTGGCCCATCCGTAGATGGGCGAGGGTGAGCAGGGCCCTGACGGCTGGCGCTCAGGCGCCGCCACCGGGAGCCGATCGCGCGGCGGTGGTGCCGCAGGTGCTGCGTGAGGAAGCGGAGGGCGGAGCTGGACACGTCCAGCCCGGACGGGTAGACAAGCACGTGAAGCCTGTGGTGGAGACGGTTCTCTTGGTCGAAAACCGATCTACCAGGGCTTCACCCCGTTGTCAGGCCAACGGCCGTACGCCAAAACCAGGTTGGAAAAGGCTCAGTGGCGACAAGAGGTCGATTCAGGCCAAACCGGCCTGAAAGGCCGCGCTGGCCGTGTGAACGGTCGTGAGCGCGAGGGGTATGTTGAGCCCCTTCAAACGGAGATGCGCTCGATCCTTCACTCTCCGAGTCGGGCGTCCACTACCGCCGAAGTGAACTGCTGCCAGCTGGCTGGTGGGATGGTGAGTATGGGGCCGGTGTCGTGGTACTTGGTGTCGCGGATCATGATCTGCGGGAGGTTGTCGGCGACCTCGACGCAGTTGTTGTCGCCCGAGCCGGTGTAACTGCTGGTGCGCCAGTTCGGCTGGTGGTTGGCGCAGGGCGGTTGTACCCGCGTCATCGCCGGCACACGCGAGCGCCTCGTGCTCGGCTTGGCCAGGCAAGAGGAGGCGGCCAGAGACACCTGCTCACGATGTCGCGTTCGTCGGCGTCCGTGCTGAACGGGCTTCTCCACATGCGGGCTGTACTCCGCAAGTAGCGCGAAGCCCTCGCGCTCTGTACGTAGGGCGAGGGTTACTGCGGGCGGCGCTTCGGTGGCACTGGCCCGGGAATGACGTCCAGGTTCATGTGCTCCTTGAACAGGTGCACCAGGTTTGCTCCGTCGAGGAGTTCCAGTCGTCCGTGCTCACTGGCGAATGCCTCACTAGCTCGGCCGAACCAGGAGGTCGTCACAAGGATGCCCTTGGCGGCACGCTTGTGTTCCACTACGCCGGCGAGCGCGGAGACCGTCTCGAACGGCACCACGTTCTTGGTGCGTTTGGCCTGGATCACGCAGAGCCCCCTCATGACCGGGTCGGTGTTCATGGCAATCGCGTCTACGCCCTCGTCTTTCGACGGCTGGGTGTTCACGCTGTCCAATCCGATGGCCTCGAAGAGCTGCCGGATCAGATGCTCGAACTCCGTAGGTGTCAGGTCCATCAGCACCGGCCGGCTGTCCAGGCCCGCCACTACGTCCAGGCTGTCCATGAGGCGGAACTTGGAGAGGTCGAAGGTAACCAGGGGACGCACCGGTTCGAGTTCGTACGGGTTGGGCGAAATCAAGGACCGCAATCGTTTTAGGCAGGCACGCGGATCCACCTGGGTCAGAACCAGGTGGCCGAACTCCTCCCGGTCAGCCTGAAGGGTGATCAAGCAGGGGTGGACGTCACGCCCGGTAGCGCGGTCGATGGTGGCCACGTGCCCATTCAGGGCGACGGACTTGATCACGCGCTCGGTGTCGGCTGCAAGAATCTCGTGCACTGTGCGCAAGGCGGTCTGTGCCAGCACCGACGAGTAGAGATCCTTGCGTTCCTTCTCCGGACGAGGGACGGGCGTGAGCTCATCACGTGACTTCACGTACCGGTACGCCCGCGCTGTCGGGACCACTTGTTCCAGGGGCAGGTCGATCTGTACCAGGAGGTCACCGGTGTCTGCCTGGTACGCGACCTGATGGTTCTTCGGGAAACCGTGCGGGTATTCGGCAGCTGCCAGGACCTGGTCGGCGAACCACTCGACCGCGTCAACATCTCGATCGCGGTAGGCACTCAGCCGGGCTTCGAGCTGGGCGTTCCAGGTCTCAACCCAGGTGGCCTGTTCCTGGTTCCGCTTGTCGTGAAGCGCGCGGGCCTTCTTCAGCTGCTCGCCGCGCGCCTCCTCCTCGCGTGCGTGATCCCGGAGCGCCCTGTCGAACCGCTTACTGGCCGCCTCGACCTCCAGCTCGTACTGCCGCCGCCCGAATCCCAGCGCACCAAGGAGCCCTCGAGGCGCCTCCGGCTCATACTCCTCCCGACGAGGCAACGGAGCGGATTTGGCACGCCCCTTCGGCGGCACGAACACGGAGGGGGTGAACGCCTGCCTCAGCCGGTCAAACGTGAGCGGGGCGCCCGTTGTTACTGCTGCTCGCAGTAGACCGGAGAGCTGCTCGACGTCATTCTCGACCACACTGGTGCGGTCGACGGCTTCCTGGGCGCGGGCCGCTTCGTAGGCGAGCTTCTCCTCGCGGGCCTTCCGCTTGGCCTCCGCCTCAGCGGCCTTCTTGGCCCTCTCCCGCTCCCTGGCCTGCCGCGCGAGCTCACGCGCGTAGGGATCGTTCCCGCCCGCCACGGCTTCCCCCAGTTCGGTCCATGATCGTCATGTTCGGAACCCCTCGAAGTATCCCGCACGAGATCGACAACGTCAGCAGATCAGCAGTATCACGGCGCACGGACACGGGGTGTTTCGGCCGTTGCAGGGAGCCGGATTCTGGAGTTGGCTCCCAAACGGCTCCCACGAGAGGTCCGGGGACACAGGAAAGGCCCGATCCTCAGGGAGGATCAGGCCTTTGACCTGGTGTTTCATCTGTCGGGGTGGCGGGATTTGAACCCACGACCTCTTCGTCCCGAACGAAGCGCGCTGCCAAGCTGCGCCACACCCCGATGCAACGAGGAACACTGTAGCCCACTGCCCTTGGCAGGAGAAATCCGATTCCCCGGGGTGGGTGCCCGGGCCGGGGTCGGGGTGGGTCAGGCCCGGGGGGTGAGGGTGAGGAGGTTGGCCTCGGGGGGGCAGGCGAACCGGAAGGGGGTGTACCTGTTGGTGCCGCAACCAGCGGAGACGTAGAGGGCGGACTCGTGACCGGCGGCTCGGTGGCCGGACAGGCCTCGGGCTCGGTCGGTGTCGAGGTCGCAGTTGGTGACCAGGGCGCCCCGGAAGGGGACGCGGAGCTGGCCGCCGTGGGTGTGGCCGGCGAGGATCAGGGGGTACCGGTCGGCGGCGAAGGCGTCCAGCACCCGGAGGTAGGGGGCGTGGACCAGGGCCAGGGAGAAGTCGGCCTCCTCGGGGCCGCCGGCGACCTCGTCGTAGCGGTCCCGCTTGATGTGCGGGTCGTCCAGGCCGGTGAGGGCCAGTTCGAGGCCCTCCAGCTTGAGGCGGCCACGGCTGTTGGACAGGCCGACCCAGCCCGCGCTCTCGAAGGCGTCGCGGATGTCCTCCCAGGGGTTGTGGATCGCGCCGACGGCGGGAGGGTTGCCGTTGAGGCCGTGGCGTCCGTTGGCCTTCTCCAACAGGTATCGGGCGGGGTTGCGGAGCTTGGGGCCGTAGTAGTCGTTGGAGCCGAACACGTAGGTGCCGGGGAACTCCATCAGCGGCCCGAGGGCGTCGAGCAACTCGGGTACGGCCAGAGGGTCGGAGAGGTTGTCCCCGGTGTTCACCACGAAGTCGGGGCGCAGCCCGGCGAGAGTCTGGAGCCAGCGCCGTTTCTTGTCCTGGCCGCTGACCATGTGGATGTCGGCGATCTGGAGGACGCGCAGCGGGCGCATTCCCTCCGGGAGCACGGGGATGGTGACCCGCCGGAGGCGGTAGGCCCGCGCCTCCAGGGCGGCGTAGCCGAGGCCGGCGGCGCCCAGCGCGGTGAGGCCGAGGGGAACGCCCAGTGAAACTCCGTATCGCGCACGCATGGGCCTCATAGTCGCAGACCGTACGGGGGTGCGGATACCGACGCTGGTCGAGGGCGCTGGCCGGGCACTGGTCAGGCGTCGCCGAGCCGGGGCCGCGACCTTTCGGCGGGTGCCCAGGCCCCGCCGTGGCTGGTGTCGTCACGAACCCCTGGTGTCCGTCCTGGTCGCGAGCCGGCGGGCGGGCCTGCCGTTGCGCGCGGGTTTGTCGCCTGGCTCGCCTGCGCGCGCCGACCTGGGCGGGACGGTGACCCCCCGGGCGGAGGGCGGGAGCCTGGGTGGGAAAGCGCTGGGCGGTGACGCGGGGACCTGGCAGACTTCCGGGCATGACCACGCTGAAGGCCAAGCTGAGGGACGACCTGACCGCCGCGATCAAGGAGCGGGACGAGCTTCGTACGGCGACCCTGCGGATGACGCTCGCCGCGCTCACCAAGGAGGAGGTCGCCGGTACGACGGCGCGCGAACTCTCCGACGACGAGGTGCTCAAGGTGATCACCCGTGAGGCGAAGAAGCGCCGGGAGGCCGCGGAGGCCTTCGCGGACGCGGGCCGGACCGAGCAGGCCGACCGGGAGCGGGCCGAGGGCGCCGTACTGGCCGACTACCTGCCCCAGCAGCTGACCGACGAGGAACTGTCCCGGCTGGTGTCGGAGGCGGTCGCCGAGGCGAGGGCCAACGGGGCGGAGGGGCCGAAGGCCATGGGCGCGGTGATGAAGCTCGTGAACCCGAAGGTGGCCGGTCGGGCCGAGGGCGGCCGGGTCGCGGCCCTGGTGAAGCAGCAGTTGGCCGGCTGAGTCCGTCCCCTCTCCGGGCGTTGTCCCATCCTCGCGGGTGGGTGACTGGGCTCAGGCGTGGGGCTGACGTGGCGAAGAAGGCCGCGTTCGGTCGCGAGTCGATCCATGGCTCGGCGTGGAGTCGAGTCGGGACCTCCCTTGCGTCCGCCGCTGGTCGCCGGGTTGGGCCGGCGGGGAAGGGCCGTACGCGGCCGGAGACGTATCGCGGTAGGCCGACGGGCCGGTGGCGCCACCCTGGAAGGGGAGCGCCACCGGCCCGTCGGTCGTTGCTACGGCCGCGTCAGACCGCTCGGCGAGGTACGTACGGCCAGGACACCGTCCACGGTCAAAGCCGCACCGTCCACCGGCGGAGGGCCGCGAGGTCGGGACAACGCCCCGTTCGCGGCTTGGGGTTACTGGGGCCAGCCGCCGGAGTCGTTGCCTCCCCAGCGTCCTCCGTCGTTGGTGCCGCCGTTCCAGAAGCCGCCGCCGTTGTCTCCGTCGTCGCCGCCCCCACCGTCGTTGCCGCCGTTCTCACCGCCACCGATGATCGGCGGGATGGTGATGTCGGGCAGGGGGGTACCCCGGTTGGGCTTGTCGGGGGTGCTGCGGGACCGGGCGCGCGGCTTCTTCTTCTCGTCCTTTATCGGGTCGCCCTGGAACTTGGGGGCGGGCTTGTTCTCCAGCGCGCCGGCCATGGCGTCCCGCCAGATGGGGCCGGGGACCTCGCCACCGAAGACCTTGTCGTAACTCCGGCCGCCGATGCTGATGTTGGTCATCCGGCGCTTGTGGGTGGGGTCACCGACCCAGACGGCGCCGGCCATGTTGGGGGTGTAGCCCACGAACCAGGCCGCGTACCGCTGGTCGGTGGTACCGGTCTTGCCGGCGCTGTCCCGTCCGTTGAGGCCGGCCTTCTTGCCCGTACCGTCCTCGACCACCCCGCGCAGCAGGGAGTTGATGGTGTCGGCGGTCTTGGGCGACATGGCGCGGGAGCAGCGGGTCTTGGGGACGTCCAGCTTCTTGCCCTGGGCGTCGGTGATCTCCTCGATGGCGACCGGGGTGCAGTGGACGCCTCGGTTGGCGAAGGTGGCGTACCCCTCGGCCATGGTCAGCGGGGACATCTCCTGGGTGCCGAGGCTGATGGAGGGGACCTGGTCGATCTCCTTGCCGTCCGCGCGCTCGATGCCCATGCTGGCGGCCATCTTGGTGACCGGGCAGATGCCGGTGTCGCTGATCAGGGAGACGAAGTAGGTGTTGACCGACTTGGCGGTGGCCTCCTTCATCTTGTAGGGGCCGACCTCCTTGCGGTTCTCGTTCTCCACCGGTGCCTTGCCGGACCAGCGGCCCTTGCAGGTCTGCACCGGGGAGGGGTACTCCATGCGGTACGGCGAGGGGTAGGACTTGTAGGGGCTGGTGCCCTTCTCCAGGGCCGCGGCGGCGATCACCGGCTTGAAGGTGGAGCCGGGCTGGTAGCCGGCGCCGCCTCCCATGTTCTGGTCGACCGAGAGGTTGATCTGGGTCTGGTTCTTCTTGAAGCCGTACGGCCGTGACTGACCCATGCCCAGGATGCGGCCGGAGCCGGGCTCGACCAGGGTGGTCGCGGTCGCCACGTCGTCCTCCTCGTAGACGTGGGAACGGACGGACTCCTGGACGGACTTCTGGGCGTCCGGGTCGAGGGTGGTGCGGATGGTGAGGCCGCCCTGGTTCCACCGCTTGACCCGTGCCCGCTGGGTCTTGCCGAAGCTCTCGGAGTTGAGGAAGACCTCGCGTACGTAGTCGCAGAAGAAGCCCGCTCCGTCCACGGCGGTGATGCAGCCGTTCCTGGGCTTGCTGATCTTCAGCTCGATGGGCTTCTCCCGGGCCTCGCGGGCCTGTTGGGGCGTGATGTGCTTGAGGGCGGCCATCCGGGAGATGACGGTGTTGCGTCGCTTGGTGGCCTCGTCCTTGTTGCTGAGGGGGTCGTACCGGGTCGGGGACTGCACGACACCGGCGAGCAGCGCGGCCTCCTCGATCTGGAGGTCCTTGGCGGACTTGGAGAAGTACCGCTGGGCTGCGGCCTCGACGCCGTAGGCCTGCTGCCCGAAGAAGGTGATGTTGAGGTAGTTCTCCAGGATGCGGTTCTTGCCGAGTTCCTCCTCGACCTGGATCGCGTACTTCAACTCGCGGATCTTGCGGCCGATGGTCTGCTGGGTGGCCTGCGCGACCTTGTCGGGGTCGTTGCCGGCCTCCTCGACGAAGACGTTCTTCACGTACTGCTGGGTGAGGGTGGAGGCGCCCTGGGAGACGCCGCCCTCCTGGGCGTTCTCGTTGACGGCGCGGAGTACGCCCTTGAGGTCGACGGCGCCGTGCTGGAAGAAGCGGGAGTCCTCGATGGAGACGATGGCGTCCCGCATGTAGGGGGAGATGGACTTCAGGGGGACCACGGTGCGGTCGCGGGAGTAGACCTTGGCGATCTCGCCGCCCTTGGAGTCCAGGATGGTGGTCCGCTGACTGAGCGGTGGCCGCTTGAGGTTGACGGGGAGTTCGTCGAAGCCCTCCACCGAGCCCTTTGTGGCCAGTCCCAGGCCGCCTGCCGCGGGCAGGGCGATGCCCGCCATCACCGCGCCCGCCAGCACGCTGACGCCAACGAACTTGGCGGCCTGCTGGAAGGTGGACCGCCCGCCACCGGAACGCCTGTTTGCCATGAGGGCAGCCTACGTTCTCCCTCCCGGGCTTCGGAGGTGCCGTTCGGCACGGTTTCGGCGGGCTGGGGCGCGTGGGTGGTGCGGCGGGGTGTCAGGTCGCCGTCGTGGGCGCGGTGGTGTGCTCCCCGGGGAGCGCGGGCCGGGCCGTGGCGGGGGCGTACGCCGGGCGTGACGGGCGCTCGGGCGGTGCTCGCGATTCCCCGCGGCGCATAGTCCTTGTGGTGGGGTGCCGCCGCGCGCCGCTTGTCGATCCACTCCTTTTGGGGTGCCCTGGGGCAAGGGCCTGGTTGGAGTGGAAGCGGCGCTTTGGTTCCCGTCCGTGGGTTCTCAACTCCCGTGAGCAGGGGGTGGCTTGGTCGTTTTGCTCCTTGTTTGTCGGCCGACTCACTCCCGTGGGTGATCTCACGCGCACCCATAGTCCGATCGGGCCATTCAAGATTGGGCCCGCTGGGGGTGTTGTCGCTTGCCCACATTCCGTAACGTCACCAACTGGCAACGGCGAAGACGCTGCTCAACGCCGTGGGGGAGCCTTAGAGACGGGAGAGGACGGCACCGGCAATGGGCTGGGTAACCGACTGGAGTGCGCAGGCCGCCTGCCGCACGACTGATCCAGACGAACTATTCGTGCAGGGAGCGGCCCAGAATCGTGCGAAGGCCGTGTGCACCGGCTGTCCGGTGCGTACGGAGTGCCTGGCTGACGCGCTGGACAACAGAGTGGAGTTCGGCGTGTGGGGAGGAATGACCGAGCGCGAGCGTCGCGCCCTGCTGCGTCGCCGCCCCACGGTCACCTCCTGGAGACGGCTGCTGGAGACCGCCCGCTCGGAATACGAGCAGGAGTCGGACGTCCTCCCGGCCGCCCTGGGGATGAGCGAGTACGAGAGCTACGCGGCGGCCGGCTGACCGGCCTCCCGCGTACCCCCTCCGACACGGGCCGCCCGAGGCGGACACCCGGTGTCCGCCCGCGAGTTCCGCACGACCCGACCGTCCGCCCCACCGGCGGACGCCCGGTGGGCGGCTCCGTGGACGTCGACGTGGACGTCCGCGTCGGGGAGTGCGAGGTGACGTGGGCTCAGTCGCCCTCCCACCCCGACCCCTCGGTGGCCTTGGGTTCCTGACCCGCCAGTCGTTCCCCGATGGAGCGGAGCGCGGCCAGGTCGTGTACGTCCTCCGCCAGCGCGGCCACCTCGACGACCGGCACCTCGGGGTGCAGCGCGCCGAAGCGGTCCCAGGTGCGGCGTTCCCTCGCGACCACCCGCATCCGTTCCGCGTGGACGCGCAGCAGTCCGGCCGCCAGGGTGTTCGCCCGCTCCTGGGCGTCCTCCTGGGGCGTCGTCAGCTCCTCCGGGTCCTCGGACCCCTCCCCTTCGGGCGTCAGTTCCTCCAGTGCCTGGGCCGCCGCCAGCGCGCGTTCGGCGGTCAGGTCCACCTCGCTGCCGTGCACCCGGTTGAGGACCAGTCCCGCCAGGGGCATCCGGTCCTCCTTCAGTCGGTCCACGAAGTAGGTGGCCTCCCGTAGCGCGTCCCGTTCCGGCGCGGCCACCACCAGGAAGGCCGTCCCCGGTGCCTGGAGCAGCTGGTACGTGGCGTCCGCCCGGGTGCGGAAACCGCCGAACATGGTGTCCATGGCCGCCACGAAGGTCTGCACGTCCCGCAACAGCCCGGCGCCCAGCAGCTTGTTGAGCACCCCGGTGAACATCGACAGCCCGGCCATCCCCAGGTTGACGAACTTCATCCCGGCGCGCCCCCCGGCCTTGGCGGGGGCGGAGAGCACCCGGATGAACCGGCCGTCCAGGAAGGAGCTGAGGCGGCTGGGCGCGTCCAGGAAGTCCAGGGCGGAGCGGCTGGGCGGGGTGTCCACCACGATCAGGTCCCACTCGTCGCGGGACCGCAGCTGGCCCAGCTTCTCCATCGCCATGTACTCCTGGGTGCCGGCGAAGCCGGCCGACAGCGACTGGTAGAAGGGGTTGTCCAGGATCGCCCGGGCTCGCTCCGGGTCGGCGTGCGCCTCAACGATCTCGTCGAAGGTGCGCTTCATGTCCAGCATCATGGCGTGCAGTTCGCCGCCGTCGGCTCCGATGTCGGGCACCCGGCGGGGGGTGTTGTCCAGCTCCTCCAGGCCCATCGACTGGGCGAGCCTGCGGGCCGGGTCGATGGTCAGCACCACCGCTCGCCGACCCCGTTCCGCGGCCCGTACGCCCAGGGCGGCGGCGGTGGTCGTCTTGCCGACCCCGCCGGCGCCGCAGCAGACCACGATGCGGGTGTCCGGGTCGTCCAGCAGTGGGTCGACCTCCAGGGGAACGGCGGGTCCCAGGTCGTCGTACGCCTCGCTCATGCTCGCCCTCACATCCCCTGTCCGCGCAGTTGCCGGGCCATCTGGTACAGCCCGGCCAGGTCGACGCCCTCGCCCAGCAGGGGCAACTCCCGCAGGGGGACGCCCAGTCGGGACAGCTCCGCCCGCTGCTCGACCTCCAGGCGCACCCGTCGGCCGTGTTGCCGTGCCTGGTGCACCAGCGGTTCCACCAGCCGTTCGGCCAGCTGACCCCGACGGGCGCCGCCCAGTCCGGCGCGGGACAGGGCGTGGGCCAACTCCCGCTGGGGGACCTCGGGCTGGTGGTCCAGGGACTCCAGCAGCTCGGTGTCCAGCAGGGGAGGACGGGTCATGTTGACCACCACGGCCCCCACCGGCAGGTCGGCGCCGCGTAGTTCGGTGACCCCGTCCACGGTCTCCTGCACCGGCATCTCCTCCAGCAGGGTCACCAGGTGCACAGCCGTCTCGGTGGACTTCAGCACCCGGGTCACCGCCTGGGCCTGATGGTGTATCGGGCCCATCCTGGCCAGTCCGGCGACCTCCTGGGTGACCGACAGGAAGCGGGTGATCCGTCCGGTCGGCGGGGCGTCCAGCACCACCGCGTCGTACACCCGGCGCCCCGAGCGGTCCTGCCGGCGTACCGCCTCGCAGACCTTGCCGGTCAGCAGCACGTCCCGCAGACCGGGGGCGATGGTGGTCGCGAAGTCCACGGCGCCCATGCGTTTCAGGGCCCGGCCGGCGCTGCCGAGCTTGTAGAACATCTGGAGGTAGTCCAGCAGCGCCTTCTCGGCGTCGACGGCCAGCCCGTACACCTCGCCGCCGCCCGGACCTATGGCGATCTTCCGTTCCTCGTACGGCAGCGGCTCGGTGTCGAACAGCTGCGCCAGGCCCTGGCGCCCCTCGACCTCGGCCAGCAGGACCCGGCGCCCCTGGTCCGCCAGGGACAGCGCCAACGCGGCGGCGACCGTCGTCTTCCCGGTACCGCCCTTACCGGTGACCACATGCAGTCTGTTCACCCTTTCGAGACTAAGGGTTGTGCCCCCGCTTACCGGGCGGAGTCCGTCAGGACGGAGCGGCGCCAGACGTTAGGGTCGCCCCATGACCAAGTGGGAATACGCGACCGTGCCGCTTCTTGTGCACGCGACGAAGCAGATCCTGGACACCTGGGGCGAGGACGGCTGGGAGCTGGTCCAGGTCGTGCCCGGGCCCAACCCCGAGCAGCTGGTGGCCTACCTCAAGCGGGAGAAGCAGTGAGCGCCGTCGAGGCGAAGCTCGCCGAACTGGGGCTCCAGCTGCCGAGGGTGGCCACCCCCGCCGGCGCCTACGTACCGGCGCTGCGCAGCGGCCCCTACGTCTACACCGCCGGCCAGGTGCCCCTGGTGGACGGCAGCCTGCCGCTCACCGGCAAGGTCGGCGCGGAGGTCACCCCCGAGGAGGCCAAGGACCTGGCCCGCACCTGTGCCCTGAACGCCCTGGCCGCCGTGAAGTCGGTGGCCGGCGACCTGGACCGGGTGAAGCAGGTGGTGAAGGTGCTGGGCTTCGTCGCCTCCGCCCCCGACTTCACCGGCCAGCCCGGCGTCATCAACGGGGCCAGCGAACTGCTCGGCGAGGTGCTGGGTGACAAGGGGGTGCACGCCCGCAGCGCGGTGGGCGTGGCCGTCCTGCCGCTGGACGCCCCGGTTGAGGTGGAGATCCAGGTCGAGCTGGCGGACTGAGCCCCGACCGACCCCGGTGACCCGTACGAGTGCGCTCCCGACGCTGGGGCGCACTCGTACGGTGCTGCCCGGACCCGTAGCATCCGGGCATGTCGTCCACCTCTCCCGAACCCTCCCCGCAGGCCCCGAGCAACGGTCAGTGGTATCCGCCGGAGTGGCCGGAACGCATCCGGGCGCTGACCCGGGGGGAACTGACCCCGGTCACGCCCCGGCGCGCGGCCACCGTGATGCTGCTGCGGGACGGTGACACCCCGGGAGCCGGCCCGGAGGTGCACATGCTGCGCCGGCGGGCCTCCATGGCCTTCGCCGGCGGGGCCTACGCCTACCCCGGCGGTTCGGTGGACCCCCGGGACGAGGGGGAGGTCGGCTGGGCGGGCCCGTCCCCGGCCGAGTGGGCGCGGCTGTTGGGCACCGACAGGGCGGTGGCCCAGTCCCTGGTGTGCGCGGCGGTGCGGGAGACCTTCGAGGAGGCCGGCGTCCTGCTGGCCGGCCCGGACGGCGGCTCGGTGGTCGCCGACACCACCGGTGACGACTGGGAGCGGGACCGGGCGGCCCTGGTCGACCGTGACCAGTCGCTGGCCGAGTTCCTGGCCCGACGTCAACTGGTGCTCCGCGCCGACCTGTTGCGGCCCTGGACCCGCTGGATCACCCCCGAGTTCGAGTCCCGCCGCTTCGACACCTGGTTCTTCGTGGCCGCGCTGCCGGCCGGTCAGCGCACCCGCAACGCCTCCACCGAGGCGGACCGTACGGTGTGGACCCGCCCCGGGCGGGCGGCGGAAGGTTACGACCGGGGGGAGTTGTTGATGATGCCGCCGACCATCGCCACCCTCCGACAGATCCAGCCCTACGGTTCGGCCGCCGAGGTCCTCGCCGGGGCCGAGGGGCGGGACCTGACCCCGGTACTCGCCCGGGCGCGTCTGGAGGGGGACGAGGTCGTGCTGACCTGGCCCGGGCACGACGAGTTCACCAAGAGGATCGATCACCATGACTGAAGCCGCTCCCCCCGGAGCCCCGCGCGGCGGCCTCGGAGGCCGTGCCACCGAGCGGGCCGTGTGCGTGCTGGCACCGAACCCGGGGCCGATGACCCTGGACGGCACCAACACCTGGGTACTGTCCGAGCCGGGCGCCTCCGAGGTCGTGGTGGTGGACCCCGGCCCCCTGGACGAGGGACACCTGCGCGCGGTGCTGGAGGAGGTGGGGGACCGTCGGGTCGCGGCGGTGCTCCTCACCCACGGCCACCCCGACCACTCGGAGGCGGTGACCCGTTTCGCCGAGCTGGCCGGGGCCCCGGTACGCGCGGTGGACCCGGCGTACCGCGTCGGTGACCAGGGGCTCGCCCCCGGGGAGACGCTCGCCGTGGACGGGCTGCGGCTGCGGGTGCTGGAGGCCTCCGGGCACACCGCCGACTCGGTGTGCTTCCAACTCCCCGACGACCACTCGGTGTTGACCGGGGACACCGTGCTGGGCCGGGGCACCACCATGGTCGCCCACCCCGACGGCCGGCTGGGGGACTACCTGGACACGCTGCGCAGGCTGCGCCGGATCACCGTGGAGGACGGGGTACGGGTGGTGCTGCCCGGTCACGGCCCGGTGCTGGACGACGCCCAGGGAGCCGTCGACTACTACCTCGCCCACCGCGCCAACCGGCTGGCCCAGGTCGAGACGGCGGTGGAGAACGGCTACCGCACCGCCCCCGAGGTGGTGGCCCACGTCTACTCCGAGGTGGACCGCGCCCTGTGGCCGGCGGCCGAACTGTCGGTCCGCGCCCAGCTGGAGTACCTGGAGGAACACGGGCTGATCTGACCGGGCCCGAACGTGCGGTGGGGGTCGGTACGGATGATCCGTACCGACCCCCACGAGGTCGCATGAGGCCTGCCGTGGCCGCCGGGGTCCGACGGTCAGCGGGAGCGCTTGGCCAGCCGCTCGATGTCCAGCAGGATCACCGCGCGGGCCTCCAGGCGCAGCCAGCCCCGGCCGGCGAAGTCCGCCAGCGCCTTGTTGACCGTCTCCCGGGAGGCGCCCACCAGCTGGGCCAGCTCCTCCTGGGTCAGGTCGTGCACCACGTGGATGCCCTCCTCGGACTGCACCCCGAACCGGCGGGAGAGGTCCAGGAGCTGCTTGGCGACCCGGCCCGGAACGTCGGAGAAGACCAGGTCGGACATGGAGTCGTTGGTCCGCCGGAGCCGCCGGGCGATGGCCCGCAGCAGTGCGGAGGCCACCTCGGGGCGGACGTTCAGCCAGGGCTGGAGGTCGCCGTGTCCCAGCCCGAGCAGCTTGACCTCGGTGAGAGCGGAGGCGGTCGCCGTACGGGGGCCGGGGTCGAACAGGGACAGTTCCCCGATCAGCTCTCCCGGGCCGAGGACGGCCAGCATGTTCTCCCGACCGTCGGGCGAGGTGCGGTGGAGCTTCACCTTGCCCTCCGTGACCACGTACAGCCGGTCGCCTGGGTCCCCTTCGTGGAACAGGGCCTCGCCACGGGCGAGCGTCGTCTCCGACATGGAGGCGCGCAGCTCGGCTGCTTGCTCCTCGTCGAGCGCCGCGAAGAGCGGAGCACGCCGCAAAACGTCGTCCACGAGTTCTCTCCTTGTCGACCTGCCTCAGGGGGCTCTGTCGCCCCCATGATGCCGGACGTGTAAAGCAGTGCGATCAGTCACAAGTTTGACGCACTCAGGCCGCCAACCCTACGGCAGGGGGCAGGTCGGCCGGAGTATTCGCCGGTACCGCCCTCGTGGGGCGGCCTCAGTGTGGGCTTGTACGGGGCGATTGTCGGCTGCCCCCCTTAGTCTGGCCGAGTGTCCGAAGGTCGGAAAGAGCACGAGGGCGGACCGGACGGCGGGCCGAGGAGAAGGGGAAGCACGAGGGTGGCGCAGACGAGGCATTCCGCTCTGGGCGAACGGCCCGGAAAGGCGACGGCAGGACGAGGTCAGGGCGGCTCCGCCCGGGCGACCGGCAAGGGCGGGAGGCGGTCTGGGCCCTCGACGACCCCGACGGCGTCCTCGTCGACCGGGCCCCAGGGCGGCCGGGGCCCCTCGGGCAAGCCCGAGTCCCGTCTGGCACTGGTGCGCCGCGCCCGCCGCATCAACCGCGAGCTGGCCGAGGTCTACTCCTACGCCCACCCCGAACTCGACTTCGAGGGCCCCTTCCAGCTGCTGGTGGCCACGGTGCTGTCGGCGCAGACCACCGACCTGCGGGTCAACCAGACCACTCCGGCGCTGTTCGCCGCGTACCCCACCCCCGAGGACCTGGCCGAGGCCAACCCCGAGGAGGTGGAGGAGCTGATCCGGCCCACCGGCTTCTTCCGGGCCAAGACCCGCTCGCTGATCGGACTCTCCGCCGCGCTGCGCGACCGGTTCGGCGGCGAGGTGCCCGGACGGCTGGAGGACCTGGTGACCCTGCCCGGGGTGGGGCGCAAGACCGCCCACGTGGTGCTGGGCAACGCCTTCGGACAGCCGGGCCTCACCGTGGACACCCACTTCGGCAGGCTGGCCCGCCGCTTCGGCTGGACCACCCAGCAGGACCCGGAGCGGGTGGAGGCGGACGTCGCGGCGCTGTTCCCCCGCAGTGAGTGGACGATGCTCTCCCACCGGCTGATCTTCCACGGCCGACGGATCTGCCACGCCCGCAAGCCGGCCTGCGGCGCCTGCCCGATCGCCCCGCTCTGCCCCTCGTACGGCGAGGGGGAGACCGACCCCGACAAGGCCCGGAAGCTGCTGAAGTACGAGATGGGCGGCCAGCCCGGGCAGCGACTGAGGCCCCCCGCCGACTACCCGGGCCAGCCGGCGCCCCCGCTGGGGGCCCGGTGAGCGGGTCACCCCACCGACCGGAACAGGGCTGTACCTCGGTGGGGGACCCCGCGCCGGTCCCGGTCAGTGACAGCGGGTTGCCGGACTGGCTCCGCCCGGTGTCCGAGGCGGCCCGCACGGTCCGGGGCTCCCAGCTGAGCCGGTTCCTGCCGCCCTCGGACGGAGGGGGGCGCCCCTCGGCGGTGCTGGTGTTGTTCGGGCAGGGGGAGCGCGGGCCCGAGCTGCTGCTGATCGAGCGGGCGCACAGTCTGCGCTCCCACGCCGGCCAGCCCTCGTTCCCCGGTGGCGCCCTCGACCCGGAGGACGGCGACCCCCTGGGCGACGGTCCGTTGCGGGCCGCGCTGCGGGAGGCGGAGGAGGAGACCGGCCTGGACCCGGAGGGGGTGCAGGTCTTCGGGGTGCTGCCCCGGCTCTACATCCCGGTCAGCCACTTCGTGGTGACCCCGGTGCTGGGCTGGTGGCGGGAGCCGGTCGCGGTGGCCCCGGTGGACCCGGCCGAGACGGCCCGGGTGTTCCCGGTGCCCGTCGCCGAGTTGGCCGCCCCGGAGAACCGGGTGACCTGTGTGCACCCCAGCGGATACCAGGGGCCGGCCTTCGACGTGGCGGAGGCGCTGGTGTGGGGGTTCACCGCCGGTGTCATCGACCGCATCCTGCACCACGCGGGCTGGGAGCTGCCCTGGGACCGGGACCGTACGGTCCGGTTGGGCTGGCGGTGAACCGGGTCGCCGTGGACGGACGGGGGAGCACCGTGACGTGGTCAGGGCCCCTTCCCCGGCTGTGGGTTGACTGTGGATGGGGGCCCGAGGGCCCTGAACGGTACCGACACGTGCGAGGCTGATGCGGTGAACGTGCTGGACATACTTCTGCTGCTGGCGGCCGTGTGGTTCGCCCTCGTGGGTTACCGCCAGGGGTTCGTGGTCGGGGTGCTGTCGGTGATCGGCTTCCTCGGTGGCGGGCTCCTGGCCGTACTGCTGCTGCCGGTGCTGTGGAAGACGGTGGCCGAGGACGCCGAGCCCGGCGGTTCGGGCGCCCTGCTGGCAGTGGTCGTGGTCATCGTGCTGGCCTCCGTGGGGCAGGCGTTGACCACCCAGTTGGGAAGCAAGCTGCGCCAGCACATCACCTGGTCCCCGGCCCGCGCGGTGGACGCCGGGGGCGGCGCCGTGGTCAACGTACTGGCCATGCTGGTGGTCGCCTGGCTGATCGGTTCGGCGCTGGCGGTGACCTCACTGCCGACGCTCAGCAAGGAGGTGCGCGGCTCCCAGGTCCTCACCGGGGTGTCCCGGGTGATGCCGGAGCGGGCCAACTCCTGGTTCGCCGACTTCTCCTCGGTGCTGGCGCAGAACGGCTTCCCCCAGGTCTTCTCGCCCTTCTCCAACGAGCCCATCACCTCGGTGCCGCCGCCGGACCCGGAGTTGGCCGGCAGCAAGGTCGCCCAGCAGGCCAAGCGCAGCATCGTGAAGGTCGTGGGCACCGCCTCCGGCTGCAACAAGGTGCTGGAGGGCACCGGCTTCGTGTTCGACGACCACCGGGTCATGACCAACGCCCATGTCGTGGGCGGCGTCCGCGAACCGACCGTGCAGATCGGCGGCGAGGGCCGGCTCTACGACGCCAAGGTGGTCATCTACGACTGGGAGCGGGACATCGCCGTCCTGGACGTGCCCTCGCTCAACGCCCCCTCGCTGCGGTTCGCCCAGGACGACGCCAAGAGCGGGGACGACGCCATCGTCGCCGGCTTCCCGGAGAACGGCGGTTACGACGTGCGCTCGGCCCGGGTGCGGGGACGCATCCAGGCCAACGGCCCCGACATCTACCGCAAGGGCATGGTCAACCGCGACGTGTACTCCCTGTACGCCCACGTGCGCCAGGGCAACTCCGGCGGCCCGCTGCTCAGCCCGGACGGCCAGGTGGTCGGGGTGATCTTCGCCAAGTCCCTGGACGACTCACGTACCGGATACGCCCTCACCGTGGACGAGGTGCGCGAGGACATCAAGCGCAGCCCGTCGGCCAACCGGCAGGTGGACACCCAGGGCTGCGCCAACTGACCCGCCCCCGCGGGGGAGGACCCTCACGGACGGGTGCTCAGGGGTGCGGGATCAGCCTCTGGTGTGCCGCAGGCGTGCCCCGAGCCACCGGGCTCGGCGCCGCAGGATGTGGGGGATGCCCAGCTCCACATCGTCATGCGCGGGACGGGACGACATCGGGGAGCGCCCCGGACGTCGTACGCCCAGGTTTCTCGTTCTCCGCCTTGACCACTTGCCACGATGACGAGCCACACCGAAGTCATACGTCCAGCCCATGCAGTCACGACTGCCCGTGCTCCATGGTCGGTAACCCTCCGACACCCGCCGGAATCGACCGGTGCCGGGACGGCCAGCCCGCTCGGTCCCGGACCGGCCGGAGGCCAACTCCGGGCGCCCGGGAGGGAGTTGGGCTCAGCGGTCCGGCTCGGGGTCCTGGAGCCAGTGCACCAGCTCGCCGGTGAACAGTTCGGGGTCCTCCTCGTGGGGGAAGTGCCCCAGCCCCTCGAACACCCGCCACCGGTACGGGGCCTCCACGTAGCGGGCCGACCCCCCGGCGCTGGGCACCCGGATCACCGGGTCCAGGGAGCCGTGCAGGTGCAGGGTGGGCACCCGCACCGGGGTGCGCATCCGTCGGTTGAACTGGAGGCCGTCCGGCCGTACCAGGGAGCGCACCAGCCAGCGGTAGGGCTCGATGGAGCAGTGGGTGGTGGACGGGATGCACATGGCCCGCTGGTACTGCGCGACCACCTCCCGCTCCGGCTCCCTCGGCCCCCACCAGTCCCGCAGCACCTGGCCCACCAGGGCCCCGCCGTTCGCGGCCAGTTGACGTTCCGGCACGAACGGCACCTGGAAGCCCCACACATGGGCGGCGGCCGAGGTCTGGCGGGGGTCGGTGAGCATCGCCCGCCGCCACACCCGGGGGTGCGGCATCGAGGAGACCACCAGGCGCCGCACCAGCTTGGGGCGCATCACCGCCGCCGTCCACGACAGGTACCCGCCCAGCCCGTGGCCGACCAGCGCCGCGTCCGGCTCGCCGAGGGAGCGGATCACCCCGGTCACGTCCAGGGCGAGGTTCGCCGGGTCGTACCCCCGGGGCGTACGGTCGCTGCCGCCCACCCCCCGCAGGTCCATCGCCACGGCGCGGAACCCGGCCTCCGCCAGCGCCGTGAGCTGGTGTCGCCAGGCCCACCAGTACTGCGGCCAGCCGTGCAGCAACAGCACCAGCGGCCCCTCCCCCCGCTCGACGATGTGGAATCGGGCACCGTTGGCCGACACATCGCGATGCGTCCAGGGGCCGGGCAGCCGTACCGCCGCCCAGGGGCTGTGTGGGAGGGTCATGCCTTCGAGCGTGACACGCTCGGCAGCTCCTTGGCGGGTCCGGCCTGCTCGATGTCCCCGTTCGGGTGGGGCTTGAAGGACTTGAGGGTCTCGGCGGTCAGCTGGGCCTGGTCGATGGAGGACTGCGGGGGCTTGATCTTCTTGAACTTGGCCATGGCGATCAGCCCCAGCACCCCGGCGATCAGCACGTAGCCGGCCCCGACGATGGCGAAGCAGCTGGGCAGCCCCAGGTTCGTCCAGTCGTGGATGCCGTAGGCGAGGGCGAAGCTGAACAGCGGCAGCGACAGCAGCAGCAGTACGGCGGCCACGGCGATGAACCCGCTGCCCAGGACGCCACGCTTGACGTCCTGTCGGATCTCCTGCTTCAGCAGGGCGATCTCGTCGTGCACCAGCTCGCTCAGCTTGGTGGTGACCTCCGACACCAACTGCCCCAGGCTGCGCCCCTCTTCGGCGGTGCTCATGTGGTTCTTCCTCTCGGCGGACGGTGATGGTGACTCGGTCCCCTGAGGTTACGGACTATCGGGTAACACGGAACCGGCCAGGGCACCGATCATGCCGGACCCGGAGGATCCTCGCGTGGTGACGCGGCCTCAGCCAGCCGTCGATGGTGGGCCGCCCGCTCCTCCAGTTGCCGGGCCATGCGCAGGTGGAAGGCCGGATCGTCCTGCTGGTCGATGTCCGGTACGCCGTCGCCGTCCTCGTCCCGCCGTTCCCGTTCGTCCATCTGCCGGTAGTGGGCGTTGCGGAACCGGAGCAGCACCGTGGCGCAGAGGGCGGCCAGCACCGATCCGACCAGTACCGCCGCCTTGACCTCCTCGGTGGTCACCGGGTCGGTGGGGAAGGCCAGTTCACCGATCAGCAGCGAGACCGTGAACCCGATGCCGGCCAGGGTGGACAGGGCCAGTACGTCCCACCAGGACACGCCTTCAGCCAGTTGTGCCCTGGTGAACCGGGCGGTCAGCCAGGAGCCGCCGAGTACGCCGACGACCTTGCCGAGCAGCAGGCCCAGCACCACTCCCAGGGTCTCGGGCCGGGTGAACACCTCGCGCAGGGCGGAGCCGTCCACCGCCACCCCGGCCGCGAACAGGGCGAACACCGGCACCGCCACCCCGGTGGACAGGGGTCGGGCCAGGTGCTCGATCCGGTCGGCGGGGGACTCGTCCTCCCCCTCGTGCGGGCGGGAGCGCAGCATCAGCCCCATCGCCACCCCGGCGACCGTGGCGTGGATGCCGCTGGCGTGGGTCAGCCCCCAGATCACCAGGGCCAGGGGGAGGTAGACGTACCAGCCACGTACGCCCAGGCGCGGGCCCAGCCAGAACAGCAGCAGTCCGAGCGCGGCGCCGAGCAGGGCCCAGAGGTTGAGGCCGGTGGTGAAGAACACCGCGATGACCAGGATGGCTCCCAGGTCGTCCACCACGGCGAGGGTGAGCAGGAAGGCGCGCAGCGCCGGGGGGAGCGCGGAGCCCAGTACGGCCAGCACGGCCAGGGCGAAGGCGATGTCGGTGGCGGTGGGTACCGCCCAGCCGGCCAGGGCTCCACCTCCGGCGAGGTTGACGCCCACGTAGACCAGGGCGGGTGCGGCCATCCCGCACAGGGCGGCGACCACCGGCAGCGCGGCGGCGCGGGGGTCGCGCAGTTCCCCGACGACCAGTTCGCGCTTCAGCTCGATGCCGGCGACGAAGAAGAAGAGGGTCAGCAGCCCGTCCTTGGCCCAGGTGGCCACCGACAGGTCCAGGTGGAGGGCGTGCGGGCCGAGTACGTGGTCCCGTACCGCGAAGTACCCGTCCCGCAGCGGGGTGTTGGCCAGCACCAGGGCCACCACGGCCGCCACCAGCAGCACGGTCCCGCCCACGGTCTCGGTACGCAGGGCCGCGGTCACCCGGTTCCGTTCCCCCAGGGGCAGCCGGTCCAGGACCTTGCGGGGCGGGGTGGGGGTGGGCACGGTGACCTCCGGGGTGCGGGCAGACTGCGGTCCGACGCCGACCAGACTTCCCGGCACACCTGTGTGACCACCGCCAGGGCGGTCCCCCTCACCCTAACCAGACGTTCGAGGTCACCGCGAGGGTGGGCGCCGGTGTCCGGTCCCCCGCCGTCGGGCGCGCATGGCGGAGGGGGTACGGGCTGGGCCCGTACCCCCTCGTCGTCATCCGTGCCGGTCGGGGTCAGTCCTCGCTGGCCGCCGAGGGCAGCTTGGTCTGGATCAGCTCCATCACCGTGGAGTCGGTGAGCGTGGTGACGTCACCCAGCTCGCGGTTCTCGGCCACGTCCCGCAGCAGCCGTCGCATGATCTTGCCCGAACGGGTCTTGGGCAGCTCGGCCACCGGCAGGATCCGCTTGGGCTTGGCGATCGGTCCCAGCTGCTTGGCCACGTGGGCCCGCAGTTCCTCGACGAGTTCGGGTGCCTCGGCCGCTCCGCCCCGCAGGATCACGAAGGCGCAGATGGCCTGGGTGGTCTGCGGGTCGGTGGCGCCCACCACGGCCGCCTCGGCGATCTTGGGGTGGGCGACCAGCGCGGACTCCACCTCGGTGGTCGAGATGTTGTGGCCGGAGACCAGCATCACGTCGTCCACCCGGCCGAGCAGCCAGATGTCGCCGTCCTCGTCCTTCTTGGCGCCGTCACCGGCGAAGTAGCGGTCCTCGAACCGGGACCAGTAGGTGTCCAGGTACCGCTCGTCGTCGCCCCAGATGGTGCGGAGCATCGACGGCCACGGTTCGGTGAGGACCAGGTAGCCGCCGGCTCCGTCGGGCACCTCGCGGGCCTCGTCGTCCACCACGGTGGCGGCGATGCCGGGCAGGGGCACCTGGGCCGAGCCCGGCTTGGCCTCGGTGACCCCGGGCAGGGGGCTGATCATGATGCCGCCGGTCTCGGTCTGCCACCAGGTGTCGACGACCGGGGTGCGGTCGCCGCCGATGTGGTGCCGGTACCAGATCCAGGCCTCGGGGTTGATCGGCTCGCCCACCGAGCCCAGCACCCGGAGGGAGCTGAGGTTGAACTGGGCGGGGATGTCGTCGCCCCACTTCATGCAGGCCCGGATCGCGGTGGGGGCGGTGTAGAGGATGGTCACGCCGTACTTCTCGACGACCTCCCACCAGCGGCCCTTGTGGGGGGAGTCCGGGGTGCCCTCGTAGAGCACCTCGGTCGCCCCGTTGGCGAGGGGGCCGTACACGATGTACGAGTGGCCGGTCACCCAGCCGACGTCGGCGGTGCACCAGAAGACGTCGGACTCCGGCTTGAGGTCGAAGACCGCGTGGTGGGTGTAGGCGACCTGGGTCAGGTAGCCGCCCGAGGTGTGCAGGATGCCCTTGGGCTTACCGGTCGTTCCCGAGGTGTAGAGGATGAACAGCGGGTGCTCGGCCGGGAAGCTCTCCGGGGTGTGCTCCTCGGACTGGCGGTCGACGACCTCGTGCCACCACACGTCCCGGCCCTCGGTCCACGCGGTGTCCTGTCCGGTACGGCGTACCACCAGCACGTTGCGTACGTTCTCGGTGCCCGGCCGGGTCAGGGCCTCGTCCACGGCCGGCTTCAGCGCGCTGGCCGAGCCCTTGCGGTAGCCGCCGTCGGCGGTGATGACGACCCGCGCGTCGGCGTCCTGGATACGGGTGGCCAGCGCGTCGGCGGAGAAGCCGCCGAAGACCACCGAGTGCGGGGCGCCGATCCGGGCGCAGGCCAGCATGGCGATGACCGCTTCGGGGATCATCGGCAGGTAGATCGCCACCCGGTCCCCGGTGGCGACTCCCAACTCGGTCAGCGCGTGCGCGGCCTTGGACACCTCGCGCTGTAGCTCGGCGTAGGTGAGGGTACGGGTGTCGCCCGGCTCGCCCTCGAAGTGGATGGCCACCCGCTCGCCGTTGCCGGCTTCCACGTGGCGGTCCACGCAGTTGTAGGCGACGTTGAGCTTCCCGTCCTGGAACCACTTGGCGAACGGGGGGTTCGACCAGTCCAGGGTCTCGGTCGGCTCGGTGCCCCAGCTGAGGCGGCGGGCCTGCTCGGCCCAGAACTTCAGGCGGTCAGCGCTGGCCCGTTCATACGCCTCCGCTGTCACATTGGCGTTCGCCGCCAGTTCGGCGGGCGGGGCGAACCTCCGTTCTTCCTTGAGGAGGTTGGCCAGGCTTTCGTTGCTCACGGCATCTCCCTTTCCCAGGGCGTCCGATGTGTCCCTGGCCCTAGCTCATCAGCACGTGGGGGCTATGACAAGGGTCACGAGAATATTGGTTTAGACCTCTCGGGTGGTCCGGTCGTGCTTGCCGGTCCACGGGTTCGATCATGCGCCCACCAGCCCGTGGAGGGTGGGCAGGCTCGACCGGGTCGCGCCACCCGTCGCCAGTCCGTATTGCCAGGTTATGCCGTGTCAGTCCCGGTTCTCTCTCGCGTTCTGGGGTGGGGGTCTCGGAAAACCCTTACGTCTGGCGGGGGTTGGGGTCTTTTCGCGAGGTTCGTTCCGTTGGTCTTCGATGTCGGCTGGCGACTCCGGGATGGGCCGGGTCGCTTTTGCGCCCGTTTGGGCCTCGCGGCGCCGGCGCGTCAAATGCCAGGGCTGGTCGAAATGCGATGCGGGTTCCGCCGGTATTGGCGTTCAACTGCATTGCGAAAAGGGCGAGTTATATCGCCATACGCATGGAGGGCTGCATTCGGTGACGGATTGACTACGGCAAAGCTCTGACAAAGCGAGGGTATCCGTCGGCAAAACCGGGCGCCGGATCTGAGCTGCCGTCACCGCTGTTCCGGCGTCCGGGTGAAAAGTCATGGGAACCGCTTGTCGTACAAACACTCTCTAACCTTGCAGTGCAACTTTCTCTGCAGGCGCGAACAGCGTCGTATGCGCACAGGTCGAGGATGAGGTGAGCCGATGGCGGTCAATCGGAGGTTGACCGGGGGGATCGTGATCATGACGGCGGTGTCCGCCATAGTCGCGGGATGCTCCGGCACGGATGCCGAACGTCCGGGACGTGAGAAGTCCAGCGCTCCCGAGGACAAGCCGGGACGGCAGTCGCGCCCCATCGGTGACGGGTCCACGATGGACACCGGCGCCCAACCGCACCAGCCCAAGCCCGCGAAGCTCAAACCCGGTGAAAAACCACCCCAGTTCGTGGTCTTCTCCTGGGACGGCGCGGGCGAGGACTCCAAGAAGCTGTTCTCGCATTTCCGCGAGGTGGGCAAGAAGTACGGGGCGACCCAGACCTTCTTCCTCAGCGGGATCTACCTGCTGCCCGAATCCGAGGCAAAGCGCTACAAACCGCCGGGACACAAGCCCGGTGCCTCCGATATCGGCTACCTCAAGGACGTCAACGTCAAGGCGACCCTGAAGCAGATCCGGGAAGCCTGGGGGGAGGGCCACGAGATCGGCACCCATTACAACGGGCACTTCTGCGGGCCCACCGGTGTCAACTCCTGGACGCCGGCGGACTGGAAGAGCGAGATCAAGCAGGCCAAGTGGTTCGTGTCCAACTGGAAGACGACCACTGGCTGGAAGGGCGAGAAGTCCCTGCCCTTCGACTACGACAAGGAGTTGATCGGCGGCCGTACCCCCTGTCTGGAGGGGCGCGCCAACCTGCTGCCCGCCGCCAAGGAGATGGGCTTCCGCTACGACTCCAGCGGCAACGGCACTCAGGTGTGGCCGGACAAGGAGGGCGGCCTGTGGGACGTACCCCTCCAGGCGGTGCCGCTGCCCGGCCGGAAGTTCGAGACCCTCTCCATGGACTACAACTTCCTGGCCAACCAGTCCAAGACCACCAACGGACCCAGCTCGGAGTACCCGAAGTACCAGCGGGAGATGCGGGACGGCCTGCTCCAGGGCTTCAACCGCGCCTACCAGGGCAACCGTGCCCCGATGATCATCGGCAACCACTTCGAGAGCTGGAACGGCGGCGTCTACATGAAGGCCGTCGAGGAGGTCATGAAGAACACCTGCCCCAAGAAGGAGGTCCGCTGCGTCTCCTTCCGGCAGTTGGTCGACTGGCTGGACGTGCAGGACCCGAAGGTGCTCGCCAAGCTGCGGAAGCTGCCCGTGGGTCAGGCCCCGACCGGCGGCTGGTCCTCGTTCGGTGGCGAGGGCCAACCGTCCGGCTCGAAGCCGTCCACGGAGGACGGCGACTCCTGATGTCTACGCGGGAGTGGTGACCCTCGGGTCCGGCTCCCGCAGGACGAAGTCGGGGTCGACCTGGTTCGCCAGGTCGACCCCGACGCGTTCGCTGCCCCAACTGCGGGCGTTCCGCAGGTGGAAGTGGACCATCTGACGGGTGTAGCGCTCCCAGTCGCGGAGCTGGTACGAGCCCTCGGCCGCCTGGAACACCGTCTCCAGCGCCCGGAGGTTGGCCGCCTCCAGGTCCGCCAGGGGACGCGGCCGGCCCTTCTCCATGGCGCGCACCCAGTCGGAGTGGCCGACGGTCACCAGGAGGTCCTCGCCCACCTCCTCGCGCAGGTAGTCCAGGTCGTCCTGGCCCTGCACCTTGTTGCCCACCACCCGTAGCGCGACGCCGAAGTCCCGGGCGTACTCGCGGTACTGGCGGTAGACGGAGACGCCCTTGCGGGTGGGCTCGACGACCAGGAAGGTCATGTCGAAGCGGGTGAACATCCCGGAGGCGAAGGAGTCGCTGCCGGCGGTCATGTCGACCACCACGTACTCCCCGGGGCCGTCACCGAGGTGGTTCAGGCACAGCTCCACCGCGCCGACCTTGGAGTGGTAGCAGGCCACCCCGAGGTCCGACTCCTGGAAGGGGCCGGTCACCATCAGCCGTACGGGCCCGCCCTCCAGCTCCACCGGGCGCGCGCAGGCGTCGTAGACCGGGTTGTCCTCGACCACGCGCAGCAGCCGGGAGCCGTTGCCCGGGGGAGTGGTCTTGATCATCTGGTCCGCGCTGGGGATGCGCGGGTTGTCGCCGCGCAGGTACTCCTTGATCAGGGGGAGCCGTTCACCCATCGCCGGAAGGTCGGCGGACTCCTCGTCCGTCAGTCCGAGGGCCACTCCGAGGTGCTGGTTGATGTCGGCGTCCACGGCGATCACCGGGAGCCCCTGGGTGGCGAGTTGGCGGATGAACAGCGAGGACAGCGTGGTCTTGCCGCTGCCGCCTTTGCCCACGAAAGCGATCTTCATGTTCAACAGGCTAATGCCTGAGCGGACCCCGAACGGACACCCGCGTGAACCCGCGTGAAGAAGACCACTCGTCCGTGGGGGGCCTCGCCCGAGAAGCGTGCGTAGGGTCATCCCATGGCACCGCAGACCACCGACCCCCTGGCCGCGCTCGGCGAACTGCCCGGAGTCGCTGACTCCGTCGCCTCGGTCCGCACCTCCGTGGACCGTGTCTACGGCCACCGGGTGATGCGCCGGAGAAGCAGTGAGGTCAGCGCCGAGGCCGCGCTGCGCGCCGCCCGAGGAACGGCCGCGCTCCAGGGCGCCGACTGGGCGCTGGAGGAGCTGCGCCGCCGTAGCGACTTCAGCGCGGCGGGCGAGGGCCGTACCGTCGGGGCGGCGTTGCGGGTGACCGCGGAGGCGGGGCAACTCCTGGACATCTGGGCCCAGTCGCCGTTGCGTGTACTGGCCCGGCTCCACCTGGTCGCCTGCGGCGGAGCCCCCGGCGACACGCCCCCGGTCGACGACGTGATCGGCCGACCCCGGCAGACCGGGGAACTGGTGGACGAGCCCCTGGTGGAACTGCCCCTGCCGGGCGCCTCGGAGGTGGCCGCCCGGCTGGACGCGCTGAACCAGCTGATCGTCGGTGACTCCTCGGCTCCGGCGCTGGTACGGGCTGCCGTGGTGCACGGCGAGTTGATGGCCCTGCGCCCCTTCGTCTCCCTCAACGGTCCGGTGGCGCGGGCGGCCGAACGGATCGTCCTGATCGGCAGTGGCCTGGACCCCAAGGCCGTCTGCCCGGCCGAGGTCGGCCACGCGGAGGAGGGCCGCGCCGCCTATGTGCGCGCGCTGGAGAACTACGCCTCCGGTACCCCGGAGGGCATGGCCCGGTGGATCGCCCACTGCGGCGCGGCGGTCGAACTGGGCGCCCGGGAGAGTACGGCCGTGTGCGAGGCGCTTCAGCGGGGCGCCGCCTGAGCGGCGGGAGCCGGGAGCGTCGGCGGAGACGCGGCGGGGCGTCCGGCGACGTGTGACCCGCCGGGCACCGGAACACGAAATGCGGCGACACCACCGAGGCGGTGTCGCCGCTGGCATGGCCACCGGGGTACCAGTGCGTGCTTCCTGTGGTGTCCATCAGGTCGGGGACTTTGCCCGCCTGGTGTGACTGGCCCGTATCGCGGGTCGGCTGCGCGTGGGTTCCCGGTATTCATGCGTACGGTCCGTGGGGCCGTTGTGCGTACACCAGATCCTTTCGGATAGCTGCAGGTCTCGCGGGCCGCTAAGTCCTTTGTACTACTGGATCCCCATATGCGAAAGCGGTGTGCATTGATCCTTTGCCCGCCCGTCCGGGACGCGTGAGGCGTGCTTCCCCGGTAAGGGCGCCCCGAGGGCTCAACTGGCCCTGGCACGCTGCCGGTTGACGTACCACACCAGCCCTCCCGTGATCGCCGCCGCGGTCACGGCCGCCGCCGCCACCGTCGTGCGGGAGGGCATCGGGATGCGCGGCAACCGCTGCTTGGCCGGTACCGGACGGGAGAAGGCGAGTACGGGCCACTCGCGACCCGTGGCCTCCTTGCGCAACGCCCGGTCGGGGTTGACGGCGTGGGGGTTCCCGACCGCCTCCAGCATCGGCAGGTCGGTGATCGAGTCGCTGTAGGCGTAGCAGCGTTCGAGGTCGTAGCCCTCGGACTCGGCGAGTTCGGTGATCGCCTCGGCCTTGGTGGGGCCGTAGGCGTAGTAGTCGATCTCGCCGGTGTAGCGGCCGTCCTCGACCACCATCCGGGTGGCCACCACACGGTCGGCGCCGATCAACTCCCCGATGGGCTCGACGACTTCGGAGCCGGAGCTGCTGACGATCACCACGTCACGGCCGGCCAGGTGGTGTTGTTCGATCAGGGCGGCGGCCTCGTCGTAGATGATCGGGTCGATCAGCTCATGGATGGTCTCGGCGACGATCTCCCGGACCAGCTGGACGTTCCAGCCCCGGCAGAGGGCGGACAGGTACTGCCGCATCCGTTCCATCTGCTCGTGGTCGGCGCCGCCCGCGAGGAACACGAACTGCGCGTAGGCGGTACGGAGAACGGCACGACGATTGATCAGCCCGCCCTGGTAGAAGGACTTGCTGAAGGTGAGCGTGCTCGACTTTGCGATGACCGTCTTGTCGAGGTCAAAGAAGGCCGCGGTGCGAGGCAACGACTGGTTTTCCACGGCACTGAGCATAGGCGCAACCATTCGGGCGTAAGGCGGGCGCGTGGGTTTGCCTGAGAAGGCCGTCGGGTACACCATGGAAGTCACGGATCGTTCGCGACCGTGCTATCCCGGTTCGACTCCTCCCCCCCCGAGTCGACCGTGGAGACGACCCCCGCTCTCCCCCCCGGCGGGGGTCGTCGCATGTCCAGGGGCTGTCGGCCGGTGTGGACCGCTCTCCAGCCTCTTCTCGATCTTCGGTTGAGCGCGGCTCGCGCTCCCGAAGATCGCTCACTCTCCGTCACTGTCGGGCTTCTCGGTGGAGCGGTTGACCCTCCTCGTCAAAGCCCGTTCCCACCGCTCATCACCGGGGCTGAACAAGTTATCCACAATCCCAGGGTTATCCACAGATCCTGACCATGATCATCGAAATTCCCCTGCTCCCTCCATGGTGATTCCACAGAGCCCTGACGGGGCCCTGTCGGAGCGAGTTGGCGCCACCACGAATGGGGATTCAGAGCATGACGGGGACCATCCTGATCGTCACCGAGGACGAGCGACTCCTGGACGACCTCCTGCGGCTGTGCGCGGCCGTGGGCGCCGACACCGAGGTCGGAAACGGACGGGAACCCGGCCCCGGCACCCGGGAGGGCACCACCGCGCCCCGGTCCTGGGACCGCAGCCCCCTGGTGCTGGTGGGCGACGACCGGGCGGCCCACCTCACCGGTCTGCCACGCCGACCGGGGCTGCTCCTGGTCGGCAGGGACCAGGACGACCCCGGTGTGTGGGCCCGAGGCGCCGGTATCGGAGCCGAGGGCGTGGTGATGCTCCCGGACGGCGAGAGCTGGTTGGCCGGCCGTATCGCCGACGCGGCCGAAGGCCACGTCGAGGCGGCGCTGACCGTCGGCGTACTCGGCGGACGGGGCGGTGCCGGCGCCTCCACCCTGGCCTGCGCCCTGGCCGTGACGGCCGCCCGCCTGGGGCACCGCACCATGCTGATCGACGCCGACCCCCTCGGTGGGGGACTGGACGTGATGCTCGGCGCCGACCAGGTCAAGGGAATGAGATGGCCGGCGTTCGCCGAGTCACGTGGCCGGGTCAGCGGGGACGACCTTGAGGAGGCCCTGCCCCGGCACCGCGAACTGCGACTGCTCAGTTGGGACCGCGAGCAGACGGTCACCATCCCTCCCGACGCCATGCGCTCCGTGCTGGCCGCCGCCCGACGGCGTGCCGAGGTGGTGGTCGTCGACCTTCCCCGGGGGTTGGACGAGGGAGCGGTGGAGGCGTGCGCACAGCTGGACCTCGCCCTGCTCGCCGTACCCACCGAACTGCGCGCGGTGGCCGCCGCCCACCGGGTCTCGGCACGGGTGCGCATGGTGCTGCGTGACCTGCGGCTGGTGATCTGCCCCGCCCACGACCCCGGCCACCGGGGACTGTCCACCGAGGAGATCACCCAACTGCTGCGCCTCCCCCTGGCCGGCGAACTCCCCTATGAGGACGGGCTGTTGGACCACATCAACCGTGGACGTCCACCCGGTTCCCGGACGCGGGGGCCACTGGCCGGCTTCTGCGAGGAGTTCTGGTCCAGGGCGTCCCCGACGCGCACCGAGGGAGGGGCCGCCGCGTGAACTCCCGCCCGCCGTACGCCACTTCCACGGGAGTGAGCGAGGAACTGCTGGACGAGGTACGACTCCGGCTCACCGAGTGGGGAGTGGAGCCCACCCCCGCACAGGTGGCCGCGGCCCTGCGCACCCAGGGCAGGCTGCTCGGGGACGGTGCCGTGCTCGCCGTCGTCGAGGCCCTGCGCGCCCAGATGGTGGGCGCCGGCCCCCTGGAACCCCTGCTGTCCGACCCCGAGGTGACGGACGTGCTGGTCGAGGGGCCCCAGCGGGTGTGGGTCGACCGGGGACGCGGCCTGGAGCGCGCCGGAGTGGGCTTCCCCTCCGAGACGGCCGTGCGGCAACTCGCGCAGCGCCTGGCCATCTCCGCTGGGCGCCGCCTGGACGACGCCCACCCCTGGGCGGACGCCCGGTTGCCCGACGGCACCCGTATGCACGCCGTACTGCCGCCCGTCGCCTCCGAGGGCACCTGTGTGTCCCTGCGCGTGATGCGGCAAGTGGCGTACGGGCTGGCCGAGTTGACCCGGATGGGCACCCTGCCCCCGAGCGGTGACCGTCTGCTGCGGGCCGTGATGGACTCGCGGCTGTCCTTCCTGGTCTCCGGGGGTACGGGGTCCGGCAAGACCACCCTGCTCAGCACCCTGCTGGGCCTCGCGGGGCACCGTGAGCGCCTGGTGCTGGCCGAGGACTGCGCCGAACTCCGCCCGGACCACCCCCACGTGGTGCGCCTCGAAACCAGGCCCGCCAACCAGGAGGGTGCCGGACTGGTCCTCCTGCGCGACCTGGTGCGCCAGGCCCTGCGGATGCGCCCCGACCGGCTGGTCGTCGGCGAGGTGCGCGGAGCCGAGGTCACGGATCTGCTGGCCGCCCTCAACACCGGTCATGCCGGTTGCGGCACCGTGCACGCCAACACCGCCGGTGACGTGCCGGCCCGTCTGGAGGCCCTGGGGGTCACCGCCGGTCTCGACCGGGCCGCCGTGCACAGCCAGGTGGCCGCCAGCCTCGACCTGTTGATCCACCTGGAGCGGGACCGGTCGGGCACGCGGCGCATCGCCCAGGTACACGTCCTGGAACGGGACGCGGAGGGGCTCGTCCACACCACTCCCGCCGTCTCCTGGGGCTGCGACGGATTCGTCCCGGAGGTCGGCTGGCCCCAGTTGGAACGCCTCTGCGCCCAACGGGGGGTGCGGCTGTGACGCCATGGACCACAAGCTCCTCGCGCACCGGCACGCTCGCCGGAGGCCCCGTGCTGCCACGAGGGAGAGCCGGAGGCGGTCAGCGAGCCCGGCTCCTGTTGGCCGGCGAGGGCTCCCCGTCCGCCTCGGCCACCGTTCGGCTACGTCTGGCACGGGCCTGGCGAAAGACGGGCCTCCGAAGGAAGGTCGGACCCCAGTGGTGGACGCTGGCGGTCGGGGCCCTGGTCGCTCTGATGACCCGATCCCCTCTGCCCCTGCTGTTCGGGGCTCTCGCCGTCCCCCTCGTGGGGCGGGTGCTGCGTCGGAGGCGTACCAGGTTCGCCGAGGACCGGGGGCGGGACGAGGTCATCGCCCTGTGCTCCGCGCTCGCGGGTGAACTCCGCTCGGGGCAGCCACCCCAGGCGGCGGTACTCCGGGTCGACACCAGCGGCCTGGGCGACGGCGGGACCCTGCTGCGGGCCGCGGCCGGATACGGCGGCGACCTGGTCCGCGCCCTGCGGGAGGCGGCCCAGGAACCCGGCGCTGAGGGACTCCGCGGCGTCGCCGCCTGCTGGCAGGTCGCGGTGCACGGGGGCGGGGGACTGGCCGACACCCTTGACCGGCTGGCCGAGGCGCTGCGCGCCGAACGGGACCAACACCTGGACCTGCGGGCCCAGTTGGAGGGCCCGAGGTCCACCATCCGCACTCTGGCCGCCCTCCCGGTGGCCGCCATCGGCTGGGGTGTCCTGTGCGGCTGGGACCCCCTGGGCGCGCTGCTGCACACACCGCTCGGGCTCGGCTGCCTCCTGCTGGGCGGACTACTGGAGTGCCTGGGGCTGGCCTGGGCCGGTCGCATCATCCGGGACGCCGAACAGGGCGGGGGCTGAAGCGATGCTTGTCCTCAGCCTGTGGACGGCGGTTTCCCTCTGCTGTCTGCTGACCGGCCCCCGTGTGCTCACCCCGACTCGCGTACCGCTGCGGCGACTTCGACAACTGCGCCGATCCGCCGGAGAACGGCCGGTGACCCCAGCCCCTGACACCTCGTCGGCCCGGGATCGCCCAGCGGACCGACGGTCCCCGGGGCCGGACGGGGTACGCCACGGCCTGATGGCCCTCGGTACGGGCATCCTTCCGCTGCTGTGGCTGGAGCCCCTGGTCGGTGCGCTGTGCGGGGTGCCCCTGGGCTGGGTGACCTGGCGGTGGTCGCGGGCCCGCCACAGGGAGCACCTCAGTCGTACGCCGACTCCCGAGGAACGGCGGGCCGCCCGACAGCTGCCTCTGGTGGTCGAGTTGCTGGCCGCCTGCATGGCCGCTGGCTTCGGGCCGGTCCGGGCGGCGGACGCGGTGGGCAGGTCCCTGGACGGCCCGTTGGCGGACCGGCTGCGAAGGGCGGCCGGAGAGCTGCGCCTGGGCGGTGAACCCGGTGTGGTCTGGCGCCGGTTGGGCGCGTCACCGGTGACACGGGAGCTGGCCCAGTGCCTGGAACGTTGCCAGCACTCCGGCAGCCCCGGCGCCGAGCCCCTGGCCCGGTTGGCCAGGGAGAGCCGGGCACGTCAGACGCGGGAGGCCACCGCTCGGGCACGCAGGGCGGCGGTACGGATCACGGTGCCCCTGGGCGTCTGCTTCCTGCCGGCCTTCCTCGTCCTGGGCATCGCGCCCGGCGTCATCGCCCTGCTGGGGCAGGTCCTGTGAAGGCCCACCGACTTCACCACGCCCCGCTCCCTCGGGCACGGCACACCGGCCGGCCCCGCCCGAAGTCCCGAGCCCCCGGCAGCTGGACCCCGAACGACCAGAAAACCACCACCACACGAGAGGCAGGACGACCCCGACATGCGCAACCTGAGGAAGCAGTGGCGACGGCCGGGAGACCGAGGAATGGTCACCTCCGAGTACGCGGTGGGCACGCTCACCGCCGTGGCCTTCGCCGGCGTACTGGCCGTGATGGTGAAGAGCGACGCGGTGAGTTCGGCGTTGCGCTCCATGCTGATGCGAGCGCTCCATGGCTCCTTCTGACGCCACCCCTCGCATCCAGGGGGACCGGGGCATGGTCACCGCCGAGACAGCCGTCTGTTCCACCGTCCTGGTGGGGCTGGCCCTGTCGCTGCTGTGGGGGATCGCGGCGATGACCTCCCAACTGCGCTGTGTGGACGCCGCCGGTGCCGGGGCACGTGCCGCCGCGCGGGGCGAGTCGCCGTCGGCCGTGGTGTCGACGGTACGGAAGGTCGCTCCCCGGAAGGCGGGGGTGCGCCAGTCGTCCGAGGGGACGTTCGTACGGGTCCAGGTCACCGCCACGGTTCCGGGGCCCCTGCCTCTGAGGTTGCGTGCGGAGGCCGTGGCCCACGAGGAAGGGGCGGCGCGGTGACGGGCAACGGGGAGGCCACGTACCGGAGTTCGGAAGGGCGACGTACTCGTTCCCCGGGTGCGGCGGGTGTCGGACCAACCAGGTCGGCTCGCGGCCCCGCACGGGACCGGGGAGCGATCACGGTCTGGGCCGCCGTGGTGTCGGTCGCGCTGTGTCTGGTGTTCGCGTTGGTGGTGGAGCTGAGCCAACTGTGGGTGGCCCGCCACCGGGCGGCCGTCGCGGCCGACCTCGCCGCCCTGGCCGCAGCCGAACGGGCCTGGGAGGGGCCGGGCAGGTCCTGTCGGCTCGCCGACCGGGTGGCCCGCCGTAATGACGCGAGGCTCACCACCTGTGTGGTGCGGGGCATGGTCGCCGACCTCACCACGACGGTACGGGCCGGTCCCCGCACGGTGCGGGTGCGCTCCCGGGCCGGCCCGCCCGAGGCCGCCGTCCCGGCACCACCTCCTGAACCCCCACCGGGGCAGCGGTGACCACCCGGCCCGGCACGATCCCGGGCTCCGCAGCACCGGGGAGCCCCTGCGGTCCCGAACGGGGGCCGCCCACCCCGGTGTTGCCGCGCCCGGTACGACCACTCGCCCCCGGGTGCGGGGTGCGAGGTACCGGACGGAACACGGTGACCACGGAGACGCCCTGCCCCCGGTCGCCCCTGCCCGTCCAGGACCAGTCACCCACAGGCGAAGGGACACGGCGCTCGGACACTCCAGGTGCTCACCGGCCACCCCACCCCCATGACCGAACCGTTGGCCTCGGTCGCCCCTGCTCGTGGGTCCCCCGGGGCCTTACCGGGGCGCTCCCCGCAACAGGTGCCCCAGAAGGCGAAGGGCACCCCGCTTGTGGAGCGGTTCGTTGCCGTTGCCGCACTTGGGGGACTGCACACAGGAAGGACAGCCGCTGTCACATTCACAGGAGGCGATGGCCTCGCGGGTCGCGTCGAGCCAGGCCCGGGCCGAGTGGAAGGCGCGTTCGGCGAAGCCGGCGCCACCGGGGTGCCCGTCGTACACGAACACGGTCGGCAGCAGGGTGTCCCCGTGCAGGGGCACCGAGACTCCGCCGATGTCCCAGCGGTCGCAGGTGGCGTACAGCGGCAGGATGCCGATGGAGGCGTGCTCGGCGGCGTGCAGGGCTCCGGGCAGGGTGCGGTGGTCGATCCCCGCCTCCTCCAACTGGTCCTCGCTGACCGTCCACCAGACCGCCCGGGTCCGCAGGGACCTTGGAGGGAGGTCCAGCTTGGTCTCGCCCAACACCTCACCGCTGACCAGTCTGCGCCGTAGATAGGAGACCACCTGGTGGGTGACCTCGACCGAACCGAAGCACAGTTGGGCCTCGCCCCAGGGCACCGTGGTGTCGGTCTCCAGGATGCTGACGGCCGTCGTCTCGCGGGCCATGGTGGTCCACGGCGGGCTCTCCTGACGTACCAGCGCGGCGGAGTCCTCCAGGTCCAGTTCGCTGACCACATAGGTGCGGCCCTGGTGCAGGTGTACGGCGCCCTGGTGGACGCTGCGGTGCGCGGACTCGGCGTCCACCGTGCCCAGCAGCCGTCCGGTGCCCTCCTCGACGACCTGTATCTGCCCGCCCTCGCCACCTCTGATGTCGGTGAGGTCGACGGCCCGTTGCCGGCTGGTCCAGTACCAGTTGGCACCGCGACGACGCAGCAACCTCCGTCGCTCCAACTGGGGCATCAGCTCGGAGGCGGTGCGCCCGAACAACGACAGGTCCTCCTCGGACAGCGGGATCTCGGAGGCCGCCGCACACAGGTGGGGCGCGAGCACATAGGGGTTGTCCGGGTCCAGCACCGTGCTCTCCACCGGGCGGGAGAAGATCGCCTCGGGGTGGTGGACCAGATAGGTGTCCAGCGGATCGTCCCGGGCGACCAGCACCGCCAGTGCCTGCTGCCCCTGACGCCCGGCCCGGCCGGCCTGCTGCCAGATGGAGGCCCGGGTACCGGGATACCCGGTGATCAGCACCGCCTCCAACCCGGCCACGTCCATGCCCAGCTCCAGGGCGTTGGTGGCCGACAGCCCCAGCAACTCCCCGGAGTGCAGGGCACGTTCGAGGGCCCGCCGTTCCTCCGGCAGGTAGCCGCCGCGATAGGCGGCGACCCGGCCGGACAGGCCCCGGTCCACGGCGGCCAGCCGGTCCTGGGCGATCAGCGACACCAGTTCGGCGCCACGTCGGGACCGTACGAAGGCCACCGTACGAACCTGGTGCAGCACCAGGTCGGTGAGCAGGTCGGCGGCCTCGGCGGTGGCCGTACGACGCACCGGAGCGCCCTGCTCACCCTCCATCTCGGTCAGCGGAGGTTCCCAGAGGGCGAAGACCAACTCCCCACGCGGAGAGGCATCCTCGGTGATCTCCCGCACCGGCAGCCCGGTCAGACGCTCGGCCGAGGCACCGGGCTCGGCCACCGTGGCGGAGGCCAGGAGGAACGTCGGGTGGGAGCCGTAACGTGCGCACAACCGCCGCAGCCGACGCAGCACCTGCGCCACGTGGGAGCCGAAGACGCCCCGGTAGCTGTGGCACTCGTCGACGACCACGAAGCGCAGCGCCCGCAGGAAGGAGGCCCAGCGCGGGTGGGAGGGGAGTATCGCGCGGTGGAGCATGTCGGGGTTGGTGAGGACGTGGTTGGCGTAGGCGCGTACCCACTCCCGTTCCTCGACCGGGGTGTCACCGTCGTAGACCGCCGGCCGGACCGCGTCGCCCAACGGCTTGGCCAGGGCCTTGGTGGCCCGGAGTTGGTCGGCGGCCAAGGCCTTGGTGGGCGCCAGGTACAGGGCCGTCGCCCCCCGGCCCCCGGGACGCTCCGCTCCGTCCAGCAACGCGCTGAGGGTCGGCGCGAGGTAGGCGAGGGACTTGCCCGAAGCGGTCCCGGTCGCCACCACGGTCGACTCCCCGCGCAGGGCCAGTTCGGCCATGCGGGTCTGGTGCTCCCACGGCCGGTCGATCCCACCGGCTCGGATCGCCTCGATCACTTCTGGCCGGATCTCGTCCGGCCAGTTCGCATTGCGGCCCCGCCGAGGGGGCACATGCTCCGTATGAGTGATGCGCGCAGCGCGATCCGTCCCCGTGACCAGTCGTTCCAGAACCGACCGGGGAGTCGGGTCAGGCCCCTTGGAGGGTTCGTACTCTTTCCTCGCCATCGGCACCGAGTGTGTCACTGGCGTGACGGAGAATGGGCCGAAGCCGTCGTGCACGCACACTGGTAAGTGATTGAATGCCACTGCGGCTGCCGATCCGTCCCTACCGCGGGTGGCAGGCTCCAACCTCGCTGGGGGAAGATCGAACCCCACTAGGAAGGAATAGCCTGTCTGCTCTGCTGGTAGGAGACCGTCCCCTACGTTCGTGGGGGAGGCCCCAGAGGGGGGCGGACCGCTCGATAGCAAGGTGCTGGAGGATCCGTGGACCTGTCCCTGTCGACTCGTACCGTAGGCGATCGCACGATCGTCGAGGTCGGTGGCGAGATTGATGTATACACCGCGCCCAAGCTGCGGGAGCAGCTGGTCGAGCTTGTGAACGACGGCAGCTACCACCTCGTCGTGGACATGGAAGGCGTCGACTTCCTGGACTCCACCGGTCTGGGTGTGCTCGTCGGCGGACTCAAGAGGGTACGAGCCCACGAGGGTTCGCTGCGCCTGGTGTGCAACCAGGAGCGCATTCTCAAGATCTTCCGTATCACCGGCCTGACCAAGGTGTTCCCGATTCACGACTCCGTCGACGCGGCTGTCGCCGCGACGGACTGAACGAAGCGGGGATCGGCCCTGACTACCTGGCACGGTCAGGTGGTCAAGGCCGATCAACCGTGTGCGCCGAACCAGGCCCGCGCCTGCCTCGGCGCGCACCCGAGGTACTTCGACGAACCGCATCCACGTCGCCGGACAGTCCCGGCCCTGGGGTGTTCCCCAACATGATCGGGGTATCCCCAGCTGAGAAGCCCCGGTGGAGACAGGCCCGATGGCGGCTCCGCCCGGCTGAGCAAGTCCAGTCCTGACAAGGGGGATGGCATGGCCACCGTCGAGCTCCGTTTCAGCGCCCTACCGGAGCATGTGAGGACGGCCCGCCTGGTGGCGGCGGCGATGGCCCGCCGCGCCGGAGTGGACGAGGCTGCGTTGGACGAGGTGAGGCTCGCGGTGGGTGAGGCCTGCACCCGCGCGGTGGGACTCCATATGAGCAACGGGGTCGACAGCCCGGTGCGGGTGGCCCTGATCGAGGAGGAGAAGTCCTTCTCCATCGAGGTGGGGGACGAGGCTCCCGGGCGGAACGCGGGCCTGGTGCCCGGCGCCCGAGACGAGATCCCCGAGCCCGCGGGTGACGAGGGCGCCGACGGGGAGATGGGGCTGGCCGTGATCAGCGGCCTGGTCGACGACGTGGAGGTCACCGCCGACGAGGCGGGTGGTCTGATCCGTATGACCTGGCCGACCCTTCCCGAGCCGCTGGTTCCCTGAGCCCCCCGGTGCGTTCACCGCGCCGCCCCTCCTGACCGGGCCACGGCGCTGATCCCCGTCCCACGGGTGCGGCGGGCTGCTTCCGTACGCCGAGAGCCTCGATCTCGTGCGGGCGCGACCACACATCGGTCAGCGCTCGATGCCCGCCCCCTTCCGGGTGCCAGCCCGTGGGTGCGCCCCTTCTGACGGCTGAACACCGGCCCCATCGCTTCCTCAACTGCCCCACCCGCCCTGGCCGTTGCCCCGCCTGGGCCGGGCCTCCAGGGGTCGCCTCGGGGCTTTCCGGGGCGCTGCCGGTCGGTCCGGTGCCCCCGGCCGGCCCCGGTGGCTGGCGGGGGGCGCGAGGTCCCTCGTACGGCTGAGACGGCCGGCGGTGGGTGGGGGTTTGGCGGGGACCTGGGGGTGAACAATGCCGTGACCAGGAGCGGAACCTGGAATTTCAGATCTTGGTGAAGAGCGGTAAGGGTGTTTTCCCGCCGTCAGCGGAATTGACCTCGTCCTCCTTCCGGGGGATTTTCCTTCGCCCCCGTCCTTCCGATCTTCGGTGCTGCGGGGGAATTATGGTGACGGCGCCTTATTTTGATCTGTCGGCGAAACCTACAATCCGTCCACACCTTTTGCAGCAGGACGCCTGAGCGCGTGCTTGCGCGCGCCCACGTGCCAAACGTCAAGGAGGACGAATGGCGGGGCAACTCTCCCCACTCCATCATCAGCAGTATCTCGCTGACGCCACGCTCACCAGCGGCAACCGGGGCATCGTCCTGGTGGTCGCGGTCGTTGCCCTGGCCGCTCTGGCGGTGGCCGTGGTGCTGCTGCGACAGGTTCTCGAGGCCGGTGAGGGAACCGAGAGCATGAAGAAGATCGCCGCCGCCGTCCAGGAGGGCGCGAACGCCTATCTGGCACGGCAGTTGAGGACGCTCGGCGTATTCGCCGGCGTGGTGTTCTTCCTCCTGATGCTGCTGCCCGCGGACGACATGAAACAGCGGATTGGACGTTCGCTGTTCTTCCTGGTGGGTGCGGCATTCTCGGCGGCCACCGGGTATATCGGAATGTGGTTGGCGGTACGCAGCAATGTTCGAGTGGCCGCGGCGGCCCGTGAGGCGGCCTCGGCGGAGGGCGAACCCGCCAAGGACCTGACGGACGTCTCCCATCGGGCGATGAAGATCGCGTTCCGTACCGGTGGGGTGGTCGGGATGTTCACCGTGGGCCTGGGCCTGCTGGGAGCGGCCTGCGTGGTGCTGGTCTACGCGGCGGACGCGCCCAAGGTGCTGGAGGGCTTCGGACTCGGGGCCGCGCTGATCGCCATGTTCATGAGGGTCGGCGGCGGCATCTTCACCAAGGCCGCCGACGTCGGCGCCGACCTGGTCGGCAAGGTGGAGCAGGGCATCCCCGAGGACGACCCCCGTAACGCGGCCACCATCGCGGACAACGTCGGCGACAACGTGGGGGACTGCGCCGGGATGGCGGCCGACCTGTTCGAGTCCTACGCGGTCACCCTGGTCGCCGCGCTGATCCTGGGCACGGTCGCCTTCGGCGACGCCGGTCTGGCCTTCCCGCTGATGGTCCCGGCCATCGGCGTGATCACCGCGATGATCGGGGTGTTCGCGGTGGCGCCCCGGCGCAGTGACCGCAGCGGGATGTCCGCCATCAACCGGGGGTTCTTCATCTCGGCGGTGGTCTCCCTGGTGCTGGTCGCCGTCGCCGCCTTCGCCTACCTGCCCTCCAGCTTCGGCGACCTGAAGGGCATCGGCGACGAGGACCTGGCCGCCCACAGCGGCGACCCACGGGTGTTCGCCCTGGTCGCGGTGGCCATCGGCATCGTGCTGGCGGCCCTGATCCAGCAGCTGACCGGCTACTTCACGGAGACCAACCGCAAGCCGGTACGCGACGTGGGCAAGACCTCGCTGACCGGCCCGGCCACCGTGGTGCTGTCCGGGGTATCCCTCGGTCTGGAGTCCGCCGTCTACACCGCGTTGCTGATCGGCCTGGGCGTCTACGGCGCCTTCCTGCTGGGCGGCAGCTCGATCATGCTGGCCCTCTTCGCGGTGGCCCTGGCCGGTACCGGTCTGCTGACCACGGTCGGGGTGATCGTCGCCATGGACACCTTCGGGCCGGTGTCCGACAACGCCCAGGGCATCGCCGAGATGTCCGGGGACGTACGGGGCGAGGGCGCCCAGGTGCTCACCGACCTGGACGCGGTGGGCAACACCACCAAGGCCATCACCAAGGGCATCGCGATCGCCACGGCCGTACTGGCGGCGGCGGCCCTCTTCGGCTCGTACCGCGACGCCATCGCCAAGGCGGTGGACGAGGTGGAGGCCAACGCCGGCGCCATGGGGCTGAGCCTGGACATCTCCCAGCCCAACAACCTGGTGGGCCTGATGCTGGGCGCGGCCGTGGTGTTCCTGTTCTCGGGGCTGGCCATCAACGCGGTGTCCCGCTCGGCCGGTGCGGTCGTCTTCGAGGTGCGGCGACAGTTCCGGGAGAAGCCCGGGATCATGGACAACACCGAGACCCCGGAGTACGGGCGGGTGGTGGACATCTGCACCAAGGACGCGCTGCGGGAGCTGGCCACACCGGGCCTGCTGGCGGTGATGGCCCCGATCGCGGTGGGCTTCACCATGGGGGTCGGCGCGCTGGGCTCGTTCCTCGCCGGAGCCATCGGGGCCGGCACCCTGATGGCGGTGTTCCTCGCCAACTCCGGGGGCGCCTGGGACAACGCCAAGAAGCTGGTGGAGGACGGCCACCACGGAGGCAAGGGCAGCGAGGCGCACGAGGCCACGGTCATCGGCGACACCGTGGGCGACCCCTTCAAGGACACCGCCGGCCCGGCGATCAACCCGCTGCTGAAGGTCATGAATCTGGTGGCCCTGCTGATCGCCCCCGCGGTGGTGAAGTTCAGCTACGGCGACCAGGCCAGCGTCGGGATGCGGGTCCTGATCGCCGTCCTGGCCCTGGCCGTCGTCGTCGGCGCGGTGGTGATCTCCAAACGACGCGGGATCACCGTGGGCGGGGAGGACGACGGTGAGGAAGGCAACAGGGGCCAGAGCGAGACGCAGCCGACGAATCCGGTGACGGCCACCTGAGGCCACCTCCGGCGAAGGGTTCGCAGCTCAACGGGCGGGCGGACGGGGCGTGTTGACGTCCCGTCCGCCCGCCCACCGCTTCGGAACCCGGAATTCCGTACCGGGCGATCTATGGTGCGAATGGCTGCAATCAGGAACAGATGGTTCGCCCGACCCGCCGCCGACACCCGCGCGGCAGGTAAGTTCCGGGCCGAGCGGCCATGGAAGGGGACCGAACCGGTGAACAACAAGCTCGCGACGGCACTGGCAGGTGGTGCGGTTCTGGCACTCGCACTGACCGGCTGTGGAGACGACGGCAACAAGGAACTGGAGTCCTGGTCGAAGAAGGTCTGCGACCGGGTCCAGCCCCAGGTGAAGAAGATCGAGGACGCCAACGACTCCATCGACCAGGCCTCCAAGGGGGACACCTCCTCCAAGGACGTCAAGGAGACCGACTCCAAGGCGTTCTCGGACATCAGCGACGCCTACGGCTCGCTCTCCAAGGCGGTCGACAACGCGGGCGCCCCGCCCGTCGACGACGGGGAGAAGCTCCAGAAGGACGCCGTCAAGGAACTCAACGCCCTCTCCACCCAGTACGGCGACCTCAAGAAGCGCGTCGACAAGCTGGAGACCAAGGACCAGGGCAAGTTCGCCGAGGGGCTCAAGGGCATCGCCAGCGAGCTGGAGAAGCTGGGCAAGAGCGGCGACAAGTCGCTGAGCAAGTTGCAGTCCGGCGAGGTGGGCGAGGCCATGGGCAAGCAGAAGGGCTGCCAGCGGGCGCCCGGCGGCGAGGACACCAGCTCCTGACCGATCCCGCCCCGCGCCCACCAAGGCCGCCCGGACGCGGGGCCGTTGGGGCCGTTGGGGCCGTCGGGAGGCCCCGGGCACCCGGCGCCGGCCGTGGAGGGAGCCCCTCGACGGCCGGTCAGCCGCCCCCCGAACACCGGCGGACCGGCCCGAGCCCGGCCGCCCGCACCCGGACCGGCGCGCCGGATCCTCCCACACCGCCGGGCCGCTGCGCGCGTGCCCCGGGGACCCTCACAATGGGCGGGTGACTGCCAAGCTGCCCTCCGTCTCCCCCGACACCCCCCGTCTCCGTGACGCCCTGCTCGCCGCCGGGTTCACCTCCGACGGGCTGCTGGACCTGCTGGGCGCCCCCGCCTACGCCGCCCTCGCCCGCAACGAGACCGTGCCCGCGCTGAGGGCCACCGCCGAGGGCGGGCCGCTGGCCACCCTGGTGCGGCTGTTCCTGCTCCAGGAGCCCGTACCCCGCGCCCGGGCGGCCGAGGTGCTCCCCCTGACGGAGGCGCTGGCCGACGGGTGGCTGCTGCCGGTCGGCGCCCCGGTGGGGGAGGGGGTGCGGGCCAGTGTGGACGTGCGCCCCTACGCCGGCCCGGAGGACGGCCAGAACTGGTGGATCGTCTCCGACCTGGGGTGCGCGGTGGGCGGCTCCGGTGGTGTCCGTACCCGCCGCTGGGCGGACGGCGAGGAGGACCCCTCCTCGCTGGTACTGGGCGTGGGTGGGGCCTCCACCACGCTGGCCGGGATCACCGTGCGCACCCCGGTGGACTCCGCCCTGGACGTGGGCTGCGGCTCCGGCCTCCAGGCCCTGCACGCCGCCCAGCACGCCTCCCGGGTCACCGCGACCGACCTCAACCCCCGGGCCCTGCGCTTCACCGAGCTGACCCTCGCGCTGTCCGGTGCGCCGGCGGCCACCCTTCGGCAGGGCGCGCTGTACGAGCCGGTCTCCGGGGAGGGCCCGTACGACCTGATCGTCTCCAACCCGCCGTTCGTGATCTCTCCCGCCCGGTCCGGTGACCCGTCCCAACTGGTCTACCGCGACGGCGGGTTGGGCGGCGACGAGGTGTGCCGCACCCTGGTCAGCCGCTCGGTGGACCACCTGGCCGAGGGCGGCTGGTGCCAACTGCTCGCCAACTGGCAGCACCAGGACGGCCAGGACTGGCGGGAACGCGTCGCCTCCTGGGTCCCGGCCGGCTGCGACGCCTGGATCGTGCAGCGCGAGGTGCAGGACGTCACCCAGTACGTGGAACTCTGGCTCCGCGACGGCGGCGACCACTGGTCCGGCCCCGAACGGTACGCCGAGCGCTACGACGCCTGGCTGCGCGACTTCGAGGCCAGCGGTACCCGGGCGGTGGGCTTCGGCTGGATCACCCTGCGCCGAACCGGTTCGGCGCGCCCCTCGGTGGTGGCCGAGGACTGGCCGCACCCGGTGGAGCAGCCCCTCGGCCAGGAAGCGCGGGCCCACTTCGAACGGCGGGACTTCCTGCGGGACACCGACGACGCGGCCCTGCTCGCCCAGCACTTCCGGCTGGCCGAGGGCGTGCTCCAGGAGCAGGTGGGGCCGCCTGGCGCGGAGGACCCCGAGCACGTGGTGCTGCGGCAGCAGCGCGGGATGCGCCGGGCGACCTCGGTGGACACGGTGGCCGCCGGCTTCGCCGGGGTGTGCGACGGCTCACTGTCCGCGGGCCGGATCCTGGACGCCATCGCCCAGTTGCTGGGGGAGGACCCGGTCGGGTTGCGGGATCGTACGCCGGCCGCGATCCGACTGCTGGTGGAGCAGGGGTTTCTGCTGCCGGCCGACTGAGCCGGTACGCTCCGGTTCCCCCGTCGCGGTGCACCCGGTGTCGTAGGGCGACCGACCGGCTCGGAAGACCGGGCGGCAGGAATGCCCGCTCTCGGGTTACCGTTCGAGGGACGTGGTGGGGTTTGCCCGTACGACCCCGGGGTGGGCTGTACCGTCGCACTCCGTGGCGAGGCCGTCCGCCACGGCCGTGGCCGCGCGGCCAGCGGCACCTGAGCACCAGCAGTTTCGAGTCCCGCACGAGCGCCAACCGGAGAGAAGAGCGAGAAGTTGTCCCCGACCAGCGAGACCGCACAAGGCGGGCGCCGGCTCGTCATCGTCGAGTCACCCGCCAAGGCCAAGACGATCAAGGGCTACCTGGGCCCGGGGTACGTGGTCGAGGCGAGCGTCGGGCACATCCGTGACCTCCCCAACGGAGCCGCAGAGGTCCCCGCCAAGTACAAGGGCGAACCCTGGGCCCGCCTCGGGGTGAACGTCGACCACGACTTCGAGCCGCTGTACGTCGTCAACAGCGACAAGAAGGACCAGGTCAAGAAGCTCAAGGAACTGCTGGCCGACTCCGACGAACTCTTCCTCGCCACGGACGAGGACCGCGAGGGCGAGGCCATCGCCTGGCACCTGCGGGAGGTGCTCAAGCCCAAGGTCCCGGTACGGCGCATGGTCTTCCACGAGATCACCAAGGACGCCATCCGGGACGCGGTGGCCAACCCCCGCGACCTCAACCAGCGCCTGGTGGACGCCCAGGAGACCCGCCGCATCCTGGACCGGCTCTACGGCTACGAGGTCTCCCCGGTGCTGTGGAAGAAGGTCATGCCGAGGCTCTCGGCGGGCCGGGTGCAGTCGGTGGCGACCCGCCTGGTGGTGGAGCGGGAGCGGGAGCGGATGGCCTTCCGCTCCGCCGAGTACTGGGACCTGACCGGCACCTTCTCCACCGGACGTGAGGGCGACGCCTCCGACCCGGGCACCTTCGGCGCCCGACTCACCGCCGTCGACGGACGACGGGTCGCCCAGGGCCGCGACTTCGGCCCCGACGGCCAGCTCAAGAGCGGTGCCCAGGTGCTGCACCTGGACGAGCAGAACGCCCGCTCGCTGGCCGCCGCCCTGGCCGACACCGCCTTCGCGGTGCGCTCGGTGGAGTCCAAGCCCTACCGCCGCTCCCCGTACGCCCCGTTCCGCACCACGACCCTCCAGCAGGAGGCCTCCCGCAAGCTGGGCCTGGGCGCCAAGGCGACCATGCAGGTGGCGCAGAAGCTGTACGAGAACGGCTTCATCACCTACATGCGTACCGACTCCACCACGCTCTCCGACACCGCCGTCGCCGCCGCCCGCTCCCAGGTCACCCAGCTCTACGGCTCCGACTACCTGCCGGACAAGCCGCGCACCTACGCCGGCAAGGTCAAGAACGCCCAGGAGGCGCACGAGGCGATCCGCCCCTCCGGCGACCGCTTCCGCACCCCGGCCGAGACCGGACTGACCGGCGACCAGTTCCGGCTGTACGAGCTGATCTGGAAGCGCACCGTCGCCTCCCAGATGAAGGACGCCACCGGCCAGTCGGTGACCGTGAAGGTCGGCGGACGCAGCGCCGACGGGCGGGACGCCGAGTTCAGCGCCAGCGGGAAGGTCATCACCTTCCACGGCTTCCTCAAGGCCTACGTCGAGGGCTCCGACGACCCCGCTGCCGACCTGGACGACCGTGAGCGACGGCTGCCCCAGGTCACCGAGGGCGACCCGCTGACCGCCCGGGAACTGTCGGTGGACGGGCACGCCACCAAGCCCCCCGCCCGGTACACCGAGGCCACCCTGGTCAAGGAGCTGGAGGAGCGGGAGATCGGCCGCCCCTCGACCTACGCCTCGATCATCAGCACCATCCTCGACCGCGGCTACGTCTTCAAAAAGGGCACCGCCCTGGTGCCCTCCTTCCTCAGCTTCGCCGTGGTCGGACTGCTGGAGAAGCACTTCGGACGGCTGGTCGACTACGACTTCACCGCCCGCATGGAGGACGACCTCGACCGCATCGCCGCCGGCGACGCCGAGTCGGTGCCCTGGCTGCGCCGCTTCTACTACGGCGAGCACCACGACGGCGTCACGGGTGGCGCCGCCGACGCGTCCGCCGCCGAGGCCGGCAACGGCGACGGCGACCACCTGGGCGGGCTCAAGGAACTGGTCAGCGACCTGGGCGCGATCGACGCCAAGGGCATCTCCTCGTTCCCGGTCGGCGAGGACATCATGCTGCGCGTCGGCCGGTACGGACCGTACGTGGAGAAGCTGTCCCCGGTGGAGGGCGAACCCGGCAAGCGGGCCGACGTACCCGACGACCTGCCGCCGGACGAGCTGACCGTGGAACTCGCCGAGGAGCTGCTGGCCAAGCCCAGCGGCGACTTCGAACTGGGCACCGACCCGGAGACCGGCCGGCCCATCGTGGCCAAGGACGGCCGCTACGGCCCCTACGTCACCGAGGTGCTGCCCGAGGGCACCCCCAAGACCGGCAAGAACGCCGTCAAGCCCCGCACCGCCTCGTTGCTGAAGTCGATGTCCCTGGACACCGTCACTCTGGAGCAGGCCCTCAAGCTGCTGTCCCTGCCCCGGGTGGTGGGTGTCGACCCCGAGAGCGGTCACGAGATCACCGCGCAGAACGGCCGCTACGGCCCGTACATGCGCAAGGGCACCGACTCCCGCTCCCTGGAGACCGAGGAGCAGATCTTCACGATCACCCTGGACGAGGCGCTCGCCATCTACGCCCAGCCCAAGCAGCGGGGCCGCGCGGCGGCCAAGCCCCCGCTCAAGGAGCTGGGCACCGACCCGCAGACCGGCAAGCCGGTCGTCGTCAAGGACGGCCGCTTCGGTCCCTACGTCACCGACGGCGAGGTCAACGCCACCCTGCGCCGGGACGACGACCCGGAGACCATCACCCCCGAGCGGGGCTTCGAGCTGCTGGCGGAGAAGCGGGCCAAGGGCCCCGCCAAGAAGGCCGCGAAGAAGGCCACCACCAAGAAGGCTCCGGCCAAGAAGACCGCCACCAAGACAGCGGCCAAGAAGACGGCGACCAAGACAGCCGCCAAGAAGGCTCCGGCCAAGAAGGCCGCCAAGAAGACGGCGACCAAGTCGGCGGCCAAGAAGACCAGCGCCAGCAACGGCTCCGCCCAGCACAGCACCGCCACCGAACCCAGCAACTCCTGACCCGCCAACTCCCCGGCCCCACCAGGGCGTTGGCCCGACAGGGGCCGGGGAGGCGCGGTGAATCGGGCCCGAGCCCCCGGGCTGGGGCCCACTCCGTGGGCGGCTGCCGATAGGCTGGCGGAATGACGCGTGCAGAGCAGGGACCCCCCACGTCGACGACGCAGCCCCATGCCGACGACGCCCTCGCCGTGGACTCGCGCGAGCGTGCCGTACGTGCGCTGCTGCGCTTCCCGCCGCTACGCCGGCTGTGGAGCGCGCAGTTCATCAGCGGCATCGGCGACGCACTGGCCATGCTGGTGCTGCTGTTGCTCGCGTTCCAGGCCGCGCGGGTGGTGCCCGGCAACGGAGGGGAAGCCGTCTTCGGCGGTGGATACCAAGGTGTGGCCTTCGCCCTGGCCTCGGTCTTCGGGGCCCGACTGCTGGCCACCCTGTTGTTCGGCGCGGTGCTGCTGGGCCCGCTGTCCGCACTGACCGCGCCCTCGGGGCCGCTGGACCGCCGCTGGACCATGTTCGGCGCCGACGCCTTCCGCGCCGTGGCGCTGATCCTGGCCCCCCTGTGGATCGACTGGACGCCCGACAACGCCTTCGCCCTGGTGCTGGTCACCGCCTTCGTCACCTCCGTCGCCGAACGGTTCTGGAAGGTGTCCAAGGACGGCGCCGCCCCGGCCCTGCTGCCGGCACCGCCCCCGGAGGGCGCCGCAGTCCGCCCGCTGCCGGACCATCAGGAGGCACTGCGCCGGCTGTGGTTGCGCACCGGCTTCGTCGCGCTGCCCCTCGCCGGCCTCGCCCTGGTGGTGCTCACCCTCCTCGGCCGGCTGCTGGGCACCGCCTTCTCCTGGTTCGACAGCCACCAGGCGGCCCTGCCCTCCTATGTCGCGGCCGGACTGTTCGCCGCCTCCCTGTCGTTGCTGTACTTCCTGGAGCTGCCCAGCGCCGACACCCCGCGTCCGCGCTCCCCGCTGGAGGGGCTGCGCCGCCCCAAGACCGGAGGGGACGGCGACCGGGGCCGTACCGGCGCCATCCCGCTGCTGGTCCTCTCCGGCGCCGCTGTCGGGGCCGCCGTCGCCGCCACCTTCGCGCTGGCGCTGCTGCACGCCGTCGACCTCGGCCGGGGCGTACCGGTGTTGGACGCCAAGTACCTCGGTCGCGGCCCGATCTACTTCGGCCTGATCGTCCTCGCCCTCACCGGCGGTGTGGCCGCCGGCGTACGCCGGGCGGGCGGGCTGTGGCCCACCTTCTCCCGGCGCCGGCTCCTCGCCGTCTCCCTGGCGTCGACCGGTATCGCCCTGCTGGCCGCCGGACTGGTCACCGACACCACCACCGCGCTGTTGCTGATCCTGCTCGCCGGCTTCAGCGCCGGCGTCGCGGCCAACGTCAGCCACACCCTGCTGGACCAGGAGACCGAGGCCTACCGCCAGGCCCGCACCACCGAGCACCTGCACGCCCTGGTGCGGATCGCCGTCGGCCTCAGCGTGCTGGCCGCCCCGGCGCTGGCCGCCCTGATCGGGCCGCACCGGATGGGCAGCGGTGACTTCGTCTTCGCCTACGGGGGCGCCGCGTTCACCCTGATGCTGGTCGGCGCCCTGCTGCTGCCGGTGGCCGCCCTGGTGCTGGGCCGGCTGGACGACCGCCACGGGGTCCCGGTACGCCAGGACCTGCGCGACGCCCTGCACGGCCCCCCGCCCGCCCAGGCACCCGCCCGCACCGGCTTCTTCCTGGCCGTCGAGGGCGGCGACGGCTCCGGCAAGTCGACCCAGGTCGAGGCCCTCGCGGAGTGGATCCGCGGCAAGGGCCACGAGGTGGTCGTGACTCGGGAACCGGGGGCCACCCCCATCGGCAAGCGCCTCCGCTCGATACTGCTGGACGTCTCCAGCGGCGGCCTGTCCTCCCGCGCCGAGGCACTGCTGTACGCGGCCGACCGCGCCGAACACGTGGAGACCCTGGTGCGCCCCGCCCTGGAGCGCGGCGCCGTGGTCATCTCCGACCGCTACATCGACTCCTCCGTCGCCTACCAGGGCGCCGGCCGGGAGCTGACCCCCACCGAGATCGCCCGTATCTCCCGCTGGGCCACCGAGGGACTCGTCCCGCACCTGACCGTACTGCTGGACGTCTCCCCCGAGCTGGCCCGCGAGCGGTTCACCGAGGCCCCCGACCGGCTGGAGTCCGAGCCCGCCGAGTTCCACCAGCGGGTACGGTCCGGCTTCCTCACCCTCGCCGCCGCCGACCCCGCCCGGTACCTGGTGGTGGACGGCGCCCAGGAGCCCGAGGCCGTCACCACCGTCGTACGGCACCGGCTGGACCAGGTGCTCCCGCTGTCCGAGGCCGAGATCACGGCACGGGAGGAGGCCCGCCGGGCCGCCGAGGAGGAGCGCAGGCGTCGCGCCGAGGAGGAGGCCGCCCGCAAGGCCGAGGAGGAGCGCAAGGAACGCGAACGCCAGGAGCAGCTGGCCAAACTCCGCGCCGAGGAGGAGGAGCGCAAGCGCCGGGAGCTGGAGGAGGCCCGCCGCCTGGAGGAGGCCAAGCGCGCCGAGGAGGCACGCCAGCGGGCGGAGGAGGCCCGCCGACTCGCCGAGGAGGAGCGGGAACGCCGCGAGGCCGAAGAGCGCGCCCGCCGCGAGGAGTTGGAACGGCAGCGCCGCCTGGCCGAGGAGGAGGAACGACTCCGCGCCCAGGCCGAGGAACGCCGGCTGGAGAAGCAGCGCAAGGCCGAGGAGGCCCTGCTGCGCGCCGAACAGGCCCGCCTGGAGGCCGAGTCGGCCGCCGAGGCGGCTGCCGAGTCGGCCCGGCCGCCCGCCAAGGACCTGGACGAGGACACCGAGCAGAACCCGCTGCCCACGACGGAGCACCCCGACAACGCGGCGACCCAGCAGGTCCCGGCCCCCGGCCGGCAGGCTTCCCCCTCGGGGGAGGGCCCCTCGGCGGAGGACGAGACCACGGTCATGCCCCAGATCCAGGGGGACCCGGACACCGAGCTGACCACCGCCATCCCCCGCGTGGTCTCCTCCCCGGACGCCGAGGAGACCACCGTGATGCCCCAGGTGCCCTCCAGCAGGGAGGAGCGCCCCGCGGCGGAGGGGGACGACCGCACCCGGGAGATGCCGCAGATCGACCCGGAGACCGGACGTCCCCGACCCGACTGGGCCGAGGAGACCCCGATGGACGACCTGCCCACGCTGGCCGACGAGTTGCTCGGCTCGCGTGACGAGGACGCTTCGGAGCGGGGCGAGGACGACTCCGGCCGTGAAGGCCGCCGTTGGGGCCGCCGCTGACCGGGCCGACCCCAGCGTCACCGTGAGGGGGGCCACCGGCACACGCCGGTGGCCCCCCTCACGTGTGCGACCACGGCTCGGCACGTACCGGGACGGCGCTGTCAGCGCGGTGACGCACAATGGACCGGTCGGCGCGCGGCCCGCCGGGTGAGGGCGCCGCCGTGGCACGAGCGATCAGGGAGTGGACATGCCGGTCTGGGACGACGTGGTGGGGCAGGACCGGGTCGTGACCCAACTCGACTCCGCCGCCCGGGACGCCGACCGCTACGTCACCCTCGCCCTGGAGGACCCCGGGCGCGCCCGGGAAGCGGGCACCGGCTCCTCCATGACCCACGCCTGGCTGTTCACCGGCCCTCCGGGGTCCGGCCGTGCCACCGCCGCCCGCGCCTTCGCCGCCGCCCTGCAGTGCGTCAGCCCCGACCGCGCCCTGGGCGGCGCCCCCGGCTGCGGCTTCTGCGACGGCTGTCACACCGCCCTGGTCGGCAGCCACGCCGACGTCGAGGTGGTACGCACCGACCAGCTGTCCATCGGCGTCAAGGAGACCCGCGAACTGGTCCGCCGCGCCCAACTCGCCCCCGCCGTCGGACGCTGGCAGGTCATCGTCCTGGAGGACGCCGACCGGCTCACCGAGGGCGCGGGCAACGTACTCCTCAAGGCCGTCGAGGAACCGGCGGAGCGTACGGTGTGGCTGCTGTGCGCCCCCTCCATCGAGGACGTGCTCCCCACCATCCGCTCCCGGTGCCGCCTGCTCACCCTCCGCACCCCGCCGGTCGAGGCGGTCACCGAACTGCTGGTGCGCCGGGACGGCATCCCCCGCGAGGTCGCGGCCACCGCCGCCCAGGCCACCCAGGGCCACATCGGCCGCGCCCGCCGACTGGCCACCGACGAGCGTGCCAGGGCCCGGCGCCAGGCGGTGCTGCGTATGCCCGAGCGGGTGGCCGACGTCGGGGGCGCGCTGAAGTCGGCACAGGAGCTGATCGACGCGGCTGCCGAGGACGCCAAGCAGATCGCGGAGGAGCACGACGGCCGGGAGACCGAGGAGATGCGGGCCGCCCTCGGCGCGGCGGACGGCAAACGGCTCCCCCGGGGGACGGCCGGGGTGATGAAGGACCTGGAGGACCGCCAGAAACGGCGCGCCACCCGCACCCAGCGCGACTCCCTGGACCTCGCCCTGAGCGACCTCACCAGCTTCTACCGTGACGTCCTGGTACGGCAGTTGGGCGCCCCACTGCCCCTGGCCAACAGCGAGGTGGCCGACGCCGTGGAACGCGACGCCCGCAGTGGCCCACCGGAACGCACGCTGCGCCGGATAGAGGCGGTGCTCCACTGCCGGGAGGCCCTGGACGGCAACGTCGCCCCCCTGCTCGCGGTCGAGGCCATGGCCATGGCGCTGCGGGACGGCTGACGCCCCCGTGCCCGGACCCGCCCCGGGCTCGCCACGCGTGACGCCACCCCCGCGACACCGCCACCTCTCGATACGCTCCCGACACCGACCACCAACCCACCGGGCCGACGGACGGTTCCCGAGAGTGGGTCACCTCCGCACACCAAGGGATGGGTTCATGGACACCAGGCGCCTGCTTCGCGCCTCGGCCGCACTGCTCGCCTCCGCGACCCTGCTGCTGACCAGCTGTAGTACGGGAGACGACGACACCTCCGAGTCACGGTCACCCACCTCGACCAAGCCCGGCGACCCCGACGCCCCCCTGCTGAAACCGCTGCCGGCGAAGGTCCCCGGCGACCTGCGCCCGTACTACTCCCAGAAGCTGCGCTGGCGCTCCTGCGGCAGCGGTGGGTTCCAGTGCGCCAAGCTCAGGGTCCCCCTCGACTACGAGAAACCGGGTGGCGAGGACCTCCGGCTGTCGGTGGTGCGCAAGCGCGCGGAGGACTCCGACCGCAGGATCGGCTCGCTCCAGATCAACCCCGGCGGCCCCGGCGGCTCGGCCGTGGACTACGTACAGACCGCCGCGGCCCCCGGTTACCCGGACGAGATCCGCGCCCGGTTCGACCTCGTCGGCATGGACCCCCGGGGCGTCGCCCGCAGCGAACCCGTGGAGTGCCTCAGCGACCGGAAGATGGACGACTTCACCCAGGTCGACCAGACCCCGGACGACGACAAGGAGGTCTCCCGGCTGGAGAAGGCCTACCGCCAGTTCGCCCAGGGCTGCCGCCAGCGCACCGGAGACCGCCTCGACCACGTCTCCACCACCGAGGCGGCCCGCGACATGGACGTCCTCCGCTCCGCCCTGGGCGACCGCGAACTGAACTACGTCGGCGCCTCCTACGGCACCCTCCTCGGCGCCACCTACGCCGGCCTGTTCCCCCAGCGGTCCGGCCGCCTGGTGCTCGACGGCGCCATGGACCCCTCCCTGTCCGCCGAGCGCCTCAACCGCGACCAGACCGCCGGCTTCAACACCGCCTTCACCGCCTTCGCCAAGGACTGCGTGAAACACCGGGACTGCCCGCTGGGAACGAAGGACGTCAAGGACGCCGGCGCGCGACTGGCCCAGTTGTTCCGCAAGGTGGACGCCGACCCCCTGCCCACCGGTGACCGCCGCCCCCTGACCGAGTCCCTGGCCACGACGGGCGTCATCCGCGCCATGTACGACGAGAGCTCCTGGTCGATGCTCCGCGAGGCCCTGACCGACGCCCGCAAGGGCGACGGCGCCGCCCTGCTCCGCCTCGCCGATGACTACTCCGAGCGCGACCCGGACGGCTCCTACAGCAACCTGCTGTTCGCCAACCCGGCCGTCAACTGCCTTGACCTGCCGGCCAGTTTCTCCGACCCCAGGGACCTGCGGAAGTCCCTCCCCTCCTTCAAGAAGGCGTCCCCCGTCTTCGGGGAGTCCTTCGCCTGGGCCGCCCTGAACTGCACCTACTGGAAGGCCGAGCCCACGGGCAAGGCCCACCGCATCCAGGCCAAGGGCGCTGACCCCATCGTGGTCGTCGGTACCACCCGGGACCCGGCCACTCCCTACAACTGGGCCGAGGGCCTCGCCGGCCAACTCGACTCCGCCAGCCTGCTCACCTACGAGGGAGACGGCCACACCGCCTACGGCCGGGGCAGCTCCTGCATCGACTCCGCGATCAACAGCTACTTGCTGGAGGGCAAGGCCCCCGAGGACGGCAAACGCTGCTCCTCCTGACCCCGACTCCTCCGCCGAGCGGGCCGCCGTAGGCCGGGCTGGCCCCGCCCCGACCACCGTCCTGAGCACCGGTGGGAAACCTGTAGACTGAGCGCCGCTGTTGCTGCCACCCTCGGGTGCACCCAGCACGCCGCCTTAGCTCAGTCGGCCAGAGCGACGCACTCGTAATGCGTAGGTCAAGGGTTCGATTCCCTTAGGCGGCTCAGAAGAACCCCAGGTCAGGCTTCTGACCTGGGGTTCTTGTATTCGTGAGTCTTGAAAACCGGGCTAATCGGTCACCTGCGACCTACGCATTTCAATGCGTAGGTCGCAGGTGACGCTTTCTCGACCCTGCGGATGAAGTGGCCTCTGACCTGCTGTTTCTCTGTCTAGGACAGTTGGTCGGGTCGTGCAGAGGGTCGCGGTGGACAACCGGAGGACAGGCGCGCTTGGCGCTCCGCCTAGGTCTACCGCTGCCGTCCTAATGATGGTGAAGTGCGCCCCTCCTCCGCTGGGGAATCGGCGGCGTCGAGACTGGCCAGTTCCCACAAACCTCAAGAGCTGGCCTGCCTCGGAGGCGGTTATTCAGCGCGAGAGGTTGCGATACCCGGCGGCGAGCTGGGCGTAGGTGTCACCGCACCGTAGATGAACTAGAGCGACCATGTCCGAGGTGCGGCGGCAACGTGTCGCCACTGCGTCCCGATCTCCTGCAGCCTCACGTTCAGTCGCGCTCTTGGTGGACACGGGCGATCTCGGTTGAGAGCCTGTCTACCAGGCGTTTTGTCCTTATACAGGACTGTCCAACTCTCGGCCCGCCAGGTCAGTTTGGAAACGGCTCACTGTTAGGGGCGGTTCAGTGTTCCCTCCGCATGTGCTCCGACAGCCGTTGGATTTGTTTGTCCAGGTTACGTACCTGGGTCGAGTCGCTACCGAAGGCGGCGGTCAGAAGTGGGCGAACGGCTTCGAGTTCCGCAAGAGCTTCGTCTAGGTGTTCCGAGGCGGCGAGCATCTGGGCGATGACGAAGCGCGACTCGCGGATTTGGTCTGCGGCATCGCGGCTCGCTGAGGCGTCGGCGTTCTGCACGTAGAAGCGGAGTTGGGGCAGCGACTTATCCGGTTTGTCGACCTCCGCATATGCGTGGCCTGCATGGTAGGCGCAGTCAAGGACGTACGAGTCGGTCGAGGCCAGATGCTTGCGGTAGGCACGACCGACGACCTCGAAAAGCGTGGCGGCACGGGTGTACTCGCCGGCGTAGAAAAGTGCGGCGGCGAGGAAGTGCCGCAGGCGCAGGTCCAGGAACGGATCGTGGGCGGCGCGGGCGACACCGTCCTCGAGCAGCCGGATAGCCTCGGAGGGATGATCGTTGTCCAGCAGTACCCTTACGTTCGCCTGCAGTTCCTCGGCTTCGGCGTCGGTGAGCCTTCCACGGCTCGTGGGCTGCTCCCGCTGCCTGGCCGGGGCAAGGAGAGGGCGACGGAATGGACGCGTCGGGTCCCGGTTCTCGTCGCCGCCTGCAGTGGAATCGCTTGAAGTCGATGCCAGGGGCAGCAGGGCCTCGTAGACCGCCTCCGCGGAGGGCCTCTCCCGTGGTTCCTTCGCGAGCATTGACGACAGGAGCGCGCTAAGAGCACCTGGTATGTCGGCCCGTCGGATCTGGACGGAGGGGGCGGGTGTCTGCAGGTGATGGGCCCGCAGCGGCATGCTGTCGGTCCCGTGAAAGGGCACGTCGCCAGTGAGCAGCTCGTAGAGCAAGCAGCCGAGCGAGTAGATGTCCGAGGCGAAGGTCACCGCCTTGCCGAGACACTGCTCAGGCGACATATAGGGCGGGGTCCCGACGGTCTTGTCGATCTGAGTCAGGCGTGGCAGCGCGCCGGCGCCGCGCAGGATAGCAATGCCGAAGTCTAGGACCTTGACCAAGCCCCCGTTGACGAGGATCACGTTGGAGGGCTTGATGTCGCGGTGAACGATGTCAACTCGGTGCACATCGGCTAGTACTGCTGCAGTCTGAGCCGCGATTGACGCTGCCCATGCCACGTTCGGCGCTGCGGTGTCGTAATCCGCACGGTCGAGCACCGATTCCAGTGTCGAGCCGCGCAACAACTGCATGACGAGCCACAGCTGCGCGCTGCCATCGGGGGCGGTTTCAACTCCCGTGTCGTAGACCGCAGGAATCCCGGGATGCTCCAGCTGCGCCGTGGTACGGATCTCGCGTAGGAACCGCTTACGGTCGCGTTCCAGACCGTCAAGGATCTCCGCTGCTTCTGGACTGTCGGGCGAAGCCGGGATCGCAGCTGCCGGCGACGGGCGAAGCACCTTGATGGCGACGCGTCGGTCCAACCGTTCGTCATAGCCGTGGAAGACCTCGCTCATGCCACCGCGGCCGATCGAACCGTCCACGCGGTAGCGTCCTGCGAGCAGAGGTCTTTCGGCTGGATGTTCTGTACTGTCCGTCACGCCCCACCACTCCTGCCAGAGAGTTCGGAGCTTACGGCTCAGCCTGCCCCGCTGCCTGTCTGTTACAGCGATTACTGCTCGATCGCCTGGCCTCCGGTTTCACGACGCATCTCACTGCGAAGTTTCGCGAGGGCTTCATCCCGCGCCGGTTCGGTGATGATCCGGTAGGCGCGCTTGCGCGCCGCTTCCTTGATTGCCTTTTGGAACTCGTTGTTGTCGAAGTACAACTTCATGAAGTCGGTGTTGCGTTCTGCGTTCTCCGCGACGATGTCGTCGAGGCGGTCGTCGGCGACCTGTCCGAAGCGGGCCTCATCGTTCATTAGCGCGATCTGCTGCATCGAGGTGTCCTCGACTAGGCCGACGACCTGCTGGTAGACCAGGATCTGGTCGGAGGTGCTCAGGTCGAGTCCAAATCGTTCGTTGAGCTGCTCGATGACCTCAGAGAGGGGCTTCACCTCCGGTTCCCGATAGCCTCCGCCGTCGGAGGCGTGCCCCCGGACGTCGCGGTCGCCAACGGTGGAGAGTGACACGTTGTGCCGTCCGGTGAACTCCAGGCGGAAGTGGCTCAGGTCGGCGTCACCTATGTCGACCGACGTAGAAGGGCGACCCGGCAGGCGGATGAGCAGGATCCTGCCGTACTGGTACAGGCGTTCAAGATCCCGGTCGCCCCAGTCGACGATCTGGGCGATGAGGCTATAGGCGCGTACGTAGTCCTGCAGCGCTCCCCGGAAGCCTTCGCGTTCGTCGTCTGTTTCCAGGGCGTTAAAGCGGTCCAAGGCGGGCTTGAGGTACTCGTGGAGTTCGGCGTGGAGCTTGCGCTCGGCGGCGTCCGGCATTCGGCCGGGGCCTGCTGCGGACAATACGCGGATGAAGGCTTCCATCTCCGATGCGGCGAGGAGGCCGTACCCCATAACCTCGTGCTGCTTGGTGTAAAGGAGGTTCGGGTCACTCGGCTCGGTGATGGTCGTCTCGAACCAGTCCTCAAAGGCGGCCTGGATGTCGGCGGCCTCGTTGACGAAGTCGAGGATATGCACGTCATCCTGCGACTTGAGCGGTTGGATGCGGTTGAGCCGGGACAGTGTCTGCACGGCCGCGACACCGGTCAGCGGCTTGTCGACGTACATTGCGCACAACAGCGGCTGGTCGAAGCCGGTCTGGTACTTCTCTGCGACGACCAGAAGCCGGTACTCCTCCTGGGCGCGCGCGACTGCCTGCGGATCGTCCGCCTTGGTGTAGCCGAACCTGTCCGGCAACTGTCCCTCGGGGAAGCCATTGAGTTGGGTCTCAGTGAACTCAAGGCCCGCGTCGTCTTTGAGCTGCCCGGAGAACGCGACGAGAGCACCGCAGTCCTTGTACCCGCGCAGGGTGACGTATGCGCGGATCGCCTGGTAGAGATCGAGCGCATGCTGACGGCTGCTGGTGACGACCATGGCCTTGGCCCGGCCACCGAGCCGCCCAGTGATGTTCTCCCGGAAGTCGTCGACGATCAGTCGCGCCTTCTGTTCCAGGGACTTGGGGTGCTGCTCTGCGTAGCGGACGAGTTTGGCCGTGGCTTTCCTCTCATCGACATCAGGATTCGAGATGGCCGACTCGGCCTGCTCGACGGCAGCGTTACGCAGGCGCCACTTTGTGTTGTAGGTGATGTAGTTGGCGAGCACGTCGAGGATGTAGCCCTCGTCGATCGCCTGTCGCATCGAGTAGATGTGGAACGGCACGTACATGCCCTGCTCGCCGGTGCGTTGATTCACCCGGTCCGGGTCGAAGGTGCCGAAAAGCTTAAGGGTGGGCGACTTCGGGGTGGCGGTGAAGGCGAAGTAGGACAGGTTTGGCTGCTTGCCGCGTACCCGTGTCATGTACTCCACGGGGTCCTCGTTCTCCTCGCGAGGGGGAACATTCGAACCGAGTGCTTGCTTGATCTTGATTGCCGATTCGCTGCCCTGTGAGGAGTGAGCCTCGTCGATGATGACCGCGTAGCGCTTGCCGGACAAGCCCATGTTGGTGATCTTCTTCAGCACGAACGGGTACATCTGCAGCGTGCTGATGACAATCTTCGATGTGGAGTCGTCCAGGGAGCTGGCGAGTTGAGTCGAGTCCTCGTCGATCTTCTTGACAACACCAGGGGTGTGGTCGAACTGGAAGATGGTCTTCTGGAGTTGCCGGTCGAGGACCACCCGGTCGGTGATTACGATGATCTTGTTGAAGACCGGCTGATTGGCGGCGTCGAACAGGGTGGAGAGGCGGTGCGCCAGCCACGCGATCGTGTTCGACTTGCCGGAGCCGGCCGAGTGCTGGATCAGATAGTTGTGCCCGGCCCCGTGCTCCCGTGCGTGGGTGACCATCTTCTGTACGGCGTCCCACTGGTGGTAGCGCGGGAAGATACGGGGCGAGGTGTGCGGGTTCACCTTCGCGCCCTTCTTGTCTGGGGCTTTGACGTGAATGAAGCGGTGCAGGATCTCCAGCCAGTTGTCGCGCTGCCAGATCTGCTCCCATAGATAGGCGACGCTGTACGAGCCGGGGGCGGCGGCCGGGTTTCCCGCTCCGCCCGACACACCGGGGCCGTTCGAGCCGACGTTGAACGGCAGGAACTGTGTATCGGCACCACGTAGCCGCGTGGTGATGAATGCGCGGTCGGGGTCCACGGCGAAGTGAACCAGGGCTCGCTTGGCGAAGAACACGTCGTTCGGGTCGCGGTCGCGGCGGTACTGCGCGACGGCATGGTCGGCGTTCTGGCGGGTGTTCGGGTTTTTCAACTCGACGGTGGCGACCGGCAGTCCGTTGACGAAGAGCGCCATGTCGAGGGTTCGGCGGGGGTGACGGGTGCTGTAGGGCAGTTGCCGCGCGACTGTCAGCACATTCGCGTCGTACTCGGCGAGTGCGTCCACGGCGAGCGTGTGGCCGGGGCGGAAGTAGACCAGGTCGATCTGTACTCCCCGATCTCGTACGCCTTGGCGGAGGACGTTTAGCACGCCCCGTGCATCGATCTCGGCGGCGACGCGCTCCGCGAACTGACGCTGGGCCGTGTTCTGGTCGCCACCGTAGAAACCGATGAGCCGGTTCCAAGCCTTCGTCTGCGTCGCACTGATGAAGCGGTACATCTCACCGGTGTCGATACCGAGCTCGATGTTGAACGTGCCTTGGGCGCGGGACCAGCCGCGCGTGAGTAGCTCGGCTTGGACGTTGGACTCGAAGGCATTCTCGGAGTGAGCTCGGGTGCTCATTCAGTACCTCCGGAAAGAGGCGCGCGGCCGGCGGTCGTGACGTCGAACTGGCCGGTGACTGCGGCGGTAATCAGGGCGTTTCGACGCTCGGTGAGGAGAGAGAGCTGACGGTCGATGACATCGACCGCTGCGTCGATTGCCTTGTTAGCGGTGCGGATTGACTCGACGATCTGTTTCTGTTCCTGGACTGGCGGCAGCGGAATCCGAAGCATCTGAAGGTCGGGCACGTAGATGGTTTTGTGGGTCGAGCCCATTGCCAATCGCCCCAGCAGGTCCGAGCGCATTGCGCGTAGGCACCAGAGCAAGTAGAGGGGATCGAGGCGGGACCCACAGGTCCAGGTCACGAAGTCCTGGCTAGTCGCCATGTCATCCCCCATTACCGCCGAATATCCGGCGGATGCCGTCCGGCACAGTACGACCGTGCCTTTGGGATGCAACTCGGCGGAACTGTTTGCCATGCCGAGCTCACTGATGCGTTCTCGAGTCTTAGTCAAAAACTCACGACGGTCATCGCGAACCTGACTGACCTCACCCGTAGTAATCCACGGAATGGTGCAGTCTTCCCACCACTCCGGCTTGCTCCTGCTTGGCGTGTGTCCACTGCCCATCCGAGCGACGTGCCCTAGCTTGATGCCATGCCAATGGGCTGGAAGAGTTTTCGCCCACGCCAGCGTCGACGGGATGCGATCTTGAAAAGACACACCCAGTACGGCGCCGAAGACAGCTGTGGCCCGCCGTTCGAGGAGCGCCGCCCTCGCAGTCTCGTGAAGAGCAGCAGTCTGGTCGATCCGGGCCGTCTCGGCGTCGAGGAAGTCGGCGATGCGGCGCTGCTCGTCCAGGGGTGGGATGATGCAATGCACGGCCAGCAGGGCCTCGGCGTCGAGGTTCTGGATACCAGTTGTTTGCTTGATGAACCGTCGCGTGAACCCTGACCAGTAGAGGCCGTTCAGCAAGTAGCAGGCAAATCGAGAGTCAATAGAGGAGGAAACCTGCATCCGTGCGTTGAAGTTTGAGCAAACCGTGGGAACGTCCAGATCGAATAGAGCGACGCTACCGACTGGCTGATCTGCGCTTCCTCCGGATTTTTCGATCACCAGGTCTCCGCGCGATAGCTGATGATCTCGACGGGCGGCGGGTGCAACACTCCTGCGTGGCATCCTCACGGCAGTGATGCGGCTGGTCGTGCGATTGAAATCTGTTCCCCTGGCGCAAAATACATCACTCTGACCATCAGGTTCGTCACCCCAGGTACCATTACGGACGGAGGTGAAGAGATTCTTGAGTCGGATATCATTCCACTCGGTCGAAGTCACGCGGTCACCTCTCCCAAAAGCTTCTGGATCTGCGTCTCAAGTTCACGCAGTTCCGCATCGATCTCCGCCAGCGGCCTTGGTGGTGCGTACACGTAGAAGTGCCGGGTGAAGGGGATCTCGTAGCCGACCTTCGTTTTCTCTTCGTCGATCCAGGCGTCCGGGACGTGCGGGGTGACTTCGCGGGCGAAATAGGTCTCGATGTCTTCGTCGAGCGGGATGTTTTCGTAGTCGCGAAGGTCCGGGTCCGGGAGGACCGTTTCGATGCCAGCCTTCTTGGCTTTCTGGACCTCGCCCTGGGCATCTGAGATGGAGACCGCACCCCAAAGCCCCTTGAGGAGTGCTGCTGTGCCTGGCCACTGCGCTCCGTTTGCTGCGATGGCTGCGTGCATGACGTCCCGCGCCTCTTGCTTCGTCCACCACACCGAACCGACCAGTCCGCGCAGCGCCTGGACCATCGCCTCGCGGCCGTCCCACTTGGCCAGGGATTTCGCGTTCTCCAGCGCTGAGAGGGTGTCCTCGGTGATCTCGAAGCGCAATTTCAGGGGACGTTCGACGGTAATACGGTGGTAGCCGAAGTCGCGGTTATTGAAGACCTTGACCTTGGCGTGGTCCGCGTGGTTCTCATCCACTACGCCCTTGAGCGCGTTGACATATAGCTCGGTGATGTGCTTGATCTGCTCGTCGTTGATCTGTTTGCGCTTGTCGCCGAAGGACTTGCGCATCTTCTCCCATTGGTCACGGGCATCAACCAGGGCCACCTTGCCGCGCAGCTTCTCGGGCTTGCGGTTGGAGAGGATCCAGAAATAGGTCGAAATGCCAGTGTTGTAGAAGAGTTGGTCGGGGAGGGCCACGATGCCCTCAAGCCAGTCGTTCTCCAGAATCCATTGCCGGATCTTCGATTCGCCGGACTCGGCCGCTCCCGTGAAGAGCGGTGAGCCGTTGAAGACGATGCCCAGGCGGGTTCCCTTGCCCTCGATAGGTTCCATCTTCGACAGCAAGTGTTGGAGGAAAAGGAATGACCCGTCGTTGATGCGCGGTGTACCCGCACCGAAGCGACCCGCGTGGCCGATCTCGGTCTCGGCCTCGACCTCGTCCTTGACCTTCTTCCACTCCACACCGAACGGCGGGTTGGCCAGCATGTAGTCGAACTTCTGGTCAGGGTAGCCGTCGTCGCTGAAGGAGTTCCCGAAGTAGATGCGGCCGGGCTGGTTGCGCATGAGCATGTCTGCCTGGCAGATGGCCCAGGACTCCGCGTTGAGTTCCTGCCCGAAGAGGTAGACCTTGGTCTTCGGGTTGATCGACTTGATGTGGTCCTCGGCCGCGGTGAGCATGCCGCCGGTGCCGCATGCCGGGTCGAGGATGTTGATGACCTGACCCTCGCCGGCGATGGTCTCGGCGTCCGGGGCGATGAGTAGGTTGACCATCAGCTTGATGACTTCGCGCGGAGTGAAATGCTCACCGGCGGTCTCGTTGGAGTCTTCGGCGAACTTGCGGATCAAGTGCTCGAAGACGTAGCCCATGTCGTGGTTGGAGAGCTTGTCGAGGTCGCGCATCGTATTGAACTTGCCGACGACTTTGTACAGGATCTTCGCGCCCGCGAGCCTGGTGATTTCGTTGTCCAAGTCAAAGCGGGACAGGATCTTCCGAACGTTCGGGGAGAAGCCGTTGATGTAGTCGCGGAGGTTCTTCGCGACGTTCGGGGCGTCCGAGGCGATCGAGGCGAAGTCTTGATCGGAGGTGTTGTAGAAGGGCAGCTTGGCCGCGAGCTCAAGCAGCCGGTCCTTGTTCTGAACCTCCAGCGACGCGTTGCGGGCTCGCACCGCGTCGCGGGTTGGCGCCATCACCGCGTCGAGGCGACGTAGCAACGTGAACGGCAGGATCACCTGCCCGTACTCGTGGCGCTTGTAGTCGCCGCGCAGCAAGTCGGCGACTGACCAGACGTCGTTCGCCATCTTGGTGTGCGTGGGTGCTGAGGTCACAGAACTCTCGTCTCGTCGTCAGCCGGCTCGGCTTCATCAGTGTGCTGTGAGGTGGTGAACTCCGGTGCCAGAACACCGGTGGTCAGTCCATGAACGGTCTGCTCGATGACGTGCGTGCTCGTCTTCGCGAGCGTGGTGAGTACGTCTTGGAGCTGTTGGAGGTGGCGGAACGCATCTCCGTAACGGCGTTGGTCGAAGAGGGGCATCCGAGGAACGCGGCAGCGGCGCAGGTCCTCACGGCTGAGTACGCCGAGGGTGTTGGACACCGGCAGTGCGTTGGCGTCGATGCGCAGGAACGTGGCGAGGAAATGTGCGTCCAGCCGGGTGTCGTCGATCTCGACGACCTGGGCGATGCCGATTTCGTCCTCGACGCTGCCGGTAGCGACAACTGGCGGGCGGCCGTGCATCCGAAGAAGCAGATCACCCGCGTGCGGGGTGGTCTCGCGGGAACGGATTCTCAGGGCACCTACACGTTCCAGCTCGCCGAAGGTCACGTACACGTGGTGCGCCGGTTTCGGCGGCGCGGCGAAGCGCGGAAGACCTTGGCCGAGGCTCGTATACATGATCCGTAGCCGGTCGGTGACTCGGCGGAAGTCCTCCGGGCTCGCCTCGGTAGGAGAACTGATGTACCGGGAGGGCAGCAGGCTGGCGTCGCCGTCGAGGATCTCTCGGCGTGGAACGGCACGGAACATCGTCGGGTGGACATTAGCGAAGAGACGTTGCCAGGCGGTGAACTCCTGAGGCACATCGGCCGCGTCGCCAAGTCCCGAGAGATCGACCATGCGCACTGTCTCCGTGGCGACAGCGTCGTAAGGGCGTTGCAGCACCCAGAGACAGAGCTCGGTGTCGGATGCCGATCCCATTCCCTTCGGCAGCGCGATCACATCGCGCAGGGCTCCGGAACGCGTCAGTTCAGCACGAATGTGTTCCCCGGAGGGCTGAAGGCTAGTTCGGGGCGTTACGGCGACCACGGCCAGACCGCGAGGCCGTAGATGGGCGTAGCAATGCTGGACCCAGGCCAGTTCGCCGTCACGAGGAGCAGGGACACCGAATTCCCAGCGCGGATCATGGGCCAGTTCGTCGGCCGGCCACCTGGGGAGGTCGAAGGGAGGCTCGCAGACCACTGCAGCCGCCTTGCCCAGGTAGGCGTCGAGTTGATTGTCCAGAAAGGAGTCGCCGGTGCGGATCTCGTACGGTGCCCCGTGTGCGTTGTTGCGCAGATTGCGGGCGGCGGCGGAGGCGGCTGGCTCCTCGATTTCCTGGCCGACAAGTTTGACGGCATCCTCGAAGCGGTCCGCGACGGCCAGCAGCAAAGTGGCGTCGGAACAGGCTGGGTCGAGTACCGCAGGTTCGTCCGTGAAACCGACCTCGATCGGTCGTGGCGTTGCGGTCGTGCGTGGCAGCAGCGCTGCCATCACCCTGGCCAGCAACTGCCCGGAGTCCAGATTCGCGATTCCCAGCCCCGCTTCTGCCGCAGCCAGTTGGTCGCCGTGCGGAACAGGGTACAGCGCTTCCTGGTCCACGCGGTGGGTGCCGGTTTCAGTGCGGCCGGCCGTCGACAGCTGATCGCCCTTGCCGGTGGCTTCCAGCCACGCCTCGACCTCGGTCCGGGAGAACGTCGGCCTGCGCTCGTCACCGCCCACAGGCTGCGGGAACGCGGGGTAGCGGCGGCGCCAGTTGGACACAGCGGCACGGCCGACACCCGCCAGCCTGGCGATCGCGGCGGCGGTCATCTCCTCGGACTCGACTGGGGTCATGACAGTGACCATATCGGGCAGATCTCACCCCCGGCAAGCCCTTGTGTACACCAAGGCTCTCCGTCAACGAGCGTCTGTGAACATCGATGACTTTCGTCAACATGCTTGCCTTCCGTCGTCCGGTGTGGCTACGGTTCCTTCCGGTGAGACCCCCTTGGTCCGCTGCCTGCATCCGTCACGCCATCACAGCCCCGCACGCCCCAGTCGTCCCTTGGCCTCCTGGTGCCGGACGTGGCATGCCCGCTAACGGAACCGACGCTCCATAGATCGAGCAGGTCCCCCGCCCAGAACACGGAGGAATCCCGGTGCACCATCAGCGCAAGGTCCGCACGAGCAGGCGGGAACCCCGTCCCTGCCGCCCCAAGCGGCAGACCTCCTGCGGCAAGACCAGGTTTGTCGACCGCATTGCGGCCGACCTCACGCTCGCCGGGATCCGCGCCCGCGGCCGTGCCAGGGGGAAGGACCCCCATCCGCTCGTACCTCTGCCCGAGGTGCCACGGCTGGCACCTGACCTCGGCCCCGGCCCGCCGTGTACACGGCGGGCCCCAGATGACGACCCGCCGTCACTAACCGGCCGGAACCAGGTGCCGACGCTTCGAAGGGCACAACCGAACCGTCGGCACCTGCCGCAAGCAGTCAGGCCGCTTCTCTGGCCGAGCGAGCTGTATGTGCACCTAAACGTCTCCCTGCCACAACCATCGAAGACGAGGACCCCCGTGACCCTTGAAGACTCCCGCACCGTGACCCGCCCTCCTGCGGCGAAGAAGGCACCGACCACCCGGAAGAGCTCGCTGCACCGGCTGCGCGCCAAGGGGCCCGATCGAGGCGAGGACCTCAGTGCCTTCGTGCTTCCGCGCTACCTGGGCCGCGAAGGCTTCATGAGCCGTCCGGTCAACAAGGACGGCCTCGTCGGCCTGCTCGTCACCGGCACGATCGCCCCGGGCCGGGCCGACTGGTGTGACCCGCTCAGCATCCTGACGGGGCACCCCGTCGCGGAGGAGAACCGGACCTCACTCGCCCTCTTCCTGGTCCGGACCGAGAACTCGGTGTATGGCATCACCTACGGCATGGGGCACCTGATGATCGACCCGGTCCGGATCGACCCCGGGTTCGGCATCGAATTCGCCGTCCGCTGCCTGAAGGAGGACCGCATCACCAAGGTCCGCCGACAGGTCATGGATGCCCGTGGCCGCACCGACGAGAACTCCGCCACCAGCGGTGAGCACATCCGAGGCTTCGGCATCGATCAGTTCGGCGAGATCGTCAGCCAGATCTCCGGACAGATCGAGAACGTCCCCCTCACCTTCACCACGGGGAGCAAGCGGCCGGCTCACGTTACTGGCAACGACAGGTCGATCAAGATACATCTTGGCAACTCGCCCGCCGCTCTCCTCCATGACCTCCAGAAGATCGAAGAGGTGTGCGCGAGGCCCAACCCGCTGCCCGAGTTCGAGTTCATCGCCCAGGTCCGACCGCTCAGCCCGAAGAGCGAGCAGGCGCAGAAGCTCGACGTGCGCCTCGACGCCATGCTTGGCGAGGGGCAGACGAGCCGCATGGCGCTTGCTGTGCCCAGCGTGTGCAGGGAACACTTCGAGTTCGCCGAGTCCTTCAAGGTGACGCTCGCCGGTCATGCCGGGCAGCACGCCGAGCTTGACGTCGACCAGCTCGTTGCCGCTGTCCAGCGTCGCCCGGAGGGAGGTCGCCTGCGTGCGCTGCGCGAGGGCCGAATCCAGATGTTCTCCAGCACCGACGACTCCGAAGCGAACAGCGGCAAGGTCCCTGTCGACCACTGGTTCACTGCAGAAGTCCCCGACGGGGTCGCGCACTACTTCTACTGGCAGGGGAAGTGGTACGAGATCGGAGCCGAGTACCTCACCGTTGTCGAGAAGCGGGTCGCCGACCTCCTCGCCCAGCCTGCCAGCGTCACCCTGCCGCCCTGGACCGTCGAGATGTGCGAGTCGGGCGAAAGGTGTGGGGTTCCCCAGGGGCACAAGAGGCACAACGTGCATGACGAGGACTGGTACAACAAGGAGGTCGCCGCGCAGGATCGGTATGTACTGCTCGACAAGAACAACGTACACACAGAGCGCCTGCGGGGCGGCGGCCTGGAGATCGCTGATGCTCTCGGGCCGCAGGGTCAGTTCATCTGCGTCAAGAAGGCAGCATCCAGTACCGCGCCGTTGAACCACCTCTTCGCTCAGGGGCGCACCGGGATCGAGACGGTGCGCTTCGACCTTGAAGCCCGGAAGGACTTTCTCTCCAAGGTGGACAAGATCTCGCCCAGGCATGCGCTGGACAGGTCGTTCAGTTCACCGACGCTCGTCTTCGGGATCCTGATCAAGAATGGGGCAGAACTGACTCCGGACTCGTTGTTCGCCTTCGCCAAGATCTCCCTCCTGCATACGGCGACGGCGCTCGAGGGGATGGGAGCCCGCCTCGAAGTCGTCTCGATCTCGCGGACGGCAGAGACTGGGATGGCCTGCGCAACCACGGGCTGAAGCGTACGGTCCACGCCGCCCGAAGCGGGTCCGGCCCCTGATCCCGGCGTCCGCTCGTGTGAGGGACGCTGAGCGGCTGGGCACGGATCGCAATCAGTCGCGAGCCATGTCCCGCGATCGCTGACCGATCGACATCTCGAAGTCCTCCAGGCACGGGAAGAGTAGGTCAGTGCCACGCGCGTTGCCGTTGAACAACAAGCCGGTCTTTGCATCCCACTGGAATGCGAGCGCCTTGGCCTTGTCCGCGAACTGGCCCGCTGGCCGCGTCAGTCCACTACGAGTCAGGACGAGGAGCTGCTTCTCCTCGGCCGCGGCGACGCCGTTCAGCCGTTGCACCTCCGAAGTAGACATGCTTCGGGCGGAGTTGTGCCAGGCGATGTGGCGCGACTGTGAGACAAGCGGAGAACTGGCATCGCCCCATTCGACGTCAGCGAGGCCGAATGCCCGGAGCTGGCTCTCAACCCGGCGTACGAGGAGGTCTGGAGGAAGTTCCTGCGGGGCGCCCCGCTCGACCGCGGAATGGCTGGTTGGCAGGAGTTCTTCCAGCAGGTCAGGGGTGCGCACGCCATCAGGAGCAGCGCGGAACGGAGCAGCGTCCAACGGACTCCACGGGTCGTGGCACTCCCACCGCGACTCCGTGGTGAGCTCACACGCCAAGTAGGCGATCGCCTCGGGCGATACGTCGACGAGGTCGGCGATATCGGGAAGCTTGCCGATACCCTGAGGATCGCCGGCGCCCAGAGGATCTGCGAGCCGAGCCCACTGCCGTTCACGCGGATCGTAGATGTCAGCCTGCCAGCCGAGGGTCTTGTGGTGGGAGGCGCGGTAGGCGAAGTCGCCGTAGGTGGCGTCGAGGTAGGACCGTGTCACGGTCCTGGCGATCCCTACTCTCGGATCCCACCATCCATCGGCGTGGTGGTAGAGGAAATAGTGATTCTTGCCCACAACGTTGTGCACCACCGCGCCGTTGGCGGTCAACTGGTCGGCCAGCTGGACGATCGGCGTGACCTCCGATTCTCCCCACCTCCAGGGGGACGCGACAGAGCGTATCTGGACGTGCGCAGATGCGGCGGCGTGCAGGGTATCCACCAGGTTTTCGTCAGACATCCCGTTGAGGGGCAGGATGATCGGCCGACTGCTGATGCCCGGGGCTGTCACGGCCCAGACGTGGATCCCTCCGATCTTCGTGATGGCGAGGAGAGCGCCTTGAGCGTCGCCCAGGTCGATCTTGACGTAATGAGGTGGGATATCCGGGACCGAGACCGTCGACGCGAGGTCAGGGTGTCGCGTTCTGAGGAGGTCGGCCAGGCTCCTGAACTTCAAGTACATGCCGAGTGAGGCGACTACGTCGCCGGGCGGAAACTGCAAGGACATTCCCCGGGAGATTCGCAACCACGTTGATTCGTACGGAGATCATGTCACGAGGGCCCTCATAGGGTCCGGGGCAGTGAGATGACTTGTGGGTGCATCGTCGTGCTGCTCGCCCATCCTGCGAGAGAAGGGCGGGCCACCCGTACGACTCTTGGTCCCAGTGACCGCCGACAGCGCCGGGTACTCGCGGGATCGGCTGATCGGACTTGCCGCCGACGGGACACAGACTTCGATTGGGCCGTTCTGGCTCAGATGCTGGCCGGTGTCGGTAGATTCGGCCATCGGCTGTTCCTGGCGTACGGGGTGGATCAGGTCCGGGTGACGGCGTCCACGCGCAGTTCGAGGTCTGTCGACATCACTTCTGGGCCCGGACTCGGAGGGCGCGCGTGCGGCAGGGTTCCGTGCTTCCTCCCCCGCAGCGATCAGGGCCCACCCGGATTCAACTGCGCGTTCCGGCCAAGCACCCCCGGTGGCCTGCGCGTCCAGCCGGGAACCTCCGAGCCTTGGGGCCCCGGCGTCGCTGGGTCTGCTTCGCGGCAGACGATCACCATCGGTCTCGACCACTCGTACGGGTGAATCTCTTGTTCTGGGAGGTTCTTTCCGAGTGCCTATAGATGACGCTGGTGATCGGCCAAGGGGCGTAAGAGGCTGCGGTGTCGATCCGTGTCATGGGGAGGGTGCGGTGACAGAGCGACTCGGGGCGATCGGTGATGTGGCCCTCACCCGTGAGGACCTGGTGGCCTTGCCACCCACGGTGGATCTACAGACAGCGAACAGAGTCCTCTCAATAGGGAAGTCTACCGGCTACGGTCTGGCGAAGCGGGGCGAGTATCCGTGCAAGGTGCTGAAACTCGGCAACGCCTACCGGGTAGTGACCGCCGACCTCCAGCGTTTGGTGGGGGTCGAAGACACACCGCAGGAACCGGCGCTCGAGGCACCGCCGTCGGACCGGGGGAACGCCGCCAGCGGGCATGAAACAAGAGCACGACGTTGCTGCTGTCACTGCAGTTGCTGTTCCCTGCGGGATGCGTAGGGGGCCACGCCCTCAGTGTTGCCTTGTAGGCTTGCAACAGCCAGTGCGGCGAACAGGGGAAGGTAGCACCACTCGTAACCGAGACGCTTGTGGCGGGCCGCCCAGTGGCCGGAGTCAGCTTTGCCGGTGGACGGCCGGTGGACAGACGCCTTTGGACAGTGCAACACGAGGTGGTGCGGGGCAATCGGCTTCACATGCTCTGACCAGCTCAAACGCTACTTCGCAGCACAGTCTGGCAGCGGTTGGCACAAGCCTTCTCGGTCTCGTAATGCGTAGGCCAAGAGTTCGATTCCCTTAGGCGGCTCATGAGGAAGGGCCCAGGTCAGACAACGTCTGACCTGGGCCCTTCTCGTTGAACGGGGGTCGGGGGCAGGAGTCGGCACCGCCCCGCTGGTGCCCTCAGGTCCGAGGGGCGCGTACGGGGCCAGAGCGCGGGGCGCCCGAGCTGGGCACCCTACCCTCCGGTTTCGCCCAGCCGCGTCGCGCGGCTGGGCGATTGTCATTTGTTGGAACCCACCCATGCAGGCTGAATCGGGGGGGCGATCACCGCCACCGGGGGTCAGGGGGTGATGCCCACGAGAGACGGGCTCCTACGCGGTCCGGGCGACAGCGCCATCATCGAGTGGATGCCGCACCGCCAGTCGGGCACCGAGGCCGAGATCAAGACGATGGTCCACACTCCTCCTACAACCCAGCGCAATACCAACTCCCGATCATCATCGGCTCGTTGACCGTTTTCGACCAACCGTTCGACTCCAGGTGGCGGAGCACCGCCAGCACCCGTCTGCTGTAGCCGTTGGTGTGGGAGAGCTTGAGCTTGTCGAAGATGGTGTTGAGGTTCTTCTCCACCGAGCTCAAAGAGATGTGGTGCTTCTCCGTGATGGCCGCGTTGGTGAACCCCCTGAGCCAGCACTTCGAGCACGCTGCGCTCGCGTGAAGTCAGTCGGGCGAGCGGGGTGAGCGCGCGCGGACTTGCCCTACGTGTGGGAGTCGGGGAGCCCGCATGGAGGCGAAGGCTAAGTTGCGTCCGCGTGCTGCGGCCAGACCGCACAGACAGGGCGCCGCGTCACCGAACTCAAGGCGTTCGCAAGCTGGTTGGGGCGGGCCCTGGACATCTGGACGCATTACCCCCACCACCCGGTGCGCAGGCGGTCCCGAGTGCGGCTTCCTGTTCCTGACGCTGTCGAGGCGCCAGGGCGGTGGCGGAGGAGCGGCCCGAGCGGTGCGCACGGTGGTTGATACGCCGGCGCCCTTGTCGGGACCGGAGGAGTGCCGACGAGTGTGCGCCGTAGAGTGGCGAGCCGCATGACGCTGGGTAGCTCCGTGTACTTGGCACGGGCCTGGTCGGCAGGACAGGAGTGGCCCGTGCCAATGTGATCACGCTGGATGCGTTGGGCCGTTCAGCGGGCGTAGCGGCGGCGTTTGGCGGTGGTGCTCCAGCCCTGTCGGGGTGGGCGGGCGGTGGGGCCGGTGGGTTGTTCGGTGGGGCGGTGGATGAGGGTGACACCCTCGTGGTCCACCGGGTACCAGTGGTGGTCGTGCGTCTCGAAGGTGTAACCCTGCTCGTTGTCGGTGCTGTACGTCAGCAGGGCACGGCCCTCGCGGGCGTACTCGCGGACCTCCGCCCACAGCGAGTCCCGGATGCGGGCGGAAGGGCTTCCGACGAAGACCCCGGGGGAGATCTCCAGCAGCCAGCGTGTGAGGTACCCCCTCAGTCCCGCTGGGCAGTTGGTGAGGACGATGACGGTCACCAGATCAACCCCTCGCCGAGGTTGTGACCGGACTCCAGCTGCTCGCCACGGTCGGACTGGAGAGCCACCCGGTCCCGCAAGGGATCGTCGACCTCCTCGGCCGCGCCTGCGGCCAACCCGGGCGCGAGCAGGGCCTTCACGTCGTCCACGCAGCGTTCCAGCAACCCCGTGGCGTGTACCCGGTCGCGTAGGGCGCGGCGTACCCGAGCGCCTACGTCCTCCTCGCTCTCCGCCGCCACCTCGAAGGCGACGGGGATGCCGATCTCCGTCTTGTACAGGTCGGCGATGTCCAGAGCGAAGGACAGCTCGTGCCCGGAGTGGACGAAGCCCAGGCCGGGGACGCAGCCGAGCGCCGCCACCACGCTCTGCGCGATGCCGTACATGCACTGCCCGGCTGCGGTGACGGCCTGGTTGGGGGCGTCGCCGGACGCGAAGTCACCTGGTACGTACTGGCGTCCGCGCCAGCGAATACCCGTACGGGCCGCTTCTCGCCGGTAGCACGTCTTGACCCGGTCGCCCTCCATGCCGAGCAGCTTCCGGCGGCTGCACCCGGCCGGATCCTCGTCGGGGAACCGCCGCAGGTACATCGACCGGGCGACGTCCAGCCGGCTCCGGGGATTCGCCCACAGCCTGGCCTGGGCCTCGGCGAGAGCCGCGGAACGGGAGAGCGCCCGGCCACCCGCGTAGTAGCGCACGCCGTGCTCACCGACCCAGACCACGCCCACGCCGCTCTCTCCCAGGAGGCGGATCGCCTGCTGGGAGATCTTCGTACCCGGGCCCAGCAGCAGTGTGCCGATGGTCGCGGAAGGCAGATGCCGTACACCGTCGCCGTCGGCCGCGGTGATCGCGTTGTCGGCGCAGTGGATGACCGCGCGCTCCAGGTAGACGAAGGACAACCGGTCGCTGACCCGGGTCAGTTCGCGTGGGGAAGGGGCACCCCGTCTGCCGACTGTGGTCATCCGGCCTGCCCCTCGGGTGCCAGGGTGAGGAGTCCGCAGCCGTACGCCTTGCCCCGGCCGATGCCCTGGGTGAGGGCGTTCCGCAGGGCGTCCGGGTCGGTGACCTCCAGGCGTCCGCTGAACACGGTGGTGGTCAGGGTGACCGGCTTGTTCGGTCGGTCCTTGCTCTTCTCCTCCGTGGCGGGCGCCGGGTCCTCGGGACGCTTGCGGAAGGCGAGGTCACGGCGGTCGTGGACGACCACGGCATAGCGTTGCAGCGGATCCTGGTCGTCCGGTGCCACCCCCGGCAGCAGGTCGAAGCCGTGACGTTCCCGCTGTTTCAGCAACCAACCGAGCTGGTGGCGGGGGGAGACGTGCGCGGTGCGTTTGGTGGGTTCTCCGTCCTTGCGGCGGATCGAGTGCACCGGGTTGGCGGTGAGCCGGAACGACCAGTGATCCCCCTTGGCCAGGCGACTCAGGAAGGGTTGGTAGTGCCTGCTCTCCCAACCGGGAGCGTCCGGTTCGGCCAGCGTGGGCCAACCCGCCTGCTCCACCAGGTGTGTGAGGTCGGGGCGGTCCGGGCTGACGACGTACAGCCGGACGTCGGCGCGGGCCCCGTGGTCCAGCCGCCAGAGGATCCGGGGCCGAACGGCGGGGTCGGAGGGCAGGCCGGGAAAGCTGGCGAGCACTCCCGCGTGGAGCCGCTGGGGTGAGGAAAGGAGGTAACGGGCCCCGGAGCGCGCGATGTTGACCCGGAAGCGGGTGAGGTACATCAGTCGTCCTCCAACAACGTCAGCGGCTCATGTGCTGGTGCGGCCTGTGCACCTGGCCGGGGCACGGTGTCGCGACGGACCGACCGGTGGGCGTACCGGCGGTGGCTCGGGGCGAAGCTGAGGGGCTGGTCGGCGACGATGTCGCCGGGAGGGTCGTCCGGCCCGGAGTCCACGAGCACCGGCAGCTGGGTGGGGGCGGTACGGCCCCTGCGCCGCTGGTACCAGGAGGAGGCGAGCCACGGATGCTCCCGCAGCGCCTGCTCCAGCTCGATGTCGTGGCGCACCCCCAGGTCGAGTGGTTGGGAGGGCGGGCAGGCGCGCCGGCCGAGAAACGGCAGGAAGTGCGGTGCGCGTACGGCCGCGTGCAGTTCCTCAACCAGGGCTCGCTCACCTTCGACGGCGGCCAGGAACACCGCGTCGGCGAGGTAGAACCGCTCGGTGACGGGCATGGACTTGCCGCTGACCTGGTGGTGGGCGGTGTGGAAGTCCCGTACGCGCTCCCCTGGTTGGTCCAGCCGCACGCCGAACCGCAGGGCGGCGAGGTCGGTCAGGTCAGCCGTACGGGGGCGACCCAGGGCTGCGGCCAGCAGGCCGATCACCCCGCTCTTGGTCGGTGCGGACTCCGTGGAGCGGCGGGGGAAGCGGGAAGCCGCGCCCCAGGACTGGAGCGGCCCGGCCAGCTGGAGGAGGAGCACACTCACCGCGTGCCGCCCCGCCGCTCCGCGACCGCAGTACCGACGCCCTCCACCAACGCGTCCAGGGTGACCGACTCGCCGACCGCGGCGAGCTTGGCGGTGTTGCGCCCCGCCTGCACCACCCAGGTGGCCAGGGCCGTCTCGCCGAACTTCTCCTCGACGTCAGCGATCTGTTCCGCCAGTCGTTCGCTGGCCTGGCGGACGTGCCCGCTACCGGACTCGGCCATGGTCGGTTCCTCGAAGGCCCCCACGAAGTTGACCGGCCGGCTCTCACGCAGCTTGACGACGATCGCGTCCGGCGGGGTGTGGTGCGCGAAGGTGTTGATCTTTCCGGTGGGCAGCGAGGAGACGAACCCACGGACGAACGCCTCCACCGCACGGCGGACCGGAGCCGTCGAGTCAGCCTCCTCGTCCAGCCCCTGGCCGAGGTTGTCGGCCAGCCGGTCCACGTCCAACGCGGCGTACCGGTACAGCGTCGCGGAGTTGAACTCCACGGTGCCGATCATTCCGGCACCCGTCTCCTCCTCGGTGTTCTCGTCGTCCACCGCCGTGTAGTAGTCGGACTCGTTCTCCACCGCGTGCACACTGATGGCGTGTGCGACCTGCGCGGAGGCATCCACGTTGATGTCGGCCCCGTCGGCGACCATCCGGCCGAACAGCGCGATGTCGACCGAGTGGCGGGTGTCGGCGATCTCCCGGACCCGTTCCTTGTTCTCCTTGACCTTCAGGAAAGCGGCGATGTCGTCACGGCCCTCGACCGCCAACTCCGCCAGTCCGCGCCGCTGTTGAGCGCTGAGGAACATCAGGTAGGAGGACTCCGGTGGCAGAGGCTTCGCCTCCTCCTCCGCGGCGTCGGTGTCCTTGCCCTTCTTGGGCTTCTTGCGCTCGGGAACGGCCAGCTTGGAACCGGTCCCCGCCTCCACCACCGCCCGGGCCAGCTCCCAGGACTCCTCGGTAGCGATCTCCGGCTGGAGCTCCCGGATCGTGTCACCGATGAGCTGGGCGACCTTCTTCGTACGCACCCCCAGCTCGGTGGGGTCCAGCAACTGCTGGAACGCGGTACGGGTGGCGCGCTTCCAGGCCTGGCTGGAGACCCGGGAACGGCGCACCCCGCCGTACACGGCGGTCTTGGGCGTTCCCGTGTCGTCCCGGTTGAGGTTGCTCGGCGGAACGGTCTGCAGGACGTGGATGTCAACGATCGTACGGCTCACGGGGGTTCCTCACTCGGTGGGCTGGTCGGTGGCGGGCGTACCGCCGTCGTCGGAGGCGTTGGTGGCACCGGTGCCCTCGGCGGCTTCGGTGTCCTTGGGCGGACGCCAGGAGTGGAACTCCCGCCCCCACTCCTGGCGGACCTGGAGGCGCTTGCCAGAGTCGAGGGCCCGCTCAAGCTGGTCGGCGAGCCGCGCGTAGTCCAGGGGCTCACCCGCCCGGCGCAGCAGCAGCACCACGTCGCGCAGCCGGTAGGCCAGGACGTTCGCCGAGTCGGCCCCGGCTACCCGCACGAAGCGCCGGCGCAGCGCCTCGTCGATCTCCCCGGGTGGCATCAACGCGCGGACAGCGCCACCCAGTCGTCGACCGGGGACGTGCATCCGATGGGAACGCTGGGACTGCTGGTGCAAGGCGTACAGGGTCACCGCGAGATGAACAGCCACCGGAGCGTGCTTGCTGCTCCTGCCCCGGCCGCCCTCGGTGTAGAGCCGTTCGGTGCCGGTCAGGCCGAACAACTCCGGCACCTCCTCCGGTGCCTTGCCCGCTCCCCTCCTCAGCTGTGCCAGACGGGAGACGGCCGAAGCCTCGTCCGCCAGATAGCCCCGCTGGAGGGAGGACAGGAACTCGTGCACCGTGCGCTCCACGAGCCCCGGCTCGTACGCGTCCCGCCGGGAGGAGGTGGGCGCCGGACTGCTGGTGGTCATGAGGTGGGCTCCTCGGTCGGGTTCGATGGTGGGTGGTCCTCGGGCCGGCCGGCTGAGTCGTCGTCCTCCGGCGCCAGGACACGGCGGCGCAACTCGGAGCGGAAACCACGCTCCACACTCGCGGAGTTGAGCCAGTACGTACCGCCCTTCGCGGTCGGCACCACACGCCCCTCCCAAGCGGCCTCGCTGGAGGACTGAACCAGATCCCCGCCGAGGGCCAGCACCTGGTCGTAGGTGGTACGCCGCCACTCCTCCAACCACTCTTCCGGGGCCACCTCGGGCGTCAGCCCGGCCAACCACTGGCGGAACGGGGCGTCCAAGGCGCCGAAGCCTCGATCACGGGCCTCCGCCCGTGGCGTCGGCTCATCGGCGCCCGCCGCCCGGGCGAGCCCGGCGGCGAGGTTGCCCAGCAGCCACACCGCGGTCTCGGCGAGTTGGACGGCACGCACCGCCTGGTTTCGCAGGGTGGGGTCGTGTGGGGAGAGCAGCACCACCGACATGCTCAGGCTGTCGTCCACCACGTCGGCCACCACCGACTGCCGGGTGCCGTACTCACAGCCCAGCAGCCGCGCCCGCACCAGGTAGTCATAGGGGAAGGCCTCGCTCTCCTCGGCCATGCGGCCCAGCCACTCCAGCACACGGGGAGTGATGCCAGGGGACCCGTTGCCCCGGCCCCCCTGCGCGGCCTCGGGCGGGGAGCCGGTGATCAAAGCGGCCAGACCCCGCCAGGCGGTACGGGCTGGATCGTGGGTGCGCGGGAGGTAGACCGGGCTCCTGCGCAGCTTCTTCTCCTGCTGCTCGCTGCGCCGCCAGCCGCTCATCGGCTCGCGCCCGTGCATGTCGCGGTAGGGGAGCGGATCTCCGTACGCCAGCACCACGCCGTACGCCTCCCGGCCGTCGTGGTGCAGCCGCACCCGTCGGGCCTGCCAGGTGTACAGGTCACGCGGCCCGTGCGGCCGGGCCGCTGCCTCCGCTTCCGGCAGTGGCCCGGCCCCAGGCGGCTCCGGGCGCCGCCAGACGGGCATGTCCGCGTCCTCGTGCCGCAGCAGGGCGCGGTCCTCGCGGGGGATGAGGTTCAGCAGCAGCGTCTCGCGCAGGTCGCGTCCCTCAACGAGTACGCCGCCGAGCATCCCGACCGAACCGACACCCTGTGGGTAGACCTTGCCCGCCTTGACCCTTGGGTCGCCCACCGCACCGGACTTGATGCCCGAGATGTCCCAGGCGTGCGCGTGCACCACCCAACGCGCGGCCTCCGCGAAGGACAACCGCCGGGCGCCTCGGGCCCTCATGGTGAGGAAGCGGTCGTTGTTGGGGACGTCCGCGACGATGCGATCCAGGGAGAAGACCTCGTCCTTACCCGTCCGCAGGTCGGCCACCTGGAAGAAGGGGCGACGAGGGTGCAGCAGGTCGAAGCCCTCGCGGTGCTCGGCCAGATAGGCGGCGACCCGCTCGGTGGGAAAACCGCCGTCCCGCCACAGCCGCTCCCACTCCTCCCTGGTGCCCGGGCCCCCGTCCAGCGCGTCGTACAGCACCGCCAAGAGCAGCCTTGTCAGCGCGAACTCCTGGGTGGGCAGATCGCCCGGCAACCGCCGGATCTCCTCCGCACGCTCGAACACCTCGGTCAGGGACAACTCCTTCTCCACACCGTCGTGCAGCAGCACCGGGAGCCAGGGCTGCGTGGTGAGGTCGAAGGAGGACACCGGATCAGGGGCCGCTTCCAGGACGTCAGGGGGCACGGGTCACCTCAAGGCCGTCGTCGGGCGAATAGTGCAGATCGAACCCTGCCAGAGAGCACTGACAGTCCTCGTCGAGTACGAGAATCAACTCCCCGGCCAACCAGTGACAGTCACGTCCCTGCCACGCGTCGACGTAGAACTCCTCCAGTTCCCGCACGGCCTGGTCCGCCGTCCCGTACTGGAACTGGTGCGGCAGCCTCAGCGCGCTGGCCGCCACCGCTCGGGCACGGTGAGGACTCGGGGGAACCTCCGTGGACAACTCCAGTCCGCCACGGGCCCGGCCGCCTTCGTCCGGCGGCAGGTGGGGGAGGGTCCGCAGGACACCTTCGCCGGTGCGTTGGACGACGAGCACCTCTACGTTGTCCACCCCGTCCCGCACCTGCTGCCGCCCGGCTGTGGTGTCGTCCGCGTCGCCGACTCCGGCCTCGGTCCACCCCAGCAACGACCGTCCGTGAGGCCCCGGTTCGGCGAGCCGGTACTTCCCGGCCTTGGACCTCTGCCCGTTCCGCTCCGCCTCGTCGGCCTTCTCCGCCGTCGCCATGGCGTCCTGCCAACTCGCCGGCCCCTGGGGAGACGTGCCGTACGCGTCCTGAACCAGTGGACTGATGTCGGCGGGGAGCCGGACCGATGGTCCGCCCTCGGCCAGGTGTGGTCGGAGTACCGCTGCCGACCGCAACAGCGGCCACGCTCCGTACACCGCCTTCGAACCGCGCACCGGCACCGGAGGCGGCCCGTCGTCGGTGGTCCACGCGCCACCACCGTCGACCGGCTCGGTACCGGTCACCAGACACCGCGCGGTCCGCAGCCGTGTTGGACGTTCCCGCTGGTGACGGTGGAGGCGGCCCATTCGCTGGAGCACCAGGTCCACCGGGGCGAGGTCGGTCACCAACAGGTCGAAGTCCACGTCCAGCGACTGTTCGGCGACCTGACTGGCCACCACGATGTGCGCCTGCCGTGGCCGCCGCTCCGCGCAGCTCTCCGAGGGGCCGAACCGCACCCGCAGGTCGGTGTCCTTGGCCGCGCGGTCGAGATCGACGAAGCGGGCATGTGCCACGGTCACCGCGTCCGCCCCGAAGCGTTCGCGCAGGACGGTCGCGGTCTGCCGTACCCGGTCCACGGTGTTGCGGAACACCAACGCACAACCACCGTCGGCGAGTTCGGTGGCCAGCCGGTCCGCCAGCGCCTCCGGTTCGTCCGCCAGCGTTTCGACGTGCACCTCGGTTGCCCGCCCGGAAGCCGCCGGGGCCCGCTCGACCGCCGTGCCACCGGGTGCCACCGCCGTGAGCAGCGGGTACGCGTCAGGGTCGGTCCCGGTCGTCTCCGGGTAAGCCCCCGCCCCCGCGTAAGCGCGGACCAACTCCCTCCGCCGCGCGGCAGGCAGGGTCGCCGAGAGCACCACCACCGGCACCCGGTAGGCGCCCAGCCAGGCCAGCGCCCCGTCCAGGTAGGTGTTCATGTACGCGTCGTACGCGTGTGCCTCGTCGATCACCACCACCTTGCCCGCCAGCGCGAGGTGCCGCAGAGCCAGGTGGCGGGTCTTCAACGCCCCGAAAAGAAGCTGGTCGATCGTGCCCGCCGCGAAGGAGGAGAGCATCCCCTTCTTACGGCCCCGCAACCACTGGTGCGCCACCAGCTCGGCGGTGTGAGTAACCTCCCCGTTCCTGCGCTGCGAGCCCTTCCTCTTCCGATCGTCCGCCTCTACGGCCATCAACCGGGAGGCAGTGCCCATCAGCGCGGTGTAGTGCGGGTTAAGCGCCGACTTGGCGTGTGCCAGGTGGACCGAGTGCACGCCGCGCTCGTTGTCCTCGTCCGGTAGCCGGCCGAGCCAGTTCTTCAACCGGGGGAACATCGCGTCCCCGGTCGCCCGTGTGGGGAGCGCGAAGAAGCAACCGCCCGCGCCGGACCGCGCGGCGAACACCTCGGCAACGGCCAGCGCCGCCTCGGTCTTCCCCTCCCCCATGGGCGCCTCGACGATCAGAAGTCCCGGTTCGGACAGCTCGCGCGCCAGTTCCACCGCAGCGGCCTGCACCGGGCGCACCCGGGCACCAGCCGGAAGGGTGAACCGCTCCCGGTAGTGGATGTCCACCTCCCGGGGTGGATCCACCGCCCGCCAGGGCGCGGGAAGTTCGAGGCCGCACCAGGCCGCCTCGACCCGCTCGGCGGAAGTCTGGCCCTGGGCATCGGGGTAGTACGGGAACAGGTCGGGGTTACTCGCGATCCAGTCGGCCACGATCATCGTCGCCGAAACCAACACCTGTGCCGGTTGGGGGAGTCGCACACCGCTCCACTCCGGCAGCCGCTCCGTCACCCCACAGGCTTTGCCGGCCGCGTCCAGCAACTCCGTCTGGACGCTCCGCCACAACTCGCCGCTGGCTCCTCTCGTACGCAACAACTCAGGCCGGCGACGCAAGACCCTGACCTGTTCGCCGCTCGGCGGTACACCGTGATGCCCCCCGACCGGCACGGTGAACTGCCCCCGCGCACCCTTCGGGAGTTTCTCTCCCCGCTCCAACCACTCCTCCAGGAGGAGCTGCCCGGCCAGCCCGTGCGGTGCCACGCTCCGTTCGGTGAGCAGCCGGCGGGTGGACATCACCAACCCGTGGTCCTGCATCACTCCGGCGAGGTCCTCGACCTGGCAGGCGAAGGCGGGCGTCGCCTTCCCGATGTCATGCACCGTCGCCAGCCACACCACCAACAGGCGCGCATCCGACTCCCCGCCAGGCAGTGCCTCAGCCACCAGCCTCCGTACCTGCCACGGCAACCAGTGGTCCCACAGCCGACCGGCCACCGCACCGCTGTCCGCCATGTGCCGCCACAACGGCAACCACGCGCCGCTCCGGCCGCCTTCCCGCTGGTCGGACTTCGCCCACACCATCCGGGCGGGCTGCGACAACCCCTCCCCCAGCCGCGCTGGGTCCGGCCCCCTGTCACTCATGGCAGGGATTAGAACCCGTGATGCGACGAAGTGTCATCTTCAAGGGTGACTTTGGCGGGTAACTGCCGTTACTCGTCGGTGAGTTGAGGTCAGCGGCACCCTGCCTGGCTGATTCTGACTCCCTCGCGCCCGTTGGACTCCTCGCATGTCCTCGGGTCACTCGTACGAGTGGGTCCGCCATATACGTAGGCTGGCCGGCAGCGAGGCGCGTCAGTGCTTCGCTTCGACGGAGGTGAGAAATGTCCGTTTCTCGAATAGTTGCTCAGAACGGTCTCCCCTCTCCCTGAAACCCCAGGTCAGCGAGACTGCTCCCCGCGCCCGCGGGGATGGACCCGCCTCGAAGTTGATGGGGTCCCGCCCCCGGTACTGCTCCCCGCGCCCGCGGGGATGGACCCCGGCCCCTGCGCGGCGGTCTCACCGCGCTCCACTGCTCCCCGCGCCCGCGGGGATGGACCCAGGTCCAGCAGGCCGAGTCCGTCCCGGACACGCTGCTCCCCGCGCCCGCGGGGATGGACCCCGCTCGCGGCACGGCGCCCCAAACTCATCCTCCTGCTCCCCGCGCCCGCGGGGATGGACCCACACGTGACGGACTCTCAGCGCATCACCGGACCTGCTCCCCGCGCCCGCGGGGATGGACCCCGCTCGCGGCACGGCGCCCCAAACTCATCCTCCTGCTCCCCGCGCCCGCGGGGATGGACCCTGGCGGCGGCCGCGCTCGGGTGGGCTGTACCGCTGCTCCCCGCGCCCGCGGGGATGGACCCACGGCGCCCGGGGACTGGATGGGCCCGATACGCTGCTCCCCGCGCCCGCGGGGATGGACCCGCATGGGCGTGGGAGCCCGCCACGAATGGTGGCTGCTCCCCGCGCCCGCGGGGATGGACCCTGGAAGAAGAACGCCGGGTTGCGGCCGACTCACTGCTCCCCGCGCCCGCGGGGATGGACCCGCCAGGTGTCCAGCCCCTTGGGCTTACCGGAACTGCTCCCCGCGCCCGCGGGGATGGACCCGGGCCACCGGACGCAGCTAAAGACACACCCCCCTGCTCCCCGCGCCCGCGGGGATGGACCCGAAGCCCGTCAGAGAGATGCCAAGTGCACCCACTGCTCCCCGCGCCCGCGGGGATGGACCCGAGTCGGTCAAGGATCTCGGAGTTAATCCGGTCTGCTCCCCGCGCCCGCGGGGATGGACCCCTGTCGCCCACCTTCAGGTCGTCGACCTCGATCTGCTCCCCGCGCCCGCGGGGATGGACCCCCTCCGTGGCCGCCGGTGGAGGCCCGTCCCAACTGCTCCCCGCGCCCGCGGGGATGGACCCAACCGCGTCGCCTCGATCGAGGACCAGCGGCACTGCTCCCCGCGCCCGCGGGGATGGACCCAGGTCCAGGAGCACGCCAAGGGCTGCAGCTTCCTGCTCCCCGCGCCCGCGGGGATGGACCCTGCCGCCGGATGCTTCCCAGCGAGTACGAGCTCTGCTCCCCGCGCCCGCGGGGATGGACCCGACTGCCATACGGTCGCATCCCGAAGCGGAACCTGCTCCCCGCGCCCGCGGGGATGGACCCACCTTCGGGAAATCGTCGGGTGGGTGAACAAACTGCTCCCCGCGCCCGCGGGGATGGACCCCTCGAGACCGTGCACGGGAAGACCGACGCCGACTGCTCCCCGCGCCCGCGGGGATGGACCCCCGACACGCGTCCGCGTAGGGGTGGCCCTACTCTGCTCCCCGCGCCCGCGGGGATGGACCCTGCCCGGGGTGCAACGCCTCGGGTGGTGTTGGCTGCTCCCCGCGCCCGCGGGGATGGACCCCAGACTGCTTTGGCTAAGGGTCTGCGGATCACCTGCTCCCCGCGCCCGCGGGGATGGACCCCAAGCGGTCGCCCGCGCGCTCACCTTCGCCGGCTGCTCCCCGCGCCCGCGGGGATGGACCCACCGGCCCCGTGCGGCCTACCTCTGCATCCGACTGCTCCCCGCGCCCGCGGGGATGGACCCGCCGGCAAGGGCCACACGGCCGGAACGCTCGCCTGCTCCCCGCGCCCGCGGGGATGGACCCTGACCCTCACTCTTCTCCTTGACCTTCATGCCCTGCTCCCCGCGCCCGCGGGGATGGACCCTCCGGGCGGCGTCGCACGGATCCGCCGTTCATCTGCTCCCCGTGCACGCGGGGATGGACCCTGCCCGCCGCCATCGACCTCGACCTGCCCCGCCCCACGCGGAGAAGAGCCCGACCTGGTCATCGGCACGGAGGTGATGGGCAGCCACTCGCCCGGTACGGGTGACTCGCGGAGTGGGAGCGGACGCCCGGGACGGGGCCCAGGCCCAGCCCACCGTTCCCAGCTCCGCAGACCCAGCCCCCCAAACCCAGCCACCCCACCCACCCGACGAACCGGCGCCGGCGCCGACGAACCAGCGCCGACGTTGGCGTTGGCTTGGCACATTCGGGTGCGAGGGGGCGACACAGGTGGAGGGGACCGGTGGTGGCGGGTGGGAATTCGGATAGGGAGGGGAGGTCATGTTCGTCCGCGAGAAGACGGTGGCCCATGTCCCTGCACCAGACGCACGACCCCGCCTCGTCGGAGGACGACGTCTACGCCCTGCCGATCAGCCAGGCCGAACTTCCCAAGCGCCGTATGCCCGAGGAGGTGTCGAATCCCCGGTCCGTGCTGGAGGTTGTCGCCGGCGAGCTGACGCTTGACGGAAACGCCTCGCAGAACCTGGCGACCTTCTGTACGACCTGGGTCGAACCGGAGGTGCATGAACTCATGAACCTCTGCCTGGAAAAGAACATGATCGACAAGGACGAGTATCCGCAGACGGCGGAGATCGAAAAGCGCTGCGTGCACATCCTGGCCGATCTGTGGAACTCGCCGGACCACGCGACGACCGTCGGATGTTCCACCACCGGTTCCAGCGAGGCGTGCATGTTGGCTGGGCTGGCCCTCAAGTGGCGGTGGCGGCAGAGGCGTGAGGCCCAGGGGAAGCCCGTGGGGCGGCCCAATCTGGTGTGCGGGCCGGTACAGGTGTGCTGGGAGAAGTTCGCGAGGTATTTCGACGTCGAGCTGCGGCAGGTTCCCCTGGAGGCCGAGGGGGTGGGAATCCAGGCGCACCAACTGCGGGACTACGTGGACGAGAACACCATGGGAGTGGTCGCCATTCTCGGTGTGACGTTCACCTGTGTCTACGAGCCGGTGGAGAGTATCGCGGCGGAACTCGACCGTATTCATGAGGAGACGGGTCTGGACGTTCCCGTGCACGTGGACGCGGCCAGTGGGGGATTCGTCGCCCCTTTCCTCCAGCCCGACGTGGTCTGGGATTTCCGGCTGCCCCGGGTGGCGTCGATCAACTCCTCGGGGCACAAGTACGGACTGGCGCCGCTGGGGGTCGGGTGGGTGGTGTGGAGTACGCCGGAACTGCTGCCCAAGGACCTCGTGTTCAACGTGGACTACCTCGGTGGGCAACTGCCGACCTTCGCGCTCAATTTCTCCCGTCCGGCGGGGGAGATCGTCGCGCAGTACTACAACTTTCTCCGCCTGGGGCGTGCCGGATACCGCCGGGTGCACCAGTCCTGCGCGAAGAGCGCCGCCATGTTGGCGGAGAAGGTCGCGGAGATGGGGCCCTTCACCGTTCTGTACGACGGTGAGGGCGCGCTGCCGGCGGCCGTCTGGCGGTTGAGCGATCCCGAGCGCGCCGGATTCACGTTGTACGACCTCTCGGACGAGCTACGTCGAGGGGGCTGGCAGCTTCCCGCGTACCCGCTGCCTCCGTCCCGCCAGGAGACGGTCGTCCAGCGGGGGCTGGTGCGGCACGGTATGGGGTACGACCGGGTCGCCCTGCTGGTGGAGGACATCCGGGCGGCGGCGGAGGGGCTGTCGCGGGGGCGGGCCACCGGACATGTCGAGGCCCAGCCGAGCTTCCACCACTGAGGCGGGCGATGCGGGCGGAGGCGTACGGAGGGGGAGCCACACCGTGGGCGGGCGTCGACGAGGGGCGTGGGCCCGCCGGTCGTGGCCGTACGAGTGGTCCGCCGAGGGCCTGGGCCGGTGGTGCTCGTGGCCGGGGGACGGTGCGGGATGTGGAGCGCCCGCCCTCGGCCTTCCCCGGTGACCGGGTACTTCGAGGGCGGGCGCTTTCACGCCCCGGGGGATGAGGGGACGCCGTACAGCGGCCGGGGCGTGGGGGTGGGGGGTCGGCGCGAGGCCGTGGCTCGGCGCGAGGCCGTGGCTCAGGCCGAGTAGCCCTTCGGCGGGATCAGGCTGGCCAGCTGAGAGAAGTCCAGCCAGTAGATCTGGTAGCCGTTGAAGGAGGCGGAGTCGGCGATCAGCACCGTGTTGTAGTCGGTGTCGTAGCCGATGACCGCGAAGTAGTGGTACACGGTCTGGTCGGAGGGGTAACCGGGGGGCTGGTTACCGGGGGGCGCGACGATGTTGGCGACGATCGCGTAGTTGTTGTCGATGTCGGCGGTGACGTCGGACCACAGCAGGTCCTTCTGGGCCTGGGTGGGCGGGTCGTTGGGCATCTCGCGGGTGTAGTACTCACCGGCGTCGATGCGGGAGTTCAGCACGGTCGTGACCTGGCTGATGTGGTCGGTGCCGCCGGTGTGGGTGCCGAGTTCGGCGGCCAGGGTGGCCTGGCTGGGGGCGGCGACCCGGGCGGAGAGGGCGCAGCGGGTGGCGGCGGGGCCGCACCAGTAGCCGGTCTCCTGGACCTGGTACTCCACCGACAGGACGTGCTCGCCCTTGGCGTGCACCTCCTTGGTGCGCAGCACCGGGAACTTGCTGCGGTGGCCACGGACGACCTCGGTGGCGACCTGGACACCGTTGGAGTTGGCGGGGCTCGGGGGGATCGGAGCGACGCCCTGGCGGGGGCGCGGCTTCGCCTGGGAGGTGCCGGTGGACAGGAGGGTGCCGGCGGCGCCGAGTGCGAGGGCGCTGGCGAAAACTCTTCTTCGCATGTGAGCTTCCTTCACTGTGAGGGGCGGCATGAGCATGCCATAACAACAGCGTTATGGGGAGGGAAGGTTCGGAAATACGCGACAGCGCGGTCACGTCCGATACCGAGGGTCTTGCCGTCTCGCACCCGCCCCACCTGCGGTCCTCCCTCCGGGGTGGGAGTCGGAGGTGCTTACGGGCCGTCGGCTGGAGGGTGCCCGCCCCTTGCGGTCCGTGACCGTTCGGGCGCCTGGTGGGGTGGCCGTGGCCTCTGGTGAGGGGTGGGCGGATGGCTGATAAGCGCCCCTCCGGCGCGGACCGTATGACCGGAACCGCGGGGCCCGCTGGGGTGGTGCGGGGGCCGCCCCCGTGTCGCGGGCCGGCCCAACTGGCGCGGGATGGTGGGGGGTTGGGGATGGGTAGGGTCCCGGAGACGGAACGTGCTGGTCGGAACCGGAAGGGGCGGGGTGGATGCGGGCTGGTCGGTGGTGGAGGTACGGGGCGGCGTCACTGGCGGTGCTGGTGGTGGCCGGGTGTGGGCCCCTGGACGGTGAGGGGACGGCGGCCGACGAGGGCCGGCCGTCCTCCGGGTCGTCCGACGAACCGGAGGGCAAGGGGGGTTCGGGCGACGACGGGCTGCCGGGGATGCCGACCGAGAAGGAGGCCCGGGACCGGTTGGCGGGGTTGAAGGTGGCCGCGCACGGGTCGATGGACGGCTACTCGCGGGAGAAGTTCCCACACTGGTCCTCGCACGGGGAGAACTGCGACACCAGGGAGAAGGTCCTCCAGCGCGCCGGCGAGGATGTCCGCCGCGACCAGCAGTGCCGGGCGGTCTCCGGCCGCTGGACCAGCGTCTACGACGGCGAGAAGGTCACCGACGCCTCGGAGTTGGACATCGACCACATGGTGCCGTTGGCCGCCGCCTGGCGCTCCGGGGCCGCCCGCTGGACCCAGGAGCGGCGTGAGGAGTTCGCCAACGACCTGCGCCGCCCCCAGTTGTTGGCGGTGACCGCCACCACCAACCGGACCAAGGGGGACCAGGGGCCAGAGGAGTGGCAGCCTCCTGCCAAAGAGTACTGGTGCTCCTACGCCCGGGCCTGGACGGCGGTGAAGTCGACGTACCGGTTGACGGTCACCGCCGGGGAGAAGGACAGGCTGGGCGGGATGTTGGACACCTGCCGATGACCGGCGAGCGGTACGAGGACCGGGTGCGGGCCGGTTCGGGCGGGGTGATGACCGACGAGGTCGGTGTGGTGACCGGGGAGTTGACGGTGGTCACCCGCGCCCTTGTCGCGGACGGGGAGGGCGGGGCGACGGTGGACGTGCGGTACACCGGGGCCGAGGAGTCGTACACCCTCACCGGGTGTCCGGTCGCCGTCCCCGCCGGCGGGCTGGCGGAGCTGCACTCCCGCGTGCTGGAGCGGGTACGCCGGGGTGGTGCGGCCCGGGCCCCGGGCTGAGCGGGGTCCGGGCCGGGCGGGTGTGGCTCACGTTCCCCGGTCCTCGGTGCCGGTGGCTTCCCCTCGGAGGGCCCACCGGGTGACGAGCAGGTTGGCGGTGGCCGCCAGCAGCAGGGTGCTGAGGGTCACCCCGGCCAGCACCGTCGGGTCCAGTCGGAGCCGGACGGGGGTGGAGGTCACCTGGGACAGGCCCGAGGCCATGCCGGTGAGGGGGCCCAGGGGGACCAGGGCGCCCAGTGCCGCGCCGACGGTGACCACCAGCGAGGTCTCCGCGAGGGAGAACAGCAGCAGTTGGCCCCTGGTGCCGCCGGCGGTTCGCAGTACCGCCAGCTCGCGGCGCCGTTGGTGGGCGGCCATCGCCATACCGTTGGTCAGGGCGATACCGCTGTAGCCGACGGCGATGACGACGAGCATCACCGCGAGGCTGTCCGTGAGCCGGGCGTCGGTGGCGTAGTCCTCCAGGGCGTACCGCACCGCCTCGCGCATCGTCGTACCGGGATAGGCCGAGGTCGGGCGGGAGGCGGCCGGTACGAACAGGTCGTCGGTGAGCGCGGCCGGGTCGTGGTCCCGCACCAGTCGGCGGGAGACCACGAAGTCGCCCCGCGCCGGGTCGTCCGGGAGCACCCGGGCGATCCGCAGCCGCACCGTGGTTCCGTCGGCGAACCGCACCGGCCGGTGGTCCCCGGCCCGTACCCCGAGGTGCTCGGCCATCCGCCGGCCCAACACCGCCTGGCCGGGCCGGTCCCAGCGCGGGTCGCGGGACCCCAGGGCGTCGACGACGGTACGCCGCCCCTCCCGGTCCGGTACGAAGGCCCGGGTGGGCACCACCGCCTTGCCCACCGGATGGGCGCCGACCACCTCCGCGCTGTGACCGGGGGTGCCGTCGGGGGCCACGATCACCTGGCCCCGTAGCCGGTGCGCGTCCCCGGCCGGGTAGGCCACCCGCATCGTCTCCACCATGCCGGTCAGCAGTACGGCGAACCCCACCGCCGCGATCACCGGGGCCGCGAGGGCCGCCGCCCGCCCGGGGTGGGCCCGCAGTTCGGCCCGTACCAGCAGGGGACTGGCCGAGCCCAGCCGGTGGAACGGCGCGGTGAGCATCCGGGCGGCGGGGGCCACCACCACCGGGGCGAGCAGGGTGGCCGCCACGATCAGCGCCATGGTGGCGAGGATCGCGGAGTTGACCCGGTCGTCGGCGCTGGCCGTGGCGGTCACCACCGCCAGCAGCCCGCCCACACCCAGCGTGGCCAACCCGCCCACCGCACGGCCCCGACCGAGAGGCCGGCCCGCCGCGCCCTCCTGGGACAGCGCCTCGACGGGTGCGATCCGGGCCGCCCGGCGGCTGGCCGACCAGGCGCCCAGCACACTGATCCCCACGCCGACACCGGCCGCCGTCAGCAGCGGCCAGGCGGACACCCGCAGGGTGAGGTCGGGTGGGGTGACGTCCAGGCCGCGCAGCAGGTTCCGCAGTGCCGGGGCGGCGGCCACCCCCGCCAGGCAGCCGGCGAGGGAGCCCAGCAGGCCCACCACCGCGGCCTCGCCCAGGATCATGCGGCGGATCTGGTGGGGGGCCGCGCCGACGGTGCGCAGCAGCCCGATCTCCCGCCGGCGCAGGGTGGTGGACAGCGCCAGCATGGAGGCGACCGCGAACAGGGTGGTGAACAGGCTGAGCAGGGCCATGGCGCCGAGCAGTTGGGTGCCCAGGAACCGTTTGTGGTCCACGAACTCCGGCTGGAGCGCGGCCCGTTGGTCCCCGGTGGTTAGCTCGCCCCGGTCGCCGAGCAGGTGCCGCGCCCGCCGCTCCGCCCCGGGGGTGAGGGTGCCGTCGTCGGTGCGCAGCGCGATGGCCCGTACGCCGGGTTGCTGCCGTGCGGCGAAGGCGTCGGTGAACCAGTAGCCGGGCCCGTCCAGGGTGCCGACCACCCGGAACGGGGTACGCCCGGCGCTGAGGTTGACGGTGAGCCGGCCGCCCACCGGTACGCCCAGGGCGCGGTCCACCACGACCTCGCCGGCCGAGGTCGGCGCCCGCCCGGTGACCAGGTGTTCCGGTCCGAGCCGGACGCTGGACCAGCCGTGCCCCGCTTCCAGGGCCCCCTCGTCCGCCACCGGTTCACCGTGCCGGAACGCCTGGGCGTAGAAGGCGCGGTCGGCGACCGCCGAGGTCACGCCGGGCAGGGCGGCCAGCCGCTCGACCAGGGACCGGGCCTCGCCCGGGCTCCAGGGCACCCGGTCCCGGGAGGTGCCGTCCTGGTCCGGGGCCTTCGGGGCGAGGGCCAGGGCGGTGGTGGACGTCAACCGGGGCTGCGTCTTCGGTCGGGCCGAGTCGTGCAGTACCAGGGTGGTGGTGATCAGGGCGACGCCCACCAGGACGGCCACGAAGGAGGCCAGGAACCCGGTCCAGCGTTCCCGGATGTTCGCCAGGACCAGCATCAGTCCTCCAGCCGGGCCATGTGGGCCGCGACGGTGGCGGCCTGACCGGGTTCGCCGGGGGAGGCGGTCTCCAGCGGGAGGCGGCCGGCGACCCGGCCGTCCTTGAGGAAGACCACCAGGTCGGTGAAGGCGGCGGCGGCCGGGTCGTGGGTGACCATCAGTACGGTCTGCCCGTGGTCGTCGACCAGTCGGCGCATCAGCCGGAGGACCTGGCGGGAGGCGGTGGTGTCCAGGGCTCCGGTGGGTTCGTCGGCGAACAGGGTCTCCGGCCGGGTCACCAGGGCCCGGGCCAGGGCGACGCGTTGCTGTTGTCCGCCGGACAGTTCGCCGGGGCGGTGGTGGGCCCGGTCGGCCAGCCCCACCGAGGCGAGTGCGGCCTCGACCCGGTCCCGGCTGACCCGGCGTCCGGCGAACCGGGAGGGCAGTTCGACGTTGCCGGCGGCGGTGAGGGAGGCGACCAGGTTGAGGGACTGGAAGACGAAGCCGATCTGGTCGCGGCGCAGCGCGGTACGCCGGCGCTCGTCGAGCGGGCCGAGGTCGACGCCGGCGACGGTGACCCGGCCGTCGGTGGGGCGTTCCAGGCCGGCCGCGCACCGCAGGAGGGTGGACTTGCCGGAGCCGGACGGTCCCATGACGGCGGTGAAGGTGCCTCGGGGGAAGGTGAGGGAGACCCGGTCCAGGGCGGTGACGGAGCGGGGGCCGCTGCCGTACTCCTTGCTCAGGGAGTCGAGTCGTACCGCCTCGGAGGACGGTACGTCGGTGGTGGTGGACATGGGTCGATTCCAGCCGTCGGGGCAGGTCGGCACACGGGCCCGGGCGCTACTTCGGGGGTAGAGCTGGCTCTACTCCGGTGGCCGGGCCGCTGGGCTAGCGTCGGCGCATGAGCCCGAGAACGGCATGGCAGGCGATGGCCCGGCGGCCCCTGCGGTTTCTGACCTCGTCCTGGCCCTGGCGTGCGGTGACCTATCTGGCCACCGGGGTGCTGGTCGGTTCGGTGGCGCTGGCGGTGTTCGCCGCCGGGCTCACGGTGGGGTTGGCGCTGCTGCCGGTGCTGGTGGGTCTGGTCGTGCTGGTCGGGGTGGTGCTGTTCGCGGTGGCCGTGGCGAGGCTGGAGCGGCGCCGGCTGTTGCTGGTCGACCGGGACGGGCTGCCCGACCCCCACCGGCCGGCCGGTGGGGGCGGTTTCAGGGCCTGGGCGACCACCCGGCTGACCGAACAGGTCACCTGGCGGGAGCTGCTGTTCACCCTGGTGTCGGCCGCCGCGCTGTGCTGGCTGGACCTGTTGGTGCTGGCCTTCTCCTTCGGTGTGCCCGCGCTGACCTTCGAGGCCCTGTGGGTGGACCGGACGACCTGGCCGTGGGCGGCCTTCGGGGTGGTCGTGCTGCTGGCCTCGCCGTACACCGTGACCTCCTGGGCCGGGGCCCGGGGCGCCCTGGTGCGTACGCTGCTCGCCCCGCGTGACGGGGAGTTGGGGGAGTCGCTGACCCAGGTGCGGGCCTCGCGGGCGCGGTTGCTGGACTCCTTCGACGCCGAGCGCCGACGGATCGAGCGGGACCTGCACGACGGCGCCCAGCAGCGGCTGGTGTCGCTCGGGATGACGTTGGGGCTGATGCGGCTGGACGTGGCTCCCGGTTCCCCGCTGGCCGGGCGGCTCACCGAGGCGGAGGGGCAACTCGCCGACGCCCAGCGGGAGTTGCGGCGGCTGGTGCGGGGGCTGAGCCCGCCGGTACTGGCCGACCACGGGCTGGTGGCCGCCGTCGAGGACCACGCCAGCCGCTTCCCGGTGCCGGTCACCGTCGACCTCCAGCTGCCGGGCAGGCTGCCGGCCAAGACCGAGACCCACCTCTACTACGTCATCAACGAGGCCATGACCAACATCGCCCGCCACAGCGGGGCCCGCAGCGCCCGGGTGTACGGCCGCTACCACTCCGACCTGCTGGTGCTGGAGATCAGCGACGACGGACGGGGCGGGGCCGACCCGGAGGCCGGCAGTGGTCTGACCGGCCTCGCCGACCGGGTCACCGCCCTGGACGGGCGGATGCGGGTGTCCAGTCCGCCGTCGGGCCCGACCCTGTTGCACGTGGAGGTCCCGTGCCACTTCGGGTGACCCTGGCCGAGGACGCGGTACTGCTGCGGGAGGGGCTGATCGGCCTGCTGGACCGCTTCGGCCACCGGACGCTGGCCGCCGTCGGGGACGCCCGGGCGCTGCGGCGGGCCGTCGAGGCCGAGCGCCCCGACCTGCTGCTCACCGACGTGCGGATGCCGCCGGGGGAGGGGGACGACGGGCTGCGGGAGGCGCTCGCCCTGCGGGAGCGGTACCCGGGGCTGCCGGTGCTGGTGCTCAGCCAGTACGTGGAACGGTCGTACGCGGTACGGCTGCTGGACTCCGGGGGCGGCGTCGGGGTGGGGTACCTGCTGAAGGAACGGGTGGGCGCCGTCGAGGACTTCATGGCCGCCGTGGACCGGGTCGCGGCGGGCGGCACGGTGGTGGACCCGGAGGTGGTGCAGCAACTGGTCCGGCTCCGACCGGACCCGCTGGAGCGGCTCAGCCCCCGGGAGCGGGAGGTGCTGGCCCTGATGGCGGAGGGGCGCAGCAACGCCAACATGGCCGCGCGGCTGTTCGTCAGCGAGGCCGCCGTCCACAAGCACGTCGGCAACATCTTCGACAAGCTGGACCTGCCGGTGGACACCGACGGCCACCGGCGGGTGCTGGCGGTGCTGGCGTTCCTCAGGGCGCCCGGAAGCTGAGGCCCCCGGGGTCGGTCAGGCGTCGTCCCACTTGAACAGGCGGGCCGCCAGCGCGGTGAGCACCACGGTGAACAGCAGCAGGCCGCCCATGGTGGGCAGGACGTCGCCCCAGCCGCCGCCCCGGCTGAGCACCTGCTGCATCGCCGTGTTGAGGTGCTTCAGGGGCAGCACCTGGGAGATGGACTGCACCCAGTCCGGGGTGGCGTCGAGGGGGAAGAAGGAGCCGGAGAGGAAGGCCATCGGGAGGATGATGATCTGCATCAGCCCGTTGGCGGCCTCCTCGGTCTTGGCCCAGGAACCCACCAGCAGCCCGACCGACATGAACGCGAGGGTGCCGCAGACCACCAGGGGGATGGACAGCCACCACATGCCGGTCAGTTGGAGGCCGTAGTACGGCAGGGTGGCCACGCCCAGGAAGATCGCGGTCTGGGCGAAGGCCAGGGCGAGGCTGACCCCGATCCGGGCACCGATGACCGTACCGGCGCCGATGGGGGCCAGCCACAGTCGGCGCAGGATGCGCTTCTTCCGCCAGTTGACCAGGACGAACGCCGCCGAGAAGGCCCCGCCCATGGCGATGGCCCAGCCCAGCAGGCCCGGGGCGAGGAACTGGATCGCCTGGAGGGAGTCGTCCTCGACGGTGGCGGTCTTGAGGGTGTAGGCCGGGGGCTTGCCGGTGGCGGCCACGTTGGCCTGCTGCACCATGGCGTTGATGACCCCGCGTACGTTGCCGGCGCGCGCCTGGTCGGCCGCGGAGTACTGGAGCCGGACCTCGCCGTCCCGCTGGGTGATCATCGCGTCCTGGTCGCCGCCACGGACCTGGCGCAGCGCGTCCTCGCGGTCGCTGGACTTGGTGATCGTCAGGGACTTCTCGATCTGCTTCTTGGTCTCCGCCGGCATCTTGTCCAGCACGGCGACCTGGCCGACCTGCACCACCTTGGCGTGCGGGGTGGCGTCGTTCTTGAACAGGGCCCCGAACAGCACCAGGAACATCAGGGGGAAGACCAGCATGAAGAAGACCGCCGCCCGGTCCCTGGCCAGGCCCAGCACCATCGCCTTGGACAGCTGGAGGAAGGGGCTGGCCTCCCTGTTCGCGCGCCGACTCACTCCCGGTACTCCCGCCCCGTCAGCTGGAGGAACACGTCCTCCAGGGTCTCTACGCCGAACTCGGCGATCAGTTCCGTCGGTGGGCCGACCCGCAGGATCCGGCCGGCGTCCATGACGGCCACCCGGTCGCAGAGGATCTGCGCCTCGTCCATGTAGTGCGTGGTGAGGACCACCGTCCGCCCCTCGGCGTTGATCTGCCGCAGCAGGTCCCACAGGTTGCGCCGGGCCTGGGGGTCCAGGCCGGTGGTGGGCTCGTCCAGGAACACCAGCTCCGGGTCGTGCACCAGGGCGCAGGCCAGGGACAGGCGTTGGGCCTGGCCGCCGGAGAGCTTGTCGTCCCGGACGTTCGCCTTCTCGGTGAGGCCGACCTTGTCCAGCATGGCGTCGGCCGTGGCGTGGCCGACGTGGTAGAGGGAGGCGAAGGTGCGGATCTGCTCCCGGGCGGTGAGCTTCTCGAAGAACGCGGAGGCCTGGAGCTGTACGCCCAGGCGTCGCAGGAGTTCGGGGTTACGCGGCCAGGAGGGTTCGCCGAGCAGCAGGGCCTTGCCCGAGTCGGGTTCGCGCAGGCCCTCGATCAGTTCCAGGGTGGTCGTCTTGCCCGCGCCGTTGGGGCCGAGGATTCCGTAGAACTCGCCCCGTCGTACTTCGAGGTTGACGCCGTCCACGGCCTGTACGTCGCCGTAGCGCTTGCGCAGCTCCTCGGCTCGGATGGCGGGATCACCGGTCATCTGCGCAGACTAACCTCGGAATCCATGATTCCGTCCGGTTCTTTTTTAGGTCTTGAGCCAGACTTGCCCGGGGCAGGAGAGTGGGTCCTCCCGGCTCCCGACGGGCGGCGCCGAGGCAGCGGGCTCAGGCCAGCAGGGTCAGGGCACCGGGGAGTATCCGGGCGGTGACCGGCAGTTCGGCGATCAGCTCCCCGTCCCCTCCGTAGTCCAGCCGGCGGTCGGCCTCGATACGGACCTCACGCCCCCGCAGCACCTCGTACTGCGGGCGCCCGACCTGCCGGCCGTCCTTCAGCTCGTTCATCACCGTGAAGAACAGCCGTCGGGGGGCGTGGTGGATGACGACCACGTCCAGCAGCCCGTCGTCCAGGGCGGCGCCCGGGGCGACGTGCCGGCCGAAGCCGTAGTAGCCGGAGTTGGCGGCGACCACGGTGTAGCCGGTGCGCTGGTGCGAGGCGCCGTCGAGGGTGAGGCGGTAGGTCGCCGGGCGCCAGGCCGCCACCGCGCGGAGGCTGCCCATGTAGTAGGCGGCCGAGCCCGGGAGCCGGGAGGCGTTGGCGTGCCGGTTGGCCAGGGCGTCCACCCCGGCGTAGACGCTGCCCAGCACGGTGACCGCGCGCCCGTCGGCGGCCTCGACCTCGATGGCGTCCACGGAGCGGGGCCGCCCGTGCAGCAACAGCGCGGCGAGGGCGTCCGGTTCGGAGGGCAGGGACAGGGCGCGGGCGAAGTCGTTGCCCCGGCCCACCGGTACGAGGCCGGCGACCGCCTCGGTCCCGGCCAGCGCGCCGACCACTCCGCCGACCATGCCGTCACCGCCCACGGCCAGGACGATCCGGCCCGCTTCGGCGGCCTGTCGGGCCAGGGCGCGGGCGTGGTCGAGGTCGTCGCTGTAGGCGACCTCCAGGGTGGCGCCGCCCTCGCGCAGGGTCCGGCCCAGGGGCACCAGTGCCGCCGCGCCCCGTGCGCCGCCCGCCGTGGGGTTGACGATGGCGGTGAACTGTCTCATGACGGGGCTCCGTTCGACGGGCGCCGGGCTCGGCGGACGGTCACCGGACCGGGGGCAGCAGGACGCCGGGGTTGAGGACGCCGGTCGGGTCGAGCCGTTCCTTGACCGCGTGCAGCAGCTCGACGCCCAGGGGGCCGATCTCCTCCCGGTAGCTCTCGCGGTGGTCGACGCCCACGCCGTGGTGGTGGCTGATGGTGCCGCCGGCGTCCAGGATGGCCCGGTTCGCGGCCTCCTTGGCCACCGCCCAGTGGGCCACCGGGTCGGTGGGGCCCTGGGCGGAGACCACCGTGAAGTACAGGGAGGCGCCGGTCGGGTAGACGTGGGAGATGTGGCACAGCACCAGGGGCGGGGTGCCGGCGGCGGTGAGGGTGTCGGTGAGCGCGGTCCGTACGGCCTGGTAGAGCTGGGGCAGCCGGGACCAGAAGGCGGCTGTCTCCAGGGTCTCGGCGAAGGCGCCCACGTCCAGCAGGGCGTCCCGCAGGTAGGGGCCGGAGTACCGGCCGCGCGCCCAGTCCTGTCCGGGCCCCTCGCCCAGGGCCCGCCCCCCGGCCTGTTCCAGTACGTGGTGGGCGCCGGCGCGGCGCTGCTCCACCTCGGCCCCGGTGCCCTCGTACCCGGTGATGACCAGGCAACCACCGGACTGCTCGGGGGAGTTGAGGGCCTCGCCGATCGCTGAGGGGTCGGCGAGGCCCACCATGGTCTCGGTCTCGTCGGACAGCCGCAGCACCGTGGGCAGGGGGCCGTCCTGGACCAGTTGGCGCAGGGCGTCCTGGCCGGCCTCGAAGCTGGGGAACCGCCAGCCCTCGTAGTGGGTCCGCTCGGGCACCGGGTGCACCCGCACCGTCACCGAGGTGATGACGCCCAGCGTGCCCTCGGAGCCGAGCAGGAGCTGGCGCAGGTCGGGGCCGGCCGCCGAGCGGGGGGCCCGGCCCAGGGTGAGCGTGCCGCGCGGGGTGGCGACCCGTAGCGCCATGACCATCTCGTCGAAGCGGCCGTACCCGGCGGAGGACTGACCGCTGGAGCGGGCGGCGGCAAAGCCGCCGACGGTGGCCCACTCGAAGGACTGGGGGAAGTGGCCCAGGGTGAGGCCGTGTTCGGCCAGCAGGGCCTCGGCCCGGGGGCCGCGCAGCCCGGCGCCCAGTTCGGCGGTACGGGAGACGGGGTCGACCTCGGTCAGCCGGTCGAGGCGCCGCAGGTCCAGGGCGACGGTCGCGGTGAGGGCGTCCCCGCCGTCGGTGCCGTCGGCGCCGTCGGCGCTGGTCCGCCCGGTCAGCGGACTGAGTCCGCCCACCACGGAGGTGCCGCCGCCGAACGGGACGACGGCGACCCGGTGCGCGGAGCAGATCCGCAGGACGGCCAGCACCTGGTCGTGGTCGGCGGGCAACACCACCGCGTCCGGGGCGTCGGCGGTGGAGCCGGAGCGCATCCGCAGCAGGTCGGGGGTGGACTTGCCTCCGGTGTGGCGGACGCGGGTCTCGTCGTCCTCGCGGAGGTGCTCCTCCCCGACGGCCTCGACGAGTGCGGTACGTGCTTCGGGGGCCAACCGGCCGGGGGGCGGGGTGAGTTGGTCCAGGGGTACGGCGGGGGTCTCGGCCGGCCGTACGCCGAGCAGGTCCCGCAGCAGCCGTGTGGCCTCCTCGGGCAGGGGCTTGGCCTGACCGGGGTCGCCCCAGCCGTTCCACCGCATGTCCACCCGGCTCACCTGGCCCTTCGCCGTGTCGTGTTCTTGGGGTGCCGTTTCGGCTCCGGTCGGTGGGCTGTGCTCCCCCGGCCGAGGCCGATACACTATGACACATGGAGTCCAAACGTCACAGTGCCAGCGACGACCCGGTCCTGGACGCGGCCCTCAGCTGTGTGCTCGCCGTCGGGGTGCGCCGCACCACCTTCACCGACGTCGCCCGCAAGGCCGGCCTGTCCCGGATGACCCTCTACCGCCGCTGGCCCGACGTGCGCGCCCTGGTCGCGGACCTCATCACCCGCGAGTGGACCGCCGTCGCCGTCGGCGCCAGCCCCGCACCCGACGACCCCCGGCCGGTCCGCGAGCAACTGGTCGAGGGCCTGGTCGGCGGACTGCGCACGCTGCGGAGCCACCCCCTGCTGCGCAAGATCCTGGAGGTCGACCCGGAGATGCTGCTGCCGTACCTCTTCGACCGCCGGGGCGCCAGCCAGGACGTACTGCTGGAACTGCTGGAGGAGGGGTTGGCGCGCGGACACCAGGACGGCTCGGTACGCCCCGACCACCCCCGACGGCAGGCCCGTTCGCTGCTGCTGGTCATCCAGTCCTACGCGCTCTCCCTCCAGACCATGACCGAGGACGACGACCCCGAACTCACCGACACCACCTACGAGGACGAGCTACGGCACATCCTGGACAGGACGCTCACCCCATGACCGGCACCCCTGGCACCCACGGCACCCCCGGTACGACCACCACCACCGCCTCCCTGCACGCCGACCGCAGGCAGAGGGAACTGGACGAACTCGCCCGGGGCCACACCGTGGACGTCCTGGTGGTCGGACTCGGGGTCACCGGCGCCGGGGTGGCCCTCGACGCCGCCTCCCGGGGACTGTCGGTGGCCGCCGTCGACGCCCACGACCTGGCGTTCGGCACCTCCCGGTGGAGCTCCAAACTCGTGCACGGCGGCCTGCGTTACCTCGCCTCCGGCCAGGTCGGGGTGGCCCGGGAGTCCGCCGTGGAACGCCGGGTGCTGATGGAACGCACCGCACCCCACCTGGTGCGCCCCCAGCCCTTCGTCCTCCCCCTCACCCCGCTGGTCTCCCGACGGGGCGCCGCCCTGGCCCGGGCCGGACTGCGCGCCGGCGACCTGCTGCGGGTCACCGCCGGCACCGCCCGGGACACCCTGCCGGCCACCCGCTCCCTGTCCGCCGTGGAGACCCTGCGCGCCGCCCCCCTGCTACGCCCGCACGGTATACGCGGCGGCCTGCTGTCCTGGGACGGCCAACTCTCCGACGACGCCCGCCTGGTGACCGCCGTGGCCCGTACCGCCGCCCGCCACGGTGCCCGCGTCCTGACCCGGGTGCGCGCCCTGTCGCTGGACGGCGACGGCGCCCTGCTGCGGGACGAGCGGGGTGGCCGCGAGTTCCGGGTACGGGCCCGCACCGTGATCAACGCCAGCGGGGTGTGGGCCGGCGAACTGGTCGGCGACATCCGGCTCACCCCCTCGCGCGGCACCCACCTGGTGCTGCGCTCGGAGTCCCTGGCCGGCCTCGACCAGGGGCCAGGGCTGCACATCCCGGTGCCCGGCGAGAGCAACCGGTTCGTCCTGGTGCTGCCGCACGGGGAGGGGCGGGTCTACGTGGGGCTGACCGACGAACCGGTCGAGGGCCCGCTGCCGGACGTACCCGAGGTGCCCGAGTCCGACGTCGGCTTCCTGCTGGACGTCCTGGCCACCGTGCTGGAGGTGCCGGTACGCCGCGCGGACGTGGTCGGCGCCTTCGCCGGACTGCGCCCCCTGCTGCGCCCCTCCGGGCAGGACCGTACGGCCGACATCTCGCGTCGGCACGCGGTGCTGACCTCCCCGGAGGGGGTGGTGACCGTGGTGGGCGGCAAGCTGACCACCTACCGCAGGATGGCCCAGGACGCGGTGGACACCGCGCTCGCCGCCCGGGGGCTGACCGCCGGTCCGTGCCGTACCGCCCGGCTGCCCCTGGTGGGCGCCGACCGGCGGGACCGGCTGGCCCGGCTGCCCGCCCCCCGACGCCTGGTGGCCCGTTACGGCACCGAGGCGCCGGCCGTCCACGCGCTGGGCGCCGAGGACCCCTGGTTGCGGGAACCGGTGGCGCCGGGCCAGCCGGTCACCCGGGCCGAACTGCTCTGGGCGGCCCGCCACGAGGGCGCGTTGGACGAGTCCGACCTGCTGGACCGCCGTACCCGGGTGGGGCTGGTGCCCGAAGACCGCGCCGCCGCCCTGGAGTCGGCCCGCCAGGTGCTGGGCGCCGCCCGGCGGTGACCCCCGGCGCGGGGCGCCGGTCTCCTCGTCGACCTACTCGTCGGCGTCCTCCAGCCGGAAGCCGACCTTCATGCCCACCTGGAAGTGGGCGATCTCGCCGTCCTCGATGTGGCCCCGGACCTGGGTGACCTCGAACCAGTCGAGGCCGCGCAGGGTCTGGGAGGCGCGGGAGATGCCGTTGCGGATCGCGGCGTCCACCCCCTCGGGCGAGGTGCCGACGATCTCGGTGACGCGGTAGGTGTGGTCGCTCATCGCCGTATCTCCTCCTGTGCGGGCACATGGGTCCCTGCCGACTGTCCCGGGCGCGGGCGGGAGGCGCAAGGCGAGTCGGAGCCCCGGGCGCGCGGTCCGGCGTACGGCGTCCACGCCCGAGAGGGCCGCCCGGTGGTCCCGGGCGGCCCTCTCGGATGGGGTCTGCGGTCGGCTTACAGTCCGTGGACGTGCGGGCCGACGGTGCTGGACCACTTGTCGCCGTCGGAGGCGTCCCAGGCGGTGGACCAGGTCATGGCGCCCCGGATGCCGGGCCACTTCTCGTCCGGGGTGAACGAGCCGCAGTTCTCGCCCTTGGCCAGGCAGTCCAGCGCGTCGTTCACCACCTGCGGCTCGACGTAGCCGGAGCCGGCCGCGTTGGTGGAGGCGGGGGTGCCGATGCCGACCTGGGAGGGGTCGAGGCCGCCCTTGATCTGGACGCAGGCCAGCGAGGTGAGGAAGTCGACGGTGCCGGCGGAGTACACCTGGCCGTCACAGCCGTTCATCGAACCGCTGTTGTAGTACTGCATGTTGACGACCGTGAGGAAGTCCTTGATGTTCAGGGCCGTCTTGAAGTACTCGTTCTCCGGCGACTGCATGTCCACCGTCTGCGGAGCCATGGTCACCACCACGTCGGAGGCGGAGGAGTGGATCTTCTCCAGGGCCTTGGTCATGTACGTGGAGTTGAGCCCGTTCTCCAGGTCGATGTCGACCCCGTCGAACCCGTACTCCTCCATCAGGGACAGGATGCTGTCCGCGAAGGCGTCGGCCGAGGCGTCGTCGCTGACCTGGACCGAGCCCTTCTCGCCGCCGACCGAGACGATCACCGACTTGCCGTCCGCCTGCTTGGCGGCCACGTCGTCCTTGAACTGCTGCTCGTCGTAGTTGAGGTCGGGGTCCAGGTTGAAGTCCACCTGGCCCGCGGTGTCGGTGGCGTCCGCGAAGGCGACGGCGATGATGTCGTACTCGTCCTGGACATCGGCGATGGTCTGTACGGTCGCGCCGTTGTCGAAGTTCTGCCAGTAGCCGGTGACCGCGTGGTCGGGCACCTGGGAGGCGCCCACCCGGGGGGTCGGCGCGGGGGTTTCGGCGCTGGCGCTGCCGGCGCCCAGCGCGAGCAGGCCGCTCACGGCCAGCGCTCCGGCGGTGAGCCCGGCGAGGGTGCCGGTGCGGATACGTGAGGGGGTCTTGACGCGTGCCACAACTGCCTCCGACGTGGGGGGACATGGGGAGGTGGGACGGAACGTGACCCGGGGCCCCTCGGGTCGCCGTCCAATCTGGTCCAGACCAATAAGAATGTCAATGGTTCGCACAACGCCGACTCGGCGCACCGCCCTCTTCGCGGCGGCTACCTGCCCAACTGCCCTGCCGGCACGGGAGCTTGGCCCGAACTCCAGGCACTGACGTGCGGTTTCCGGTACGGCGACGGACGTGTGCCCCGCGTACCCGGGCGGAGGTTCGCGAGGGTGATCGCCGGGCCCGCGAGGGAGACGGTGTCCCGGCGACAAGGGGAGGCGCACCCTCCGCCGGTCGCTCCCTCGCACGCGCCGGCCGGCGCGGAACGGGCGACCGCGCCCACGGGTACGACCCCGGGGGGATGTCCCGCCCGGGGCCGTACTCCGCGAGGTCCGTCACCGGTGCCGGGGCGAGCGGTTACCGTCCGCCCCGCCGACCGCCCGGACTTCAGGCCCAGGTGATCAGACGCTTGGGCTGCTCCAGGATCGCCCCCACGTCCGCCAGCACCTTCGAGCCCAACTCCCCGTCCACCAGCCGGTGGTCGAAGGACAGCGCCAGCGTGGTGACCTGCCGGGGCTTCACCTTGCCCTTGTGCACCCACGGCTGCTCCTTGACGGCGCCGAAGGCCAGGATGGCCGACTCCCCCGGGTTGAGGATCGGGGTGCCGGTGTCCACTCCGAAGACGCCCACGTTGGTGATGGTCACCGTGCCCTGGGCCATGTCCGCCGGGCTGGTCTTGCCCTCCCGTGCGGTGGACACCAACTCCCCCAGAGCCTGGGCCAGTTGGGGCAGCGTGAGGCTGTGCGCGTCCTTGATGTTCGGCACGATCAGCCCGCGCGGTGTGGCGGCGGCGATCCCCAGGTTGACGTAGTGCTTGCGCACGATCTCCTGGCGCTCGGCGTCCCAGGCGGCGTTCACCTCCGGGTGCCGCTTGATGGCCACCAGCAGGGCCTTGGCCACCAGCAGCAGCGGGTTGACCCGCAGACCGGCGAACTCCCGGTCCTCCTTCAGCTCCCGCACCAGCTTCATGGTCCGGGTGACGTCCACGGTCACGAACTCCGTGACGTGGGGGGCGGTGAAGGCGCTGTCCACCATCGCCTGCGCGGTGGCCTTGCGCACCCCACGGATCGGCTCCCGGGTCTCCCGGGCCGTGGTCTCGACCGCCTCCGGGGCCGCCTCGGAGGGCGCCGCCGTCGGGGCCGGCTCGGCCGGAGTACGGGCGGCCTCGACCGCCGCGTGCACGTCCTCCCGGGTGATGGTGCCCTGCGGGCCGGTGGGGGTGACCGTGGTCAGGTCGACACCCAGGTCCTTGGCCAGCTTCCGCACCGGCGGCTTGGCCAGCGGGCGGGCCCCGGTGGGGGTGGCCGCGGGTGCCGGCTCCACGGGCGGTGCGGCGGCGTCGCCGTTCACCGCCGGGGCGGCCGGAGCCTCGGTGGCGGCACCGGGCTGGGGCTTGCGGGGGCGCCGCTTGGTGGTGGAGGCGGCCACCCCGTAACCGACCAGCACCGGCTGTCGGCCCCCGGTCGTCCCCTCGGCGCCCTGGGCCGGTGCCTCCTCGGCGGCCGGCTCCTCCGGCTCCTCGCCGGGACGGGTGTCCACCGAGATGATCGCGGTGCCCACGTCCACCATGGTCCCCTCCGCGAAGTGCAGTTCCTGCACCACACCGTCGAAGGGGATCGGCAGCTCCACGGCGGCCTTGGCGGTCTCCACCTCCAGGGCGACCTGTCCGTCGGTGACCGTGTCACCGGGCTTCACGTACCACTTGAGGATCTCCGCCTCGGTCAGCCCCTCGCCCACGTCGGGCATCTTGAACTCACGGAAGCGGTCCGTGTTCGTCATCATCGTCACAGCTCTCCGTCGTGCCCTCTCTCAGTACGCCAGCGACCGGTCGACCGCGTCCAGCACCCGGTCCAGGCCGGGGAGGTACTCGTCCTCCAGCCGCGAGGGCGGATAGGGGGCGTGGAAGCCGCCGACGCGCAGCACCGGAGCCTCCAGGTGGTAGAAGCAGCGCTCCTGGACGCGGCTGGCGATCTCGGCGCCGGAGCCCAGGAACACCGGGGCCTCGTGCACGACCACCAGGCGGCCGGTGCGCTCGACCGAGGCGGTCACGGTGTCCACGTCCATCGGGGACAGGCTGCGCAGGTCCACGACCTCCAGCGAGTGCCCCTCGGCGGCGGCGGCCTCGGCGACCTCCAGGCAGAGCTTGACGGTCGGGCCGTACCCGACCAGCGTCAGGTCGGTGCCGGACTTGGCCACCCGGGCCTTGTCCATGGGGGCGGGCGGGCCGCTGAGGTCCACCTCGCACTTGTCCCAGTACCGGCGCTTGGGCTCGAAGAAGATCACCGGGTCGTCGCAGGCGATGGCCTGCTGCAACATCCAGTAGCCGTCCTCGGCGTTGGCCGGGGCCATCACCCGCAGGCCGGCGGTGTGCATGAAGTACGCCTCGGGGGACTCGCTGTGGTGCTCCACCGCGCCGATGCCCCCGCCGTAGGGGATGCGGATGACGACCGGCACCCGGACCTTGCCCAGGGAGCGGGCGTGCATCTTGGCCAGCTGGGAGACGATCTGGTTGAACGCGGGGAAGACGAAGCCGTCGAACTGGATCTCCGCCACCGGACGCCAGCCGCGCAGGGCCAGACCGATCGCGGTGCCGACGATCCCGGACTCGGCGAGCGGGGAGTCCTTCACCCGGTCCTCGCCGAACTCCTGCTGGAGGTCCTCGGTGACCCGGAAGACGCCGCCGAGCTTGCCTACGTCCTCACCCTGCACCACCACCTTGGGGTCGTTGGTCAGGGCGTCCCGCAGGGACTGGTTGAGCGCCTTGGCGAGCGCCATCTTCTCGGTGCCCATGCTCACTTGCCTTCCTCGACGAACGACGCCTGGTAGGCGGCGAACTGCTCACGTTCCTCGGTGACCTGGGTGTGCTCCTCGGCGTACACGTGGTCGAACAGCTCCGAGGTCGACGGGTTGGGCATGTTGCGCACACCCTCGCGCACCCGCTTGGCCAGCTCCTCGTCCTCCTTGTCCAGGCGGGCGTGGAAGTCCTCGTCGGCCAGCCCGGCCTGGTCCAGGTAGGTCTTCATCCGCAGGATCGGGTCCTTGGCCTCCCAGGCCTGACGCTCGGAGTCCTCGCGGTAGCGGGTGGGGTCGTCGGAGGTGGCGTGCGCGCCCATCCGGTAGGTGAGCGCCTCGACCAGGGTCGGGCCCTCGCCCGCCCGGGCCCGGCGCAGCGCCTGCTGGGTCACGGCCAGACAGGCCAGCACGTCGTTGCCGTCCACCAGCACGCCGGGGAAGTCCCAGCCGGCAGCCCGACGGTGGATGGGGGAGCGGGTCTGCTTGGTGGTGGGGGTGGAGATGGCCCACTGGTTGTTCTGGCAGAAGAAGACCACCGGGGCCTTGCTCACCGTGGCGAAGGTGAACGCCTCCGCCACGTCGCCCTGACTGGAGGCGCCGTCACCGAAGTACGACAGCACCGCCGAGCCGGCGCCCTCGGCCTGCACGCCCTGGGCGTAGCCGACCGCGTGCAGCAGCGGGGGGCCGATGACGATGGTGTAGAGGTGGAAGTTGTTCTCGTTGGGGTCCCAGCCGCCGTTGTTGACCCCGCGGTACATGCCCAGCAGGTTCAGCGGGTCCACGCCCCGGGTCCAGGCCACACCGTGTTCCCGGTAGCAGGGGAAGACGTAGTCGTCGTGCTGGGTGGCGCGCCCCGAGCCGATCTGTGCCGCCTCCTGGCCGAGCAGCGAGGCCCACAGGCCCAGCTCGCCCTGGCGCTGGAGGGTGACCGCCTCGGTGTCGAAGCGCCGGGTCAGCACCATGTCGCGGTACAGCCCGCGCAGTTCGTCGTCGCTCAGGTCCAGGGGGTAGTCCGGGTGGTCGACCCGCTTGCCCTCCGGGGTGAGCAACTGAACCAGCTCCTGCTCCCCGTCACGCCCCGTCTTGCGGCGCCTGGCACTGGTGGCCTTGCGGGGTTTGCCGGGCGTGCTTTTTACGCTCACTACTGCTCCTTCGTCCTTCCGGCCATCGGGGTCCGCCGACGCCTTCGGTCCCCAGCCCGGGGGCGGGGGAAGCGGTCCACCCGAAACGGCACAGCGCGAGGGGTGTGGCGCGGCCACCGCGTCGGGTGTGAGAGTCGTCCCTGTGGGGCGGCCCGCGAGAACGCGCACACTCCAGGAGTGCGAACGTTATCGCGGAAGTCTCTGACCTGCAGTTTTAGTCGGAACTCCTAGCACGTCAGGGACCGGCCAGTCAGGGGGACAAGCGAACGCTACCTGGGACGACGTCCCCACGTAAGGGGACGGAGGGTCACACCTTCACCCCTCCGGGGCGCGCCCGGGCGGTGGCCGGCGAGGCGCCCCCAGGCCGCCCGTCCGGCCCTCCAGCACCCCTCCGATCCGACGCCCCTTTCCGGTACGCCCCCGGGGGTCGGGTCGTGGGTGGGTCCCCGGACGGTGGCCGGCCGACCAGCGGCGATCACCGTTCGGTAGCTCTACGGGTTGGTAGTGTCACGCGTCACAGCGGGTGCCAACCCGATGTAGCCGGAGCCCCAACTGTGCTAAACCCCAGGGGAGTTGACCGCATTCCCGACACCTCCCCCGCGCATCCCCGCGCATCCTCAGCGTTCCCTCAGCGCAGCCCGACCCCTGGCCCCGTCCGCCCGGCCGCCGGGGCCGCACGGCACGCGGACCCCGTCCGCCCCGCCCGGCCCCGTGCCCGGCGTCCACCCGGAGAGAGTCCGCCATGAACCCGTCCCCCGCCCCGACGGCCGACCCCGCCACCGGCGCCGACCACCTGGTCGACACCGACCGTTACCCCCTGCACGACCTGGACGGCCCCCGGGGCAGGGAGTTGGTGGAGCGGGCCCGAACGGAGCTGGCCGCCCTCGGGTGCACCGTGCTGCGGGACTTCGTGCGCCCCGAGCGGCAGGAGGAACTCGGCAGCCGCTGCGCGGCGTTGGCCCCCCACGCGTACTACGACGAGGAGACCGTCAACGTCTACAACATCCCGGTCGACGCCCAGCTGCCCGCCGACCACCCCGGGCGCATCCCCTTCACCCGGGGCAACGCCTTCGTCGCCCGGGACCGTATCCCCAGCGACTCCCCCCTCACCCAGCTCTACACCAGCCCCGCGTTCCAGGCCTTCGTCGCCCGCTGCTTCGGCCTGCCCGAACTGCACCAACTCGCCGACCCGCTGGCGGGGTTGGTTCTCAACGTGGTGGAGCCGGGCATGGAACACCCGTGGCACTTCGACACCAACGAGTTCACCGTCACCATGCTCACCCAGGAGCCGGACCCCGAGTCCGGCGGGATCTTCGAGTTCTGCCCGGGCATCCGCGACGCCCAGCGGGAGAACCTCGACGCGGTACGCCGGGTCATCACCGGCGAGGGCGAGGAACTGGTCCACCGGCTGACGCTCCGCCCCGGTGACCTCCAGCTGTTCAAGGGCCGTTACGCCCTGCACCGGGTCAGCCGGGTCCACGGGGACCGGGCCCGCCACTCGGCCATCTTCGCCTACAGCGAGCGCCCCGGAGTGATCGGCAAGCTCGCCCGCACCCAGCAACTCTTCGGCCGGGTGCTGCCCGAACACCTCGCCGCCGACGGCGCCGCCTCCGACCGGGTGGACCCCCTGCTGGACTGAGCCCGCCCGGGGGTGCCCCGGGCCCCACCACCGGCACCCGGGCCCCGTACGCCGAGCCGCCCGCCCCACCCCGCCCCACCCCGCCCCACCCTGCTCCGACCAGCTCTGACCCGCTCGAAACCGTCCGCCACCCCGACACCCCGCATCCCCAGGGCGCGTCAGGCCATGCCCCGACCGCGCCCGAACGCCGTATCCGCCCGCGTTCCCAGGAGTGTGTCCCGTGCGATTCGACCGGACCGGCAAGGTCTCGCTCCACGAGATCTACACCCAGCCCGACCCCCGCGCCTACTTCCAGACCCTCCGCCACCTGGACTACCAGGTCCCCCAACGCGCCAAGCCCCACTTCGCCCACCTGCTGCGCGCCTACCGCGAAGCCCGTGGGGTGGATCGCCCCCGCGTCCTGGACATCGGCAGCTCCTACGGCGTCAACGCCGCCCTCCAACGCTGCGAACTGACCATGGACGAGCTGTACGAGCGCTACGGAAGCCACACCGGCCCCCTCACCCGGGAACAACTGCTGCGCCGGGACCGCGCCCTGGTCGACAGCCGGCCCCGCCCCGACCCGGCCCACTACACCGGCCTGGACACCTCCGGGCCCGCCCTCGACTACGGCCGGCGGGCCGGATACCTCGACGCCACCGTCCACGCCGACCTGGAACACCACGACCCCACCCCCGAGCAGCGGGCCGCCCTCGGCGCCGACCTGGTCGTCTCCACCGGCTGCCTGGGCTACGTCACCGAACGCACCCTGGAACGTGTGCTCGCGGCACAGGACGGTCGCCGCCCCTGGATGGCCCACTTCGTGCTGCGGATGTTCCCCTTCCGCCCGGTCGAGAGACTGCTGGAGTCCCACGGGTACCGCACCGAGACCGTCCCCGGCGTCCACCGCCAGCGGCGTTTCGCCTCCACCCGGGAGCGCTCCCAGGTGCTCGCCACCATGGCCGAGGCCGGCGTCCCCACCGAGGGGCTGGAGGACACCGGCTGGCTCCACGCCCGACTCCACGTCTCCACCCCCCGCCCCTGACCTGTGCCCCACCAGGCACCCGACCGACCCGTCGCGACCCACCACCGGAAAGAAGAACCGTGAACAGCCCACAGCCCAGCACCTTCGCCCACGAGGACCAGCTGCCCCGCGTCCCCCTGCCCACCCTGGAGGACAGCTGCCGGCTGTTCCTGGAGTGGTGCGCCCCCCTGCTGACCGAGGAGCAACTGGCCGAGACCCGGCGCCAGGTGGAGGCCTTCCGCGCCCCCGACGGTCCCGGCCCGCTCCTCCAGTCGGCGCTGGAGGAGTACGACGCCCGCCCCGAGGTCCGCAGCTGGCTCGACACCTTCTGGCCCTACCGCTACCTGGGCCGCCGCGACCGCATCGCGCTGAACGCCAACTTCTTCTTCCTCTTCGAGGACGGCCGGCCCGGCGACCCCCAGGGCGAACCCTCCGGCGACCAGTGCGGTCGGGCCGCCGACCTGATCGCCGGCGCCCTGCACCACAAGCGCCGGCTGGACGAGGAGACCCTGCCCCCGGTCGTCCTGCGCGGCCAGCCGCAGTCCATGGACCAGCACCGCTACGTCTTCTCCTCCACCCGCATCCCCGGCGAGGAACTGGACACCGTCCGCACCCCCTACAGCGACCAGTGGCCCGGCCCCTCCCAGGCCCGGCACATCGTGGTGCTGTGCCACGGCCGGATGTTCCGCATGGACGTCCTCGGCCCCGAGGGCGACCCGTACACCCTCGACGAGCTGCGCGCCGGACTGGAGGCGGTGACCCGCGCGGCCAAGGAGCCAGCCGAACCCGACACCTCGGTCGGCCACCTCACCACCATGGCCCGCGCCGAGTGGGCCACCGCCCGGCGGCGGCTGCTGACCGACCCCACCAACGCCGAGTCCCTGGAGACCCTGGAGACCGCGCTGTTCTGCGTCTGCCTGGAGGACCTCGCGCCCAGCGACGTCCAGCAGGCCTGCGACCAGCTGCTGCACGGGAACAGCGCCAACCGCTGGTTCGACAAGGGGCTGTCCTTCGTGGTGTTCGCCGACGGCCGCGCCGGCATCAACTGCGAGCACTGCGAACTGGACGGCACCACGATCCTCGCCCTGGTCGACGCGGTCCTCGGCAGCCCCGCCGAGGAGCAGTCCCGGCTCTCCGGCGCCCGCTCCCAGGGGCTGCCCGCCCTCGCCCCGCTGGAGTTCCGGCTCGACGCGGAGCAGCGGGCCCAGGTGCGGTCGGCCGCCCGGGCCTTCGCCGACTACGCCGCCGGCACCGCCACCACCACCCTCTCCTTCGACGACTTCGGCACCGAAGCCGCCAAGGCCCTGCGCACCTCCCCGGACGCCTTCGTCCAGCTCGCCTACCAGCTGGCCCACCAGCGCTCCAAGGGCCACCTGGGCGCCACCTACGAGTCCATCGCCACCCGCCAGTTCCTGGCCGGCCGCACCGAGGCGATGCGGGTGGTCACCCCTGAGATCCAGCGTTTCGTCGCCGCCATGGAGGACCCCCGGACCGACACCGCGACCCGGCTGGCCGCCTTCCGGGCCGCCGCCGACAAGCACGTGACCCGGGCGAGGGAGTGCCAGCGCGGTGAGGCGCCGGAACAGCACCTGTGGGAACTCCAGCTGATCCAGCGGCGCCGGGGCGCCGAACTGGGCCTCACCGAGCCGCCCGCCCTGTTCGACAGCCCCGGCTGGCTGGTGATGCGGGACGACTACCTCAGCACCAGCTCCGCCCCCTCCCGCCACATCCAGTACTTCGGCTTCGGCTCCACCAGCAGCCGCTGCATCGGCGTCGCCTACGTCCTGCTGCCCGAGCGGTTCCACCTCTATCTGAGCACCCCCACCCCGGTGGCCGAGCAGATGCACACCTTCGCCGACCAGCTGCGCGGCGTCGTCTCCGAGCTGCGGCGACTGCTGGCATCCGAAGCCGCCGAAGGCGCCGCCCCCGAGCGGAGCTGACCCACGGCCGGGCGGCGCCCCCACGGCCCGCCCGGCCGGTACCGCACGCCCCCCGTACGCCCCGGCGACCCCGGGGCGTACGGCTTCCCGGCCCGGCGCGCCACGGCAGGGGGACCCTGACGAAAGTACGGGGCACCCGATACCGCAGGATGTGGTCGCGTTCGCCCGCAGACCGTACGGTCAGGAGGGCACCAGCACATCGGCCGGCCCACCCGTCACAGGAGAGCCGGCAGGTCACCCCCGGGACGGGTCGGGTGGCCGACCCGGCTTGGAGGAAGCAGGCAGATGACGGAGCAGTTGGGGGCGGTCGGGGAGGCCGCCGGACCCGGGGCCCAGACGTCGGACCGGACACCGGGACCGCCCCCGTCCCCCCAGGGGCTCACCAGCGCCGAGGTGCGGCAGCGGGTGGAGGCCGGCCAGGTCAACGACGTACCGGTCAGCCCCAGCCGCAGCGTCCGGGAGATCGTCCGCGCCAACCTGTTCACCCGCATCAACGCCCTGATCGGCGCCCTGTTCGTGATCATCATGATCGTGGGCCCCGTCCAGGACGGGCTGTTCGGCGGCGTCATCCTCGCCAACACCGTGATCGGCATCTTCCAGGAGATCCGCGCCAAGCGGACCCTGGACCGGCTGGCGATCGTCGGCGAGAGCCGCCCCCTGGTACGCCGGGACGGCACCGCCCGGGAGGTCGCCCCCTCCGACGTCGTCCTGGACGACGTGGTCGAACTCGGCCCCGGCGACAAGATCCCGGTGGACGGGGTGATCGTCGAGGCCGCCGACCTGGAGATCGACGAGTCGCTGCTGACCGGTGAGGCCGACTCGGTCCTCAAGACCCCCGGCGACCAGGTGATGTCCGGCAGCTTCGTGGTCGCCGGCACCGGAGCCTTCGCCGCCACCCGGGTCGGCAAGGACGCCTACGCCGCCCAACTCGCCGCCGAGGCCCGCAAGTTCACCCTGGTGAACTCCGAGCTGCGGAACGGCATCAACACCATCCTCAAGTACGTCACCTACGCCATCATCCCCGCCGGCATCGCCCTGATCATCAGCCAGCTCACCGTCGCCGGCGACGACACCGCCGAGGCCGTCCGCCGGATGGTCGCCGGCCTGGTGCCGATGGTCCCCGAGGGCCTGGTGCTGCTCACCTCGGTCGCCTTCGCCGTGGGCGTCGTACGACTCGGGCAGAAGCACTGCCTGGTGCAGGAGCTGCCGGCCATCGAGGGGCTGGCCCGGGTCGACGTGGTGTGCCTGGACAAGACCGGCACCCTCACCGAGGCGTCCATGGACATCGGCGAGGTGCGCCACCTGGACCCCGACGCCCCCGTGGACCAGGTGCTCGGGGCCCTCGGCGCCGCCGACGAGCGGCCGAACGCGAGTATGCAGGCCGTCATCGACGCCTACCCCGCCCCCGAGGGCTGGACCACCTCCGACAGCGCCCCCTTCTCCTCCGCCCGGCGCTGGAGCGGGGTGACCCTGGACCCGCCCGAGGGCGAGAACGCCACCTGGCTGCTCGGCGCCCCCGACGTGCTGCTCCCCGCCGGCCACGAGGTACTGGCCGAGGTCGACGCCTTCGGCGCCCGGGGACTGCGCGTCCTGCTGCTGGCCCGCACCGAACTGTCCCTGCGGGACGCCCTCGCCGAACCCCGTCGGGTCTCCGGCGCCGCCCAGCCCGCCGCGCTGGTGATCATCCAGCAGCGCGTCCGCGAGGAGGCCCCGGCCACCCTCCAGTACTTCGCCGACCAAGACGTACGGGCCAAGGTCATCTCCGGCGACAACGCCCTGTCGGTGGGCGCCGTCGCCCGGGGCCTGGAGTTCCCCGGCGCCGAACACCCGGTGGACGCCCGCCAGTTGCCCGAGGAGCCGGAGGAACTGGCCGACCGCGCGGAGGGCAACTCGGTGTTCGGCCGGGTCGGCCCCCAGCAGAAGCGGGCCCTGGTGGGCGCCCTCCAGTCGCGCGGCCACACCGTGGCGATGACCGGCGACGGGGTCAACGACGTACTCGCCCTCAAGGACGCCGACATCGCCGTCGCCATGGGCTCCGGCAGCCCCGCCTCCCGCGCGGTCGCCCAGATCGTGCTGCTCAAGAACAACTTCTCCGCACTGCCCTCGGTGGTGGCCGAGGGCCGCCGGGTGATCGGCAACATCGAGCGGGTCGCCAACCTGTTCCTGACCAAGACCATGTACTCGGTACTGCTGGCCGTCATGGTCGTGATCGCCCAGGTGCCCTACCCCTTCCTGCCCCGCCACCTGACCCTGATCGGCTCGCTGACCATCGGCGTACCCGCCTTCTTCCTGGCCCTGGCCCCCAACCGGGAACGAGCCCGCACCGGCTTCGTCAACCGGGTGCTGCGGTTCGCCGTGCCGGCCGGGGCACTGGCCTCGGCGGCCACCTTCGTCTCGTACCTGCTGGCCCGCCACATCTACGGCGGCAACCTGGAGGCCGAGACCTCCACCGCCACCCTCACCCTGTTCCTGGTCGCCCTGTGGGCGCTGGCCGTCATCGCCCGCCCCTACACCTGGTGGCGCGTCCTGCTGGTACTGGCCATGGGCGCGGGCTTCGCCCTGGTACTGGTGGTGCCCTTCCTCCAGGACTTCTTCCAACTGGAACTGGCCGGGGTCACCGCCCCCTGGTCGGCCGTGGGCGTCGCGGTGGCGGCGGGCCTCGCCCTGGAACTGATGTGGGCGCTGCTGCGCCGCCGTACCCGGGCCGAGGACGCCAGGGAGATCCGGGAAGCCAGGGAGACCGCCGAAGCCGGCCGGCCGGGGGTGTGAGGGCCACCGACCGAGGCCGCCGAGGAGGACAACGGGCCCTGACCCGGTCGGGCGCCCCCTCCCGCGTACCCCCGGCCGACGCGCCCTGACCCGGCGGCCACCGGCGGGGTCGGGGTGGTCCCGCTCACGGCCGGGCGGCGTCCCGCGCGCATAGGATCCCCACGCCCGGACGGCCCAGGAGGAGTGAGTGATGTACCGGACGATGATGAAGTCCAAGATCCATCGAGCCACGGTGACCCAGGCTGACCTGCACTACGTGGGTTCGCTGACGATCAGCGCGGACCTGATGGAGGCGGCGGACCTGCTCCCCGGCGAGAAGGTCGACATCGTCGACATCGACAACGGCGCCCGGCTGTCCACCTACGTGATCGAGGGGCCCCGCGACTCCGGGGTGATCGGCATCAACGGCGCCGCCGCCCGGCTGATCAGCCCCGGCGACCTGGTCATCGTCATCGCCTACGCCCAGGTGCACAACGACGACGTCAAGACCCTCACCCCCCGGGTGGTGTTCGTGGACGAGCGCAACGCGGTGGTCGAACTCGGCGACGACCCGGCCCGGGTACCCCCCGGTTCCGAACTGAGGCGCGGCGACCGGGTGGAGGGCTGAGCGCCCCGGCGCCCACCGCCTCCCGGTAGGCCGGCACCCCGCTGAGCCCGGCTGGCCCCTGGCTGGTCGCCCCCGGTTGGCCAACTTCCGCTGGCCAGCCGGGGGTTGGGGTCACGTCGGCGTACGGTGTCCCCACGAGCCCGCCCCTGGGAGGTACCGATGGCCATCGACTACACCAAGCGTCCCCGGACCACCCCTCGCGGGCCGGCGGTGAGCCTGGAGAAGCTCACCGCCCGGGCACCCGGACTGGTCAACCTCTACAAGGCCGCCGGCGCCTCCCTGGAACACCTGGGCCTCCAGGGCCAACGGGCCGCCGTCTACCTGGTGTTGGACCGCTCCGGCAGTATGCGCCCGTACTTCCGCGACGGCTCCGTGCAGCACCTGGCCGAGCAGGCCCTCGGGCTGTCGGCCCACCTGGACGACGACGGGGTGGTGCCGGTGGTGTTCTTCTCCACCGAGGTGGACGGGGTGGACGAGGTCAGCGTGGACGCCTACCGGGGCCGTATCGGCCAACTCCACGACTCCATGGGCCACATGGGCCGCACCAACTACCACATCGCCATGCGCGCGGTCATCGACCACTACACCGCCTCCGACTCCACCGACCCCGCCCTGGTGATCTTCCAGACCGACGGCGGGCCCTCCTCGCGGAAGGAGGCCGAACGGGTCCTCTGCGAGGCCGCCACCCTGCCGATCTTCTGGCAGTTCGTGGGCTTCGGCGACACCGACAACCGGCAGTTCGACTTCCTGCGGAAGCTCGACGAACTGCCCGTTCCCCACAAGCGGGTCCTGGACAACGCCGGCTTCTTCCCCGTCGGCCAGAACCCCCGCGCCTTCACCGACGCGGACTTCTTCCAGCGGCTGGTGTCCGAGTTCCCCGACTGGCTCGCCGAGGCCCGACGGGCCGGAGTGGTCACCCGGTAGCCCCGCCCGGGCCGAGCCGGCGGAGCCGGCCGGGCCCCGGCTCAGCCCCCGCTGGCGCGCTGACGCAGCGTCCCCAGCCCGTGGACCGGGTTGCTGGTCAGGCCCTCCAACTGGGGCAGCGACCCCAGGTCCAGTACCGGAGTCAACGGCAGGTCGAACGGCCCGGTGCCGCCGGGCCGTTGGGCACGGTCCTCGGTCACCGCCGCCTGCGCCAGAGCCAGGACCAGCGGCAGCACCCCGGGCACCTCCGGGCCGGCCATGGCGTAGAGGGTGCCGCCCTCACCGGCGAAGGAGTCCAGAGCGATACGGTCCGCCCGCCCCGCGTTGCAGGCGTTGCGGACGTGGAGCTGGGACAGCGGGGACAGGGCCCGCTGGATCACCTCCTGTGCCTCCCGCCGACGTTCCGGGTGGGCGGCCATGGTGGCCTCCAACTCGCCGGCGGCACCGAAGGCCGCGCGGGAGTGGGTACGCAGCAGCCGTACCGGGTCGGTCGGCGGATTGTCGAGCTGGGCCGCCCAGCGGTGCAGGTCACGGAAGGGGCGGTTGGCCAGACCGGTCGCGTGCAGCCAACAGCGCAGCAGGGTCTCGGCGGTGTTGGTCAGCGCCTCGTCGACGGGACGGGACGAACGCACCGGCGCCAGCAGCGACTTGGCCCGAGCACAGGCGACGTCCATGTCCTGGCAGCCCCTGCCGGGCGACCAACGCAGCCGGGCCGGGGTGTCACACAGGTGCCCCGGGTCGAACACGTGCACCGGCCCCAACTTGGCCCGGGCACCCTTGGTCTCCGCCCACACCTCCGGGTCGCCACTGAGCACCAGCACCGGACCGGGGGCGTCCAGGATCCGCTCGACCGGGCCCGGCTCCCGCTCGCCACCCGGGGCCCGAGCCCCCTCCCCGGCGACCACGCCCGCGCCCCACTCCTCGGGCGGCGTACGGGGAGCCGGTACCGCGGCGGCTGACATGCCGTCACTGCTGCCGCGCCGCTGACCGGGCAGATGGGCCCGCCGCCCCCAGGGCAGGGGCCGGCCCGCGACCGGCGCGCCCCCGCCCGTACCGCCGGCCCCCTCGGGCGGGCCACCCTCACCGGCCGTCCCACCGGCCGCCGGGGCGCCGTCGCCCGACTCGCCGCCCGGGCCGGCCTCGGAACGGTAGGCGGTACCGGTGGCCGGGGAGCGGAGGTCGTCCAGGTCAGCGGGCCGGGCCGGCCCACGGTCGGTCGCGGACCCCTCCGGTGCGCCCGCGCGCCGCTGGTCCTCGACCCCCGTCGGGTCCTCCTCGGCGCGCCGACGCCGCAGCTCCCGCAACTCCTCCTCGTTCAGCGGACCACCCAGGCCCACCGGAGGCTGGGGGTCCCAGTGGATGCCCGGTGCGCCGTCCCGCTCCACCGCCGCGCCCTTGCCGCCCTCGCCCGGGTCCCCCGTACGCGGGGAGGCGGCCCCGCGCTCCCGCTCGGCCTCCTGCCGGCGACGACGGGCCCGCACCTCCCGGGCCCTCGCCACGGTGCCCAGCACGAAGACCGTCAGCACGATCAGCACCATGATCTGGCTGACCAGGATGCCCCAGAACAGCCCGTACCCGGACAGCTCGCTCGGAGGCACGTCCGGCCAGGCGCCGGCCAGGTCATGGGGCTCGGACATCAACTCCCGCAGCGCCAGCGGGGTCCGGGTGAAGGACAGGCCCGAGGGCCAGGACCCGTGGGCGAACAGACCGGACAGCCCCGCGGCCGTCCAGGTCATCAGGGTCAGCCCGAGCAGGAAGCCGAGCAGCGCGAGCAGCAGACCGTCGGGAATCCCGCCCTCGGAGCGCCGGGCGGGCCCGCGCGCGGGGCGTCCTGGGGAGGAGGGATCTTTGTCGTGCGCCATATCACGGCATTGTTCAGGGAGTTGGTGAGGAGCCGCCAGACGGGCCGTCGTACCCGTCGTCCCGGTACGGGTGTCGTCGCAGGTGGGAGGCATCGTACCGGCCACTGTCGAGGTCGTGGCCCAGGTCAACCTCGGTACCGTCCCCCTCCCGTTCGGCGGCCCCCGGCTCCGGCTCCCCGTACACCCAGTCGTCCACCGAGGCCTCCGGGTCCAGGTTGCCCCACCCCTCGGGCCCCACCGGCGGTCGCCCACCCCGGGGACCGGGGTCCGCGACGGGGGCACCAGGCAGCGGGGTCGCCGGACGGGGCGGATGGTCGCCGGGACCGCCGTGATCGCCCCCGTACGGCTCCTCGGGGGCCGGGGACTCGTAGGCGGCGCCGGGCGCCAGCGGGGGCGTGCCCTCACCGCGCCGTGGACCGTACCGCTTCGGGTGGCCGGGCGGCACCGCCTGCGAGGGGCGCACCGGCCGCAACCCCCGCCCGCCGCCCTCGGGGCCGACTCCCCGTGGTCCGGCTCCGGTTCGGGTCGCCGAACCCGAGGCACCGGGGGCACGTCGCAGCCCCGGCGCCGAGCGCCGGCTCCCGGCACCGCCCGCACCGGGGGCACCGGGACGCGGGCCACCGGAGGCCAGCCCCGCCCGGGGGCCGGCCGGGCCGGGGGGCGGCGAGCCCATCCCCCATGGCCCCCGGGCCCCTTCGGCGGCCAGCGCGCGTTCTTCGGCCTCCGCCTCCAACTCGGCGTCCAGGTCCTGTTCGACGTTCAGGTCCGACTCCGCCGACTCGGTCATGGCGCGGTCGGTGAACACCAGGGGACGTTCGGCCTCGGTCACCAGGTGCTTGACCACCTGGACGTTGCCGTTGACGTCCCACACGGCGATACCGGGGGAGAGGGTGGGAATGATCTCCACGGCCCAACGCGGCAGCCCGAGCACCTTTCCGGTGGCCCGGGCCTCGTCCGCCTTCTGGGCGTAGATGGTGCGGGTGGAGGCCATCTTAAGGATCGCGGCGGCCTCCCGTGCGGCGGCGCCGTCCACCACGTCGGACAGGTGGTGCACCACGGCCACGAAGGAGAGCCCCAGCCGTCGGCCGAACTTCAGCAGCCGTTGGAACAGCTGCGCCACGAACGGGCTGTTGATGATGTGCCAGGCCTCTTCCACCAGGAAGATCCGCTTCCTGCGGTCCGGGCGGATCCAGGTGTGCTCCAGCCAGACGCCGACGATGGCCATCAGGATCGGCATGGCGATGGAGTTGCGGTCGATGTGGGAGAGGTCGAAGACGATCAGCGGAGCGTCCAGGTCGATGCCCACCGTGGTGGGGCCGTCGAACATGCCCCGCAGGTCACCGTCCACCAGCCGGTCCAGGACCAGGGCCACGTCCAGACCCCAGGCCCGTACGTCGTCCAGGGCCACGTTCATCGCCTCGGCCGACTCCGGCTTGGGGTGGCGCAGTTGCTCCACGATGTCGGTGAGCACCGGCTGCCGGTCGGTCAGGGTGGAGTTGACGTAGGAGTGGGCCACCTTCAGGGCGAAGCCGGAACGTTCGTCCAGGCCGTGGCCCAGGGCGACCTCGATGATGGTGCGCAGCAGGGCCAACTGGCCGGTGGTGGTGATCGACGGGTCCAGCGGGTTCAGGCGTATGCCCTGGTCCAGGGCGGCGGTGGGGTCCAGCCGGATGGGGGTGATGCCCATCTCCTCGGCGATCAGGTTCCACTCGCCGACGCCGTCCTCGCCCTGGGCGTCCAGCACCACCACCTGTCGGTCGCGGAACCTCAGCTGGCGCAGTACGTAGGTCTTCTCCAACGCCGACTTGCCGTTGCCCGACTCCCCGAGCACCAGCCAGTGGGGGGCCGGGAGTTGCTGGCCGTAGAGCTGGAAGGGGTCGTAGATGTAGCCCTTGCCGCTGTAGACCTCGCGCCCGATGATCACCCCGGAGTCGCCCAGTCCCGGGGCGGCGGTGGGTAGGTAGACCGCCTGCGCCTGCCCGGTCGAGGTGCGTACCGGGAGCCGGGTGGTCTCGGCTTTTCCGAAGACCAAGCTGGTGAAGGCGTCCGTGATCGCGGTCAGCGGATCAAGTGCGGCCATGCGCGGCTACCTCCGGGATGCCTGTGTGCGCGCCTGTCTGATGCCTGCCTAGAGTGTGCCTGGCCCGGCCGAACTCGGCACCCTCGCGCCCTCGTTGCCCCGTCAGGGGCGGAGGCGGGTGTACGGGCTCCGCGTGGTGGGCGCCCCATCGCAGCGGACGGTTCACCGCGCACCGCCCAGTCCGGGAGTGGCCCCTCACTGGTCGGTGCGGCATTCCCCAAGGATCGCAGCATTCGGGGCTCCAGCCCAAGCTGAGCCCACGGCTTCACGGCGCACGGACGGTGTGTGGGCGCGTACACCCGGCGCGCGGCCACCCGCCCCCTGGCCCCACCGCGCCTCCCCGTGGCTCCCGAACCGTGTCCGGGACGCCTCGGGGCCGCGTCGGGTCGGGAGGAATCGGGCCCGGGGCCCGGGTGGCGGAAGCCCGGGGGCACGCCCGGGCCCACCTGTGGGCGGGTGCCGTGGGGAGGCGGTCGGAGTGGTCGGGACGCTCGGGCGGTGCGGCCCCACCTTCAGCCGGTGCCCTGGCCGGCCCACCACGGGCTGGCTCAACTGAGGTGTGTCGTCTGGGTCTTGGGAGATCGGTGGGTGTGTCCCGGGGTGGTGCGCGAGGAGACAGAGCACGACGTAGGGGGCGATGCAGTGCGTCGGCGACCTACGACGACCTACGGCGACAACGCGGCGTGGTGCGGGGCGCGAGGTGACGCCGCACCTGAGCCTCGCGGTGATCCGAACGGCACACCCCGGGGCCGTGCCCTTGGCCCGGACCCGGGGGATCGATCACGGCACAACGGCCCCTGTCCTCCGGCCTGTTCGTCTCCCGGGAGGGGGAGAGAGACGGTGCCGGGCACCTCTGTGGGACGCGTCCTTGGGGGGGCGTCGTCGGGGTGGTCGCACGGCGCGGTCCGTGATCCGGGCGGTGCAGAAAGCCGGGAAGCCGGGGAGACCGGGGCCGGCCGGGTCCTCTTCGGGCTACGGCTTCCGGGCCACCCCGCCGTACATCGCCACGTCCCGGTCGTCGATCGGCTGATCCCCGGGGTTCGGTCGCCAGTGGTGTGCCTGTACCACTCCGGGCTCGATCAGTTCGAGGCCGTCGAAGAAGGTCAACGCCTCGGAGTGGTCCCTGAGTTGCATGGGCATCCCCTCGCTCTCGTAGAGGGCGGCGACCTGTCCCACCTCCTTGGGGGCGAAGTCGGCGGTGCCGATGGTGGCGGCCAGGTAGCTGCCCGGGGGCAGCGGATCGAGGAGACGACGGACCAGTCCGTGGTCGTCGTCGCTGGTGTGGATGAAGTGCAGGATGCCGATGATCATCAGGGCGACCGGCTCGTTGAGGGTGAGCGTCTCCTGGAACTCGGGTGAGTTGACGATCTCTTCCGGCTCCCGCATGTCCGCCTCGACATAGGCGGTCTGGCCCTGCCGTCCGCTGGTGAGCAGGGCCTCGGCGTAGTTGAGGACAATGGGGTCGTTGTCGACGTAGACGATCCGCGCCGTGGGCTCCACCTCCTGGACGACCTCGTGCAGGTTGGGTGGCGTGGGCAGTCCGGTGCCGATGTCGAGGAACTGCCGTACCCCCTTCTCGCGGGCCAGGTAGGCGCCGGCCCGGTGCATGAAGGCACGGTTGGCGCGCATGTGCACGGGCAACGAGGGCCAGGCCTGCACCATGGCGTCACCGGCGGCCCGATCCGCCTCGTAGTTGCTCTTGCCGCCCAGGATGTAGTCGTAGACGCGGGCCGAGTGGGCCTCGCCGGTGTTGATCTCCGCCGGGGTGTGCCGGTTACGCCGCATCGTGCGCTCCTGTCGTGGTCCGTCCTTCCCTGTCCGCCGGGCCCGCTCGACTGGTTCACGGAGTACGCGGTGGGTGAGGGTGGCAAAACGTCACCTGACCGTAGGCCAACTCCTGCCAGGTCGTGGTGAGTTCCGGCCAAGGGTTCCCGAGGAGCTGGGGGAGTGGAGGGGAGTGGAGGGAGAGGGTGGACCGGCGTGCGGGACACCTGTACGCCAGCCCTCGGGCCGGCGGGCTCTGGCGAGGGGCGGAGGGGGTGCGGGGGTGCGGGGGTGCGTTGACGGTCGGTTGCCGACCGCTGAAGTGCTGGCGGCTGGTGTGCGGGTCCCGTCCCCCGGGGTGAACAGGCTGGTGGCGCCCGCCTGTTGGTGGTGGGCCAGCCGTCGGTTCGTCCCCGGCCCCGTGGGCGGGCAGCCAGCGGGTGTCGGTTCGGGGGCGGCGTATACGGGTCCGCCCCCGGCCGGTGTGGTCGCGGGGGCGGAGCAGGTGTCGGGCCGAAGTTCGCTACCGTCGGATGCCGGTGGCGAAGGGCAGGGTGTTGACGAAGGCCCGGTGGTGCTCCCGGTCGCACCACTCCAGCTTGAGGTAGCTCTTGCCGGCCGAGGCCCGGATGGTGCGCTTGTCCCGTGCCAGCGCCTCCGGGTTGCGGGAGGAGACGGTGATGTAGCCGACCAGGTTGACCCCGGCGGCTCCCGAGGCGAGGTCCTCCCCTCGCTGGTCCACCCGGCCGTGGGCGGCCACGTCCCGGGGGTCGACGGTCCGGTTCATCTTCGCGGCCCGGCTCGCCTCCGCCTCGTCGTTGGTCTTCTCGGTCAGCATCCGCTCGATGGCGACCTCGGTCGGTTCCAGGTCCATGCAGACGGCGACGGTGCGGATCACGTCCGGGGTGTGCACCAGCAGGGGGGCGAGGAAGTTCACGCCCACCGGGGTCATCGGCCACTCCTTGACCCAGGCGGTGGAGTGGCACCACGGCGACCGGGTGTCGGACTCCCGGGTCTTGGCCCGTAGGAAGGTCGGCTCGGTGGCGTCCAGTTCGGCCGGCCAGGCGTTCCGCTTGCTCATCGCCTGGATGTGGTCGATGGGGTGGTCCGGGTCGTACATGGAGTGGACCAGCGAGGAGAGCCGGGCCTGCCCCAGTGGCTGGCGCACCCTGATGTCCGCCTCCGCCAACCGGGCGCAGATGTCGGTCAGTTCGCGGGCCATCACGATCGCCAGGCCCTCGTCCTTGGTCACCTTGCGGCGCCCCCGGGTGCGTGCCGCCTTGGCGATCGTCGCGCCCTCCGCGGCCAGCTCACGCCCGTAGTGCATACAGGCCACCAGGTAGGCGCGGTGCTGCTCGCTGGAGGTGGACACCATGGACTGCAACTGGTCGTAGGACTCCATCAGCCAGGGGGAGGCGTCGGAGGCCCCTCGGGCCTCGACGTCCTTGGCGTGGGCGTCCGGGTCCGCCGGCAGGGTGCGGGCGAGCATCTGGATCCTGGTCACGAAGCCGTCGCCGTTGGCCACGTGCTTCAACAGGGTGCCGAAGCGGTCGACCAGGGCTTCCTGGTCCTCGCTGTCCCGCAGCCCCACCCCCGGCCCCTCGATCTCGATGGCGGCGGTGACCGTGCGGCGGTCGGCGTGCAGCAGCACGGCGATCTCGTCGGGTCCGAACGGTGCGGAGAGCCAGTTGATCCGACCCACACCCGGAGGGGGGCCGATCTCGACCTCCTCACCGTCGATACGGGTACCCGCCTCAGCGGCGGAGGAACGATAGGTCGCGCCGCGTTTCAGCAGGCGCTTGTAGGAGCGTCTGATCTCGAACCACCGATAGAACGTGCGTTGCTTGTACGGGACATAGACGGCGGCCAGCGCCAGCACGGGAAAGCCGAGCAGCAGGGGGATGCGGACGGACAGCACGGGCACCAGCAACCCGCTCATCATCCCCAGGAACGCCCCGAAGACGATCAGCGCGATCTCGCCGGTCTCCCGGTTCTTGCCCACGATGGCGTTCGGTCGGGCCCGGCCGATCATGTACGTGCGCCGGGGGGCGGACGTGTGAGGGATGGTCACCGCCGCTCACCCCGTCCTCGGCTGGCGCCCGTACGTTCGGCGGGCCTGGGCTGCGGGGGGCGGCGGTTGGGGTCGCTGTTGCGGCCACTGTGTGCGGCCACCCCACCGGAAACCGGGTTGGAGGGGCGGGAGTTGCCGCCCCCGCTGGAGCGGGCCGGACTGGACTCGCCGCCACCGCCCCGGGCGCTGTGGGTCTTGATACCGGCGGACACCAGGGCGGCCGGTGACGACACCGCGGCGGTGGCGCCCCGGGCCGCGGACTGGCTGGCGGAGCGGTGGGCCTGGATGTCGTCACCGAATCCGGGCACGAAGCGGTAGATCATGGCGGAGGCGAAGATCGCCAGCAGGATGATGGCCAGCCCCGACACCACGGCGGAGAAGGCTCCTGGTCCCTCTTCGTCGCCGTTGAGGGCACCCGCCAGGCCGAGGACGATCATGATCACCGGCTTGACCAGGATCACCGCGATCATCAGGCCGGCCCAGCGGCGCACGTGGCCCCAGAGGTTCTTGTCGACCAGGCCGGCGTAGACGGCGGTGCCGAGCAGGGCGCCGACGTACAACAGGGCGGCGCGGATGACCAGTTCGAGGTAGAGCACTCCGGCGGCGATGATCGAGATCAGGGAGACCACGATCAGCATGATCGGGCCGCCACCGATGTTGTTGCCCTTCTCCAGGGCCTCGGCGAAGGTGCCGAAGAAGGAGTCGGTCTCTCCGCCGGTGCCCGAGGCGATCGCCTTGGTCACCGCGTCCGTGGCCGCGACCACGGTGTAGAGGATCAGCGGGGTGAAGGCGGAGGCGATCACCGTCAGCCACAGGAAGCCGACGGCCTCTCCGATGGCCTGGGTCAGTGGCACACCACGGATGGCGCGCTTGGTCACCGCCAGCAGCCAGATCACCAGGGTGAGGATGGTGGACGCGGCGAACACCACGGCGTACTGCCGGAGGAAGGCGGCGTTGGTGAAGTCGACCGTGGTGGTGGACTCCACCAGGTCGGACAGCTTGCGGATCAGCCAGGAGGCCGCCTCCGCGAACCGCTTGGACAGGGCGGCCACCGGGTCCAGGGCGTCACTGGGCTCCGGTGACCCCCCTCCGTTGCTCCCGCCGGAATCCTCGCCGTTCTGCTCGCAGTACTGCTTGGCGGGGCCTCGGATCAGGTCGCAGGGGCTGTCGCCCGGCTCCGCCGCGGCCTTGGGTGCCGTGAACACTAAGAGAGCCGGCGTGGCGGTGAGTACGGAGGCCACGGACAGGCGTCGACTACCGGGCATAGGTGAAGCCTCCAAACTTCTTGACCGCTTCCGCCATCTCCTTCGCTGACGAGGCCTTCTGGTCTCGGCCGACAGGTGCGGGGCCGTCCTTCTGTGAGAACTTGTGGACCTTCCAGGCGCCGCCGGACCAGCGCATCTCGTAGGTGGTCGTGTACCAGCTCTCGCTCACCGGAGTCTTGGAGTCCTCACCGGCTATACCGAAGAGCGAGGAGTACCAGACGGCGACGGTGGCTCTACCGCCGCTGTACTCCTCCACATCGGTGCCAACCGGGTTGACCCGGGAGATGAAGTCGGAGCCGGCCGGTGGGTTCCCGTCCGCGTCCAGCCCGATGCGCTTGAGGAAGTCGGGGTCGGAGTAGACCTCGTCGATCTCCTTCTTCTGGGACCGCAACGCACTCGGGGTGTAGACCGAGTCGATGATGCCCGGGCGCTTCTTCCCGTCGAACATGTCGGCGGAGCCCAGGACGACCGAGTAGTTGACGGCCGCGCTCTCCGCGCCCTTCTCGGACCGGGGAAAACCCGAGGCGACCTTGGTGTGCGGGTTGCTGACCGGCTTCTGGCCGCTGGGGTCGGTGGGTTTGGCGTCCGAACCCTTCTTGCCCTCGCCGCCCCCGCCGTCGGAGCTGTTGGCGAAGGCGATGGCGGCGATGAGCAGGACCACCACCCCGACGACCGTGACCAGGCTGCGGCCGGGTCGGACCGGGGGACGGGTGCCGTAGTCCTCGTCCTCGGGCAGGCGCGTACGCGTGTGGCGGGTGTCGCCCGAGTCCCCGCTCGCGCGCCCTTCGTACCCGTCGCCGCCCATGCTCATGCCGCTGGTCCCCTCGCCCTCAACTGTCAGCCCTCGTCGGTGCATTGTCCCCTCTATGAAGGTAGCGGGAGGAACCCCACCGTGGGGACCCTGTGGATAACTGGCGGAAGGTGGCCCTCCACGGGGCTGACACCGGCCCCTGACCCAGGGTCAACGGACTGCTGTTCCCCCGCTGTTCGGCGAGGTCGGTGCCAGCCGTGACGGTGGCCCCGCCTCGGTGCTGACGGTCCGTGGCGGGCGCCGCCCCTCGGGGTGGGGCGGGGCCGTCGTCCCTCGGGGAGGGGCGACCGAGGGGCGGGGGCGCCGAGTTCAGGCCACTTCCGCGCACAGCTTGGAACCGCTCTGGTAGACGCGCCACACGTACTGGGTGCGACCGGAGTCGCCCGGGCAGGACCGGGCGTCGGCCGAGACCACCCCGGTGATCCGCATGACGTAGGCGTACTCGCTCGGGATCTCGGACGCCTGGCAGTCCCACACCGTCAGCAGGTCGGCGCTACCGGGCCGGCCGCTCTCCCCACCGGCCAGGAAGCACTGGCCGGCGCGGAACTGCCGGGTCAGACAGAGGGTGACGCTGCCCTCGGGGGAGATGTTGCGCCACGAGGTCCGGCCCCGTTGCGAGGGGCAGTCGGCGGAACCGTTCCGCGCGGAGGTGACCAGCACGTAGGCGTGCGAGGCGCCGCAGGTGACCTTGGTGGGCACCGGGTGGTTCCACTCGCCGTAGCCGTCCTTGTGGGCGGTCAGGCAGTCACCGGCCCGGATGGCCTGGAACGCGCGGTGGGTGGCGTCCGGGGAGGGGTCGGAGTCCTTGGTGAGGCCGCCGGGGCTGCCCCGGGTGAGCCCGCTGGACACCTCGGCCGGGGCGGTGTTGGTGGGGTTGTCCGGTACGGCGGCCGGCTCCCGCGTACCGCCCTGCCACGGCTTGTGGTCCAGCAGTACCAGTCCGCCCACGACCAGGGCCAACACCACCACGGCCGTCACGATCTTGAGCTGTCCCGCCGCCTTCCGCCGGGCCTCCCGCTCCTTCCGCCGACGTTCCGCCTCCTCCCGCTGACGTCGCCGCTCGGCCTCCAGCCGCTGCCGCTCCTGCTCCCGTTCCCCGCGCCGCCGTTCGGCCTCCTCGGCCTCCCGTTCGCGGCGCCGCCGCCCCCGGGGGTCGAGCAGGCCGTGGAACCGGGTGGTGAGCCGAGCCGCCTCGCTCCGTACGACCGAGTCCACCCCGCCCACCCCGGCCAGCAGCAGGGGGCGCCGTGGACCGGGCTGTTCGGCACCGTCCCTGAGCGCCTCCTCGCGACGGATGGCGTGCCGCAACTCCTGCCCTTGGCGCCCGTACTCGCGAATCAGCCCGGTGCAGCGACTGGGCAGCCACCTACGACCCCGGTGGTCGGGCGCGGGGCCGCCCAACCGGCCCAGGCAGTGCTCCAGCAGGGCGGCCGGGGTGGGGCGGCGTTCGGGGTCGGGGCGGAGGCAGGGGCGCACCAGGCGGTCCAACTCGCCCGGCAGCGCGTCCAGTCGGGTCTCGGCGTGCCGTACCAGTTCCAGCAGCTGGAAGGCGTCCTCGGCCTCCGGGTAGGGAGGGTGACCGACCGCGAGGTGGAACAGGGTGGCCCCGAGGGAGTAGACGTCGGAGGCGGCGGTGGAGCCCTCGCCTCTGGCCTGCTCGGGGGAGGTGTACTCGATGGTGCCCAGGGTGGTCGCGGTACGGGTGTGGTCGCGGGCGTGGGAGATGCCGAAGTCGATGACCCTCGGCCCGTCCAGGGGCAGCAGCACGTTCTGCGGCTTGACGTCCCGGTGGATCACCCCCTCCCGGTGCAGGGCCACCAGTGCCTGGGCCACTCCCGCGGCGATCCAGTACACCGAACGGGGCGGCAACGGGCCGGTGCGGCGTACGAGTTCGGCCAGGGAGGGCGCGGGGATGAAGTCGACGGCCATCCACGGGTGGGCCGCCCGCGCGTCGGAGTCCCGCACCCGGGCGGTGTAGCCGCTGTCCAGCCGTCGGGCCAGCGCCACCTCGCGGGCGAACCGCCGACGGGAGTGCGGGCTGACCTCCCCCTCGGCGCGGAGGGTCTTGACCGCGATCAGCGCGTGATCCTCACGGGGTGAACTGGCCAGGTAGACGCGTCCCATACCGCCGGAGGCGATTCTCCGGTGCAGCTGGTACCGACCGAGCGTCCGGGGGTCCCGGTCACCCAGCGCGGAGAGCCTCATTCCCGCCATGCCCGTTCCCGCCACCCTCCCGTGGGCTCCCGCCGAGCGAGCCGACCCCACCCCAAGACACTGCCACGAACAGGTACACGTCAAAACACCGTGCCGTCGCGGGACGTGGCGGGAGCCTCGGTACGACCCGCCCTCAGCCGCGCTCCCGCACCCGGGCCAGCAGGCGGTCCACGGGCAGGCCGGGCAGGACGTGACCGCGCACCCCGAGCGTCGTGGTGGCCGCCAGCAGGGAGTTGAGCACCGCCTCCTCCACCGCGTCCAACACCCCCTCGAACAGCGGGTTCAACGAACCGTCCGCCACGCCGGGACGCCCGTCACCGGTGGACAGGGCGATGCCGTAGTCCCCGCTGCCGTGCCCGTACCCCGCCCCCACCCGGGCCAGCGCGAACACCGAACGGCGCGCCACCCGGGCCAGTTGCCGCGCGTCCAGGGGAGCGTCGGTGGCGACGACCACCACACAGGAGCCGTCCTCCGTGGCGGGTGGCTCCCGCCGCTGCCCGACCCCGAGGTCGGCGGGCGTGAACGACCGGCCGCCCACCCTCAGTACGCCACCGAAGTTGGCCTGAACCAGCGCTCCCACCGTTGACGGCTGACCGTCCAGGGTGACCTGACGGGAGGCGGTGCCCATGCCGGCCTTGAAGCCGAGGGCGCCCAGCCCCGTACCGCCCCCGACACAGCCCTCCGCCACCGGCCCGCACCGCGCGCCCTCCAGCGCGGCCCGCACCTCCGGCTCGCCGACCGGTCGGGACCTGATGTCCGACAGGAAACCGTCGTTGCACTCACCCACCACCGGGTTCAGGCTCAACGTCTCCCGGCAGTCCGGCCGTTCCAACATCCAGCTGACCAGGGCGTCCGCCACCCGGAACGCCGAGAGGGTCGAGGTCAGCAGCAACGGGGTCTCGATCACCCCCAGTTCGGCGATCTGGGTGGAGCCGATCAGCTTGCCGTAGCCGTTGCCGGAGAAGAACCCCGCCGGCACGGGCCGGCCGGGAGCAACCTCGCCCGGCACCAGCGCGGTCACCCCGCTGTGCACCTCCGGCGGCCGGTGCACCGTACTGTGGCCCACCCTGATCCCCGGTACGTCGGTGATCGCGTTCAGCGGCCCGGGCGCCAACCCGCCCCGTACCAGCCCCAGTTCCCACGCCCGTGCCCCGGCCTCCCGGTCCGTGTTCGGCAACCCACTTCCCTCCTCGTCGCGCTCCGGCCGGTCCGCCGACCACCGGGCAACGTACCGCTTCTGCCCGGTTACGGCCGCTCCCTTGACGGAGCGCAACGGTGTCCGCACAGTGCTCAGGTACCTCTCACCTCCCCCCACGACCAGAGGAACGCCATGAAGAGGCTCAAGTCCAGGGCGACAGCCATAGCCTTCGGCACCGCCCTCGCGGTGGCCTGCGGTTTCGGCGCCGTCACCGCCAACGCTTCGTCCGGTAACGACACCGCCGACCGCGCCCCCAAGGCGGCCAACCTGTGCACCGAGGGCGCCGCCTCCTCCGGCGACGAGGTGCCCGGTCAGCTCTCCCGCTCGCGGGTGAGCGACGACCTCGGCGCCCAGACCCGCCAGCACCGCGAGGCCCGAGGCTGGAGCCAGGGCAAGACGCCCCGACACCCGCTGCAGAAGGGCCGGTCCGGCCCCTCGGGCAAGGACGTCGGCGTCAACGAGGACCTCCACCCCGCCCAGGGCACGGCCTTCCTGGAACGTGACGGCAACGACGGCGCCTGCGCCACCCACAGCGTCTCCCGCGAGGTGAACGTCACCGAGGGCAGCACCACCATCTACACCCCCACCCTCTACCCGGCGGGCGGCTCCTGCATCGAACTGGTCACCGTCTACACCCAGTCACAGGCCACCGTCTCCGCCTGGGACTGGTGCGAGACCGTCTCCTTCCAGGCCTCGGTGCCCATCGACGACGCGTTCGTGAAGTCGTACACCGACGGCTCCAGCCCCGCCTACACCGGCCGCGTGGTGCGCACCGACGAGGGCGCCAACACCTGGACCGCCGAGCTGTACAACCACGAGACCGGCCAGTGGGACGAGCTGTACACCAAGAGCGGCACCACCCAGGGCCGCAACGACGGCTGGGACATCTACGAGCTGTACTCCAGCACCAACGACCAGGGACGTGCCCACTCCTGCGACGCCATGGCCGGCCAGACCTTCGAGTCCACCAACATCACCGTCCGCAACGGAGGCCAGTGGTCGGCGGCCAGCCCGGACAACTCCAACACCGGCTACGACCAGCCCGACGACGCCTTCAAGTGCCCGGAACGCACCTACGAGATGGTCAACCAGTACGACCACTGGAAGGCCGTGGGCTGACCTGACCCACCCCCGACGGGCCCCGGCGGACTCCCACCGCCGGGGCCCGTCGCGTTCGGTTCCGCCCCCGCGTGCCCGGCCCCCGGACAGGGGCTCATCCCTGGGATCAGCCGCCGTCCACACTCGCCAGGATGACCCGCGCCAACTCGGCCGGCCTGCTGAACTGCGGCCAGTGCCCGGTCGCCAGGTCCACGTACTCCACGTCCCGGATACGCCCCAACTCCCGTGCCCCCGGATGCCCCTGGGCCACCCACTGCCTCAGCATCGCGCTCGGGTACTCACAGGCCACCACCGTGGCCGGGACCTCGTAACGACGCTCGTCCGACAGACGCTGCCCGTCCCGGACCACCCCCACCGGAGCGGGAACCGCGCGGGCACGGAAGTCGGCCCGCATCCCGGAGTCCAACCCGTCCAACTCCTCCGAACCGAAGAACGACCACTCCGGCAGGGGCACCTCACCGTTCACCACCGGTAGCTGGTCGTTGATGCACTGCCCCTCACCCTTGGGCTCACTGGCGACGTACACCACCCGGGCCACCCGGTCCGGCCGCGCGTCCACCGCCGCGTGGGCGATCGCACCCCCACCGGAGTGCCCGACCAGCACCGGCCGCCCCTCCCCGGGGTCCAGCGAGTCGATCACCCCGACCACCGCGTCCACGTGGTCTCGAAGGGTCACCCCCGTACGGTCCGCCGCCGGCCCCTCCATCCCCGGAAGCGTCAACGCGTGGGTACGGTGCCCCGCCTCCCGAAGGGGCGGCACCACCAGGTCCCACGAGGAAGCGTCCAGCCACAGCCCGGGGATCAGGATCAGATGCATCCCCCGAGGCTAGGCCCCCTCACCCCGAGCGGCCAGCGGACCATTCCGGCCAGCCCCCGTTATGTTTTCGGCGGTCCTGCAAGAGGGCCGCTGGCCTCTGGGCCCGGCATGACTGTGTCCCCCTGTCGAAGGCATGACCTGGGGGGTGGTGTCACCGGGTCCGAGAGGTGTTGTCGGAGACGCTGATGAGAGGTCCGGCCACCGTCCGGTCCGGCGCAATGCCGGGCAGTTCGCGGGCGGCAGGTCTGCATAACGTGGATGCGCGAGTACGACACCGACACCGAGGCCGGCACGTTCAACTCCCGTGAAAGGGTGCGATGTTCGACACCGATGACGTGGGCGTGTTCCTCGGCATGGACGTGGGCAAGTCCACCCACCACGGCCACGGCCTGACTCCGGCCGGCAAGAAAGTCTTCGACAAGCCGATACCCAACAGCGAACCGAAACTACGGGCCGTCTTCGACAAACTGATCACGAAGTTCGGCACCGTCCTGGTGATCGTGGACCAACCCGCCTCCATCGGCGCCCTCCCGCTGACCGTGGCCCGCGACGCAGGCTGCCAGGTCACCTACCTACCCGGCCTGGCGATGCGCCGCATCGCCGACCTGTATCCGGGCGAGGCCAAGACCGACGCCAAAGACGCCGCAGTCATCGCGGACGCCGCGCGGACCATGCCACACACCCTGCGCTCCTTGGAACTCACCGACGAGATCACCGCCGAACTCACCGTCCTGGTCGGCTTCGACCAAGACCTCGCGGCCGAGGCCACCCGCACCTCCAACCGGATACGCGGCCTACTCACCCAGTTCCACCCCAGCCTCGAACGTGTCCTGGGACCTCGCCTGGACCACCAGGCCGTCACCTGGCTGCTGGAGCGCTACGGTTCCCCAGCCGCCCTGCGCAAGGCCGGACGCCGCCGACTGGTCGAGGCGATCCGTCCCAAAGCGCCCCGCATTGGCACCCGGCTGATCGACGACGTCTTCGACGCCCTGGACGAACAGACCGTCGTCGTGCCCGGGACCGGCACCCTCGACATCGTGATCCCATCCCTGGCCGCCTCACTCACCGCCGTCCACACCCAACGCCGGACGATGGAAGCCCAGATCGACGCCCTGCCGGAGGCCCACCCTCTTTCCAAGGTCCTGACGTCGATGCCCGGCGTCGGCGTCAGGACCGCCGCCACCCTCCTAGCCACCGTCGGCGACGGCACCGGCTTCCCCACCGCCGCCCACCTCGCCTCCTACGCCGGCCTAGCCCCGACCACGAAATCCTCCGGGACCTCGATCCACGGCGAACACGCCCCACGCGGCGGAAACCGGCAACTCAAACGCGCCATGTTCCTATCCGCCTTCGCCTGCATGAACGCCGACCCCGCCTCCCGCGCCTACTACGACAAACAACGCGACCGGGGGAAAACCCACACCCAGGCCCTCCTCCGTCTCGCCCGACAACGAATCGGCGTCCTATTCGCGATGCTCCGCGACGGCACCTTCTACGAACCCCGCACCCCCAAAAACGTCAGACCCGCCACCTGACCCCAACAAACCAAACCACCCCACACCAGACCTAGACACCTTGACGAAAGACATAGAGGCACCCCCCCGCACCCCGAGGTCAGGGGTTCCGCCTCCTGCGGAGCAGCGCGTACACCCCGGCCCCGCCCAGGACCACGGCGACGGTGGCTCCGAGGGTGAGGTAGAGGGCGTTGTCGCTGCTCTTGTGGGAGTTGTCGGGGTGGGTGGCCTGGTTCTGGTCGTGGGGGTCGGTGTCGGTGCCCTTGTCGTCGGGGTGGTTGTTGTCCTTGTTGTCCGTGGCCTTGCTGTCGTCGGGGTTGGGGTTGGCGAGTTCGGGGGTTCCGTATTTGCCGCGGGCTTTTGCTTTTCCTGGCCACGGACTTGTGTCGGCGGGACCGGGGTCACCCTCGTTGTCCAGTAGGTTCATGCGGGGGCGCACTACGCCGTAGCCACCGTAGATGCTCGGTACCTTGCCCCACTTGGGCTTGCCTGCTGTGTTGATGAGTACGCGGAGGACTTGGTTGGCGGTCCAGTTGGGGTGTTTGGACCAGAGGAGTGCGGCGGATGCGGAGGCGAGTGCGGTGGCTGCGCTGGTGCCGCCGTCGCCGTTGCAGTATCGGGTGAAGGTTTCGTCGCACCAGTAAGGAGCGTCTTTTCCGGGTGCGCCGAGGTCGACGGAGTCGCCGTAGCTGGAGGTTTTGGATCGTTTGCCGTTGGCATCGGTTGAGGCTACGCCGACGACTTCGGGGTAGCCGGCCGGGAATTCATAGGAGTTTTTGCCTGCGCCGTCGTTTCCTGTGGCGGCGAAGAGTAGCTTGCCTTTTGATCGGGCATATTTGACGGATTCGGCAAGTTGGGGTGTGTGATATCCGCCGAGCGAGATGTTGATGATCTTTGCTGGGGAATTAGCGGCGGCACGAATTGCTCGATCGGCTTCGCTCCCCTTTCCCAATTCTTTCTTGCTGGATTTAAGGCTGATCTTGTGGGGGATTATTTTTGACGCTGGCGCGAGTCCCTTTACCCCGTTGGCTTTTCCGGCGATCAGTTCGGCCATGCTTGTTCCGTGGCCGTCTGTGTCTTTGAACTCGTTACCCTGCTTCCTGGTCCAATCTTTTCCCCGTAGCACCCTTCCCTTGAGTGATGCTGTTTTTCTTACCCCTGTGTCGATGAGGGCGATGGTGATGCCTTTGCCGGTGGAGTGTTTCCACATGGCGGGGGCTTGCATGGTGGTGAGGTAGGGCTGTGGGGGTGGGGTGTCGGCGTGTGCTGTGGAGGTTTGAACAGCCAATGCCAGAGCCGAAGTGGTAGCGAGGGAGGCAAAGGTGAGCACTCGCCGAGGTGGGGGAGGAGTCATGGGTGACTTTCAGCGTGTGGGGGCGCGGGGGTGGCGTGTGAAGGCGGGTGGGGAGGTGCGCTTGCCCATTTAGCCGAGGTCAGGGGCTGCTCCGTCGCCTTTGGTAAAGGAGGTATCCGCCGGCTGCGCCGAGGAGTACGGCGGTGGTGGTTCCGAGGGTGAGGTAGAGGATGTTATTGCTGTTTTTGTGGGGGGTGTCGGGGTGGGTGGCTTGGTTCTGGTCGTGGGGGTTGGTGTCGATGTCTTTGTCGTCGGTCTTGTGGTTGTCGTTGTCGGTGGTTTTGCTGTCGTCGGGGGTGCCGTATTTGCCGCGGGCTTTTGCTTTTCCTGGCCACGGACTTGTGTCGGCGGGACCGGGGTCACCCTCGTTGTCCAGTAGGTTCATGCGGGGGCGCACTACGCCGTAGCCACCGTAGATGCTCGGTACCTTGCCCCACTTGGGCTTGCCTGCTGTGTTGATGAGTACGCGGAGGACTTGGTTGGCGGTCCAGTTGGGGTGTTTGGACCAGAGGAGTGCGGCGGATGCGGAGGCGAGTGCGGTGGCTGCGCTGGTGCCGCCGTCGCCGTTGCAGTATCGGGTGAAGGTTTCGTCGCACCAGATCGGGGCGTCTTTTCCGGGTGCGGCGAGGTCGACGGAGTCGCCGTAGCTGGAGGTTTTGGATCGTTTGCCGTTGGCGTCGGTTGAGGCTACGCCGACGACTTCGGGATGTCTGGCGGGGAAGCCGTAGGGGTTGTCTTTTTTACCGGTGTTTCCGACGGATGCAAAGACGAGTTTCCCTTTGGATCGCGCATATCGGACTGCTTTTTCTAGTTTGTCGTTGTAGGGCCCTCCGATGGAGATGTTGATGATTTTCGCTTCTGATTTTGCTGCTGCGGTTACTGCTTTGTCGAGTGCGGGGTTTTTTACCGTCTCGTCTTCGCTCTGTGTTAGTTCGACTCGGTAGGACTTGATATTCGCATTTGGGGAGAGTCCTCGGATTTCTCCGTTTGTTCCTGATCCTGCGATTATTTCTGCCATCGAGGTTCCGTGTCCGCTGTAGTCGTCGAACTCGTCGCCTGATTCTGAGGTGTTCCAGTCGCCGCCTGGGAGGAGTTTTCCTGCCAGGTTCTTTGTCTTTCTTACGCCCGAGTCGATGAGAGCGATAGTGGCGCCTTCCCCGGTGGAGTGTTTCCACATGGCGGGGGCCTGCATGGTGGTGAGGTAGGGCTGTGGGGGTGGGGTGTCGGCGTGTGCTGTGGAGGTTTGAAGGGACAGTGTTAGTGCTGAAGTGGTAGCGAGGGTGGCAAAGGTGAGCACTCGCCGAGGTGGGGGAGGAGTCATGGGTGACTTTCAGCGTGTGGGGCGAAGGCGGTTACTGGATGACCGGAGGGGTCGTCCCCTGGGTGCGAGGTGACCAGGTCTCTTCGTCTTCGGTGAGGTAGGCAGGGCGCGCAGGCTTGTTGTCCTCCGCTTGGTTGTCCCGGTCACTGTTGCGGGAGAGGCCAGCGCCGCCACGGGTGAAGGTGGTTTGTGACGGGCGGTTGGAATTCGTCGCACGCGGTTGTCCGAGAACACCGTCGGCTGAGGGCGCTCCTCTTTGCGGGGCGGGCGGCTGAGCCTGCTGGCGCGGTGTAGCGGGAGCGAACTGAGATCGGGAAACGGGAGCGGAGCGGCCGATCACGTTGCCCTGGGGAAGTCGGGTACTTCCTCGTGAACTGCTTGACGTGCGCTGAGGAGTGCCTCCTGCCACGCCGTCACGTCCCGTTCGCGGGAGTCCTGTCGGTGTTCTTCCTCCAGCAGAGCCGGGAGGGTTCGTCGGGCGTCCCACCATGCCGTTGTTGACGGGGCTTCTGCCTGGAGTGCCAGCCCCTCCAGGGCGGGAGGGCGACATGCCTGCCGGCGGTCGTCCCGTCATGCCCTGGTTCGAGGGAGGGCGGCCCACCGGGTTGGCTGTTCCACCCGTTGGCGGCCGTCCCACGGCGGGTTGAGAAGGGCGTCCCGTCGGGCTCGCTGCCGGCGGTCGACCTGCTGCTCGGGGGGAAGGCGTCCCTCCTGGTTGCGCTGGTGGGGGCGTGGGCAACCCACCGGGCCAGCCCGTCGACTGTCCAGGGTTGGGGCGAGGGGCTTGCCCGGTATCGGGGATGGGCGCTGGGCCAGCCTCGTTGGGGCGTGGAGGGGCGCTTACGGAGTCCAGGTTCGTGGTGATAGGTCGGTTAACAGGATCTGCGGCAAAAGCTCCCCCGGTTTCCTTCTGCGCCGGTCCTACGCTTTGCTCTGCGAGTCCCGAGGGCGAGGCAGGCGATGTTGCGTGTACGCCTTGGGCTGACCCGGGCTGCGGAGGTGCAGCGCTTTGGTTGGGCTGTTCAATCCCCACGTTGGGCATGGGCTTGAAGCGGGGTTCTTCGATGTTCGCCAGACCGTCGTTGGACGCGTTGTAGGCCTGGGAGAGTTTCTGGATCTCGGTCAGGGCGGCCTGGTGTTCCTCGCCCTTCTTGGTGTCCTTGGTCGAGCGCTTGGGCATCGCGGCCTTGCGGTCGGCGAGGGCCGCGGCAGCTTCCTGCATGATGGAGCCGGACTGCTTGGCGTAGGTACCGACCGCGACGGTGCTGTGACTCAGCCCCTTGCCCCACTTGCGGAACGCGTCGCCGGACTCGCCCTCCCAGTTCACCTTCTCGATGTAGGTGTTGATCTCCGTGGCGATCTCGGTGATCTGGGTGCCGGCGTTGGCGAGAGCCGCTGCGGCTGTGGCGATCTTTTCGTGGTTGGCGCCCTCGATCAGTTCGATCAGCTCGTGGAGGCTGTAGTCCTCGAAGCTCGTACGGGACCCGCCGCTCTTGCCTGCCATTCCTACTCCCTGCTCAGATCCCGAATTCCTCGGATGTCTTCTTGTTGCCCTCGCCCCCATCGGTGGGCCGGTGGAGCTCGGGGTTGCCCTGGAGTTGCCAGAAGCGGCGGCGGGTGTCGTCGTCCATGGTGTTGAAGCCCTTGTCGGCGCCGTCCACGGCGATGCCCATGGCTTCCATCTGTTGGCCCAACACGGTGGAGAGCTTGGTGAGTTGCTGGAGGACCTTCTCGTACTGACCGGCGAGGTCGGTGGCCTCCAGGAACTGGGCTGAGCCGAACGAGCCGTGGTTGAGGGTGTTCTGCTTGAGCTGGGTGGGGTTGGCCGGGGCCTTGCCGGAGAGGTTCTCGATGATCTTGTCGATGCGCTTCTTGAAGGACTGGAGGGACTCGCTCTCCTTGTGGATGTAGTCCTGTCCTCGCCCTGTCATGGGCTGCGGAGTGATGCCCCGCTCGTCCTCGATCAGCCCCATGGCCTCCCCCTCGACTGGCACCGCGTACGACTACATGACGGCCGGTGACACCTTAGTCACTGGCCAGTTCGTAGCCAACTGCCGTTTCCTCATGGTGAATTGACGTCACAACATGTGCCGCAGCAAACCACATCACCCACAACCCCCGGCACACCCCCCGACCACCCGCCGCCTCCACCGCTCACCCCACCTGTTGCGTGAGCGCACCATCGGTGCCCTCGCCAGGCACCCCCACTCCCTGGGGTACCGCACCCTCGGTACCCCAGGGGGTGGGCGTAGGGCGAAGGGCTGACGTGGTCATGGGGGAACGCTCCCCGAGCCGCTCCGGCCTCCTGGGCGTGATCAGGGCTCACCCACCCCCGGCCCCACCCGTATCCACCTCACCCGGACCAGCCCAGCGCACCCCCGTCCCCACGTACCCCACAACGAAGTAGCCGTGACGCGACGTCAGCCGGGTCGCTCCTCTCCCGGTGGGTCACCGTCTCCGGCGGGGGTCTCTCCTCTGAGCGGGCTCACCGTGACGATCTCCTGTCGGCTGAGCGTGACCAGGCGGTGGTGGTCCGCGTCGACGGCGAGCAGGTCGCCCAGCACGGGGAGCCACAGCAGGTGCAGGTGTCCCAGCAGGGTGTCCGTCGGCAGGGTGGCGGCGACATCGCTGGCGGGCCACACGACCGACAGGGAGGTGCTGGTGGTGGGGAGTTGACGTCGTAGCCAGGCGGACACCCTGGTGGTGGGCAGGTCGCGGGCGTCCAGGCGCGCGGGGGCGTGCCGTTGGGTGGCGGGGAGGTTCAGCGGGCCGCCGAGCAGGTGGAGTACACGTTCCAGGGTGGTGGGGTCGGGACTGAGGCCCAGGGTTTCCAGGGCGGTGTGGGGGTGGGTCATGGTTCGGCCCTCATGGCGGTGCAGGGGCCCAGGGCGCGTATCCGGCCATGGGCGACCACCCAGTGGTCCCAGGGGCCGCGGTCGGTGTCGTCGACCAGGAACAGCCCTGTGACGTGGGGGAGTTGGCGGGCGATCTCGGTGAGCTGCCCTCGGATCAGTTCGACTCCGTCCTGGCGTACGGTCGCGCCGAAGAAGGCGTGGGCGACCCAGTTGACCGCGTGGTGCTGGTACAGCCAGCCGGCGGAGTAGTGGCGGACGCGTTCCTCGCTGAGGGCGAACTCCGGGCCCCGGGCGCGGAAGGTGGCGACCACCTCCCGGATCAGGTTGAGGTCCTCGTAGTCGCAGTCCAGGTGTCCTCTGACATCGCGGTATTCGGCCATGCTCACGTCTCCCCGGTGCCGGGCCGGGGTGAGGTCCACTCCGGCCAGATCCACACCGTAGAAAAGGAACTGTCCGTCGGCGGCTTCCGCTTTCCTGGCCTTTTCCTGGCGCGGCGGGAGCCGTTGTCCCCACCGCGCGGCCGGGCGGCCCACTTCCGGGTGGTGGTCTGGTTCGGCCGGGGGCTGAACGGGCTTGGGGTGGCGCCGGGCTTCGTACCCCTTGGGTGGGCGACTTTTCCGTTGCGTACGGTTTGGCTCGGGCCCCTGGACGAAAGGGTGCCGGTACGTCGGGCGAGGGGAGTGGTGGCGGGATGGAACCCGTGACGGTGGTGACGGGTGGCGGCCGGGGGATCGGTGCCGCCGTCTGCGAACGGCTGGCCCGGGACGGCCACGACGTGGTGCTCGGCTACCGCTCCGACGCCGCCTCGGCGGAGGAGGTGGCGCGGCGGGTACGGGACGTGGGGCGCCGATGCCTGCCGGTGGAGGTCGACACCGCCGACGAGGCCGCGGTGGAACGCCTCTTCGACCGCGCGGCCACCCTGGGGCCGCTCACCGGACTGGTGAACAACGCCGGGGTCAGCGGACCGGTCGGACCTCTCGCCGAGGCCGACGCCCAGGGGATGCGCCGGGCCCTGGACGTGAACGTACTGGGCTACCTGCTGTGTGCCCGTCGGGCGGTGCGGGAGATGGCCGACGGTGGGGGAGGGGCGATCGTCAACATCTCCTCCGCCGCGGCGACCCTGGGCAGCCCGGGGGAGTACGTGCACTACGCGGCGGCCAAGGCGGCGGTGGACGCGATGACCATGGGGCTGTCCAAGGAGGTCGCCGACCAGGGGATCCGGGTCAACTGCGTGGCCCCGGGGGTGATCTGGACCGGTTTCCACGCGGACCCGGAACGGCCGGCCAAGCAGGCGCCCGGTATCCCGATGGGTCGGGCCGGCCAGCCCGCCGAGGTCGCCGCGGCGGTGTCCTGGTTGCTGTCCCCGGACGCCTCGTACACCACCGGAGCGGTACTGCGGGTGGCCGGGGGACGCTGAGGTCTCGGTGGGCCGCGTCCTGGCCGGGGTTTCTCCGGGGTGTCCCGTACGCGTGGCGGACCAGGCGCGGGGTGCGTCTCCCCCTCGGGGGTGACCTGGGGCGGGACCGTGGGCCGACGCCCGCGAGCGGGGGCGCGGGGCACGGTGGGGGAGGTCGCGTCAGCGGCCCGGCCGGCCCAAGTGGCCTTCCTGCGCGCCCTGTTGGGCACCACCTGGGCCGGCCACCGGTACGTCGGGCCCGGGTGGTCGCCCCCGACGGGGGACCGTGGGCGCGCTGTCCACATGCCGGCCCCCGTGGGCCCTGCCAGCATGAGAGGGCGGGACCCGGCGGACGGAGGTGACCGGATGCGGGTGGCGCTGGCGCAGGTGGACTGCGCGCTGGGGGAGGTCGAGGCCAACCTGGCGCTCGCCCGGGAACAGGTGGACCGGTCGGTCGACCAAGGGGCCGACCTGGTGGTCTTTCCCGAACTGAGCCTGAACGGCTAGCACTTGGGCGCCCTGAAACAGGACACCGCGATCGAACGTACCGACCCCCGGCTGCGGGCGCTGTCCGTGGAGGGACCCTCGGTGCTGGCGGGTTTGCACGAGTACACCTCCATGCGGGCGTACAACACGGCGGTGCTGTGCACGGAGGGTGAGGTCGTCCACGCCCACCGCAAGCTCTACCTCCCCAACTACCTGGCCTGGGAGGAACGCAAGCACGTCAGCCCCGGCCAGTCGCTGCGCGCCTACCCGCTGCCACGTTCCACCGGCGGCAGGGGCGCCACCCTGATCTGCAACGACGCCTGGCAGCCGGTGCTGCCCTGGCTCGCCGTGCAGGACGGTGCGGAGGTGATCTTCGTACCGACCAACAGCGCCGCCAGTCTGGACCCGGAGTCCATGGACACCGTCCTGTACTGGGACACCCTGCTGTCCTACACCGCGCGGATGCTCCAGTGCTGGGTGGTCTTCGTCAACCGGGTCGGCAACGAGCACGGGGCCACCTTCTGGGGCGGCTCCCGGGTGATCGACCCACGGGGCACCGTCGTCGCGCAGGCCCCCCAGTGGGAGCCGGCGCTGCTGACGGTGGACATCGACGTCCACGAGGCCCGGCGGCAGCGCAGGGCGGTGCCGTTGGTGGCGGAGGCCCGGTTGGGGCTGATCGACCGCGAGGTGCGCAGGCTCATCGACGAGGGCGGCGACAGCTGAGCGCGGCCGGCCCGGCGGCGCCCTTCCCGGAGTGGTCGGCAGGCTCGTGCCGTACCTGCCCTGGCCCCGCGTGGACGTCGCGGCTGAGCTGGGCTTTCGTCAGCAGGGGCGCCCGCGTGGACGGCGCGGGGAGGCGGCCCGCCAGGGGTGCCCCGACCATCCCGGCTCACCGACAACGCTGACTCGCCGGAGCCCCGACCGCGCCGGCCGGCCCCAGCATGGCGACCGGCGTCGACCACCCACCGCCTGCCCGGGGCCGCCCCCCTCGGAGGGCCGCGAGGGCCGGGCGCCGGGACAGTGCGCCGGGCGCCCGGCCCGGCGGGCACGGTCGGGGCCCGGGACGGGAGTCCCCCGGGCCCCGAGCCGGGGTCACCAACTGGACTTGCGGACCCCGGGTAGTTGGCCGGCGTGGGCCATCTGGCGCAGGTTGATCCGGGACAGGCCGAAGGCCCGCAGGTGGCCGCGCGGCCGTCCGTCCACGCTGTCCCGGTTCCGTACCCGGGTGGGGCTGGCGTCCCGGGGCTGACGGCGCAGCTCCCGCTGCGCCTCCGCGCGGCGCTCCTCGGAGGTGGCGGGGTCGCGGATCAGCTCCTTGAGTTCGCCTCTGCGGGCGGCGTAGCGGGCGACGACGGCGCGGCGCTGCTCGTTCTTCGCGATCTTGCTCTTCTTCGCCATCAGACCCGGCCTCCCCGGGCGCGGATGCGGGCGACGGCCGCCTCCACGCCGATCCGGTCGACGGTGCGCAGGCCCTTGGTGCTCAGCCGCAGCCGTACGTGGCGGCCCTCGCTGGGCAGCCAGTACCGCCGGCGCTGGATGTTGGGGTCGAAGCGGCGGCTGGTGCGGCGGTGGGAGTGGGAGATGGTCTTGCCGAACGTCGGCTGGCGGCCGGTGAGTTGGCAGTGCGCGGACATGGTCCTCCTTCTCGCGCTTAATGAAAATGGTTTCCAATTCTGTATAGTACCCGCCATGGCACGCGACGACATACGCCCAGTGATCAAACTCCGCTCCACCGCCGGTACCGGATTCACCTATGTGACGCGCAAGAACCGCCGGAACCACCCCGACCGACTCCAGCTGCGCAAGTACGACCCGGTGGTACGCCGACACGTGATCTTCATCGAACAGCGCTGACCCCAACGCCCCACCACCCCGAAGGAGTTGCCGTCCATGAAGCCCGGCATCCACCCGCCCTACCGGCCCGTCGTCTTCCGCGACCGCGCCGGTGGGTTCGCCTTCCTCACCCGCTCCACCGCCACCAGTGACCGCACCATCGAGTGGGACGACGGCAACGGCACCGCCACCTACCCGGTGATCGACGTCGAGATCTCCTCGGCCAGCCACCCCTTCTACACCGGCACCGCCCGGGTGATGGACACCGCCGGCCGCGTCGAACGCTTCGAGCGCCGCTACGGCCGGCGCCCCCACCCCGGACCGGACGGAGAGGAGGCCCCCCGGTGACCTCGCCCAGCCACCCCCGACTGCCCGTGGCCCTGGTCGCCGGACTCCACCGCGAGGCCCGACGGGCCACCGTGGACCAGCTGTTGGCCACCGTCCCCGGCAGCGTCGCCCTCCACCACGACCTCGCCGCCGCCCCGGACGGCCACGTCCGCCGTACCCGCCGCGACCGCACCGAGGTCACCGACCAGGGCGAGACCCCCCTGGTCAACGACTGCGCCTGCTGCGCCCTCCGCGAGGACCTGGTGCCCGAACTGGAACGGCTGGCCGACAGCGGGCTGTACCGCCTCGCCGTGGTGGAACTGTGGGACTCGGTGGAACCCCGGGGCATGGCGGAGGTGATCGCCTCGGGCGGTGCCGACACGGTGGAGCTGACCTCGGTCATCACCGCCGTGGACCCCGCGCTGCTGATCCCCACCCTCGCCAACGGCGACGACCTGGCCGAGGCCGGCCTCGCCGCCGCCCGCTCCGACCAGCGGACCGTCGCCGACACCTGCGCCCGGCAGCTGGAGTACGCCCCCGTGCTCAGCGTGCACCAGGGGGAGACCCCCGCCGACCAGGAGGACCAGAGCCTGCTGCGGCAACTCACCCCAGGCGCCACCCAGGTACCGGTGGACTCCGCCGAGCTGGCCCGCGCCGCCCTCGCCGGCTTCGACGTCCAGGCCGCCGCCGAACGACAGCACCCGGCGCTGGCCCTGCTGCCCCAGGAGGCGGAACAGTCCGGCGTCCACACCCTGGTCTGGCGACGACGGCGCCCCTTCCACCCCGGCCGCCTCTACGCCGCGCTGGAGGAGCTGGCCTGCGCGGCCATCCGCAGCCGGGGCCGCTTCTGGCTGGCGGACCGCCCCGACATCCTGCTGGCCTGGGACTGCGCCGGCGGCGCCCTCTGCGTGGAGGGCGCCGGCCCCTGGCTGGCCTCACTGCCCGACGCCGCCTGGGACCTGCTGCCCCCGGTACGCCGTGCCGCCGCCGCCCTCGACTGGGACCCGGAACACGGAGACCGGGGCCAGCACCTGGTGTTCACCTCCCCCGACCTGGACGTCGACGGGCTGCGGGGGCTGCTGGACGCCTGCCTGCTCACCGACGAGGAGTACGAGGGCGGCCCGACCGCATGGAAACGGCTGCCGCCCGCCTTCGACGTACTGCTGGACCACGTGTCCTGACCCCGTCTCACACCATCCCCGCACCACCCCACCCGCCAGCCCCGGCGAAGAGTTCGGCCGCTGGCCCGACACCGGAAGGACGAACCCCGTGTCCACCACCCCCGCCCGCGCCCGCAAGCCCACCCGACGGCTCCGCAACCCCCTGCTGGAGGCCCGGGACGGCCAGGAACCGCGGCGACCGGACGAGCCCATCGACTACAAGGACCTGACGCTGCTGCGCCGTTTCCTGTCCGACCGGGGCAAGATCCGGGCGCGGCGGCTCACCGGGGTCACCGTCGCCCAGCAGCGACAGGTCACCCGTGCCATCAAGAACGCCCGCGAGATGGCGTTGCTGCCCTACCCCTCCAAGTAACCCCTGCCGGGGGGCGGGGCGCCCAGCTCCCCGCCCCCCGCGCCGTCGGCGCGAGTTGGCCCGGGGGTCCGGGTGCCGGGAGAGCGGTCCCGCCCCTTTTCGTACGGAGTCCCCGCCGGCCCCACCCGGCGCCGGCTTCCCACCGTGAGCGGTGCCGCCGCCGAGCCCCGACCGCCCCGCTCCCGCCTGCGCGGCCGCCCCGACCGCCCCGCCCCCGTCCGGGGATCGGGCCCGTCCGGAGGTTCGCCACCGCGACGGCGAGCCGTGAGGGGGGAGCCGGCGCCGCTTTCCTCCCCACGTCACGGCGGCCCCCCGAAGGTCGGCGGATCCAAAGGGCGCCGGCTCGCGTCCAACCCCCGAAGCCGCTGCCGCGCGAGGGGTGTGGTGGACTTCCTTCAGGCCGCGAGGTCACGTAGTGCGACGGTGACGTTGTTTCAGGTTTTGTTGGGGCGTATGTGCAAAGCGTTGTTCCGGCTCCCGTCGAAGAGGGCCAACCTGGGCCCTGACCGGGTGTAATGAGGTCACAACGCGCAGTCTTGCACGTGCATCCGCACATGCATTCGTCGTGCAACGGCGTTATGATCCCGGGCAGTTGACTACTCAGCGCCAACATGCTCCCGGGAGTTTCCAGTGCCTCACACGTACAACGGCATGGCCGCCAGGGACCTCCACGGGGTCAAATGGCAAAAGAGCCGCCACAGCAACTCGCAGGGCACCTGTGTGGAGTTCGCCAAGCTGCCCGGCGGCGAGGTCGCCGTACGCAACAGCAGATTCCCGGACGGGCCGGCCCTGGTGTACACCCCGGCCGAGGTCGAGGCCCTGCTGCTGGGCGTCAAGGACGGGGAGTTCGACCACCTGGTGGGCTGACCCACCCCGGCAGACGCCCGGCGGGGGCGGGGGGTTGAGTGCCCGGGCCCGGCCGCCGGCCGGGGCCCGAGCGGAAAGGGTTTTCCGTACGGCCGTCCCCCCGATCACACGGCCGTACGGAAAGTCCAAGGGGGAGCCGCGAGGCGGCTGGCGGGAGCCTCAGTCCCGCAGGTGGAACAGGGCCCACACCACTTTGCCGGTGTGCGAGCCCTGGAGCGGCTGCCAGCCCCAGCTGTCGGCGAAGCAGCGGACCAGTTGTAGTCCCCGACCCGACTCGGCGTCGAAGTCCACGAACCCCGTCATCACGTCGAACGGGTTCTCCGGGTCCGCCACCTCGGGGGCCAGGCGGGGCGCCTGGCCGCTGGGGTCGCGTACCGCGCACACCAGGCGGGAGCCCCACAGCATCAGGTGCAGCCGCACCGGTTCGGTGTCTCCCCGGGCGTCACTGGTGAGGCCGTGCCGCAGCGCGTTGGTGACCAGTTCGGACACCACCAGCGCGACGCTGTCGAACTCGGTCGCCAACTTCCAGTCGCACAGGGTCAGTCTGGTGAAGTCCCGGGCGCACTTGACCGCCTCGTAGCGAGCGGGCAGTCCGCGCGAGGCGGAGCCGGAGACGGAGAAGGGGCCGAGCGGGGGGAGGCTGTGCCATAACGGCTCAAGCACGGTCGATCCCTCGGTCCCCATGGTGAGCCACTCCTGGCGTGAGTAGGCAGTTCGGCCTCGGAAGGCCCCTGTTGGTGCTCCCTTGAATGACATCCGCCCCAAGTGCCTTGATCCGCAACACACTTCGGGCCCCACCCATGGTTGCCAATGCTCACGGCAGATGCAAGGGCAGATGCACGTGCACGCGGAATTTCCCGTCTGGGTAACCACCCGCATACGCAACGAGACCCGGAGGTGGCACACTGCTTCTTCGAACTCGGCGGAGGACCACACGAGATGACGACCAACATCGGCAGGGCGGCGTGGGGGACGTGGTGAGCACAGGCAGCGGCGGGACCGGTGGATCCAGCGGATCGATGGTGCGGCGGATCCTGCTGGGCTCCCAACTTCGCAGACTCCGCGAGTCGCGCGGTGTCACCAGGGAGGCGGCCGGCTACTCGATCCGCGCCTCCGAATCCAAGATCAGCAGAATGGAACTGGGGCGGGTGAGCTTCAAGGCCCGGGACGTCGCCGACCTCCTCACCCTCTACGGCGTCAACGACGAGTCCGAACGCGAACCCCTGCTCCGCCTCGCCAAGGAGTCCAGCGTCGCCGGCTGGTGGCACAGCTACAGCGACGTACTCCCCGGCTGGTTCCAGACCTACGTCGGACTGGAGGGCGCCGCCTCCGGTATCAGTGCCTACGAGGTCCAGTTCGTCCACGGCCTGCTCCAGACCGAGGACTACGCCCGCGCCGTCATCTCCCACGGGCACCGCACCGACCTGCCCCGCGACGAGGTGGACCGCCGCGTCGCCCTCCGCCTCCAACGCCAACGCGTCCTGAACACCGAGGGCCCGGGCTCCGAATCCGGCACCCACCTGGTGTGCGTACTGGAGGAGGGGGCGCTGCGGCGCCCCTTCGGCGGCCCCCGGGTGATGCGCGACCAGCTGGAACACCTCATCCAGGTGTCCGAACACCCCCGGATCACCCTGCAGCTGGCCCCCTTCGACCTGGGCGGGCACTCGGCGGAGAGCGGCCCCTTCACCGTGCTGCGCTTCCCCGAGCCCGACCTGTCCGACGTGGTCTACCTGGAACAGCTCACCAGCGCCCTCTACCTCGACAAGGCCGACGAAGTCGACCAGTACCAGCGGGCGTTGGACCGACTGCGCGAGCACAGCCTCTCGGCCGCCAGCACCCGGGATCTCCTCCGCGAACTCAAGCGGAAGATCTAATACCCCAGTACGATGACGACCTAGTAGCTCTGCGAGGCGACGGGAACGGGCATGTCCTTCTTCACCGACTTGGCGCTGCAGTACATCGACGGCGAATGGCGCCCGGGCAGTGGCTCCTGGGACATCATCGACTTCAACCCCTACGACGGGGAGAAGCTCGCGGCCATCACCGTGGCCACCGTCGACGAGATCGACCAGGCCTACCGCGCGGCCGAACGCGCCCAGCGCGAGTGGGCCAACACCAACCCGTACACCCGCAGACTCGTCTTCGAACGCGCGGTACGCATCATCGAGGACCGCGAGCAGGAACTCACCGAGGCGATCATCGCCGAACTCGGCGGGACCCGGGCCAAGGCCGCCTTCGAACTCCACCTCGCCAAGCAGTTCCTCCGCGAGGCCATGCACGTGGCCATGCGCGTCGAGGGGCGTATCGTTCCGTCACCGGCCGAGACCAAGGAGAACCGGGTCTACCGGGAGCCCGCCGGCGTCGCCGGCGTCATATCCCCGTTCAACTTCCCTTTCTTCCTCGCCCTGAAGCCGACCGCCCCCGCCCTCGCCCTGGGCAACGCCGTCGTCCTCAAGCCCCACCAGTCCGCCCCGGTCTGCGGCGGCACCCTGGTCGCCTGGCTGATGGAGGAGGCCGGACTCCCTCCCGGCCTGCTGAACGTCGTCATCACCGACATCGCCGAGGTCGGCGACGCCCTCCTGGAACACCCCGTGCCCCGGGTCATCTCCTTCACCGGCTCGGACCGCACCGGCCGCCACGTCGCCTCGGTCGCCGCCGGCCACTTCAAGCGCACCATCCTCGAACTCGGCGGCAACAGCGCGCTGATCGTCCTGGACGACGCCGACGTCGACTACGCGGTGGACGCCGCCGTCTTCAGCCGCTTCATCGACCAGGGCCAGGTCTGCATGGCCGCCAACCGCGTACTGGTGGACCACCGGGTGCGCGAGGAGTTCACCGACAAGTTCGTCACCAAGGTCGCCGGACTCCGGGTCGGCGACCCCAAGGACCCCACCACCCAGATCGGCCCGCTGATCAACTCCAGCCACGCCGACTCCCTGCTCACCCTCGTCGACCAGACCCTCCGGGACGGCGCCCGCGCCCTGCTGCGCGGCGAGGCCAACGGCAACCTGCTGTCCCCCACGGTCCTCACCGACATCCCCGAGGGCGCGCCCATCCTGCACCAGGAACTGTTCGGGCCGGTGGTCCTGCTGCTGCCCTTCGACGGCGAGGAGGAGGCGATACGTATCGCCAACGACTCCCCGTACGGCCTCAGCGGGGCCGTGCACAGCCGGGACCTGGGTCGGGGGGTGCGGGTGGCCCGGCAGATCGACAGCGGCATGGTGCACGTCAACGACTCCACGGTGGCCGACGAACCCATCGTCGCCTTCGGTGGCGAGAAACGTTCCGGTCTCGGTCGTCTCAACGGCGACGCCATGGTGGACGCCTTCACCACCACCAAGTGGATCTCCATCCAGTACGGCCGCAGCGGCTTCCCCTTCTGAACTCCCACCCCTCCACGCCACCCGTCTGACCTGCGCCAATCCAGACCGGCCGGAGGGCGACTTCCGGCCACTCTGGAGGGCCGCCGAGCCGGTGGATCCGGCCGCCGGTCGCCCACCAGGAAGCCCCGCCCGGGCCCCGGAGCCCGGAACCAGGGCGTACCCGAGCGTGTTCCCGCCCGGCGCACGGCCGGTACGGTGCCGTAATGACCGAGAGCTGGCGCCCAACGGATCCGGGAACTCTGCGGTTCCCCTCAGGAGTGCTCGTACGGGGCAGAGGGTTGCGCCACCCGCTGCCCGAGGGGCCTCTGCCCTCCTTCGGGGTCTACCTGCGGGGTCGGCGGCCACCGCCCGTGGAGTGGCAGAGCCGCTGGCTGCCCTGGCCGGACTTCTGGATTCCCCGTGACCGCGTGGAGGCCCGCGCCCTGCTGCGCGAGGCGCTCACCCGCGCGGCCCGTGAGCGGGTGGAGATCGCCTGCGGCGGCGGGATAGGCCGCACCGGCACGGCCCTGGCCTGCATGGCCGTCCTCGACGGGGTGCCCCCCGAGGACGCGGTGACCTTCGTGAGGAACCAGTACCACCCCCGGGCCGTGGAGACCCCCTGGCAACGGCGCTTCGTGCTCCGCTTCCGGGGCGGCAACCGGTAGCCCGACGGGGCCAAGTGCCCCCGGGGCAGGGGAGTTGGCCCCAGTGCCCCACGCGTCCGTGACGGTACCGGAACGCGTACGTCCACCCTCTTTCCGCCCTCGTGGATCCGGTCCCCTCAACGAGGACCGAAACTGTCCGCGAGCCTGGCTAACGTACTGGTCATGGAAGCCCCGGGCAGTCGGGGGCGACCCCTCACCCGTGTCCGTGAAGCACGGGCGAGGAAGCGAACGGACGAGAGGTGAGCGCGATGTCGGTACCCGCGAAGGCCGAACCCCACGGCGACGAGAAGTGGGCCCTCCTGGAGTACCTGGAGGTCCAGCGCACCGGGCTGAGGCTGGCGGCCCACGGCCTCACCGAGGAACAGGCGACCAGCACCCCCAGCGCCAGCGAACTGTCGGTCGCCGGAGTCATCAAGCACGCCGCCTGGGGTGAGAAGGGCTGGGTGGTCCGTATGAGGGGCGAGCGGCAGCGCTCCTTCCAGGACCAGATGCAGGACTGGGAGAACTCCTTCCGCCTGCTAGAGGGCGAGACGGTCGCGTCCGTGCTGGAGTTCTGGGACGAGGTGCGAAGGGAGACCGAGGAGGCGGTACGCGCGGTCCCCTCGCTCAACGACACCTTCGACAACCCGGCCGTGCCCTGGGACCCCGAGGGCGGACCGAGGTCCTGGCGCTGGGGCCTGCTGCACCTGCTGGAGGAGTTCGCCCGGCACGCCGGCCACGCGGACGTGATCCGGGAGACCATCGACAGCAAGATCTCCCACGACCTGGAGATCGAGTCCGGCGCGCTGCCCGAGCCCGACTGGACCCTGCTGCAACAGTCCTGACCGCGAGGGGGTGGGAGCCGGCCCACGGAACGGCCCCCGAAGCGCCCCTTGGAACGAGCCGTCGAGCGCCCCGTCTACGCTGATCGCACAGGCGAGGGGAGACGGTGCGATGTCGGCGATCCGGCTGCTGGTGCTGGGCGCGGTGCGCCAGCACGGGCGCGCCCACGGCTACCAGGTCCGTCACGACCTGGAGTTCTGGGGCGCCCACGAGTGGTCCAACGCCAAGCCGGGATCGATCTACCACGCGCTCAAACAGCTCGCCAAACAGGGCCTGTTGGTCGCCCACGAGACGGCCCCCAGCACCGTGGGCGGTCCGCCGCGTACCGAGTACGAGCTGACCGAGGAGGGCGAGAGGGAGTTCCTCCGACTGGTGCGGCACGCGCTGACCGCCATCGACGAGAAGCCCGACGTCCTCACCTCGGGCGTGGGCTTCGTGGTCGACCTGCCCCGTCAGGAGGCGATCGACCTGCTCCGTCAGCGGGTGGACGCCCTGGAGGAGTGGCGGGGTGAGGTGACCCGCCACTGGGTGCCGGACGGCTCGACCCCCCAGGACCTGGGGCACATCGGGGAGATCATGGGGCTGTGGGTGCACAGCGCGGTCAGCGGGGCCGAGTGGGCCCGGGGACTGATCGAACGGCTGGAGAAGGGCGCCTACGTGATGGCCGGCGAGGGGGAGCGCCCCCGGGACGTACTGGCCGACGGAGAGGTCAACCCGTACGCGGAGTAGGGGAGTTCACCTCGACGCCGGGCCTCTGAGCGGAACGCGGCGGGGTTTCCCGGGTGGAGGAGAGCAAGCCCGGGTAGTCGCTATTCAAGTTTGACCAATGATGGGCGCGCGAACTAGCCTCGCAAACGTGTAGTCAAGTTTGACTACCTTGTCCTGGGAGGACCCCTTGCACCCCACCCCAGCCATCCTGATCGAAGACCTCTACCGCACCTACCGAACCACCCACGCCCTGAACGGCCTCCACCTCACCGTCCCCCACGGCGCCGTCCACGGCCTCCTCGGCCCCAACGGCGCCGGCAAGACCACCGCCGTACGCATCCTCACCACCCTGCTACGCCCCACCCGAGGCCGAGCACTCGTCGCCGGCCACGACGTCGTACGAGAACCCACCCAGGTACGCCGCCGCATCGGCCTCCTCGGCCAACACGCCGCCGTCGACGAGGAGTTGAGCGGCTGGCAGAACCTGGAGATGTTCGGCCGCCTCCACCACCTCGGCCGCCGCGACGCCGCCCGCCGCGCCACCGCACTCCTGGAACGCTTCGCCCTCGCCGACACCGGCCACCAACCCGTCTCCCAGTACAGCGGAGGAATGCGCCGACGCCTCGACCTCGCCGCCTCCCTCCTCGGCGGCGATGACCGGACACCTGAGGTGCTGTTCCTCGACGAACCCACCACCGGACTCGACCCCCGAGGCCGCGCCGAGGTCTGGAAGGCCGTACGCTCCCTCGTCCACCAGGGCACCACCGTGCTGCTCACCACCCAGTACCTCGAAGAGGCCGACCAACTCGCCGACCACATCGCGGTGTTGGCCCACGGACGGGTCGCCGCCGAGGGCACCCCCGACCAACTCAAGTCCCGGCTGGGCGCGGACCGGATCGAGGTCGTACTCCGGGACGCCTCCCGCCTGGACGAGGCCGCACCCCTGATCGCCCGGGCCGCCGACGCCCCCACCGAGACCGACCCCGACCGCCGCACGGTCAGCGCCCCCACCACCGACCGGATCGCCACCCTCTCCCGCGCCCTCCGCGCACTGGAGGACGCCCACCTCACCGTCGAGGACATCTCGGTACGCCGACCCACCCTCGACGAGGTCTTCCTCCACCTCACCGACCACCCGAGCACCACCGCACCCACCCCGGACGGCACGGAGGCAACCGTATGAGCGGCTACCTGCTCACCGACTCCTGGACCCTCACCCAGCGCGGACTCCGCCACTGGGCCCGCAACCCCCTCCAGGTCCTGGTCCAACTCGCCTTCCCGGTGATGATGCTGGTGATGTTCGGCTACTTCCTCGGCGGAGGCATGGGAGTCGACGACTACCGGGAGTACCTCGTACCCGGCATGTTCGCCCTCACCATGGCCTTCGGCCTGGAAGCCACCATGGTCGCGCTCACCCGGGACCTCGGCCGAGGCCTCGTCGACCGGCTCCGCTCCCTGCCCATGGCACCCTCCGCCGTACTGGTCGGACGCAGCCTGGTCGACATGCTCGAATCCGCCCTCGGCCTCCTGGTGCTGCTGCTCGCCGGCCTCGCCATGGGCTGGCGCTGGCACGAGGGCCCCCTGCCCGCCCTGGCCGCCGTCGGACTCCTGCTGTGGCTACGGTTCGCCCTGCTGTGGGCCGGCATCTACCTCGGCATGGTCGCCGGCCGCCCCGAGATGGTCCAGGCCGTACAGATCCTGGTCTGGCCCGTCGCCTTCCTCTCCAACGCCTTCACCTCACCCGACACCATGCCCGGATGGATGGGCACCCTCGCCGAGTGGAACCCCATGTCCGCCACCGCCCAGGCCGTACGGGAACTCTTCGCCAACCCCACCTGGGGCGGACACGGCAGCTGGGCCACCGAGCACGCCTCGCTGCTCGCCCTGCTGTGGCCGGCCGTACTGCTGGCGGTGTTCTTCCCGTTGGCGGTACGCAGGTTCCGGCGGTTGGGGGCCTGACCTCGGGAGTGCCCCGCCTCCGGTGGCCGGCCCACCCGTAGCGGAGCTACCGGCACCCCACCCACGCCAGCCCCCGGTTCCCCCCACCGGAACCCCACTCACCAACCTCCCGAACCCGCCCCCCGCCCCCCGACTCCCGCCCAGCGTCGCCCCTCACCACCCCACCCCGGTAACCCGCGCCCCTCCGGCCGCCCAACCGGCACCCGCGCATCCCCCTCTCCCCGCGCATCCCCCTCCCCCCCGTCCCTTCGCCCCCCACCCCACCCCACCCCACCCCACCCATCCGACCCAGGGGCCTCTCCCCGTCCGCCCCCCAAGCCCCTCTCTGAGCGGGCTCACGCCCCACCACGGCGGGGCGTGAGCTGTCGCCACCGCCCCCTCTGGGGTGCCGTGACCCCGTGGTGCGCTCCCTCACGCCCCCGAGGTCGGCACACGGCCGCCACCGGGAGAGGGAAGTGGTCTCAACCGGCATGGCCGGTAAGGGGGTTGGGGTAGCGGAAGGGGAGCCCTGTTCGAGGCGGAAAGGGCGTACACCAGGCCTTCGCGGGGCCTTCTCCTGTCCGTTGCTCGCCGCTTCATGCGTTCCCATGGTCAAGTGAGACGAAGGCCTCACCGTTCGAAGGCCGTGGACGTGCGTCGCGGGAGGTTGTGGGCCTGACAATGGCTGAGGGAGCCGGTGTGGCTCTATCAGGTCAACCGTCGTAGACGGAAGGATTCGTCAGGTAAGGGAGTCGCAAAAAGTGGTCCGGGAGTCTCCGTGGAACGCCCGCCTGTCCCCCTCGGAGGACCTGGAGGACGTCAGCCCTCAGGACGGTAAACCGAAGTCCGACGAGGCACGTAGCGCCTTCACCCCGCCCCGGGGGTACCAGGTACCGCCGCCTCCCGAGGACGAGCACCCCACCAGCGAGTTCGAGGTGCCCAAGGGGCTGTCGAAGAAGCGGCCGTACGAACTGGGCAGCGCTTTCACCCCGCCCGCCGGCGTCCCCGCCGTGGGGCCGCTGGCCTCGACGAACTCCCCCTGGCAGGACCGGATGCGCACCATGGTGCGGATGCCGTTGGCCGAGCGGCCGGCACCGCCGGAGCGGGTCCTGCCGGAGACGGCTGAGGACTCCGGGCCGGCCATTCCCCGCGTACTGGACCTCACCCTGCGTATCGGTGAACTGCTGTTGGCCGGGGGTGAGGGGGCCGAGGACGTGGAGACGGCCATGTTGGGCGTGGCCCACGCCTACGGCCTGGCCCGCACCGAGCCCACCGTCACCTTCACCCTGCTGTCCATCACCCACCAGCCCTCGCTGGTGGACGACCCGGTGACGCTCAGCCGCACGGTGCGTCGCAGGGGTACGGACTACACCCGGCTGGCGGCGGTGTTCCGGCTGGTCGCCGACATCAACCACGACGAGGTCAGTCTGGAGGAGGCGTACGGACGGCTGGCGGAGATCCGTCGTAACCGTCACCCCTACCCGGGGTGGGCGCTGACCCTGGCCAGTGGGTTGCTGTCGGGCGCGGCCTCGGTGCTGGTGGGCGGCAACTGGCTGGTGTTCCTGGCGGCGGCGCTCGGCGCCATGCTCGGGGACCGGCTGGCCTGGCTGTGCGCGGGGCGTGGACTGCCGGAGTTCTACCAGTTCGTGGGCGCCGCCGTACCGCCGGCCGCGATAGGTGTGCTGATCGCCGCCCTGGACCTGCAGGACGAGGGCAAGTTGCAGGCGGCGGCGGTGATCACCGGTGGCCTGTACGCGCTGATCCCCGGGCGGGCCCTGGTGGCCGGCGTGCAGGACGGGCTGACCGGTTACTACATCACCGCCTCGGCCCGCCTGCTGGAGATCGGCTACCTGATCGTCGGGATCGTGCTGGGCGTGCTGCTGGTGCTGTACGTGGGGTTGCAGTTCGGCGTCACCCTCGACCCGGAGGCGCTGGAGCGGATCAACCGGCCCCTGGAGCAACTGGGCGCGGCGATGCTGTTGTCGATGGCCTTCTGCGTACTGCTCCAGCAGGAGCGTGGCACCCTGCTGTTGGCCACGCTCAACGGCGGCGTCTCCTGGCTGATCTTCGGGGCGATGGCCCACACCGGGAACCTGTCGCCGGTGATGGCGACGGTGTGTGCCGCCGGACTGGTGGGCCTGTTCGGGCAGTTGGCGGCCCGGTACCAGTACGCCTCCGCGCTGCCGTACATCACGGCCGCGATCGGGCCGCTGCTTCCCGGTAGTTCCACGTACTTCGGGCTGCTGGGCATCGCCCAGGGGCACGTCAACACCGGTGCCGGGCATCTGACCACGGCCGCCGCGGTGGCCCTGGCCATCGCCATCGGGGTGAACCTGGGGAGCGAGGTGGCCCGGATGATGATCAAGAGCCCGGGTACGGAGACCTCACCCACCGGTCGTCGTGCCGCCAAGCGCACCAGGGGTTTCTGACCGGGCGGGCCGGACCCGCGAAACGCGACGGGCGCGCACCCTCGTGGGGGTGCGCGCCCGGTCGTGAGCGTCAGGTGGTGCTCAGTGGTTGCCCCCGGAGGCTTCCAGGCGCTTGATGCTGGCCTCGACCTCGGCCTCGGCGTCCACGCGGCCGACCCAGTCGGCCCCCTCCACGGACTTGCCGGGCTCCAGGTCCTTGTAGACCTCGAAGAAGTGCTGGATCTCCAGCCGGTCGAACTCGCTGACGTGGTGGATGTCCCGCAGGTGCTCCATCCGGGGGTCGGAGGAGGGGACGCACAGCAGCTTGTCGTCACCGCCGGCCTCGTCCGTCATGCGGAACATGCCGATGGCGCGGCACTTGATGAGGCAGCCGGGGAAGGTCGGCTCCTCCAGCAGCACCAGGGCGTCCAGCGGGTCGCCGTCCTCGCCCAGGGTGTTGTCAACGAAGCCGTAGTCGGCCGGGTACACGGTCGAGGTGAACAGGTGGCGGTCCAGACGGATCCGGCCGGTCTCGTGGTCCACCTCGTACTTGTTGCGCGAACCCTTCGGGATCTCGATGACGACGTCGAACTCCACTGGGAGGCTCCTTGAGTGATCAGCACATGTGTGTGGTGGTTAAGTGTCCCTCACGCAGGTCCGTGCACGCGAAAGGGGCTGGTCCCAGTGTCCAAGGCGTCGGACGTCCCGCTCTGGCTGAGGCGGGCCCTGCGCTCCGCCCGTCGGGCGGGAGGACGTGGGGGTGACTGGCTGCGTGGCAGGATCACGCCCCTCTTCCGGCGGGTGTCGGCACGTGTGGCCCGCTGGAGCCGTCGACGAGTGCGGGACTGGCGTGCCCTTCCCCCGTCCAGGCGCCAACTGTGGCGGCTGACGACCAGTTCCTCGGTCCTCGGTCTGCTGACCGCGCTGGTACTGGTCCTCGCCACCGGACCCTGGGATGCCGGACAGCGTACGGCCGAGCGACGTTGGGCGGCGCGGTGGGGGGCCGGAAGTGGCGAGAAGCACACGGACCCTGACGTTCCGATGGCTCCCCGGGTGCTGGCCGAACTCGGCGACCGGTCCGGCGCCGGTGAGGGGGACGACAACGCGCCCCCGCCGGACGGCGACTCGGTGGCCGAGGCCCTGCGTCCCGCCCTGAAAGCCCTGGACGACGAGGGCGGGGCCAAACGGCACACCGCGGCCGTGGTGGACGTCGCCAGTGGGAAGCGGCTGTACGCCAAGCGCCCGGACACCATGCTGGCGCCCGCCTCCACGGTGAAGGTGGCCACCGCGTTGGCCGCCCTGTCGGCGCGCGGTGCCCAACACCGGCTGGCCACCCGGGTGGTGAGCGCCGACGAGGGCCGCACCCTCACCCTGGTCGGGGGCGGCGACCCCACCGTCACCGACCGGCAGTGGGACGCCCTCGCCCGTCGTGCCGCCGACCGTGGCGCGGGGAAGGTACGGCTGCGCTACGACACCTCCCTCTACCGGGGGCCCGAGCGGCACCCCATCGGCCTCAACGACAACATCGCCCCGGTCACCCCGCTGATGGTCAACGAGGGCCGGCAGGACGACAGCGAGCACGGGCCGGCGCCCCGCGCGGAGGACCCGGCGAAGGAGGCGGCGGAGAAGTTCGCCGAACGGTTGGAGAAGCACGGGGCGAAGGTCGAGGGTGAGCCCCGGGACAAGCCGGCGCCCGCCAAGGCCCGAACCCTCGCCACGCACCACTCCGCGCCCCTGTCCGAACTGGTCGAACGGATGCTGACGCACAGCGACAACGACATCGCCGAGGCCCTGGCCCGGCAGACCGCGCTCGCCCGAGGGGAGAAGGCCAGCTTCAAGGGCGCCTCCAAGGCCGCCAGGGCGCAGCTGTCCGCACTCCAACTGCCCCTGGAGAAGGCCAGGTTCGCCGACGGCAGCGGGCTGAGCCGTGACGACCGGCTGTCCGCCGGACTGCTGACCCGCCTGCTGGCCCGGGCGGCGGACCCCCGTCACCCCGAGCTGCGGTCCGTTCTCACCGGTCTGCCCGTCGCCGGGTTCACCGGCACCCTGGGCAAGCGTTACGACGGCCAGCCGGGGCGCGGCCTGGTACGCGCCAAGACCGGCACCCTCACCGGCGTCAACACCCTCGCGGGCGTCGTGGTCGACGACGACGGCAGGCTGCTGACCTTCGCCTTCATGGCCGAGGACACCCGTGACGCGCAGGCCGCCCAGAGTGCCCTGGACCGGTCGGCGTCCGCCCTGGCCGGCTGCGGCTGCCGCGAGGGTGGTGGCTCGACCGACTGAGGAGGCGAACCGGCCACGCGTTCCCACTCCCGAGCCGGGCCACGTACCGTGAAGCCATGACGAGCCTCGGTGGAGTGGACATGGTCGACTGGAATCTCGCCGTATCAACCGCGACCCGGCTGATGCGTCCCGGCCCGGAGGTCACCCGGGAGCAGGCCCGCGAGGTGGTCGCCGAACTCCGTCGGCACGCCAGGGTCTCCGAGGAGCACGTACGGGCCTTCACCGGGATGAACCCGCCGCACCTGGAGTCCGACCCCGAGAAGGCCCCGCCGCCGGTGCTGGTGGTGGACCGGATCGGCTGGGTGCGGGCCAACGTGGCCGGTTTCCGCGAGCTGCTGTCCCCGCTGCTGATCAAGATGGGTGAGCGCCGTGCCTCCAGTCCCGGGGGGAGCGTGCTGGGCGCCGTCGGGGGCAAGGTGACCGGGGTCGAGGTCGGCATGTTGCTGTCCTTCCTCGCCTCCCGGGTGCTGGGCCAGTTCGAGACCTTCGCCCCGGGCGACCGGGACTTCCCGGCCGCCGACGGTCAGGGCCGGCTGCTGCTGGTCGCGCCCAACATCGTCCACGTGGAACGTGAACTGGACGTCAACACCCACGACTTCAGGCTCTGGGTGTGCCTGCACGAGGAGACCCACCGGACCCAGTTCACCGCTGTTCCCTGGCTGCGGGACCACCTGCGCGGGGAGATCCAGTCGTTCCTCGACGAGACGGACATGGACCCCTCCGCCCTGCTGGAGCGTCTGCGGCGGGCCGCCCAGACCCTCGGCGGCAGCAACGGCGCCCACAACGGCGCCCACAACGGCGACGGAGCCGGGGAGCCCGAGGCGGGTGCCGGGGAGGGCGCCGACTCCGAGCGGGACTCCGGGGGGCTGGTCGAACTGGTGCAGACCCCCGGCCAGCGGGAGATCCTCGCCCGGTTGACCGCGGTGATGTCCCTGTTGGAGGGGCACGCCGACTACGTGATGGACGGTGTCGGCCCCCAGGTGGTGCCGTCGGTCAAGGAGATCCGGGAGAAGTTCCAGAAGCGCCGGGCCCGTGGCGCCGGTCGCCTGGACCAGGCGCTGCGCAAGCTGCTGGGCCTGGACGCCAAGCTGCGGCAGTACCGCGACGGGGAGCGCTTCGTCCGCGCCGTGGTCGAGGAGGTGGGCATGGAGGGCTTCAACAAGGTGTGGACCTCGCCCAACACCCTCCCCACCAAGGCGGAGATCGCCCAGCCGTCGGAGTGGATCGCCCGCGTCCACGGCTGACCCGGTCTCCGGGCGCGGACACCGCCGGGCCGGGTGAGGAGGCGAACCAGGAGAAGAGGAGGCGCGGGGAAGAAGGGGAGAGAAGGAGGGGAGTGACGTACGGGCCCGCCAGCCGTTGAAAGTGGCAAGGGCACATCCCCGCGTGGCCGCCACCAAACCCGTCGGCAATCACCCTTTTGAGGGAGCGTGAACCGTCGATACGCGTGCGATGCTCGGGAAACCCCCACTGCCTCTGTCACCATCAACGCACCCTGCGTGACAAGTCTCCTGTCGAGGAAGTGAGTTCGGACATGGGTCCCCATCCCGCGGTCGCGGCGATACGCCTGGCGGTACGCCACGCACTCAACGACGTCACACAAGACCACCCCACGCGGCACCGACCGCTGGTTCTGGTGGCCTGCTCCGGTGGGGCCGACTCCATGGCCCTCGCCTCCGCCCTCGCCTTCGAAGCCCCCCGACTCGGCGTCCGCGCCGGCGGCGTCACCATCGACCACGGCCTCCAGGCCGGATCGGACGAGCGCGCCGCCCAGGTCGTCACCCGACTCGGCCAGCTCGGCCTGGACCCGGTGGAATCCGTCACGGTCACCGTCGGCGCGGCCGGAGGCCCCGAGGCCGCCGCCCGAGACGCCCGCTACGCCGCCCTCGACGCCACCGCCGCCCGCCTCGGCGCCGACGCCGTGCTCCTCGGCCACACCCGCGACGACCAGGCCGAGACCGTACTCCTGGGTCTGGCCCGGGGCTCCGGCATCCGCTCGCTGTCCGGGATGGCCGCCGTCTCCGGCGCTGCGGGCCGCTACCGCCGCCCCTTCCTGACCGTCGACCGGCAGACCACCCGCACCGCCTGCCTCGCCCAGGCGCTCCCCATCTGGGACGACCCCCACAACCAGGACCCCAGCTTCACCCGTTCCCGGGTACGCCACGAGGCCCTGCCCGCCCTGGAGAAGGCCCTCGGCAAGGGCGTGGTCGAGGCCCTCGCCCGTACCGCGCACCTCTCCCGCGACGACGCCGACGCCCTCGACGACTGGGCGGGGCGGGCCGCCGCCACCGCACGCCTCGACCCGGACCCGACCCACGCCCCCGCCGGGGACGAGCCGGCCCCCGCACCGGAGCTCGACATCGAACGGCTCGCCTCCCTGCCCTGCGCGGTACGCCGCAGGGTGCTGCGCCGCACCCTCATCGACGCCGGCGCCCCCGCCGGTTCCCTGTCCGCCCGCCACATCCAGCAGGTCGACCGGCTGGTCACCCACTGGCACGGGCAGCGCCCGCTAAACCTGCCCGGGCGGGTCACCGCCAGCCGGCGGGGTGGCAGACTGGTCATCCGGCGGGCCTGAACACGCCCCTCGGCGCGGCCGGTGGGTACCCGCACCGCATCCGACCGACCCCCCACAGAGAGCGGCTCCCGGTGGACGAGAAGGACATGGGCAACGACCTCGCGTCGGTACTCATCACCAAGGAACAGATCGACGCGAGGCTCACGGAGCTGGCCGCCAAGATCGACGCCGAGTACGAGGGCCAGGACCTGCTGCTGGTCGGCGTCCTCAAGGGCGCCGTCATGGTCATGGCCGACCTGGCACGTGTGCTGGCCAACCCCGTCACCATGGACTGGATGGCCGTCTCCTCCTACGGCGCGGGCACCCAGTCCTCCGGGGTGGTGCGCATCCTCAAGGACCTGGACACCGACATCCAGGACCGGCACGTACTGATCGTCGAGGACATCATCGACTCCGGCCTCACCCTCTCCTGGCTGCTGTCGAACCTCGGCTCCCGGGGCCCGGCCTCGCTGAAGGTGTGCACCCTGCTGCGCAAGCCGGACGCCGCCAAGGTCGACATCGACACCACCTGGGTCGGCTTCGACATCCCCAACGAGTTCGTCGTGGGCTACGGCCTGGACTACGCCGAGAAGTACCGCAACCTCCCCTTCGTCGGTACCCTCGCTCCCCACGTCTACGGCGGCTGACGCACTGGCCCACCCGGTTCCCGTACGGAGCACACCGCCCGGGGGACGTCACACCGGGCCCGGGAACGCATCGGGTGGCCTTCGCGTTGTGCTACCGAAGGGCGGGGGAGTGGCAACGGATCCTCGACCTCGTACGCGCCGAGCAACGATGCTGGGGTACCGTCCGAAGGTCAGGGGTTCCGCGCGCGGTTCCCGCCGTGCCGTGGCCGACCGAACAGCGGGACACCACGCTCCCCGGGAGCGGGTGTTCCTTCGGGACGCCGAGGGCGCGGAGCCCGGACAGACTTCGATAAGACCGAGAAAGAACACCGTTACGCACCGAGGCCGCAAGGCGGCTGACGTGCCTCACTGTGGCAGGAGGGACGGGGCGTACACCGCTCCGTATGGATGGACGTGAAGCGATACTTCCGTGGGCCGGTCATGTGGATCATGCTGGCCGTCCTCGCCGTGGTCGTGTTGATGCAGTTCGTCGGTCAGTCCGGCGGCTACAAGACGGTGGACACCGGTCAGGTCATCAGGGCGATCGATCAGAACAAGGTCAAGTCGGCGGAGCTGACCACCGGCGACGAGCAGACCATCAAGGTCGAGCTCAAGGACGGCGCCAAGGTCGAGGACAGCGACAAGATCAAGGCCAGCTACATCGGCAACCAGGGCGCCAAGCTCGCCGACAAGCTGCAGGAGAAGTACCCCAAGGAGATCAGCAAGGGGTACACCGTCGCGCCGCAGAAGCAGAACCCCTTCGTCGGGATGCTGCTCTCCCTGCTGCCGTTCCTGCTGATCATCGTGGTGTTCCTGTTCCTGATGAACCAGATGCAGGGCGGCGGCTCCCGAGTGATGAACTTCGGGAAGTCCAAGGCCAAGCTCATCACCAAGGACACCCCCAAGACCACCTTCACCGACGTGGCCGGCTCCGACGAGGCGGTCGAGGAACTCCAGGAGATCAAGGAGTTCCTCCAGGAACCCGCCAAGTTCCAGGCGGTCGGGGCCAAGATCCCCAAGGGCGTCCTGCTCTACGGCCCCCCCGGTACGGGTAAGACCCTGCTCGCCCGCGCGGTGGCCGGCGAGGCCGGCGTCCCCTTCTACTCCATCTCCGGTTCCGACTTCGTGGAGATGTTCGTCGGTGTCGGCGCCAGCCGGGTGCGCGACCTGTTCGAGCAGGCCAAGGCCAACGCCCCGGCCATCGTCTTCGTCGACGAGATCGACGCCGTCGGCCGCCACCGTGGCGCCGGCATGGGCGGCGGCCACGACGAACGCGAGCAGACGCTGAACCAGCTGCTGGTCGAGATGGACGGCTTCGACGTCAAGGGCGGCGTCATCCTCATCGCCGCCACCAACCGCCCCGACATCCTCGACCCGGCGCTGCTGCGCCCGGGACGTTTCGACCGGCAGATCGCCGTCGACCGCCCCGACATGCAGGGCCGGCTGGAGATCCTCCAGGTCCACCAGAAGGGCAAGCCCGTCGCCTCGGACGTCGACCTCGGCGCGGTGGCCCGCCGTACGCCCGGCTTCACCGGCGCGGACCTGAGCAACGTCCTCAACGAGGCCGCCCTGCTCACCGCCCGCAGCGACGAGAAGCTGATCAACAACAAGTTCCTGGACGAGGCGATCGACCGCGTCGTGGCCGGACCGCAGAAGCGCACCCGGATCATGAGCGACAAGGAGAAGAAGATCACCGCGTACCACGAGGGCGGACACGCCCTGGTCGCGGCGGCCTCACCCAACTCCGACCCCGTCCACAAGATCACCATCCTGTCCCGGGGCCGCGCCCTCGGATACACCATGGTGCTGCCGGACGAGGACAAGTACTCCACCACCCGCAACGAGATGCTCGACCAGCTCGCCTACATGCTCGGCGGGCGCGCGGCGGAGGAACTGGTCTTCCACGACCCGACCACCGGCGCGGCCAACGACATCGAGAAGGCCACCGCCACCGCCCGGGCCATGGTCACCCAGTACGGCATGACCGAGCGGCTGGGTGCCATCAAGTTCGGCTCCGACAACTCCGAGCCCTTCCTGGGCAAGGAGATGGGCCACCAGCGCGACTACTCCGAGGAGGTCGCCGGGCTGGTGGACGAGGAGGTCAAGAAGCTGATCGAGACGGCGCACAACGAAGCCTGGGAAATCCTGGTGGAGAACCGCGACGTCCTCGACGACCTGGTGCTGGCCCTGCTGGAGAAGGAGACGCTGGGCAAGGAGGAGATCGCCGAGGTCTTCAGGCCCGTCGTCAAGCGCCCCAACCGGCCCGCCTGGACCGGCTCCGCCCGCCGCACCCCCTCCACCCGGCCCCCGGTCTCCTCGCCCAAGGAGCTGACCCTCACCAACGGGTCCTCCCCGGCGGTCGAGGCCGCCCCGGGCAAGGAGATCGGCCCGACCGAGACGGTGCAGCTGCCCGAGGAGCCGCGCTCCGAGAGCTGACCGACAGCAGCCGGGAACGGTTCGGACTCACACCTGGTCGCCGGTACCCCCCCCGCAAGGGGCGGGTACCGGCGACCAGGCGTTGAGGCCAACGTCACCCCGGCCCACGGAATGCGGCCAGCGGCCCTCTGGTTTACTCGCCAGTGGGGCACGGCCCCTTCGTATGGGCAGGCGGTACGTCCTGCCCAGCGCACCACCCGTCGTCGGGTCGGCGACGGCAGCTCACCGGCACGGGGGCCGGGTGCGCACGGACACGAGCCCCGGCTCCGGCCGCCGCCACCGCCGCGCGCAGGGGCAGGGGCGCCTAGCGCGCAGGTGAGGAACGAGGCACTGATGATCGATCCGGTAACGCTGGAGGGCACCGAACCCCCGGGGGAGTTCGACGAGAAGCGGGCGGAGTCCGCCATCCGGGAACTCCTGATCGCCGTCGGCGAGGACCCGGACCGGGAGGGCCTCCGCGAGACGCCCGCCCGGGTCGCCCGTGCCTACCGGGAGATCTTCGCCGGGCTGCGGCAACGCCCCGAGGACGTACTGACCACCACCTTCGACCTCGGACACGACGAGATGGTCCTGGTGAAGGACATCGAGGTGATGTCCTCCTGCGAACACCACCTGGTCCCCTTCGTGGGGGTGGCCCACATCGGCTACATCCCGTCCTCCAGTGGGAAGATCACCGGACTGTCCAAGCTGGCCCGGCTGGTGGACGTGTACGCCCGTCGCCCGCAGGTACAGGAGCGGCTGACCACCCAGGTCGCCGACTCGTTGATGCGGATACTGGAACCGCGCGGGGTGATCGTGGTCGTGGAGTGCGAGCACATGTGCATGACCATGCGCGGGGTGCGGAAGCCGGGCGCCAAGACCCTCACCTCGGCCGTACGGGGGCAGTTGAGGGGGGCGGCCACCCGTTCCGAGGCGATGAGCCTGATCATGGCCCGCTGAACCCCCACCCCTGACCGGCCCGGCACGACCCGGGACCGCCGGGCGGGGTGACGACGACCGAGGGGCCCCGGTACGAGATCCGCGTACCGGGGCCCCTCGTCGTACCGTCGGCCAGGTCCCCGCGTCGGAGCCCTATGTGGCCGCCCCCGGTCGGCGGGCTGGTCGCGGACCCGCCTGACCAGCCGGGCGGGGTCAGCGGGCCCGGGCCCGGTGGGCGGCGACCCGTACCCGGGTGGCGCAGCGTCGGGAGCAGTAGCGGCGGGTGGGCCCGCTGCCCTGGGCGAGGAAGACCCGGGAGCAGCCGGGGGCGGAGCAGGTGCCGCCCGGTGGGCGTTGCCGGTCCCACAGCAGTACGGCGAGGGCCAGCCCGGAGGAGGCGAGGAACCACTCGTGCCAGGGGGCGTCGTCGTCGCCGTCCAGGTGGGGGTGCCAGGGGGTGCGGCCGTGGTGGGAGCTGAGCCGCAGGGGTCCGGTGCCCTGGGCCAGCAGGGAGTTGACGGCCTCGGCGGCGCTGTCGGGGTCGGTGGCGGTGAAGACCCGGCGGACCGTGGGGGCGACCGTGGTGAGGCGTCGCAGGTCGGCCTGGTCCAGGTCGACGGGGTCGGGGTCGCCGTACTCCCGGAGCACCGCGACCACCCGTTCCAGCCGCTCGGTGTCCGGGGGTTCGGGCGGTTCGCCGGGGTGGAGGGTGTTGAGCAGGTCGACGGTGCGGCGTGCCATGGCGACCACGGACAGTTCGGCGTGGCCACGGGGGACTCTCATGCGGCGACTGTAACGCTCATGGCGTGGTTTTGGGTTACCTCTCTACGGTGCCGGGATGGGCGAACGAGGAAGGCTGGCCCGCTATCTGTCGGGCGCGGCCGTCGCACGGGTCGGGGACGAGCTGTCCGGGCCGGCGTTGCTGCTCACCGGGCTGGCGTGGACGGGCTCGGCCGCCTCGGGGTCGGCCTTGCTGGCGGGGCTGACCGCCTCGGCGGCCGTCGGGGGGCCGCTGTTCGGCGCGCTGTTGGACCGGTCCGCCCGCCCGGGGCGGCTGTTGGCCGTGGCGCTGGCCCTCTACGGGTGCGGGCTGGTGGTGGTGTTGCTGTCGCTGTCCCGGGTGCCGCTGCCCTGTGTGGTGGCGGTCGCGGTGGTGGCGGGGTTGCTGGGGCCGGCGCTCACCGGGGGCTGGACCTCCCAGCTGCCCCGGGTGGCGGGGCGCTGGCTGTCCCGGGCCAACGCCTGGGACGCGATGACCTTCCAGTTGGCCACCCTGGTGGGGCCGGGGTTGGCGGGGCTGGTGGCGGGTGTGGCGGGTGCCTCGGCCGGGGTGGTGGTGGCCGTCGTACTGCTGGGGGTGGCCGTACCGCTGGCGTGGTCCCTGCCGTCCGCCGTGCCGTCGGTCGGTGTGGGGGACGGCGGGGGCGTCGGGGTGCCGCTGCCCCTCCGGGCACCGCATCGTCCGTCGCTCCGGCGGGAGTTGGGGGAGGGGTTCCGGGCCATCGGGCGGAGCCGTCCGCTGTGGCGGGCGACGGTGATGACGGCCGTCTCCCATGTGGGCCTGGGGGTGCTGGTGAGTGTGGTGCCGCTGCTGGGGTTGGCCGTGTGGGGCCGGGCGGACCGTGGTCCCTTCCTGCTGGTCGCCGCCTCGGTGGGGGCCCTGGCGGTGGGGGCGGCGTTGTCCCGTTGGCCGGGGGTGTGGGGGCCCGAGGCGTTGCTGTGCCGGGGTACCGCTCTGATGGGCCTGGCCTGCGGGCTGGCGGCGATGGGGTGGGTGCCGGGGCTGTGGTGTGCCGGGGTGCTGCTGGGGGTGGGCGAGGGGGCCCAGTTGACCGCGCTGTTCGCGGTACGCCATCGGGAGGCGCCGGAACGGTTGCGGGGTCAGATCTTCACCACCGGAGCCAGTGTGAAGGTCAGTGGGTTCGCCCTGGGGGTGGCCGTGGGTGGACCGTTGGGCGGCTGGTCACCGTGGGGCGCGCTGTGGTGCGCGGCGGGCGCCCAGGGGGTGGCGTTGCTGTGCGGCCCGTCGGTCCGGGCGCTGTCCGGCGACCGTTCGGGGGCGGACTCGCGTGTGGGGTGGGGGAGTTGATGCCGTTGTGGGGGTGGGCCGGGTGCCGGGTGGATGTGTTGGGCCGGGGGAGGGGGCTTGGCGTGGGTCGTCTCCGGGTCGGGGGTCACGTCGGTGGGTGGGGGTGGGCCTGCTCATGGTCAACGCCAGCTGGCCCGGGGCGGAGTCGCCTGTGGGGCCCGGGGACGTTGCCGTAACCGCCCTGTGGGGGTGGGGGGTTCGGGTGGGGGTTCTCGGGGGCGCCGGGGTGGCTGGCCGTGGCCCTGGTCGTGGGGGTGGGAGGGTACGGCGGTGACCACAGCCCCCGTGTGCTGTGGTCACCGCCGGGTCCGGGGGGCTACCGCTTCGAGGTGGGGGACGGCGGCGCCGGGTCGGAGGTGGTGGTGGGCGAGGGGGAGGACGAGGAGGGGCGTTGCTTGGCCTCGTCGACCACGGCGTAACTGTCCAGGGAGGACAGTTGGGTGTAGGTCTTCTTGCCCTTGAGGGAGGTGCGGGTGTCGCGGAAGCCCAGGAAGCGGTGGGTCTTCCGGTCGAAGATCAGCCACTGGCTCCGTTGGAAGGTGCCCTTGGCCTGGTTCGAGATGGCGACGCCGGCCCGCCCCTTGGCGTCCTTGACGTTCTTCTTCAGGGCGATGCCGGGGACCAGGCTGAGGGCCTCGAAGGCCGCCGACCGCAGTCCCTCGGGCAGTACCGGGACGCGGTGGAGGAGGCCGGCCAGCTTGAAGTAGACCATCGACCACTCGTGGCGGGTGATGTCCTTCAGGGTCTCGTTCTTGCCCGGGCGGGAGGTGGGGAGGCGGACCTCGAAGATCAGTTTCTCCGGGTCGGTGGGGAGCTTCCTGAGGGTGGGCCAGTCCCTGGGGGGCCAGGACTCCTCGTTCTCCTTGTCCTTGTCGGGGCCCGCCCACCAGCCGTGGCCGATCTCCATCACCCAGGAGCGCCGGGACCCGTCCACCGAGATCCAGTTCTCGTCCTTGTAGACCTTCTCGCGCCCGCTTTCCCGCTCGATCTCCTTGATGTACTCGCGGGTGTAGATGAACTGGTCGTTGCGGGGGGCCACCGTCCTGTTCGCCTCGCGTTCCTGGCGGGCGGCCTCGTTGAGCACCTTCTCGGGGCTGACGTCTCCGAGGGAGCGGTCGTTCCGCTTGCCGTCCCCGTCTCCGGCGCCCTGGTCCAGGGCCACCACCCCGGTGGTGACCACCGCGACGGTGGCGGCCGTGGCGAGCACCACGGTCAGGGCCGGGTGGCGGGCGAACAGTCCAGGGCGCCGTTCGGGGGTGGGGTCGTCGGTGCGGTACATCGGGTTTCCCTTCGGGGTCTGGCGGGAGAACGCCGAGGTCGTCGCCTGGTCGCCCTCCTCGTCGATCGCGGCCCGAAGCCGTTCCCTGCCGGCGGCCAGACGCTGGGCGCCGGGACGTGGCACCCCGGAACGCATCCGTGCGAGCTGTTCCATCTCATCCACGTGGCAACTCCTCGCCCGCGTCGGTCGGGTCGACCCCACCGAGCGCCTTCCGAACCTTCTTGCGTGCCCGGTTCAGTCGTGAACGCACGGTGCCCACCGGGATGTCCAGGGCCTGGGCCACTTCCTCGTAGGTGAGGGACTCCCAGGCGATCAGCAGCAGTACGTCCCGGTCTCCCTTGGACAACCGGGCCAGGGCCGCCGCCAGTTGGCGGGTGACCGCCGCCGCGGCGACCCGGTCGTCGGCACGGTCGCGGTGGTCCTCGGCGACCGGGTCGTGGGCGGTCCTGGCCAGGAGCCGGTACTGCCGTACCTCGAAGCGACGGTGGCCGGCGACCAGCTTGCTGGCGATGCCGTACAGCCACGGGCGGGCCTCCCCACGGCGGGGGTCGAAGCGGTCCCGACGGCGGAAGGCGGCCAGGAAGGTCTCGGCCACCAGGTCGTCGGCCACCTCGGCTCCCAGCCGCCGGGCGATGTACCGGTGGATGTCGGACGCGTGGCGGTCGTACAGCTCGGCGAAGCGTTCCGGGTCGGTCAGTGACGCGTGGACCAGTGTCCGGTCTGGTTCCAGTCGACTCTCCGCCGGGGAGGGCGCTGTCACATCGGGCTCCGTTTCCTCATCGCCGCCGGGCGGCTCATCGCCGTCCGGTCACCCCGTACTCCGCACGAGACGGCGAGGGGGTTCACGGCGGTTTCCCGGAGGCGGGTTTCCCGAGGTGGGGAGGCCGGCCGGGCGGCGGGTGAGGAGGGGGGAGCGGGGGTGGGAGCCCGGAGGTCAGCTCTCGCGCGAGCTGGTCTGGGACAGCGCCAGGTTGATGCGGCGCGGGGCGGGGCCCAGCCGTTCGTGGAGGACGCCCATCAGGGCGCGCAACCCGGTGTCCAGGGCGTGGAGTTGGTCGTCGTCCAGCTGCTCGAACAGGGCGCGTTCCTCGGTGGCCTGTTCGGCGACGATCCGCTCGAAGAGGGCGCGGCCCTCGTCGGTGAGTTCGGCGGCCAGGACCCGGCGGTCCTTGGGGTCGGACACCCGTCGCAGCATTCCGCGTCGCTGGAGCCGGTCCAGCCGGCTGGTGATGCTGGTGGGCGGGGCCAGGGTGCCGGCGGCCAGTTGGGAGGGGCGCAGCCGGTGCGGGGGGCCGATCCAGTAGAGCCGGGCGAGTATCTCGTAGTCGGCGTACTGGAGTTCGTGGGGCGCCGACAGGCGGGCGGCGAGCTGTTCCAGGTACTTGGCGCTGATCATCAGCCGGTCCACGACGCGCTCCACTCGGGGGTCGATCTCGGGGACCGCCTCGGACCAGTGGCGGACCAACTCGTCGGTGTCGTCGGCGGTGTGGGTGGCTCGCTGGTGTGGGGCGGTGCTCCTGGCGGTGCCCCCGGCGGTGTCCTCGCCCTGGTCCCCTTCGCGCACTCTCACCCTCCCCTTGGCCGGTTTGGGATAGTACCAGCTCGCAGTACTTGATACGAGTTCGGATAATCCCTTAACGTAACTCCCCCCAACGAGGCGCCACTTCACGCGCCCCTCATGGCGAAGGGATTGTCATGAACGCGAAAAACAGGGCGAGACGGCTGGGCACCGCCTCGGTCACCGTGCTGCTGACCGGGGCCTGCGCCCTGGGCCTCACCAGCCCGGCCCACGCCGCCACCCCCACCAAGGCCCCCTCCACGAGCGCGTCCAAGGCCAAGGCCAGCGTGACCGCCACCGTCGCCAACACCGGCGGCGAGAACCTGATCGTGCGCAGCAAGGCCGGCAAGTCCGGCCCCGAGGTCAAGCGGTTGGCCGAGGGCACCAGCGTGCAGATCGAGTGCCAGGTCGCCAGCGACGACGTGTCGGGCAACAAGTACTGGGACTACATCCCGGCCCACGGGGGCTACGCCTCCGACTACTACCTGGCCACCCCCGGCCACGACGGCCGCCACCCCGACCTGCCGCTGTGCGAGGACACCCCGCCGCCGGACGGCACCATGCGGGAGCGGATCGTCCAGATCGCCAAGGGCGAGGTCGGGCTGACCGACAAGAGCAAGTACGGGGCCCCGGTCGACCACGACTGGTGCCAGTACTTCGTGAACTGGGTCTGGCGTAACGCCGGTGTCGAGGACATGAACGACACCCACTTCACCGGGGACTTCTACTACTGGGGCAAGGAGCGCGGGCTCACCCAGGACGGCAGCTCCAACATCAAGGTCGGCGACGGCATCCTGTTCGGCACCGGACCGGAGAACTCCGACACCGGCCGCCACGTGGGCATCGTGGTCGCCGTGCACGAGGACGGCAGCGTCGAGTCCATCGACGGCAACTACAGCGACGCCGTGACCCGGGTCGGCCCGTACTTCCCGGACAACGCCACCACCCACGAGCCGGAGAACGTGTACGCGCACGTCTCCCCGCCCGGCGACTGACCGTGACCGGGGTTGGAGGGATGACGATGCGCACCCGCCCCACGGCCGGACCGCTGGCCGCCCTGGTGGTCGCCGTGGTGGCCGCCGCACTGGCGGTGCTGACCGCGCTGGCGCCGGCCGCCTCGGCCGCACCCCGGGAGGGACTGGTGGTCAACGGCCACCAGCTCACCCAGACCGAGGAGGCCAACGTCCGCTGGATCGCCGACAACACGGTGCCCCGGCTGGAGGGTGACCGGGACAGCCGGCTGACGGCCGCCGCCCGGGTCACCTGGTGGACGCTCAAGGAGGGCGTGCTCGGACTGGAGAACCCGCACTCCTACTCGCACTGCGACAACGAGAGGCTGGACCCGCTGGCCTCCTGCGCGCCCCAGTGCTGCTGGCAGGTCGGGGTCTCCGCCGTCCAGGAACCCAACTACGACCACGCCCGGGTCGAGGAGGTCGCCGAACGCCTCTACCCGGGGCAGACCGCCCAACAGGTGCTGGAGCACACCGCCAGCTACGCCGGCTACCCGGCCGGCACCGACGGGTACGAGGTGATCACCAACGCCACCGGGGACTTCCGCAACTCGTGGCTGCTGCGCAACCACGGGGTGGGCTTCACCCTGCAGTCGCCCCAGGTGAAGGCCGAGTGCATCGATGACAGCCTCAGCTGGTGCTACGGCACCGGATGGGACACCACCGCCAGGTACGCGCCGGACAAGGCCGCGTCCCTGGGGTCCATCGACGACCTCTACGCCATCCTGGACCAGCTCGCCCCCTGACGGGGCGGAACGGACCGGGCTCACGAAGTGGTGGGCACCCACCCCTCAGGGGGGTGGGTGCCCACCACTTCGTGTGCGGAGCCCGGGGGCTCAACTCCCCTGGTGGTCAGCGGAGTTCGACCAGGAACCGTGGTGCCCGTCCGGCTCGGGTTCCCCTCCGGGCGCCGACCGTGAGGCGTGCCGGCCGTTGCCGTGCGCCGGCGTCCGGGTGACCCGGTTGATGGCCGTCTCGATCGCGGCGATCCGGTCGGCCAGCAGTCCCAGGGCCGCCACCGCCCGGGTGGCCGGGTCGTCCTCGGCGCCGCCCAGGGTCTGGGTGCGCACGTACGCCCGTTTGACCTCCGCCCAGCGTTCGGCGTCCGCCCCGTGCAGCCGGCCCCGCAGTTCGGCCAGCTTCAGCAGGTTGGCCTCGGCGCCGGTGGTCAGCGTCTGGGCCTCGCTGGTGTAGTGGTCGTCGATCGCGGCGGACAGCTCGGCCTCGTTCATGGCCGGCGAGATCCGCTCGGTGATCTTGTTCATGTCCCGGTAGGAGCCCTGGAGTTGGAACGGCGGCTCGGTACGGCTGCCGGCGCTCTGGGCGGCCGAGGCGATGTAGGCGCGGTTGACGGTCAGCACGGTGTCCCGGGCGGTCCGCAGGTGCCGCAGCACCGCCAGCACCTTGTCCAGTTCCGCCTGACCGTAGGGGTGCGACAACTCCTCGGAGCGGGCCGACTCGTCCCCCTCCGCCATCCGCAACAGCAGCTCCAGGTCCGCCCGTTCCCGGGACGCCAGGGGGGCGAGCACCGGGTGCGAGGTCAGCGCGTTCTCCACGAAGCTCAGCGCGAACGCGTCCTCCTTGCCGGTGAGCACGTCGCCCAGGTTCCACACGTCCGCACGGTTGGCCAGCATGTCCGGGATGCGGAAGCGCTGCCCGGACTCGGTGTAGGGGTTGCCGCCCATGGACACCGCGAACCGCTTGCCCCGCAGGTCGTAGGTGCGGGTACGGCCGTTCCACACCCCCTCCATCCGACGCTGCGCGTCGCACAGCGAGATGAAGCGCTGGAGCAGCTCGGGGGAGGTGTGCTGGATGTCGTCCAGGTGCAGCAGCACGTTGTTGCCGGCCTCCAGGGCGAAGTTGATCTTCTCCACCTCCTGGCGTGCCGTGGCGTTGGGCGCCTCGGCCGGGTCCAGGGAGGTGACCTGGTGGCCCAGCGCCGGGCCGTTGACCTTGACGAACAGCAGGCCCAGCCGGTCGGCGACGTACTCCATCAACGTGGTCTTGCCGTAGCCGGGCGGGGAGATCAGCAGCAGCAGGCCGTTGCTGTCCACCCGCTTGCCGTCCCCGGCGGCGCCCAGCTGCTTGGCCAGGTTGTCGCCCACCAGCGGCAGGTACACCTCGTCCAGCAGCCGGTTGCGGACGAAGGAACCCATCACCCGGGGCCGGTACTCCGACAGCCGCAGCCGGTCCCGCTCCGCCGCCACCAGCGCGTTGCGCCGCTTCTGGTACGCCCGGAACCCCGGCACCTCGACCGACCGGAACCGCTCGGTGCGGGCCAGCAGCTCGTCCAGCCGTACCGTCAACTGCCGCTCCCGCACCCGGGGATGGGTGCCCAGCAGCCCCCGGACCGTGGTGGACAGCGGGGCGTCGACCTCGTAGCGGGGCAGCTCGGGGCACAGCTCCACCGCCACCGCCTCCGCCAGGTCACCGGGGGGCCCCTGCTCGCCGCTGGCCTCCCGGTAGGCGCCCAGCCAGCCCTCGGCCAGCTGACGGCGGGCCGCCAGCCCCTCGGTGGCCGCCAGGTCCTCGCGGTAGCCGGTGTCGGCCACGGCCTGGTGGAACTTGTCCAGCAGCCCGCGCGCCCCGGCCGACAGCACGAAGCCCTCCGGCTCCTCGGCCAGTTCCCGCACCAGATAGGCCGCCACCGGGTCCGCCAGCTCCGCATCCGTGCCGAACTCGCGGGCCAGCGCGGCCAGTTCGGACCGTGGCCCGTCCAGGGCCGGACCGTGCCCGAAGGCCCGCCCGGCCTGGCTGAGCGAACGGGCCCGGCGGGCCCAGTGGTCCCGCTCCGCCTCCGGTACGCCGTAGGACCACAGCAGCTGGGCGGCGGCCCGTACGGCCGGGGGGTGCCGGAGCAGCCCGGCGTCCTGGTGCAGCCGCAGCAGCGCCTCCAGCACGGCCACGGTGTCCTGGTCGTGCACCCCGCGCTCGTAGCCCTCGTCGTAGGCGGCCTCGGCGGCTCGGCGCACCAGTTCCGGCAGGTCGGCCTCGCGCAGCGCCCGCGCCCCGTGCTCGTCCAGCAGCCGGGCCGCCAGGTGCTCGGCCCGGTACACCGCCGGGGACTCGGAGGGCAGGTGACGGTCCCAGTACTCCCGGGTGCCCTCGAACTCCGGGTCGTCGACCGGCGAGCGGTAGTCGGTACCGGTCAGGGCGAACGCCAGCCGGTCCTCGTACGGCACCAGGGTCAGGTCCAGCGACTGGGTGGTGACCGCGAACCGGTGCCGGCCCAGCCGCAGGGTGGCGCCGCCCTCGCCGTACAGGTCGCTCCGGTCGCGCAGCGCCCGGCCGGCCTCCTGCCGGGCGGCCTTGATCCGCCCCTCCAGCTCCTCGGCCCGTACGGTGTCGCCGAGCCCCCGCAGTTCCTCGGCGGTACGCCGGACCTTGCCCACCATGGGGTCGGAGGCGAAGTAGGTGTGCACCGCGTCCACGTCCGGCAGGCCGGCCGCCCGACGGTGGATGGTCTCCAGCACCCGCCCGGCCGAGGCGGCCAGCCGCTCCGCGTGCCGGGCCCGCCCGTCCTCCAGGGTCTGCTGGCGCGAGGAGAACGCCTCGTGGATGTCGGCCCGCTGGTCGGCCAGTTCGGCCAGGAACTCGTCCGAGTCGGAGAACCGCGACTCCAGTGACTCCAGTTGCAGCAGCAGCCGGGCCAGCCGCTCCTCGCACGCCTCGGGGGTGTCGGCCGCCGCCAGGGCGCCGGTCACCGACTGGCTCAGCAGCGCCATCTCGGCGGTGAACTCCGCCCGGCCCTCGGAGTCCAGCAGTTCGCGGCGTCGGGCGGCCAGGGTGGCCCGGGCCCGGTTGACCCCGCCCAACACCTCCGCGATCCGCTCCAGGATCGCGGTACGGACCGTGGCGTCCGAGATGTCCAGCCCGGTGACGATCTCGGTCAGCACCTGGAGGCCCTCGGTGTGGGTGTCCAGCCGCTCGGCCAGCGGCTCCGCCTCCACGGCGGTGCCCAACTCCTCGGCCTGGCCGGTCAGTCGCTCCACGTCCCGGTGGTAGTCGCGGAACGCGTCCGGCCGCTGGAGGAACTCCACCGCCCGCTGCGCGGTGGAGTCCAGGTCCGCCTGGGCGCGTTCGGCCAGCTCGTCGATACGGTCGGTGTCCGCGTGCCGCATCTCCCGCAGGGTCACCAGGTGCCCCTGCGCCCGGCGCAGTTCGGTCAGCTGGGCCACCCAGGTGTCGGCGCTGCGCGGGGACTCGCCCCGGATGCGCCGTACCAGCGCGGTCAGGTCCGCATCCGCCGTCTCCAGGGCCTCGGCGGCCTGCCGGGTCAGCTCGGCGTAGGCGGTGAACTCGTCCACCATCTGCGCGGCGGTGTCCCGCACCCCGTGCAACGGCTCGGCCAGATCCCCCAGTTCGGCGTCCGACAGCCAGTGGAAACGGTCGGTGATCCGGGCGCAGGAGTCGACGAGTGCCTGGAACACCTCGCTGGCCGGCCGCGCCTCCACCACGGTGCGGGTGACGGCCAGGCAGTCGGAGATGCCGCGCACCAGGTCCTGGTTGCCCACCCGCTCCAGCGGGCCGGTGCCCAGCGGCTGGGCGGCGGCGTAGGTGTCCGACACGTACGGCGTCTGCCACACCTGGGCGGTGTGCACCCGGCTGGGCTCGCCGTCCGGGGTGGCGCGCAGCGCCACCAGGGCGCCGTCCTCGAACAGCGCGTAGCCCTGGCAGCTGATGGGGTTGGCGACGTCCTTGCGGATCACGTTGTACGACAGCAGCACGCTGCCGCCGCGCGCCCGGTCGTGGAAGGCGTACAGCAGGTCCTCGCCGTTGGGCGAGCGCACCATCCCCTCGAACTCCAGCTCCTCGCCGGGGGCGTCGAAGGTCTTGGACGCCCCGCTGGCCAGGCAGTAGCCGCCGGGGAAGAGGATGCCCTGGTCGTCCGGCAGCCGCAGGCACGCCTGCCCGATGCCGTCCAGCCGCAGCACCTGGCGGGTACGGGTGTGGAACACCAGGTGCCGCCAACGCTCCTCGTTGTACGGGCGCACCCGCAGCAACAGCAGCGGCCCGATACGGGAGTGCTCGATGGCCGCGTCGGCCAGGGACTGGAGGGGCTCGTCCACCGGCTCGCTGTGGACGCCCTCGGCCGTCTCGGTGTCGTTGACCGTCTTGACGGTCAACGCGCCCCCCACGGTGGACACGTACAGCTCCCCGCCGACCGCCACGTGGGGGTGCCGGCCCAGCACGTGGTCGTCCCGGGTGGCGGCGGTCCACTCCACCTGCTGCGAGGGCGGGTACACGTGGTCCCGCTCGCCTCGGGCGTCCAGGTAGCGCGGGGTGCCGTCGGTGGTCAACTGCCAGCGCAGCACCCGCAGTTCGTGCGCCTGCTGCCCGGTGCGGAAGACCGCCAGCAGCCTGCCGTCCACGGTGCGCAGCCTCAGCAGGGTGGTGCCGGCGAAGTACCGGTGCAGCTCCCCGAACTCCCGGACGAACGCCGAGTCCTCCAACAACGAGGGCAGGGTGCCCTCCTCGGCGGCCACCAACTCCGGCGCCGAGCCCTCGGTGCGCAGCTCGTGCAGGGCGAACACGTCGCCCACGCCGGTGCCGTCGGTCAGCCCCGCCGGGGTCTGGTAGCCGAACAGCAACCGGCCGCCGACCGCCGCCACGTCGCGCGGCACACAGGGCTGCGGGGTGTGCATCCGGGCGGTGCCGGCCAGCCGTAGCCGGGTGGAGCCGAAGGTCTCGGTACGCCGCTCGTTCAGCGCCTCGGCACGGCGCGCCAACTCCCGGGACCGGGCGGCCAGTCGGTCCCGCAGCAGCTCGTAGGTCCCGGCGTCCAGGCCCTGCGGCGAGCCGTCGCCGGGGGCCGGCCGCTGTTCCTCGTCGTGCTCTTGGGTGCTCACCTGGTCCTCAACTCTCTGCGAATCCGCGGCCTTCCCGACCTGACCGGCCCGACGGCCCGCCGCGCCCCCCGCGCCGCCGGGCCGACGGCCTCCGGCCGTGCGGTGGCCCGAGCGGCCCCGCACAGCCGGTCCATCCGCCGCCGGAGGCGGCGTCCGGTCACTCCTTGCCGTTCAGCTGGGCCGGCAACGCGCCGTCCGCCAGCCGGAGGTCGGCCAACCCCTTGGAGCGCGCGGTCTCCAACAGCCCCTCCAGGGCACCGGACTGGGGCCCACCGGAGGCGATCAGCCGGGTCAGCGCCCCGGCCAGGGTCACGTCCCGCAGCCCACCGGCGCCCAGCCCGGACGCCAGGGCGCCCAGGTCCCGGGTGAACGTGGAGTTGTCCTTGTCCAGCCAGTCGCCGGCCAGGGCCTGCACCGTCTCCGAGCGGCCGACGGTGGCGTCGATGCCCTTGCCCAGGGCGATGGAGTTGACCAGCTTGTCGAAGAAGACCCCGTCCCCGCCGACGATGTCGATCTTGGCGTTCTCCAGCCCCTTGGATAGCACCTCGGCCTGCGCCTCGGCGACCTGCCGCTGCACGTCGATACCGGCCAGCCGCACGTCCTTCTCGGCCTCCAGCCGCAGCCGGTACTCCTCGTGCTCCCGGCTCGCCGCGTCCAGCGCCGCCATCGCCGCGGCCTTGTCGGTCAGGCCCTCGGCCTCGGCCTTGAGCTTGACCTTCAGCCCCTCGGCCCGGGCCAGTTCCTTCTCCTTGACCACCAGCGCCTCGGCGTGGCCGGACTTCTCGATGGCGTCCGCCATCCGCTCCTGCACCTCGGCCTCGGCCAGACCGGAGGCGGCGGCCTCCGCCCGCTGGCCCTCGGCCAGCCGGATCGCCGACTGGGCGTCCAGGTCGGCCGCCTTGCGACGGGCCTCGGCCATGGTCAGCTCGCGGGCGGCCTCGTGCTCGGCGGCCTGCTCGCTGGCCTCGGCGGCCTTGATGTCCTTAACCAGCCGCTCCTGGGCCTCCGCCTCGGCGCGGATGATCAGGGCCTGGCGCTCCCGTTCGGCCTCCTCGACCGTACGGAGCTTCTTGATCTCCTCCTCCTGGGCGGCGACCGTCTTCTCCACGGCCACCCGCTCCCGGATGACGTCCGCGATCTCCCGCTTCTCGGCCTCGACCTCCTTGTCGGCGGCGATCCGGGTCAGTTGGGTCTCCCGCTCGCGGGCGATGACCTCCAGCTGGCGGTCCTTCTCGATCCGCTCGTTCTCGATGGCGATGACCCGCTCGCGGTTCTTGCGGGCGACGGCGACCTCACGCTCGCGGTTCTCGTCCTGGATGCCCAGGGACTCCTCGGTACGCAGGTGCGCGGCCTGTGCCCGCAACCGCTCCTCGGCCTGCACCCGGGCGGTCTCGGCCTCCTCCTTGGCGCGTACGGTCTCGATCTCCCGGTGCTGCTTGATCTCCGCGTCGGCCTGGCGGCGCTCCAATTCCAGCACCGCCTCCCGGGCCTCGACGTTCTGCCGGGTGATCTCCTTCTCCTCGGTGCGCTGGTACTCGTTGGTCCGCACGTGCTCGATGGCGGTCAGCTCGGTGATCTTGCGGATGCCCTGCGCGTCGAGGATGTTGTTGTTGTCCAGCTGGGCGAGCGGCGTCTGCTCCAGGTAGTCGATCGCCGCGTCCTCCAGGCTGTAGCCGTTGAGGTCGGTGCCGATCAGGGCGATGATCCGGTCCCGCAGCTCGTCTCGCTTGGTGTACAGGTCCTGGAAGTCCATCTGCTTGCCGACGGTCTTCAGCGCCTCGGAGAACTTCGCCGCGAACAGCTCCCGCAGGGTCTCCGGGTCGCTCGCCCGGGCGGTGCCGATGGCCTGCGCCACCTTCACCACGTCCTCGCGGGTCTTGTTGACCCGTACGAAGAAGGTGATGCGGATGTCGGCGCGGATGTTGTCCTGGCAGATCAGCCCGTCGTGACCGGTGCGGCCCACGTCGATGGTCTTCACCGAGATGTCCATGACCTCGGCCTTGTGCAGCACCGGCAGCACCACGGCGCCGGTGAAGGTGACGTCCACCTTGCGGGCCTTGGAGACGATCAGGGCCTTGCCCTGCTCGACCTTGCGGAACATTCGGCTGAGGACGAACAACAACCCCAGACCGACGAGCAGTAGAACGGCGATGAGCACGCCGATCCCCGTTGCGGTGGTTTCCATGACAACACCTCGATGCTGGATAAAGCTGGATATGTGCGCCGCCGGCGGACGGACCGGTGGAGCGGTCGCACTTCGGTCGATGGTGGTGGCCCGCACTGACAGACGCCAGCGGAGCCGTTTTGGCTCCAGGCCGCGCCAACCGGGCGGCCCAGCAGGGGCGTTACACCCGGGGCAAGCCCATATCAGGGGGAATCTCGAAGGCACCGACCCGGAAGAACTCGCCCTCCGGGTCGTAGTCGAAGATCAACGCGGAACTGCCGGCGGTGAGCCCGGTCTCGTCAGTGCGCACCTGCACGATCGCCGACGAACCGTCCTGCGAGGTGACCTCCGCCTGCCCGAACCGGTCGTCCACCCGGCCGGTACGGATCACACACACCTGCCCGACGAAGTCCAGCCGCGAGGGCGGCACCTCGTCGGGGAAGGCCCTCCGCAACGGGGTGGCCAGCGCCCAGGTCAGGATCCAGGCACCGACCAGCGCGCAGCCCAGCAGCGCCCAGTCCCGGTAGTCCTCCACCCGCCCGTCGAGCCAGGTGACCTTCGGCAGAAGGGCCTTGCCGGCCAGCGACAGGAACCAGGAGAAGAGGATGAGCAACGAGAGCACCACGCTCAACGGGACCCCACGGAGTCCCAGGGCGGTGGCGAGGGCCGCGCCGGAGCCGGCGTCGGAGGACTCGCTGAGCTCGTCGAAACTGATCCCGCCGAAGATCACGATCAGCCAGTAGGCGATGACCACGACCAGGGCGAAGGTGAACAGCACGGCGGGGAAGTCGAGTGTGGCAGCGAAGAACTCGGCCATCGGCTTCCCCCGTTCGTCGATCTGGTCCTCGTCGGGGGCGCGCCGTTCGTCGGTCCGTGGACGACCTGGGTCCTGGACGTCGGCGAGGACGCCGTGACGTGGTGAAGGACCCCGAACACCTCTGTCGTGTCCGACGGAGAGGCGCTTCCCCCGAGTGTGCCGCCACCTATGTTCGCACAGCAACGATCGGTCCACACTGCCGTATCCCGGCAACGTAGCCTCCGCCTCCGGTGCGCGGTACGGGAACCCGAGGGGTGCCCGGCGCCCGGTGGCGCGGGGCGCGGGTGCCGTGGCCGGACGCGCCGGGGAAGCACCGGGAACGCACCGGGACCGCGCAGGGGAAGCCCCGGGGAGACGGGACGGAGACGCGGTACGAGACGCCGGGGCGGACGACCCGTCAGACGCCACGACCCGGGTCCGGCGGAGCCGGCGTCCCCGACGCCCGGCTGAGTGATTCCCCCCGGGCGCCGCCCGTGCCCGCCGCCTCGGGGCCGCCGACCTGGCTTACGTTCCCCCCACACCGCCCTTGACGCGGACCCCGGCGCGGGTCCGTGTCGGGTGCCGCACCCGCGGCCCGTGCGGCGCACCGCGAAGGGCGGCCCCACGGGCAGCCACACGCAGCGAGGAGAGAGCCACCATGGCCGTATGCGAGGTCTGCAACAACGACTACGACATGGCTTTCGAGGTGCGGGCCGCCGGCGCGGTCCACGTCTTCGACAGCCTGGAGTGCGCCGCCCAGCGGATGGCGCCGATCTGTGACAACTGCTCGTGCCGCATCCTCGGCCACGGTCTCCAGTCCGACGGCCGCTTCTTCTGCTGCGCGCACTGCGCCCGCCAGCAGGGGCACGCCGAACTGGTCGACCACGTCTGAGGGTTCGCCACCGACGGCACCGTGTCAGGGCCCGCCGCTCCCACCCCGGGGGTGCGGGCCCTGACCGTGTCCGTGTCCCCGGGGCGGACCCGGGATGGGAGCGGAGGTCACGGGTGGGAGCCGCACTGTCGCGGGGACGTGACCTCGTCCGAGTGTTCGCGTCATGTCGGGCGGGCCACTCCCCGAACCCGCGCCCTGACTGGTCCACACTCCGAGGAGGAGTTCCAGCCAACCCACCCCGGGAGAGCCCATGCCGCCGACGTCGCTGTGCCAGGACCCCACCCCCGCCCCCTCGACCTATCGCACGCCCAACTGGGCCGAGGACTACCTGCTCGCCCCGCCGATGGGCTCGACCCGCCGGGCGGAACCCAAGGCACGGGAGGACCGCAACCGGTTGGAGCTGCACGCGGTGCTCACCGCCTGCGCGGTACCGCCCCGGGCCGGTGACCTGCACGCCCTGCGCCAGCTGTCCACTCTGGACCAGGGCACCGTCGACACGGTGATCGCCTGGATGCGCTCGGCCCACGGCGACGCCTGCTGACCGGCCGGCGGGACCCGGGCCGGCGGGTACCCACGCCCCGGGGGGCTCCCCCGGGAGCGCGGTGACCCTCGCTCATGTCAAGAGGGAAACCAGCCAGGGCGGGCGGCGGTTCACCCCCGGGGGGAACGGCCAGGTGGGGACCGCGCCCGGCAGGGCCCCGGGTACGGGCCACGCCGTACAGCACGCCGTAAGGACGCTGTACGGATCACCGGGAGGCCGTCCGCGCGCCAAGACCGCGCCCCGCTGCCGTGGGGGCTGACGCGGGCACGGCCACCGGTACCCCCGCTGTCGCTGTGCCGGGCGGAGCCACGGCCACAGGCACGGACCCGCCGCGTCGGGCTCCGCCGCCTTCCTCGGCCCCCCACGCCTTCCCCGGGGCGCGTGGCTCGGATCACCGCACGGCTCGGGTGCTCTGGCGCCGCACGCGTCCGCGCTGTTGCGGGGGGACAGCCAGAGGCCCCGCCACAGGCGCCGTCGCTTTTAGCGGTCCGGGGGTCGGGGGTGCCGACGTGTGCCGCGCCGGACCCCTCCTCCGCCTCGCCGGGCCCCGGGAGTTGCCGGCGTCCCCGGGCGCATGGCACCGGTACGCGCTCGCCGACTCTCCCCGGGCCCCAACCGTGCCGGGCCACGCCGTACGGCCCTCACCACGAGGCCCTCCGCGCCGCCCGTGTCCCTGCGACGTACCGCGCCGCGCCTCATGGCGCCGTACGTCGTCCCCTGTCGCCGCCACAGGCGCCGTCGCTTTTAGCGGTCCGGGGGTCGGGGTGCCGACGTGTGCCGCGCCGGACCCTCCTCCGCCTCACTGGGTCTCCGGGAATCGCCGGAGTCCCCGGGAGTTGCCGGCGTTCCTAGGAGGGGACCGGTTCCAGGCCCATGGGGCGGACCTGGCCCTCGATCAGGGCGGCCAGTCCCCGTACCGGGCACAGCGAGGGCTCCTCGGCCACCCGTACCGGCATCCCGGTGTGCTGGCGCAACCCGCTCTCCAGGCCGGCCAGTTGGGCGCTGCCGCCGACCAGGTTCATGCCCCTCTCGGCCAGGTCGGCCACCAGGTCCGGGGGGCAGCGCAGCAGTACCGCGCGCACCGCGTCCATCAGCGCGGTCAGTGGCGCCCGGGCGGCCTGGCGCATCTCCTCGGCGTCCACCCGCACCCGGCGGACCCGTCCGGTGACCACGTCCCGGCCGTCGATCTCCATGTCGGTGAGGTGGTCCCCGGCCGACCCGTAGAGGGACAGCTCCAGCGGCATCACCGACTGGCTGGGCAGCACCAACTCGTAGCGGTTGCGAAGGTGTTGGCGTACCGCCGCGTGCACGGTGTCGCCGCCCATGGGCACCCGCTCGGCGGCCACCACGGCGCCCAGGGCGACCACCGCGACCTGGGTGCTGGTGGCCCCGCAGACCAGGATCATGGTCGCTTCCGGCTGTTCCACCGGGAGGCCGCAGCCCACGCCGGCGGCGATCGGCGTCTCCACCAACTCCACGTGCCGGGCTCCGATTCCGGCGAGGGTGTCCACCGCCGCGCGGCGGGCCACCGGCTCGGCCTCGTTGGGTACGCAGACCGCCGCCCGCAGCAGGGGGCGGCGGTGCCACGCACGGCGCAGCTTGGTGCCGATCAGCGCCCGCAGCATCCGCTGCGCGGTCGCCACGTCGGTGACGGTGCCGCCCACCACCGGGTGCTGTACCCGGATGTAGTCGGGGGTGCGGCCCTCCATCCGGGCGGCGCGGGTACCGGCCGCGATGAGGCCCCCGGTACGGGCGTCGACGGCCACCACCGAGGGGGCGTCCACGATCAGGCCTCCGCTCTTGAGGTACACCCGGGTACGGGCGGCGCCCAGGTCGACGGCCAGACTGCAACGGCGGACCTGGGTGAGGCTCTGGGGCTCGTGGCTCACGGCGGCTTCCTCCCCTGGGGAACGAGTGGAGGGCCGGTCCTGGTGCCGACCCTCCCTCAGGTTCTTACGGTCACCGGCCGGCCGCCCGTCGGACTGCTCCGCCCGTGGTCGCCGCCCGGAGCACGGGGCGCGGGAGAGCGTCCGGGCGGCGTACGTCCGGCGCCGACGCCGCGTCAGCTTCCGCGACGTACGGCGCCGGAGCCCGGGCCCTCGCCCCTACACCCCGGCGCCCAGCGGGGCGGGGCAGGGCGACTCCACCGGCTGGAACTGGGTGCGGTACAGCTCCTCGTAGCGTCCGCCGGCGGCCAGCAGCGCCTCGTGGGTACCGCGCTCGACCACCCGGCCGTCCTCCACCACCAGGATCAGGTCGGCCTCCCGCACGGTCGACAGCCGGTGGGCGATCACCACCGAGGTCCGGCCGGCCAGGGCCTCGGACAGCGCCTCCTGTACGGCGGCCTCCGAGGTGGAGTCCAGGTGGGCGGTCGCCTCGTCCAGGATCACCACCCGGGGCTGGGCCAGCAGCAGCCGGGCGATGGTCAGCCGCTGCCGCTCACCGCCCGAGAGCCGGTAGCCCCGTTCGCCGACGAGGGTGTCCAGCCCGTCCGGCAGCGACCGTACGAGTTCCTCCAGCCGGGCCCGGCGCAGGGCGTCCCACAGCTGTTCCTCCTCGGCCTCGGGCGCGGCCAGCAGCAGGTTGGCGCGGATCGTCTCGTGGAACAGGTGCCCGTCCTGGGTGACCATCCCCAGGCCCCGCCGCAGGGAGGCCGCGCTGAGGTCCCGTACGTCCACCCCGCCGAGCCGTACCGCTCCGGCGTCCACGTCGTACAGCCGGGGTACCAGGGAGGCCAGCGTGGACTTGCCGGCGCCGGAGGAGCCGACCAGGGCCACCATCCGGCCCGGTTCGGCGTGGAACGACACCTGGTGCAGCACCCGTTCACCGCCCCGGGTGTCCAGGGTGGCGACCTCCTCCAGGGAGGCCAGGGACACCTTGTCCGGCGCCGGGTAGCCGAAGTCCACGCCCTCGAACTCCACCGACAGCGGGCCCTCGGGCAGGTCCCGGGCTCGCGGGCTCTCCTGGATCAGGGGCTGGAGGTCCAGCACCTCGAACACCCGCTGGAAGCTGACCAGCGCGCTCATCACCTCCACCCGGGCACCGGCCAGCGAGGTCAGCGGCGCGTACAGCCGGGTCAGCAGCAGCGCCAGGGCCACCAGGGCGCCGGCGTCGAGGGAGCCGCGCAGCGCCATCCAGCCGCCCACCCCGTACACCAGGGCCAGGGCCAGCGAGGAGGACAGGGTCAGGGCGGTGACGAACACGTGCTGGACCATGGCCCGGCGTACCCCGATGTCCCGTACCCGGTCGGCCCGTTCGGCGAAGGCGGCCGACTCGGCTTCCGGCCGGCCGAACAGCTTCACCAGGGTGGCGCCCGGGGCGGAGAACCGCTCGGTCATCTGGGTCGACATCACCGCGTTGTGGTTGGCCGCCTCCCGGGACAGCCGCGCCAGCCGGCCGCCCATCCGCCGGGCCGGCACCACGAACAGCGGGAGCAGCACCAGCACCACCACGGTCACCTGCCAGGAGAGCCGCAGCATCATGGCCAGGGTCAGCAGGACGGTCACCAGGTTGCTGATCACCCCGGAGAAGGTGTCGCTGAACGCCCGCTGGGCGCCGATCACGTCGTTGTTCAGCCGGCTGACCAGGGCTCCGGTACGGGTGCGGGTGAAGAAGGCCACCGGCATCCGCTGTACGTGGTCGTACACGGCGGTCCGCAGGTCGAGGATCAGGCCCTCGCCGACCCGGGCGGACAGCCAGCGGGTGACCAGCCCCACGGCCGCCTCGGCCAGGGCGATCAGCGCGATCAGCAGCGCGAGGTGGACCACCACCTCGGTGGGCCGGTGCTGGTTGATGGCGTTGACGACCTGTCCGGCCAGCAGCGGGGTGGCGATGGTGAGGAAGGCGGTCAGGACGCTGGCCAGGACGAAGCCCAGCAGTCGTCGTCGGTGGGGCCGGGCGAAGCGCAGGACGCGTCGGAGGGTCGCCGGATCGAAGGGGCGCTCGTCCTGCCGTGCGTGGGCGTTGTTGTACAGGGCGTTCCACGCGGTGACTTCCATGCTCATGTGGGGACTCCTGGTCGACGGCCGCGGGTGTGGCGCGGTGTCAGCGACGGTAGAAGTTCAAGTGAGCTTGAGGTCAAGCGCCGGTGTGGGGAGGGTCGGGAACGCGGGAGGCGCGGCCCCCGCCGATGCGGGGGCCGCGCCCGGGAGGGAGCCGGCTTACTTGACGCCCTGACCCTGGATCGCGTCGATGATCTCGCGGATCTTGTCCCAGACCTCCTGCGGCAGGACGTTCTTGATGGCGTAGACGAACTTGGTGACTTCCTTCTTCACCTCGGCCGGCAGCTTGCCCTCAAGCAGCTCGTACGGGGTGGGCGAGGGGATCGGCAGCGGGGCGCCGTACTGCACGCGCGGGGGCTGGTCGATCAGCTGGTCACCGTCGCCGGAGACGGCGTGCGGCTTGATGTCGTAGCCGTGGTCGCCCTGGAAGTAGCCGGCCACACCGTTGGCGAAGGCCAGCAGGTTGGTGATCGGGTTCTCCGAGTGGCAGATGCCGTCGTTCTTGTTGCAGATCTCCTTGACGGGGATGTCGCCGAAGTCGGGACGCTGCCCCTTCATGGTCAGACCCTCCAGCACGGAGGGGATGTTGCCCATGATGCCGCCCGCGCCGCCGTTGCCCGGACGACGGGGGTCGCCGTAGAGGACACCGTTGACCTGGTTGTGCGGGACCTCGTTGGCCTTCGACAGCTCCAGCAGGTAGTCGCCGGCGACGATGGCGCCTTCCGAGTAACCGGCAATGGTGATGTGGCTGTTGGCGCAGTTCGCGCGGTAGTCCTTGACGGCCTTGCGGATGTTGGTGAGGCCGATCTCGACGGACTCGTCGAGGGTCTTCTTGTCCCCGGGGAACGGGGAGATCTCAGCCGGGTACTTGACCTTGGTGAAGCTCACGCCGGCGGGGAGGGCGGCGTTGCCCTTGTCGTAGGCCTTACCCGTGGGGTCGCGGTGTCCGCCGACCTCGAAAATCATCTTCTCCGCGCAGTTCGCCTTGGTGTCCTCGGACGCCGTGGCGACACCGACTCCTGCGCCCGCGATCACCGTGGTCAAGGAGATCGCACCTATGAGTGCCCTCTTGCGCATGTCACCTACTTCATGGATCGGGGGTGTGTGAAACACGCTCGCGCGCCGTGGGTACGGGCCGCGTATCGCTTTGCCGTGGGAGGCGCCGACTGATCGCAGCGGCGCACTGGCCGGAGCATGTCAAAGGAAGCCATTCGCCCGGTCGATACGCGAGTGTATTGACACCTAACTGCCATTCCGGGGCCTGGAATGACCGTGACAGCGGGGTGTTCCACAACAGTGGTGGAGACCAGCTCGTGGCCGGCGAAGCGTACGGAAGGGGCGAACGGTCCAGTTGGGGAAGGGGGTGCGGTGTTCGCACCGCTGAAAGAGGCGGGAAAGAAACGGTGAAATCCCCGCCGTGTCCGGCCCGTGCGGAAAGCGGGAGAGTAAATCGGGTGTAGCGGTACGGAGTTCACTGAAGGCGCTTTTCGCCCCTCGGGGGTGAGCGGTGTTCCGCGCCCCCCGGCGGCCCACACCCCTGTCCCACGCCCCCGTCCGGCGCCTCAGTCCCGGCGCCGTGTCCGAGGGTGCCGCACCCGGGGGTGCCGCGTCCGGGGCCGGCCCCGAAGTGCCGTCGCCGTGCCGGGCGGTCGGCCCAGCCGGTGCGGTGGCCGTCCGTCCCGCGCGTAGCCCGCCCTCGCCTCCCGGATCACGGCGGCCGTGTCCTCGGGGGAGAGCGCGTCCGCCCGCAACAGGTCGAGGGTGCGCAGATGGCGGGCGAACACCGTGGGGTCGTCGGTGAAGTGGCCCCGGTCCAGGGACTCCGAGTACACCCACCCCCCTCCCTCGGCCAGGCTGATCAGGGTCACCGAGGTGTGCGGACGCGTCAGGCCACGGGCGTCGAACGGGGCCAACTGGAGGCGTACGGCGTCCCGTCGGGCCACGGACAGCAGACGGTCACACTGGTCCCGCATCACCTCCGGGCCCCTGACCACGCCCCGGATCACGCTCTCGTCCAGCACCCACAACAGCAGGGGCCCGCCCGGCCCCAGCAGCCGCCGTTGCCGGTCCAGGCGGGCGCGCACCCGCTGTTCCAGCTCCTCCCCGGAGAAGTCCCGCCCCAGCAGGGCGCGGGCGTACTCCTCGGTCTGCAACAGTCCGGGCACCGTCAGCGCCTGGTACTCCCGGAGCGCCACCGCCTCCTCGTCCAGCACGGCCCGACGGCGGAACCGGTCGGCCGGCCCGGCCTCCGCGTACCAGTCGATGCGCTCCCACAACCGGGTCAACAGCCCGCCGGTGTCGAAGAGTTGGTCGCAGACCTCGGCGAACCCGTTCTGTGGCACCCGGGTGCCGGCCTCGATCCGGGCCACCCAGGAGCGGTCACAGTGCAGCCGGCCGGCCAACTCCCCCTGGGTGAGGCCCGCCGACTCCCTCAGATGGCGCGCCACCTCGCCGAACACCGAGGCGGTGGTGGCCGCCGTGCCCGCCGTTCCGTTGCGTCGGCCCACGGTTCCCCCTGTGACAGATACCGATTGGCACGTACGGGCATGTTGCCCCAACCCGCGCGTAGGGCAACGTTATTGATACCCACCGTGAACACCGGAGCCGCACGGTGTCAGCGGAGAACGGTCGACCGGGGCGCCCGGGCGGCCGGTGGGACGAGGACGGACGGCGAACCCACGGACAGGGCGGGCAGCGAGGGAAGTGAACCAGCCAAGGTCGACCACAGCCCCGTGTTCCGCCGTCCCCGTCCAAGATCGCGTACGGTCACCCCGGACACCACCACGGCCGAGTGCCCTGGTCAGGGCGCCGGCGCGGCCCCGTACCACGGCGGCCACCGGGTCGCACGGCCCTCGCCGTCACGGGGCGGCCCGGCGCTCGCGGCACTCCGGTCGTTCCGGTCGACCCGGGTCACCCCAGCCATCACAGTCATCAGGAAAGGGCGAGCCAGTGAGCAGCAGAAGCTACCGACTCCCGCGCAAGGACCGCCGTCTGGTCCGCGACGAGGCGACCGGCCGGGTGGGCGAGCTGCAGGCCATCTGTGACTACCACGAGCCGTCCAGGATCGGCGCGACCGCCCGCCGGCTGGCGTTCATCCGGCCCCTGGGCGGCGGACGGGAGTGGACCACCACCCCGGACTACCTCACCGCCCTCACTCCCGAGGAGTACCAGCGGGAGGCCGAACAGGGCTGGGAGGAACCCGTCAACTGACCCACCACCGCCCCCGGTTGAGCCGGGGGCGTCGTGTGGACCCCGAGGGGCCGGTGAACCCGTTCCGGCGCCGTGAGCCGTGAGCCGTGAGCCGTGAGCCGTGAACCGCGCGTCGTGTGGCGTGAACCGCGCGTCGTGTGGCGTGCCCGTGGCCGTGGTGGCGACGGTGGACGGTCACGGCGTGAAGGGCGCACCGTGCCCCGGCACCACGAAACGCGAGCCCCTCGGGGGACCGCACCGCCCCGGCCGACCTCCGGTCACACCGGCCGCAGCGGGTGGTGCGCGCCCCGGGGCGGCTCCACCACGACGGGGTCACCGGGGCGTACCACCCCTCCGCGCCGGACCACGCTCATCACCCCCGCCAGACGCACCACCTCACCGTCCGGCCCGCGCGGCAACACCCTCTTCAACAGGCCCGGTTGGAAGTCCTCGATCTGCCGGCAGGGGTTGCGCAGGCCGGTCACCCGCACCACCGCCTCCTCGCCGAGCCGCAGCAGGGTGCCCTCCGGCAGCCCCAGCAGGTCCACGCCCCGGGTGGTGATGTTCTCCCCGAGGTCGCCGGGCGCCACCCGGTGGCCCTGCTCGGCCAGTTCCTCGAACAGTTCGCGGTGGATCAGGTGCACCTGGCGCAGGTTGGGTTGGTGGGGGTCGCGGGCCATCCGGGAGCGGTGCCTCACGGTCACCCCGCCGTGGACGTCGCCCTCCACGCCCCACCCCTCGACGAGGGTCACCTGGTCCAGGGTGGGCTTGCTGAACGCGTACTCCGGGTGGCCGCTGACGGCTGAGACCGTACTCATCGCTCCCTCTCCTCCGCCCCGCCCCACGGGGACGGCCCCCGTCATCGCACCACACCGCCCGGTTCCCGGTCCACGGTGTTCCGGCTGGTGGTCGCCCGCCCGGCCCGGGCGCCGCCCACGGCGTGACGGGTCCCCCGTACGAGGCCGGGCGGTCCAGCCGTGGAGGACGGTCCCCGATCGGGTGACCGCGCGGGCCCCCGTCCCACCCGTACCTTCCGAGCACCCGCCGACCCTGGTCCGGGGGCCGGTCGGCGCGGTTGGTTGGAGACCGAGGGCCGCGTGTTTAATGGCCCGGGCACGGGGGCGCCGTGCGCCGGGGTCGACAGCCAAGGGAGTACGAACGGTGGGCAGTGACCGGAAGACCCGCCAGTTCGAGAAGCGGATGGCCCAGGTGCTGGACATCCGCCCGACCCGGGTGGCCGAGGTCTTCCAGGGCGCCCGCCCCACCTCGCTGCGGGTCAACCGGCTCCTGGACGACCAGCGGTACGCCGAGACCGTGGAGCAGCTGCGGCAGCGCGCGCCCAGTGTGACCGAGGTCGACTGGTGCGAGCACGGGTGGTTCTGGCCCGATCAGGACGGGTTCGACCCGGTGATGGAACTGGCCCACGCCGGCCGGGTGTACGCGCAGAACGCGGCCAGCCTGATCCCCCCGGTGGCGCTGGACCCCCAGCCCGGGGACGCGGTGCTGGACGTGGCCGCCGCCCCCGGGGGCAAGGCCTTCCACCTGGCGGCCCGCACCGGCAACCAGGGGCGGCTGTGGCTGAACGACTCGGCCCCGCCCCGGGCCCGCAAGCTGGCGGAACTGGCCGAGCTGTACGGGGTGCGGTACGCCGAACTGACCACCCACAACGCCCAGTACATCGACAAGGAGCTGCCCCCGGAGTCCTTCGACCGCGTCCTGCTGGACGTCCAGTGCTCCGGCGAGGGCCGGGTGAACCTGCGGCGCCCGGACGCGCTGCGGCACTGGTCCGAGGAGCGCCTGAACAAGTACAAGTTCCTCCAGACCAAGATGCTCAGCTGCGGGTACAAGCTGCTGCGTCCCGGCGGCACGATGGTGTACTCCACCTGCACCCTCAGCCCCGAGGAGAACGAGTTCCCGGTCAACAAGGTCCTCGGCCGGTACCCGGACCTGACCGTGGAGCCACTCGGCTTCCAGGAGCCGGAGTTCCTGCCCGGGCTCACCTCCTGGATGGGGGAGCGGTACGACCGCCGGCTGGCCCACACCACCCGGGTCATGCCCTCGGAACTGTTCGAGGGCTTCTACGTGGCACGTCTGGTCAAGGCCGGCTGACCCCGGTTCCGGTCGCGGGCGCGGGCCCTGTCCTGGCCCCGCCCCTTCTCCGGCGCCCGCCTCCCGCCCCTCGGTCCGTACGCCCAAGGCCGCGCACCGGCGGGCCACCGTGCCCGACTTCGCTCCTGAGCCACCGTTGGCCCGGGACGCGCCGAAACGTCCACGAAAGGGCGCGCCGACAGCCCCCGAATAGTCAACGCGGGGGTGTGGAGAGGGAGTTGACGACCCACGGAACGGGCCCGGTCCGACTCGGAGCGTCATGTCGGATTTCGGAGCCGGTCTCGGAATTTGCGAAGAATCAGTTTCCGGGCCACCGGGAATCGCTTTTTTCAGTGGTGTGACAAGTGGAGCGTTTTTCAGACCCTCCCGTCCGTACTGTTCAGACGGCGCGGGACGGCGGTTGGTTCCCGCCCGGCCCTTCAAAACCGCGCGGTCTGAGATGTCCGGGACTTCCATGGGATTGGTCGAAATCTCCCGCGCGCTGCCCCAAGTGGGTAACCGTTGACGCGCATCTGTAGCGCTTATACCGTCCCGGCTGAAATTCGCACGACCCCAACCCCCACTGTGGACTCCCGTAATAGACCGTTATTGCGGCGAGTGGCTGGAAGGAGCCAACTCAATGTCCAGATACAGGTCGAGCAAGCGTTTCGGTAAGATCGCCGTTTCCGTCGCGGCTGCCGGTGTTCTCCTCACGGGCACCGCCTCCGCCGCCTTCGCGGGTGAGAGCGGAAGCAACCACCGCGCGAACGCGGAGATCCTCGACAGCCGCTGTGCGGTTCCGGCGGACCGTGACCTCGCGATCACCCAGACCGTCCACCAGATCGCGAGCGAGCGCGGGGTCACCGAGAAGGTCATGCTGGCCGCCTTCGAGGCCGGCTGGGTCGAGTCCCACATGAACAACCTCAACTGTGGCGACCGTGACTCCCTGGGCGTCTTCCAGCAGCGTCCCAGCCAGGGCTGGGGCACCCCCGAGCAGTGCATGGACCCGGTTCACGCCACCAACGCGTTCCTGGACCAGGCCATCCCCAACGACGCCAACAACCCGGGCTACACCGCCGGTGAGCTGGCCCAGAGCGTGCAGCGCTCCGCCTACCCCGAGCGGTACGACCAGTCCGAGGGCAAGGCCCGCGAGATGATCGCCGAGGTCGCCTGACCCGTACCGTCACCGGGAGCCCCCTGAGAAGGGGACCGTCTCCCGTGGTCGGACCTCACGTCCCCGCCCCGGACGCGCGCATCCGGGGCGGGGACGTCGTCCGTTCGCCGGCGATCGGGCGCCCACGCCGTGCCGGGGCGCACCAGGCGGAGGCGCGGGGGAGTCAGAGCCCCGAGCCGGGCCGGGTGGTGCGGCCACCCGGCCGGCACGGAACCGTGAGACCGCCCCGCCACCCCGCCGAGGGGCTCGCGTACGGACCGGTCCCGGGGTGCGTCGTTCGGATCACCGTGAGGCTCGCGTGCGGCGTCACCTCGCGCGCCGCACCTAGCCGCGCTTGCGGGCCAGGGTCAGCCCGTCCCGTACCGGCAGGATGAGCGAGTCCACCCGCTCGTCGGCGGTGACCAGGTCGTTGACCTGACGGATCGCCAGGGTGTTGTCCTCCTGGTTCGAGGGGTCGGTCACCCGCCCGGACCACAGCACGTTGTCCAGCAGGATCAGCCCTCCCGGGCGGACGCGGGGCACGATCTCCTCCCAGTACGCCGGGTAGCCCGTCTTGTCCGCGTCGATGAACGCCAGGTCCACCGAGGGCTCCGACGGCAGGGTCCGCAGCGTCTCCACGGCCGGGGCGACGCGTAGGTCGATACGGTCCGCCACCCCGGCCCGCTCCCAGTAGCGGCGGGCGATCGAGGTCCACTCCTCGGACACGTCACAGGCCAGCAGCCGGCCGCCCTCGGGCAGGGCGCGGGCCATCGCCAGCGAGCTGTACCCGGTGAACACCCCCACCTCGACCACGAACCGGGCGCCGGTCAGACGCACCAGCATCGCCAGCAACTCCGCCTCGTCCTGCGAGGTCTGCATACCGGAGCGGTCGCCGGTACGGCTCAGGGTCTCCTCGCGCAACTCCGACTGGATCGGGTCGGGAGGGGTGCAGTGCTCCAGCAGGTAGGCGCTGACGGCCGGGTCGATGATGTCCATGCGCGCCATTATGCGGGGGTACGCCACAGGGCCGGCGCCCCTCGGGGCGGCCGGCGCGGGCGTACGGAACGCGTCAGACGGCCATGCCGTAGACGATGGTGAACAGGGTGCCCAACGACCCGATGATGAACACGCCGGTCAACCCGGCGACGATCAGGCCCTTGCCCTGCTCCGCGCTGAAGGTGTCGCGCAGCGCGGTGGCGCCGATCCGCTGCTTGGCGGCGCCCCACACGGCGATGCCGAGGCAGAGCAGGATGGCCACCGCCATGATGACCTCGATCATCACGCGGGCCTCCTGGCCCAGCGAACCAAACGGACCCCAGTCCGGGGCGATCCCGCCGATGATGGTGGTGATGTCGCCCTTTTCGGCTGCCAGGAACATGGTGAACTCACCGCCCCACGGACGTGGTTGATGCTGGCTGACTCTACGGATTGTGTCATGGCCGGGCAGTGATCGGTGGTGAAAGCTGGCCGGATTCGGTCATCGTGCCGGTGACCTGTGTCGCAACCGACCCACCCGTGACGGCTTTTCGCCGGTGTGGGTGCCCAACAGGCCCCCGATGGGCCATGGTTGGGGGGTGGGCGGGAACAGGAAGTGGTGGTGGATAGCCGCAGCCGGAGTCGCGGGGACCTCCGGCTTCCTGGTGTTGCTGCTGATCGGGACCATGCTGGTGGCCGCCAAGATGGGCGGGGTCAGCGGAGGGCGCACCGTCGGGCTGGCCAAGGGGTCGGTGCCCTCCGCGTACCAGAGCCTGGTGCAGAAGTGGGGCAACCTGTGCGACGCGATCAACCCCGCGTTGCTGGCCGCCCAGCTCTACCAGGAGAGCGGCTGGAAGCCCCGCGCCACCAGTCCGGTCAACGCCCAGGGCATCGCCCAGTTCATGCCCGGCACCTGGGCGGCCCACGGCATCGACGCCAACAAGGACGGCAAGCGGGACGTGTGGGACCCCCAGGACGCCATCCCCTCGGCCGCCAAGTACGACTGCACCCTGGCCAAGTACGTCAAGGACGCCCCCGGCAGCAGCACCGACAACATGCTGGCCGCCTACAACGCCGGCTCCTACGCGGTCATCAAGCACGGCGGCGTCCCCCCGTACCGCGAGACCAAGAACTACGTCGCCACCATCCGCAAGATGGAGAAGAGCTTCGCCGAGACCAAGGGGCGGGTGGAGCCCTCCCGGCAGTCCGCCGGCGCGATCCACTACGCCCAGAAGAAACTGGGCACCCCCTACCTGTGGGGCGGTGACGGCACCCCCGAGGACGGCGGGCGCTTCGACTGCTCGGGGCTGAGCAAGGCCGCCTACGCCAGTGTCGGGATCTCCCTGCCCCGGGTGGCCAACGACCAGTGGAACTCCGGCCCCCACCCCAAGAGGAACGAACTGCTCCCCGGTGACCTGGTGTTCTTCGCCCACAACCTGGACGATCCGCGCAGCATCCACCACGTGGGGATCTACGTCGGCGGAGGGTTCATGATCAACGCCCCGTACACCGGAGCCAAGATCCGCTTCGACCGGATCGACACCCCCGACTACATCGGCGCCTCCCGCCCCACCGCCAAGTAACCCGCCCGGAGGCAACCGTGCGGGAGCCGCCCGGGTGGATCGGTGCGGTTGGCCGGAAGTAGACAGCCCCTCCGTGGGGTACTGAACGATGTGCCGGACGAGTTTCCTCATGACGACACCGGGTGATCACCCTTCGATAACGTCCTGGTGATCGTCTGGTGAGGGCGGAACGGGCCGGCCACTTCAGGGCGTTTCCTGTTCGGAGACGCCGAAGGGCGTCACGGGGAAACCGACTGCACGGGGCCGAGGAGAAGGGTGAGGCCACTTCGATGGATGGCTGGGAGAACCCCGACGTCGACCTGCTCAAGGGCGTCAACAGCCTGACGCGGCACAGCCCCGACTGGCTGCGGACCACCCTGGAACACGTGGGTGAGTACGGCCTGCTGGCCGCCCTCGTCCTGCTGTGCGGCCTCACCTGGTGGCGGGTGGGGCGGGTGACCTCCGACCGGGGGGTGCGGGCGGCCCGGGCCGCCGTGCTGTGGGCCCCCGTCGCCGCGCTGCTCGCGCTGGTGGTCAACGTCCCGATAAGAGCCTTCGTGGAGAGACCCCGACCCTTCACGGACCACGACCTGGCCGTACTGGGCGGCGGCCACACCGACTACTCGTTCGTCAGCGACCACACCGCCCTGGCCATGGCGGTCGCGGTGGCTCTGCTGCTCGCTCACCGCCGGCTGGGCCTGGTCGGGTTCGCGCTCGCCCTGGCCGAGGCCTTCTGCCGGCTCTACGCCGGGGTGCACTACCCCACCGACGTGTTGGGGGGCATGGCCCTCGGCGCCACGGTGACCCTGCTGCTGGCCCCGCTGGGTATCTGGGCGCTGACTCCGGTGGTGGCCCGGCTGGAGCGTGGCCCCTCCTCCCGGCCGGAGCCCGGGGTGCCGGCGCCCGTTCCCGCACCGGCCCCCTCCAGCGAGTCCGACCGCGCCGAACAGGCCGGGCTCGCCTCCACCGGTGGGAGCACCCCGCCACCCCCCTACGACCGCGACCTGGCCGCCTGAGCGACCTCCCGTGCCCGGGTCGGCCCCCTGGGCGGCCCGCCAACTCCCCACCGCAGCCGAGCGGTCCGCCATCCCGGGCCCGGCTGCCGGTGTGACCTCCGCGCTCGCCCTGAGGGGCCGCCCTGGCCGGTCTCGTCCTGGCCCTGGGGTCGTCCTGGTCGGGTGCGGGTTCGCCGGGCCGAACCTCACGCCGGGCGGGTGCGGGTGCGGGTCCCGGTGGGTGGGCGCCCTGGGCGCCGGCCTCGTGGTTCGGTGACCTGTGCACCCGTGCACCTGTGCACGTGCCGCCCACCCCTGCGCGCCGGCACCGGCCGCTGGGCGTGACCTTCGGGGCTCCCGCCACTGTCGGGGCGGCCTCGGAGCTGGGGGGGGGAGTGGCCCACGTACAGGACGCGGGGTGACGGGGTGGGGCCGGAGCCCTGCCGTTCACTGTCGGGGTGGCCGGCCGGCCCCAACGGCCGTACGGGCGGCGGGGGCTGGGGGCGGGGCGCCCTGTGGGGGTGTGCGGTGAGGTTCTCGGGGGCGCCGCGCCTCAGGCGCTGGCCCGGTGCTCCAACGCGTCCGCCCGGGCCCGGTCGCGTGCTCGGCGGGCCGGCCCGTGCCAGCCACAGGTGCAGCGCGCCAGGGAGAACGACCCCTGCTCGTGGGTGCTGGTGTGGTGCCCGTCCTCGTCCGGCTGGTCGGGGTCCGGTTCGCGCCGCTCCTCGGTCGGCGCCGCCCGCCGTGGGGGCCGTGCCTCCGCCCCGGGTTCGGCCTCGTTGTCCCGGGGTGCCGAACGTCCGCTACCGGGGGTGGGGACCCACCGTCCCAGCCGGGCCAGCGCCTGGGTGGCCGGCTCGTCCCAGGGGGAGGCGGAGCGCTCCTCCCAGCGGATGGTGGTGCGGCAGTGGTGCGCCGAAGAGGTGTGCACCCGGCCACCGTACCGGCCGGGACGCCGCCGGAAGCAGAGGAGGAATCAGCCACCACACGAAGGGATGGGCCGGCCCGTACCGGCGTTCTGCCGCTCCCGCTCCCGGGGCGGTGGACAGCGCCCGTACGGCCTGTGTGACGTGTGTCGGAAGGGCCGCCTCCTGGTGAGGTCGGGAGCGGGAGACGGGTGGGTGCCGGTTCCGGGCTGGGGCCGGTGCGTGGGCGTGGCCGGTCCGGTGGCCCGCCACTTTCGGCCAGTCGGCGTGGGGTCGCCATGGCCTGAACCGGCCGCCGATACGCGGCTTTTCGGCCCCGGACCTCACGGTCTCGTGACCTCACGGTCTTCCCGAGGTGGGCGGCCCCGGTTCGCCCGTGCGGGCTGGGGTGGCGACGGGGGCCCGGGCCCGACCGTCAGCCGACGCGGGGCTCGGTGGGGAGTCGTACCGGACCTACCGTCCTCCGCCCCGTGGGTCGGCCGCCTTCACCGTCGTACCGGAGGGCCGTGGGTGGCCGTCCCGGGCCCGTGGGTCGGGGCTCAGGTGCGCAACAGCCGGGCGATGGCGGCCGTGGCCTCGGCCACCTTGGCGTCGATCTCCTCGCCCCCCTCGGTGGCCGCGTGCGCCACGCAGTGCCGCAGGTGCTCCTCCAGCAGTTGGAGGGCGAAGGACTGGAGCGCCTTGGTGGAGGCGGACACCTGGGTGAGTACGTCGATGCAGTAGACGTCCTCCTCCAGCATTCGCTGGAGCCCCCTGACCTGACCCTCGATCCGGCGCAGCCGCTTCAGGTGGGCGTCCTTGTCCTTGGTGTAGCCGTGCTCGCCGGTGGCGGCGTGGGCCGAGCACACTTCCGGCCGGGCGGCCCCGGTCTCCGTGACCGAGGTCTCCGTGGCCTCCACGGGGTCGGCGGAGCCTTTCGCTGGGCTGTCGGCGGTGGGCATCGGTGCTCCCTGTCGGATTCGCGAAGTCGCGGGCGGCGACGGCCACTTGGGCGGCCGGACGGATGGCTGTCTGGCAGGTTCTACGGCATACGGTTCGTCCGGTATATACCCCCGCCCCGTATAGGTTAGGCGAACAGGTCGGAGGGTGGTGGCCGGGCTTCCTCCGCCATGGGTAACACTGGTGCAGCCGGTTCGCAGTGGCCGGAAGACGCCTCTTGGGGCCGACCCGTAATCTGCGGTGATCCCGCCGAGGGTTGTGGGACAGTCCTTGCACTGCACAGCCAGACCGACGCCGAAGCACCCGAGGATCCCCAGTGCGCTTTCGTCTGACCCCCAGGGAGACGAGCTTCTACGACATGTTCGCGGCCTCCGCCGACAACATCGTCACCGGTTCGAAGCTCCTGATGGAACTGCTCGGGGCCGAGTCCTCCGGGCGGGCCGAGATCGCCGAACGGATGCGGGCGGCCGAGCACGCCGGAGATGACGCCACCCACGCCATCTTCCACCAGCTCAACTCCTCCTTCATCACCCCGTTCGACCGCGAGGACATCTACAAGCTGGCCTCGTCCCTCGACGACATCATGGACTTCATGGAAGAGGCGGTCGACCTGGTCGTCCTCTACCAGATCGAGGAACTGCCCAAGGGCATCGAGCAGCAGATCGAGGTGCTCTCCCGCGCCGCCGTACTCACCGCCGAGGCCATGCCCCACCTGCGGACCATGGACAACCTCACCGAGTACTGGATCGAGGTGAACCGGCTGGAGAACCAGGCCGACCAGATCCACCGCAAGCTGCTCGCCCATCTGTTCAACGGCAAGTACGACGCCATAGAGGTCATGAAGCTCAAGCAGATCGTGGACGTTCTGGAGGAGGCCGCGGACGCCTTCGAGCATGTGGCCAACACCGTCGAGACCATCGCGGTCAAGGAGTCCTGAGCCGCGGTGGAAACGTTCGCGCTGGTCGTGACCATCGGGGTCGCGCTGTTCTTCACGTACACCAACGGATTCCATGACTCGGCGAACGCCATCGCCACCTCCGTCTCCACCCGGGCGCTGACCCCCAGGGCAGCCCTGCTGATGGCGGCGGTGATGAACCTGGCCGGGGCCTTCCTGGGCAGCGGGGTCGCCAAGACCGTCAGCGAGGGGCTCATCGAGACCCCGACCGGCTCCCGGGGGATGGCGATCCTGTTCGCCGCCCTGGTGGGCGCCATCGTCTGGAACCTGATCACCTGGTACTTCGGGCTGCCCTCCTCCTCCAGCCACGCGCTGTTCGGCGGGATGGTCGGGGCCGCCCTGATCGGGGGCATCGGGGTCTACTGGTCGGGCGTGATCGAGAAGATCGTGCTGCCGATGTTCCTGTCGCCCATCGTGGGCCTGCTGTTCGGCTACGTGGCGATGCTGATCATCATGTGGATCTTCCGTCGGGCCAACCCCCACCGGGCCAAGAGGGGTTTCCGCATAGCCCAGACCGTCTCGGCCGCCGCGATGGCGCTGGGGCACGGGCTCCAGGACGCCCAGAAGACCATGGGCGTGGTGGTGATGGCCCTCACCATCGCGGACGTCCAGCAGGGCCAGGGCATCCCGGTGTGGGTCAAGATCGCCTGTGCGCTGATGCTGTCGCTGGGCACCTACGCCGGCGGCTGGCGCATCATGCGCACCCTCGGTCGGCGGATCATCGAACTCGACCCGCCGCAGGGGTTCGCGGCCGAGACCACCGCGGCCTCGGTGATGTACTCCGCGTCGTTCATGTTCCACGCGCCCATCTCCACCACCCACGTGATCACCTCCGCGATCATGGGCGTGGGCGCCACCAAGCGGGTCTCGGCGGTCCGTTGGGGCGTGGCCAAGAACATCATCATGGGCTGGTTCATCACCATGCCCGCCGCCGCCGGCATGGCCGCCCTCAGCTACGCGGCCGTGGCTCTGTTCATGGGCTGACCGGGCCCGGGCCGGAACCCTTCAGGGGTTGGGCGGGGGCCCCTCGGAGCACCGGCCCGCGCGGCACCGTACGGACGTGGGGTGGCCCGCCCCCTGGCTCCCGGGGGCGGGCCCGCCGTCCCACGGAGGCACCGCCATGCAGCTCCGTGGGACGGACCACTCCGGCGCTCCCCGTGCCACGGGTGTGAGCGGGGGCGGCGGAGAGCCTGTGTGGGGTGGTGGGATCAGCCGAAGCGGCCGGAGATGTAGTCCTCGGTGGCCTGGACGGACGGGTTGGAGAAGATCCGTTCGGTCTCGTCGATCTCGATCAGCTTCCCCGGCTGGCCCACCGCCGCCAGGTTGAAGAACGCGGTACGGTCCGACACCCGCGCCGCCTGCTGCATGTTGTGGGTGACGATCACGATGGTGAACTGGTTCTTCAGCTCGCCGACCAGGTCCTCGATGGCCAGGGTGGAGATCGGGTCCAGGGCGGAGCAGGGCTCGTCCATCAGCAGCACCTGCGGCTCCACGGCGATGGCCCGGGCGATGCACAGCCGCTGTTGCTGGCCGCCGGAGAGCCCCGAACCCGGCCGGTTGAGGCGGTCCTTGACCTCGTCCCACAGGTTGGCGCCGCGCAGTGAACGCTCCACGACCTCGTCCAGCTGGGCCTTGCGGTACTTCCCGGCCAGCCGCAGACCGGCCGCCACGTTCTCCCAGATGGACATGGTGGGGAAGGGGTTGGGGCGCTGGAAGACCATGCCGATGGTGGCGCGCACCCCCACCGGGTCCACGTCCGCGCCGTACAGGTCCTCGCCGTCCAGCAGCACCTTGCCCTCGACCCGGCCGCCGGGGGTGACCTCGTGCATCCGGTTCAGGGTGCGCAGGAAGGTGGACTTGCCGCAGCCGGAGGGGCCGATGAAGGCGGTCACCGAGCGGGGCTCCACGGTCATGGAGATGTCGTCGATGGCGCGGTGCTTGCCGTAGTAGGCGGAGAGGCCGCTGACGTCGATGCGCTTGGCCATGGGATCACGTCTTTTCTGCTTCGGGTGTGAGCTGGCGGTCGGGGCCCTGGCGGGGGCCTGAGGGCGGGTGCGGGGTCAGCGCTGGGGCGCCTTCCAGCGGGCGATGCCCCGGGCGGCCAGGTTGAGCACCATCACGAAGATGATCAGCGTCAGCGCTCCGGCCCAGGCACGGTCGATGGCCGCGTCGTTGCCGATCTTGTACTGGTTCCACACGTACAGCGGGAGTGACTCCTGCGCACCCTCGAAGGGGTTGGGGTTGATCTGCGGGTTGCCGAACACCAGCAGCATCACCGGCGCCGTCTCCCCGGTGACGCGGGCCACGGCCAGCATCACGCCGGTGGTGATCCCGCCCAGCGAGGTCGGCAGCACCACCTTGAGGATGGTCTTCCACTTCGGTACCCCGAGGGCGAGGGAGGCTTCCCGCAGCTCGTTGGGCACCAGTTTGAGCATCTCCTCGGTGGAGCGCACCACGATGGGCATCATCAGGATGGCCAGGGCCAGCGAGCCGGCGAAGCCGGAGGGGCCCAGGCCGAGGCCCAGGTTCCAGAAGGACAGCACGAACAGTCCGGCCACGATCGAGGGGATGCCGGTCATCACGTCCACGAAGAAGGTGACGGCCTGGGCGAGCTTGCCCCGCCCGTACTCCACCAGGTAGATGGCGGTGAGCAGTCCGATGGGGGCGGCGATCAGGGTGGCGAGGGCGACCTGCTCCAGGGTGCCGAGCAGGGCGTGGTAGATGCCGCCGCCGGGCTGGATGCTGGGGATGCCGTTCATGGAGTGGCTGAGGAAGTAGCCGTCCAGGGTCTTCGCGCCGTGCGAGACGGTGGTCCACCCGAGGGACACCAGGGGCACCACGGCGATCACGAAGCACAGCCACACCAGGCTGGTGGCGACCCGGTCCTTGGCCTGGCGGGAGTTCTCCAGCACCGAGGTGACCAGGTAGGTGCCGCCGACGAACAGCAGGCCGGCGATCAGGCCCCACTGGACGCGGCTTTCGAGTCCGAGGCCCAGGCCGAGGGCCGCGCCGAGCAGTACGGCGACGGCGGCCAGGGCGGCCGGGCCCCAGCGGGGCACCCGGCGGCGGGTGAGGCTGGGCGTGGACGCGGTCAGCTGGCTCATGCGTTGGCCCCCGAGTACTCCTTGCGGCGGGCGATGATCATGCGCGCGGCTCCGTTGACCAGCAGGGTGATGACGAAGAGGACCAGGCCGGAGGCGATCAGCGCGTCCCGGCCGAAGTCGTTGGCCTCGTTGAACTTGGCGGCGATGTTCTGGGCGAAGGTGCCGCTGCCGGGGTCCAGCAGGTGCCAGGAGAACAGGAAGCTGGGCGACAGCACGGTGGCCACCGCCATGGTCTCGCCCAGGGCGCGGCCCAGGCCGAGCATCGAGGCGGAGATGATGCCGGAGCGGCCGAAGGGCAGCACCGACATGCGGATGACCTCCCAGCGGGTGGCGCCCAGGGCCAGGGCGGCCTCCTCGATCATCTTCGGCGCCTGGAGGAACACCTCGCGGGTGACGTTGGTGATGATTGGCAGGATCATGATCGCCAGCAGTACGCCGACGGTGAAGATGGACCGGGCCGGGCTGCCGGGGTTCTCCATGTCGAACAGCACGGTCCAGCCGAAGTACTCGTCCAGCCAGCGGCACAGCCCGTCCAGGTACGGCACCAGGAACAGGGCGCCCCACAGCCCGTAGATGATCGAGGGCACGGCGGCCAGCAGGTCGATCACGTACGCCAGGGGCGCGGCGACGCGGCGGGGCGCGTAGTGGGAGATGAACAGGGCGATCCCCACCGCGACCGGAACCGCGACGATCATCGCGATCAGTGAGCTGACCAGGGTGCCGAAGGCCAGTACCCCGATGCCGAAGGCCGGTTCGGGGGCCTGCGGGTTCCACTCGAAGGCGGTGAGGAAGTTGACGGTGTTGTCGGACAGGGCGATCGCGGCCCGGTAGCCGAGGAAGACGGCGATGGCCGCCATGATCACCAGCAGGGCGATCCCGGAGCCTCGGGACAGTCCACGGAAGACCCGGTCACCCACGCGTATGGAGGACCTGCCGGACGAGGGGGGTCGCTGGTCGGTCGGGGGCTTGGCGTCCGCGTCCGGGCGCTGTGGCGAGTCGGGCGCCCGCCCCGTCTCGGGGGGTGCGCTGGGGGAGGGGATTTCCATCTCTTCTCCGGTCTGGGTGGGGACTTCCGTCCCCGAGGAGGCGGTGCACCGGATGGGGGGGGCGACCGGCCCGGGCCGGCGGGCCGTCGGCGAGGAGGCCGCGGGGTCCGTGGCGCTGCCTCGGACTGGTCGCCTGCGCCGGGTCCGGTGGTGTGCCGGACCCGGCGGGCTGGGTCAGGAGAGGGTCGGGATCAGCTTCCGCACCTTCTCGGCGATCTCCGGCGGCAGCGGGGCGTAGCCGTTGTCGCTGAGGGTGGACTGACCGTCCTCGCTGGCGGTGTAGGTCAGGAAGCTCTTGGTGGCGTCCAGGGTCTCCTTCTTGTTGCCCTTGTCGCAGGCGATCTCGTAGGTGACCAGGATGATCGGGTACGCGCCGTCGGCCTTGGTGCCGTAGTTCAGCTCCAGTGCCAGGTCCTTGCCCTTGCCGACGACCTTGGCGTCCGCGATGGCCTTGGACGCGTTGTCGGTGGTGGCCTCCACCGGGTCGGCGGCACCGGTGTCGACCTTGACGGTGCTCAGCTTGTTGCTGGTGGCGTACGACAGCTCGAAGTAGCCGATGGCGCCCTCGGTCTGCTTCACCTGCTGGGCCACACCGGAGGAGCCGGACGCGGACTGGCCGCCCTTGGCGGGCCAGGACTTCTCGTCCTCGTAGCCCCAGTCGGACTTGGCGGTGGTGCCCAGGTACTTGCCGAGGTTCTGGGTGGTGCCGGACTCGTCCGAGCGGTGGAAGGCCTGGATGTCGGAGGAGGGGAGCTTGGCGTCGGGGTTGAGCTTCTTGATCGCCGCGTCATCCCACTTCTTGATCTTGGAGTCGAAGATCTTGGCGATGGTGGGAGCGTCCAGCACCAGGTCCTTCACGCCGGGCAGGTTGTAGGCGATGGCCACGGGCCCGCCCAGCATCGGGATGTTGACGCCCTGACCGGTCTTGCAGACCTTCTTGGAGTTGGCCACCTCGTCCGGCTTCAGCGCGGAGTCGGAGCCGGCGAAGGCGGTGGTGCCCTGGAGCCACTCCTGGATTCCGCCGCCGGAACCGATGTCCTTGTAGTTGATCTGGGTGTCGCCGCAGGCGGCCATGTAGTTCTTGGTCCACAGGTCCACCGCGTTCTTCTGGGCGCTGGAACCCGAGGCCAGAAGCTTGCCCTTGCCCTCGCACTTGATGTTGCTGGCCGCCGGGCTCTTCTCGCCGCCGCCGGAGTTGTCGTCCGAACCGCAGGCGGTGAGTACCAAGGCTCCGGTGACCGCGAGAGCGCCCACGGCGATCCCGCGAAGCCGGTTGGTGCGCTGAAGCTTCACTTCGTTCAGTTCCTTCCAGGTCGCCGGCCAGGTCGGCGTGGGGACGGTGGGTTGTGCACGGGTCGTGCGCTGTCCTCGGCCCACCGGCCCCTCGACGGGGTGGCGGTCGGACCGCTGGGTCCAGCCCACTGGCTGTGGCGTGCCCGGGTGGGCGACGCGCTCTTCACGCTGCCGAAATTAAGCAGATCAAGTGAAGTGGCCAACGGGGCCGGGTGAACGCGAGGTGAACCTCAACCGTCAACCCCGTGGCCCTGGTCTCGGTCCGGTTACCGCCCCGCTCCCGGGCCCCTCCCGGCCGCCCCGCCTCCCGGGTACGCCCGGCTCCTGGTGCCCGGCCCGAGGGTGTCCCCCGGCCTCCCCTGGCCTTGCCCCGGGGGGTCCCGGAGCCGCCCGGACCGTACCCCGGGGGGCCTCGCGGCGGAGGTGACGGGGCTGGCTGGTTCCCGCCCGTGGGGGAGGGGCGGCACCGTACGAGCGTCGGGCCGAGGCGGTGTCCGGGACCCCTCGGTCGGGGTGTTCCGTCCCCATCTTCCCCGTTCGTGGGGGTAGTTGACGCCCCGGAACCACCCAACGCCTCTGTCATGGCCGGCCGTAACGTGGCAATATCCGCGAGAGTCGGAACTGAAGGGGGCGGATCGGATGGGACAGCGCGCGGATCGGGCCGGTCGCCGGAACACGACCCTGGTGGTCGCCTGTGCCATGGGTCTGCTGCTGGCCACCCCGGTGGCTGCCCAGGCCGCCCCCGTGAAGCCCCCGCCCAGCCCGTCCCCCGAGTCCCCCGAGGGGCTGACCCCCGGCGGGCAGCCTCAGCCCTCACCCGGCGAGCAGCGCCTGGAGCGCATCCGCGCCCAGGTGGAACGGCTGCACGACGAGGCCGGCTCCGCCACCGAGGCGTACAACAAGGCCGAGGAGAAGGCCAAGAAGCAGCGGAAGGCCTACGACCGGCTGCGGAAGAAGGTACGTACGGCCGAGGGCGAACTGTCCCGCCTGAACCTGTCGGCCGGGGCCATGGCCCGTGCCCAGTACCGCAACGGCGGGATGCCGGCCGAGGCCCAGCTGATGCTGGAGGACGACCCGGTCACCTTCCTGCGGGACGCCGGACTGCTCCGCAAGGGACAGCGCGCCACCCGGGGTGTGATCACCGAACTCGGCGGCATCAAGAAGCAGTTGGACGCCAACGCCAAGAAGGCCAGCGGCAAGTGGAAGCAGCTGGAGGCCAACCGCAAACGGAAGGCGTCCGCCAAGAAGAAGATCAACAGCCGGCTCAAGGAGGCCAGGAAGCTGGAATCCCAGCTGGCCGCCGACGAGTTGAAGAAGCTGCTCCGGCTGGAGGACAAGACCGCCAAGGCCCGCCAGGCCAAGTGGCTGGAGTCCGGGATCCTGGACGAGATCAGCGACCGCGCGTCCAAGAAGGGCGCCAAGGCCATCGGCTTCGCCACCGACCAGATCGGCAAGGACTACGAGTGGGGCGCCGAGGGCCCGCTCACCTACGACTGCTCGGGACTGATGCTGCGCGCCTGGGAGTCCGCCGGGGTACGGATTCCGCGTACCTCCCAGGAACAGTGGCGGCTGCTGGAACGGGTACCGATCGCCGAGATGCGCCCCGGGGACCTGATCATCTACAAGAGCGACGCCAGCCATGTCGGGATGTACGTGGGCAAGGGCTCCATGGTCCACGCCCCGCGCACCGGCCGGCAGATCACCCTCGCCGGAGCCGGTTCGCTGCCGATCCTGGGCGTGGTACGCCCGGACTAGGGTGTGTCGTTCGGATCACCGCGAGGCTCGCGTGCGGTGTCACCGAGCGTGCCGCACCTCGCCGCGTTGTCGCTGTAGGTCGCCGTGGGCCGCTGCCGCCGATGCGCTGCATCGACTCCTCCTCCGCCCTGCTGTGCCCCACGGCCCACCACACCAGAACGCGCTCCCTGATCTCCCAACATCCGAACGACACACCCTGGGACCCTTCATCGGGTCTGGTCGTCTGTTGGGGGGCTGGGAGGCGGACGCCGGTAGAGGTGAACGGAGAGCCCGCAGTGGAAGACGCCCATAGCCCAGGTGAACACGGCCAGAGCTGGGTGGTCGTGCCAGATCACACCGCTGACGGGAATCTGGATGAAGCCGAGCTCGGCGAAGACAACGGGCCAGATGGTCAGCGTTGGGTCCGTTGCCACTCTCCACAGGGACCAGCCGACGGCGACCGCGACGACGGAGGCGATGATGACGATGCCGGTCACTGGTCCTCCCGGGGGTCGAGACGGTCGTGCATCCACCGGACGTCGGCCGCGGTGACGTGCGCGCCACCGGTGCGGGCGACGTGGATGGTGGTGGGCTGACCGTCACCGCCCCTCGTCCGGGCCCGATCCAGACGGCAGGACCGCGAGCCGCCGTCGGGCGGTGTGCGCCCGTCAGGGCGGTCCGGGGACATCACGGCACCTCGTCCCGGTGGCGAGTTCGTAGTCGTCGCGGGTGACGCCTGTACGTGCTGGAGGGCGGCGGTCATCCGGCGGACCGTGTCGACCATCAGCCGAAGAGCTGTCCGCGCTGTGGTGGGAGCCGGCCCGTGAGTGACTTCCCACTCGGCGCGCGTGACGGCGACTCGCTCGGCGCTGGCGCTGCCGTTCTCCAGCGCGGCGACGGCCGCGCTGCCCCGCGCCCGGACGGTACGGACTCCCACGGAGTCTCATCCCAAGTCCAAGCAGCGCACGTCAAGTTCGCCGGTGGCACCGCCAAGTGCCACGCCCTTCCGCAGTCGGTGCCCCGGCGTCCGGGGGTGGTGGGGCCGTGCTTGGCCGTCAACGGGCCTGTCCTTCGCACTCGTACCGGTTCAGCGCGTCAGTGGCGGCCTTGACGCGCTCGTTGTACACCGGGTCGACGATGTCCTTGACCCGCGCACCCGCCTTCAGCCTGCCCGCCGTGGTGTCGACCGCCTTGTTCACCACACGGAAGTCGTCGGCGACCTCCGGTGGTGTGCTGGCCTTCATCGGCTTGGCTAGGTAAGAGATCATCGTGGCCCTGCGCCGCAGGTCCTTCATGTCCAGCGGATTTCCGTGGAGGGCTTTGGCCACCTCGGCCCGGAAGAAGACGACGTGCACCTCGTAGGTGGAGAGGCCGAGGCAGAAAGCCGAGGCCTTGGTGGCACTCGGAGAACTGGACGGCGTCGGGGTGGACTTCGGCGGTCGGTACTCCGGGGAGCTCGAACAGCCCACCGTCGTGAGCACCGCGGCCAGTACGACCGTCCACCCACGTGAGGAGGACACCACGGAGCGGAGCACCCCCGTGTCCCAGGGGAGAACCCGCCCGTGCACGGTGCGGACGGGGCCGCTCCTTCCGCCTGTGTGCCGACCACCTCGGCTCCGCCGCACGGAACTCACGGGGGCCGCTGGAGCCGTTGCCTGCGGACGGCTCCTCAAGGTCATGCTCATGGCGCCTTCCAGGAACTGTTCGGTGTGGTCTCGCGACTCCGGTCCCGATCCGGGCTGGGGCCGCCCCGCACATCCGCCCTGGGGCGGGCCCAGGGGGGGGGTGGGCGGAAGCGTCGGGAAGCGAGCCGCACCGCCCGTTCACCTACACGGCGCGGCGTCCGCTCTCCGAACTCCGGGACCTCATGCAACACCGCGGCGCCCCCGTTCAGCAGCTCCACCCGGCGCGATGAACACGGAAACCACCGCGCCGCCGCACTTCTCACGCCGGTCAACCCGCGTACGCCGCCCTTCGTGTGGCCCTCACATCGAGCAACTCCCCTCCTCCGAGGGGGACTTTGAACCGGTCGCCCCAGGGCTGGTTGACGCCCGGGCCGGTACGCCGAGGTCCTCCCCCGCGACGCGGGCCCGTCCTCGTGGGGGAGTCGTGGGGTCCTCGTTGCCGGTGCCCTGGCTCGGTCACCGATCGGGGGGTGTGAGAGGTTCGGTGGGCACCCTGTGGGTGCTTGGTGAAGGTGACCTTGGTCATGTTCGGGCCTCAACTGCCCGTTGACCAGGGGCATATGCCCACGGCCTGTGAGGGGGCATTCCCTCCGAAGCCCCGGTGCCGTTATGGTCACCCGCGAAAGACGGTGCGCGTCACACCTGTGCTTCCCCGATCCAGGGACGAGCCGCGCCACCGACGCACGGCGACCGGAACGGTGCCGCTCGGGGGAGGGGCTCGGGGAAGGAAGAGGAACGGAGCGATGCGTATGCCTGTGCGGCGAGGTGAGACCACGGCCAAGCCCCTACGGGCCATACCCCGGCAGTCCACCGATCCCGAGGCCGCGCCCCACGCGCCGTCCGCCCTCCCCTCACCGTTGACCCTGCTGGTGGTGGAGGACGACCCGGAGCGCACCCTCGACCTGCCGGAGATGCTGGACCCGACCGGCAAGCCGGCCCGTGTCCGTACCGCCCGCAACCTCACCGAGGTCGAGCGGCTGCTGACCGACGACGTGCACTGCATCCTGCTGGACCTGGCGCTGCCGGAACACGGGGCGCAGGCCGCCGGTACGCCCGAGTCCGCCGAGGCGCCCGCCGCCCAACAGGAGCCGGACACCGACGAGTTGGCGACCCTGCGCAGGGTGCTGCGGATGGCACCCCGGCACGCGGTGCTGGCCCTCGCCGACGGCAGCGACGCCGAACTGGCCGCCGAGGCCGTACGGGTGGGCGCCCAGGACTACCTGTTCCGCGACGAGTTGGACGGCCGGCTGCTGAACCGGGTGATCCGCTACGCGGTGGAACGCAAGCGGGCCGACCTCGCCCAACGGCAACTGACCGAGTCACGGCTGCACGCCCAGGAGAACGCCCGACTGGAACGGGGACTGCTGCCCACCCCCCTGCTGGACGGCTCCCGGCTGAGGTTCGCCTCCCGGTACCGCCCCGGGCGGGAGAGAGCCCTGCTCGGCGGCGACTTCTACGACACCGTGCGTACCCCGGACGGCACCGTGCACGCCATGATCGGTGACGTGTGCGGCCACGGCCCGGACGAGGCCGCCCTCGGGGTCGAACTGCGCATCGCCTGGCGGACCCTGACCTTCGCCGGACTCAGCGGGGAACACCTGCTCGGCACCCTCCAGCAGGTGCTGGAACACGAGCGGTCCAGCGAGGAGATCTTCGCGACCCTGTGCACCGTGGACATCGACCCGGACCAGGGCGCCGCCCAGGTCTGCCTGGCCGGCCACCCCTCACCCCTGCTGGCCGACGGCCGGGGCGGGGTGCGCGCGCTGAGCTACCGCAACAGCGGTCCGGCGCTGGGCCTGCTGCCGGCGTACGAGTGGACCTGCGAACCGGTCACCCTGGACCACGACTGGGCGCTGCTGATGTACACCGACGGCCTCATCGAGGGGCACGTCGGCGAGGGCCGCGCCCGACTGGGGCAGGAGGGCCTGGTGGAACTGGTGGCCGGCACCATGGCCGAGGGCACCAGGGGCGAACGGCTGCTGGACGCCGTGCTGTCGGAGGTGCACCAGCTGAACGGGGGCGAACTCACCGACGACATGGCCGCCCTGCTGCTGGAGAGCTGAAGCGGCCTCCGGGAAGCCGGGGCGCCTCGCGCCAGGGGCCGTCCGGCCCGGGTCAGCGCCCGTTGAAGGGCCCGTACGGTCCGTCACTGCTGGAACCGCCGCGCCGGCCCCAGCCGCCGCTGCCCCGTCCCCGGCTGACCTCCCGCACGGCGGGACGTACGTCCACCATGTAGACGATGTTGGCGATCAACCCGGCGATCTGGAGGAAGAACAGCCCGAGGGGCAGCAGATGGACCACCATCACCACGCCCAGCATGATCAGCCAGAAGACCTTGGTCTGCTTGTCCGTGGCCCGGAAGGCGTCCTCCCGCCGGATCAGCGCGTCCACGAAGCAGAAGACGGCGAACAGGAACATGGCCAGCACCAGCCAGCCGAACAGGCTGTAGACGTTCTGAATCAGCGGGCTTTCCATCGTGCGAGGCACCTCCGGCTCCATCTGGCTTCTGCCACCGTACCCGCCCCGACCGCCGGGCACGCCGCCCGTACCGGGGCCGCCACCGACATACCGCCGACATACCGCGAACACGGCGCGAACACGGCGCGAACACGGCACGGAGGCGGCGGCGGACGGGGCGCGGAAACGGCCCGGAAACGGTGACGCCGGACCGCCCGGCACCGGAGTGCGGGGGCGGCCCGGCGTCACCACCGGTCCCGGTACGGGGACCAGTGGGTGAGGGTCAGGAGGAGGTGTTCTGACCGCCGGTCTTCTTGGTGGCCTTGGCCGTCGTCGCCTTGTCGGTGGCACCGGCCTTGTTGGTGGTACCGGTCGACTTCGGGGTGGTCTTCCGGGTGCCGGTGGCCTTCTTGGCGGTGGCCTTCCGGGTGGTCGCCCCACCACTGGAACCGGTGGTCGACCCGGCCTTGGTGCCGTTCGCCGGCTTGGTGGCACCCGAGGCGGTGGCGCTCCCGCTCTTGGTGCCGGCACCGGTGGGCTCCTGGGCCACCCGGGGCTCCACCACGGTGACCGGCTCACGCTCCACGGTCACCGACGGGGCCTCCTCCTCGCCCCGCCAGGTACGCACCGCGCCCCGGCCGCGCTGGGCCAGGTCGTCGTAGGCCTCCCGGGCCTTCACCGCGTACTCCGCCGCCACCCCGACGCTCTGCAGAGCGAGGGTCTGCGCCTGCTCACGCAGCTTCTTCAGGTCCGCGTCCAGGTCGTCCAGCACCCCGGAGACCCGCGCCTGGGTGGCCTTGGCCTGCTGGTTGAACTTGTCCTGGAGTTCCTTGGTGTCGGTGGCCCGCACGGCGGCGATGCGCCCGGGAGCCTCCTCGCGGATCTTGTCGATCACCCCGGCCGCGAAGTACAGCGGGGTCGGGTCGCTGAGGGACTTGCGGATGTCGTTGGCGATGGGCATGGGAACCCTCCCTGTGGCTCTACGTCTGTCTGTGTTCGCTTGCTTACGTTCCGAGTTGGCGATGTACGCGTTCTACCGCGCTCATCCGCCCTCGCGCCGCATCTCGGTCCCCGTGGCGTTGTCAGGGCCCCGACTCCCGTTCGAGGGGCCGGCCGGGTCGAGGTCGCCGTCCGAGGGCTCCCCGGGGTTCGCCGCCTTCGCCGAACTCCCCTCCCGCTGCGCCGGGTTGTGGCCGTTCTGCTCCCGGAAGGAGGTGTAGATCTGGAGCAGCGCCTGCTTCTGCTGCTCGGTGATCGTCGGGTCGGCGAGCACCGCCGCCGGCACCGCGAGTTCCTCCCGCTCCCGTTCGTCCAGAATCCCGGCCTGCACATAGAGCGTCTCGGCCGAGATCCGCAACGCCTTCGCCAGCTGTTGCAGGATCTCCGCGCTGGGCTTGCGCAGCCCCCGCTCGATCTGGCTCAGGTACGGATTGGACACCCCGGCGGCGTCAGCGAGTTGCCGCAACGACAACTTCGCCGTCCGCCGCTGCTCCCGCAGGAACTCGCCCAGTCCGTTCAGTGAGGCCATGTCCGCAAGGGTGCACCCGCCTGCTAACAATTGCAAGCGCTTCGCTTGCAGGAGTGTCTGAGGTCACGGAGTGGGGCCCGGCCGTGCGTGCCGGCCGCCCTCGGCCGACCCGCCGCGCGGCCCCGTTCCCAGCCGACCCGCGACCGCGCCCGGCCGGGTTGCCCGCCCGAACCACCAGGTCACGGGCCTACGGTGACCGTGGCTGGGGAGAGGGCGCCGCGCCATCGGGCGGTGACCGGTCGTGCCGGACCGTCTCGACCAGCACATCGCCCGCCTCGGTCCGGTAGTACAGCACCGACCGCCCCGCGCGGCGACGTCGGAGGAGGCCCGCGTCCAGCAGGATCCTCAGATGCCGTCCCACCGAGCCCAGGGACAGCCCGGTCAGGGCCACCAGCTGGGTGGTGCTCATCGGTGTGCCCAGGAGGGCGAGGATCCGCGCCCGCCCCGCCCCGAGCAGGGCGCCCAGTGCCTGGGGCGTCGAACGGTCCTCCTCCCCGGACAGTACGCCCGAGCAGGGGTACACCAGGGCGTACCGGTGGGGCTCGTCCCAGGTCACCCAGCCACGGCTCGGGGTGACGGGGACGAACAGGAGCTGCGCGCCGGCGATGTCGCGGGGTGGGAGGTCGTGCGCGTTGATCCGCAGTCGGCCCTCGCCCAGCCAGCGGGTGCGGGGGCGTAGACCGTCGAGGGCCGTGGCCCAGCCGCCGTCGCTCAACTGCCGGGTGCGGGAGACGACATCGGCCTCCAGGACGCGGCGGCGCCGCTCCCAGTCGGGCAGCACGGTCCGGGTCCACACCCACTCCAGCAGGGCGGCTGAGCGTTCGGGGAGGTCGTCGCGGCGCAGCGCGCCGGCGAGGGAGCCGCCCCCCAGCGCGGTCACCAGGTCGGCGCGGGCGGTCGCGGGCGGCGTGGTTCTCACGCGCCGCAGTTCCTCGTCGACGTGCGGTACGCCGTCGCCCACCGGGACCGGGGTGAGGAAGTCGGCGATCCAGCCGTACCGGAGCCCGGCTCGCACCACGGCCGCCGCGACCGGGTCGCGGGCCAACCGCTCGCGGTAGGCGGGCAGATGGGCCGCCAACCACTTCCGCCGCGCCGGGTGGGAGGCGACGGCCTCCTCCAGGTCGATCAGGGCGGCCACGGTCTCGGACAAGGGCGAGATCACGAACCGGCCGCGCGCCAGGGTGTCCGCGTCCAGCAGCCACAGTCCCATCGTTTCGCCTCCGCGCGAAACACTAACCCCGCCCCGGCGACCCCTCGGACACTCCCCGTCATGCGCACCTACCGAGAACTGTTCCGCACCCCGGAGTTCGTACCGCTCTTCGCCACCAGCGCACTGTCGGTAGCCGCCTCCACGGTGAGCGGACTGGCCCTCGGCACCCTGGTCCACTCCACCACCGGCTCCCCACTGCTCTCCGCCCTCGCCATGTTCGGGCCCTCCCTCGCGCAGGTCGTCGGCGCGGCCACCCTGCTGTCGGCCGCCGACCGGCTCCGCCCACGCACCGCGATGACCAGGATCACCCTGGCTTTCGCGGTGGCCGTCGCCGTCCAGGCCGTTCCGGGGCTGCCGGTGTGGGCGGTCTTCGCGGTCCTGGCGGTCCAGGGGCTGATCGCCTCCGTCGGAGGCGGGCTCCGCTACGGACTGCTCAACGAAATCCTCACCAGGGACGGCTACCTGCTGGGGCGTTCGGTGTTCAACATGGCCGCCGGCATCCTTCAGGTCTCCGGCTACGCCCTCGGCGGCGTCCTCGTCGTCTGGCTGTCGCCACGTGGCGCGCTGCTCGTCGGCGCGTCGCTGTACGTGGCCGCCGTGGCCGTCGCCCGCCTCGGCCTCACCGACCGCCCGCCCCGGGCCGTCGGTCGCCCGTCGGCCGCCGCCACCTGGCGGGTCAACGTACGGCTGTGGTCCTCCGTGCCCCGGCGCTACGTCTACCTGGCGCTGTGGGTGCCCAACGGACTCGTCGTGGGCTGCGAATCCCTCTACGTCTCCTATGCCCCCGCACACGCGGGAACGCTCTTCGCGTGTGCCGCGCTCGGTATGTTCGTCGGCGACGTGCTCGCCGGGCGTTTCCTCCCGCTGCGCTGGCGGGAACGCCTCGGCGCCCCCCTGCGGTTGCTGCTCGCCGTGCCGTATCTGTTGTTCTTCACGGAACCGGGGCTTCCCCTCGCGTTGGCCGCTGTCACCCTGTCCTCCGTCGGCTTCGCGGCGAGCCTGCTGCTCCAGGAACGCCTGATGCTGCTGACGCCCGACGAACTGAGCGGCCAGGCCCTCGGCCTGCACTCCTCCGGGATGCTCACCCTTCAGGGAGTCGGCGCCCTCCTCGCGGGTGCCGTCGCCGAACTCACCACCCCCGCGCTCGCGATGACGGCCATGGCCGTCGCCTCCGTCACCGTCACCCTGGCGCTCGCTCCCGGACTGCGAGGACGTCCGCCGACCGTCGCCACCGCGTGAGCGCGGGTACGGCGGAAGCGGCCGGGCGGGGTGGCCACCCCGGCGTGCCGGCCCGGCCCCCGCCAGTGATGCCCTCAGAGCACGCTGCCCGGTGGATCTCTCGGACGGGTGGAGGGGCCGGACGTTGGCCGTCTCCACCCGTCCCCTCACCCACCGTCCGCACCACCCGGGTCGATCGCTTCTCGTGGTTCGGCTTTCGCCGGGACAGGTCACCCCGCGTTCTCCTCGGCGCCGGGCAGAGTGGTGTCGACGACCACACGACCTCGGGGGCGCGCGTGACCGCTGGGTGTTTCGCCGGATGGGAGGACCTCGCCGAACGGCGGGGTCTGAGTGACCCGCAACTGGTGGGCAGGGGGCTGGAGTTCTCCGTCTACCGTGCCCGGGGGCGCGACGGTCGCCCCGTCGCCGTACGGGTCGCGCGGGGGCGGTACGAGGCGAACGCCAACGACCCCCACGTCGACACCCGGGCGCTCCTGACGCAGGAGTACCGGATCGCGCGACACCTGGCCGCCCACGGTCTGCCCGTCGCCCGACCGAGGGAACTGGTGCTGGCGGAGGGGGTCGGCCCGGACGTGCTGCTGTCCGAGTACGTCCCCGACGACGGTTCGCCCCCCGACCCCGTCGCGCTCGGGGAGCTGCTGGCGCGCCTCCACCGGGTGCCGCCGCCGCGCCTGGTTCCCGTCGCGGCGGAGGGGGTGTCCACCGCGAGGGCGGTCACCGCGCGTATCGGGCGCCGTTGGGCCGAGGTCGGCCGGTGGGTGGACGACTGGCCCGGCCCACCGGACGCGTCCCTCGTCGCCGGCCGCCTCGGCGACCTCCCGGCGGGCGGCCTCCTCCACCTCGACGTCCGCGCCGACAACCTCCGGTCCCGGCAGGGGCGGGTCGACGCCCTGCTGGACTGGTCGAACGCCCTGCTGGGGCCCGCCCCGTTGGAGTTCGGGCGGCTGGCCGAGTACGCCCGCCACCCGGAGAACGGTCTCGACCCGGAGGCGGTCCGCAGGGGCTACGGGCGGTGGGCGGAGGTGCCGTCGGAGGGTGACCCCCGCCTGTGGGTGGCCCGGCTGGACGCCGCCCTGATGCTGGCGCTGGTCTTCCTCTCCGAGGCGCCGGACCCGGTACGCGGGCCGGCGGCGGCCGACCGGGCACGGGAGGCCGCGCTCAGGCTGGTCGCCTCCCGCGCGTGACCGTCCCCGTACCCGCCACGGCCCGCCCTTCGGCGGCAGGGCCCGCCGTCCACCCGTGCTCCCTCCACCGGCAGGGGCGCGATGTAGGGAGCCCTCACCAGGTGGGGGCGCCCGGCCTTGTCCCTCGGCCGGGACGGGCTCGACTTCCCTGGTGGAGCGGGTGGTTGGGGCCCCGGTGGTTCAGGTCTCCGGGGTCTGGCGTTGACAGGCGACGGTTGTGAGTGTTCAATCACTCACATGAGTACGGACCAGGTGAGGCAGACGTCGGGCGCGCGCTCGACCGCGGAGGCGCAACGGGCGCGGGTGGTGCGGGCGGCCGTGGGCGCGTTCGCGAGGACCGGGTACCACGCCACTCCGGTGACCGAGGTGGCCTCGGCGGCGGGCATCTCCCCGGCCTATGTGTTCCGGCTGTTCCGCGACAAGTTGGGGCTGTTCGTCGCCGCCCTGGAGCACTGCCACGAGAGGGTCCGTACGGCCGTACTGGAGGGTGCCGACCGCGCCGAGGGGGACTCCCCCGAGGAGGTGCTGTCGGCGATGGGGCAGGCGTACGCCGAACTCATCGCCGACCGGGACCTGATGATGCTCCAGGTGCACGCCCAGAGCGCCTGCGAGGTGCCGGAGATTCGGCAGGCCGTGCAGCGGGGGCTGGGCGGCATGGTGGAGGCGGTGCGGAGCAGGTCGGGGGCCGAGGACGTCGAGGTCCAACGGTTCATGGCCACCGGCCAGTTGTGCCATCTGATCGTCACCACCGGTCTGGAGCGGCTGGACGAGCCGTGGGTGGGGGTGCTCACCGCCGGCATACGCCACGTGGAACCGGTGGACCCGGAGGACACCGCGCCGTAGGAACCGCCCCGGTGCGTCGAGGTCGCACCGGGTGGGAGCCCTTTCGAGCGGGCCCGGACAGGGCCCGTTCTCTTCGGCCCCGACAAGTGATTGACCAGTCAGTTACGAAGGAGATCCGTCATGAGGAACCACACCCCCTCGCTCGACCGCGCCGGCCGCGCCGCTGACGTGACGGCCACCGAGATCGTCCTGCCCGGAGTGGTGGAGCCCTCCGGCCTGCGTACCCGCCGACGGACGGTCGGCCCGCCCGGACCGGGGCAGGCGCTGGTACGCGTGGAGGCCAGCGGCGTCTCGTTCGCCGAACAACAGATGCGTCGGGGCAAGTACTTCGACCAGCCGCCGTTCCCCTTCGTGCCCGGCTACGACTGCGTGGGAGTGGTCGCCGCCGTGGGTGAGGGCGCGGACCCCTCCCTGGTCGGCCGCCGGGTCGCCGCGCTGACCAAGGTCGGCGCCTGGACCGAGGCCCTGCTGCTGGACGCCGCCGACCTGGTGCCCGTACCCGAGGGCGTCGACCCGGCCGAGGCCGAGACCCTGGTGGTGAACGGCATCACCGCCTGGTCGATGCTGCACCGCCGGGCCGCCATCCGTCCCGGCCAGACGATCCTGGTGCACGGGGCGAACGGCGGCGTGGGCAGCACCCTGGTCCAACTCGCCCGGCACGCCGGCGTCCGGGTCATCGGCACCTGCTCACCCCGGCACGCCGAGGCGGTACGGGCGCTGGGCGCCGAACCCGTGGACTACCGCGACCCCGACCTCAACGCGAGGGTTCGCGCCCTCGCCCCGGCCGGCGTCGACGCGGTGTTCGACCACATCGGCGGCCCCGGCATCGTGGACTCCTGGCGGCTGCTGGCCCCCGGCGGCACCCTGGTGTCCTACGGCAGCGCCTCGACCAGGGACGAGGCCGGCTCGTCCAAGGCGCCGATCCTCGCCCTGTTCGGTCGGCTGCTGTGGTGGAACCTGGCGCCCAACGGCCGCCGCGCCACCTTCTACAACATCTGGGCCGGACACCGGCGTCGGCGGGCCTTCCAGGCCCGGCTGCGCGAGGACCTCACCGCCGTGCTGGAGCTGCTCGCCGACGGTGTGCTCACCGCCCAGGTCGCGGCCCGGGTGCCGTTGGCCGAGGCGGCCCGGGCGATGGAACTCGCCGAGTCCCGTACGGTCGTCGGCAAGGTCGTCCTGGTCACCCCGGCCGCGCCCCGTTGATCCCCACGGCGCCCCGTATGGCGCCCGCACGGCGGACGCGACGGGTCACAGGGCAGGTCCAGTCAGGCGCGGCGCCCACGGCGCGGGGTCCCGTCGACGCTGGCGCCCACGACAGCGCCCGGTCGCACGGGGCGCCGCCCGGGGCGGCGGCTGCCCACCGGGGCCGGCCACCACCGGCGTGTGGGTGACCGCGAGGAGTTCGCGACGGGTCACAGCACCCGGCGCAGCCAGCCGTGGGTGTCCTCGGCCCGGCCGTACTGGATGTCCGTGACGTGTTGGCGGAGGGCCACGGTGTACGGGCCGGGCGAGCCGTCGCCGACGGTGAACCCGTACTCGCCCTCCTCCGAGGCGCCCCGGAACCCGACGACCGGGGTGACCACGGCGGCGGTGCCGGCGGCGAAGACCTCGGTGACGGTGCCGTCGGCCGCCCCGGACCGCAGCTCCTCCAGGGTGACCCGCCGTTCCACCGGGGTGAGCCCGTGGTCGCCGGCCAGGGTCAGGATGGTGTCGCGGGTGACGCCCTCCAGGATGGTGCCCAACTCGGGGGTGACCAACTGCCCTTCGGAGGTGACCAGGCACAGGTTCATGGTGCCGGACTCCTCCACGGTGCCCCGGCCGGCGCTGTCCAGGTACATCACCTGCTCGCAGCCGTGCTCCCGGGCCTCGACCTGGGCGGCGAGCCCGGCCGCGTAGTTGCTGCCGCACTTGGCGGGCCCGGTACCGCCCTCGGCGGCGCGGGCGTAGGTCGTCGAGATCCACAGGGTCACCCCGGTGACCCCCGAGGGGAAGTACGGTCCGGCCGGGCTGGCCAGCACCGCGTAGGTGACCTCGGTGGCCGGGCGCACCCCGAGGAAGCCCTCGGAGGCGAACATGAACGGCCGCAGGTAGAGGCTCTCCTCGCCGGTGGGGGAGGGCACCCACGGTTCGTCGGCCCGTACCAGCTCCTCGATGCTGGCGAGGAAGTCCTCCTCGGGCAGCTCCGGCAGCGCCAGCCGCCGGGCGGACCGGGCGAAACGGCGGGCGTTGACCTCCGGCCGGAACAGCCGGACGCCGCCGTCGGGGTGCCGGTAGGCCTTGAGGCCCTCGAAAACCTCCTGGCCGTAGTGGAGCACGGCGGAGCTGGGGTCCAGGGAGAACGGCTCCCGTGGACCGATCCGGCGGCCGTGCCACCCCCGGTCGGGGGTCCAGGTGGCCACCGCCATGTGGTCGGTGAAGTGCCGGCCGAACCCGGGAGCCCTCAGTACGGCCTCCCGCTCCGCCTCGGGAAGCGGGTCGGGTCTACGGGTCAGGGGAAAGGCGGTACTCATCGTCACGTCCTCGTCTGGCCGGTCTGGAGGCGGTACGGCTCCCGGTGGGCTCCCCACCGCTCCCGAACACCCCCCGGGGCGCCGCCATGTTAGCGGCCGTTAATCGGGGCCGGCCACGCGCGGGCGGCGACCGGCGGTGGCCGCACCGGGGGAAGGGGGAGGTCGGTAGGCTCGGCCGGCGGTGGCCAACGAGCGGCCCGGCCCGGACGGCCGGCGACGGAGGAGGGCGACATGGGGGAGGCGCACGCCCCGAGTGACGCGACGGAACCCGCACTCGCGGCGGAGGCGGCCGAAGTCGCCGCGTTCCGCGAGGAGTTGGGCCTCGACGGGCTCATCGACATCCACACCCACTTCATGCCCCAACGGGTACTGGCCAAGGTGTGGGCTTACTTCGACGCCGCCGGACCCATGATCGGACGGGAGTGGCCCATCACCTACCGGCTGCCCGAGCCCCGACGGGTCGACATCCTCAGGAGCTTCGGCGTACGGGCCTTCACCTCGCTGCTGTACCCCCACCGGCCCGACATGGCGCGCTGGCTCAACGACTGGGCCGCCGAGTTCGCCGCCCGCACCCCCGACTGCCTGCACAGCGCCACCTTCTACGCCGAACCCAGCGCGGAGGACGACGTACGCCGCGCCCTGGAACAGGGGGCCCGCGTCTTCAAGTGCCACCTCCAGGTCGGGCGCTTCGACCCCCTCGACCCCCAACTGGACGCCGCCTGGGGGCTGTTGGCCGAAGCCGGGGTACCGGTGGTCACCCACTGCGGCTCCGGCCCGGTACCCGGCGCCCACACCGGCCCCGCCCCCGTCGAGCGGCTGCTGGCCCGCCACCCCCGGCTGGCGCTGGTCGTCGCCCACCTCGGGGCACCGGAGTACGAGGAGTTCCTCGACCTGGCCGAACGGCACCCCCACGTCACCCTCGACACCACCATGGCCTTCACCCCCTTCACCGAGGAGTGGGGCCCCTTCCCCCGCCGCGCGCTGCCCCGGCTGGAACAGCTCGGGGACCGCGTACTGCTGGGCACCGACTTCCCCAACATCCCCTACCGGTACGTCGACGCCCTGTACGCCCTACGGGACACCGGGCTGGGCGAGGACTGGCTCCGGGCCGTCTGCCACCACAACGCCGCCCGACTGCTCGGGTCGTGACCCCCGGCCCGCCCACCCCGCGCTGACCGGGCCCCTCAGTCGACGGCCAGCAGCGCCCGCAACGCCGCCACACAGTGGCGCACCTCCGTGTCCAGCCCCCGGGTCCGCTCCGCCGGAGGGGGCGCCGACCAGCGCAGCGCCCGGTCCTCGACGTAGGCCGCCCAGGCGTGGACGGTGCCCTCGGCCGACTCCTCCAGCCCCAGGGTGGCCACCACCCGCTGGGCGATGGTCATCCGCAGACTGTCCACCCGGTCCCCGCCCAGGGACACCACCCCGCTGCCGAACACCAGCGCCAGGTAGAACTCCCGGCGCCGCTCGACCTGTGCGAAGAACCGACGTACGAACTGGGCGAGCCCCTCCTCGCCGGTGACCCCCTCGTCCGGCGCGGTGTTGCGCATCACCCGGCGCACCGCCGCCGCCGTGACCTCCTCGTGGTAGGCGGTCTTGCTGGGGAAGTAGTGGAACAGCAGCCCCCGCGAGATGCCCGCCTCCCGGGCCACCTCGTCGACGGACAGGTCCTGGATGGGCCGCTCCACCAGCTTGCTCAGCCCGATGCCGAGCAGCTGGCGTCGGCGCTCCTGGGGCGACATCCGGGTACGGGCGCGGCGCGGTGATCCCTGACTCACGCTATTGAGCATTGCTCAGTAGGCCGCTACGGTCAACTCCCATGGACTTCGCCCCCAGCCCCCGCGCCGCCGACTTCACCGCCCGGGTACGCGCCTTCGTCGAAGCCGAGATCGAACCCGTCGAAGCCGACTACCACCGCCAGGTCGCCGCCCTCCGCCACGGCGACGGCGACCCCTGGCAGCCCCTGCCCCTCATCGACCAGCTCCGCGCCAAGGCCCGCGCCCAGGGACTGTGGAACCTCTTCCTGCCCCCCGACCACGAGGGCGCCCCCAGCGCCGCCTACGCCCGCCGGTACGGCACCGACGGCGGCACCGGACTCACCAACCTCGACTACGCCCCCATCGCCGAGGTCACCGGACGCTCCTTCCTCGCCCCCCACGTCCTCAACTGCAACGCCCCCGACACCGGCAACATGGAGGTGCTGCTCAAGTACGGCGACGAGGAACAACGCCGACGCTGGCTCGAACCCCTCCTCGACGCCCGTATCCGCAGCGCCTTCTGCATGACCGAACCCGACGTCGCCTCCTCCGACGCCACCACCATGGAGCTGCGCGCCGAGATCGACGGCGACGAGGTCGTCCTCAACGGCCGCAAGTGGTGGTCCACCGGAGTCGGCCACCCCGACTGCCGGCTCCTCATCGTCATGGGCCTCACCCACCCCGACGCCGACCGCCACCACCGCCACTCCATGGTCCTCGTCCCCCGGGACACCCCCGGCGTACGGGTCGAGCGGATGCTGTCCACCATGGGCGTCCACGACGAACCCCACGGCCACGGCGAGGTGTCCTTCACCGACGTACGCGTACCGGTCGGCAACATCATCGCCGGCCCCGGCCGCGCCTTCGAGATCGCCCAGGGACGCCTCGGACCCGGCCGCGTACACCACTGCATGAGACTGGTCGGACTCGCCGAGAAGGCCCTCGAACTCGCCTGCCAACGCGCCCTGTCCCGCACCGCCTTCGGCAAGCCCCTGGCCAACCTCGGCGGCAACCGCGAACGTATCGCCGACGCCCGGATCGCCATCGACTCCGCCCGGCTCCTGGTCCTCCACACCGCCTGGAAACTCGACGTCGGCGGACCCGGCAACGCCCTCAGCGAGGTCAGCCAGATCAAGGTCGCCGCCCCCGCCATGGCCCAACAGGTCATCGACCTGGCCATCCAACTCCACGGCGGAGCCGGCCTGTCCGACGACTTCCCCCTCGCCGCCGCCTGGACCAACGCCCGCGCCCTGCGGCTCGCCGACGGCCCCGACGAGGTCCACCGAGGACTCATCGCCCGACTGGAACTCACCGCCCACGGAGCGACCCGATGACCCAGCGCGTCCTGATCACCGGCGCCGCCTCCGGCCTGGGCGCCGCCCTCGCCGCCGCCTACGCCCGACGCGGCGCCCAACTCCTGGTCACCGACCGGTCCCCGACCCCGCCCGACAACCTCCCCGACGGCGCCAGCTACCTCCCCCTGGACGTCACCTCCGACGCCGACTGGCAGCGCGCCCTCAGCTGGGCCACCGAACGCTGGGACGGCCTCGACATCCTGGTCAACAACGCCGGGGTCGCCGCCGGCGGCAGGGTGGACACCCTCACCGTCGACGACTGGCGGTGGGTCACCGAGATCAACCTGTTCGGGGTGGTACGCGGCTGCCGCACCTTCACCCCGCTGTTCAAGAGCCAGGGCCACGGCCACCTGGTCAACACCGCGTCCCTGGCCGGGCTGGTCCACCCGCCCGCCATGAGCAGCTACAACGCCGTCAAGGCCGCCGTGGTCGCGCTCAGCGAGACCCTCCGCCACGAACTCGAACCCCACGGGGTGACCTGCTCGGTGGTGTGCCCCTCCTTCTTCCGTACCAACCTCGCCCGCTCCCTGCCCGGCAGCGACCCCCTGATGGAGACCATCGCCACCAAGCTGATCACCAGGGCCCCGCACAGCGCCGAGGAGATCGCCGCCCGCGTCCTGCACGGCGTCGACCGCCGCCGCCCGATGATCCTCACCGACCGCGCCGGCCGCCGCGCCTACTGGGCCAAACGCCTCCTGTCCCCCCTCTACCACCGCCAGATGCGCCAGTTCGGCGCCCGCGTCCAGGCCGAGGCGCGACGGACCGCCGCCCGGAGCGACACCACCACCCCCGACCAGCCGCCCGGCGCCCCGTCCGACGCCGTATCCGACGCCGCATCCGAGGGTGCGTCCAGTGCCGCGCACGACACGACATCGCCGGGAGGCACCGCATGAGCCGGGGCACCTGTCTGATCACCGGCGCCTCCTCCGGCCTCGGCGAGGAGATGGCCCGCCAGTTCGCCGCCCTCGGCTGGGACCTGGCCCTGTGCGCCCGCCGCGTCGAACGCCTGGAGCGGCTGCGCGACGAACTCCGCGCCCGCCACCCCGACCGCCGTATCGAGATCGCCGCCCTCGACGTCACCGATCCCGAGGCGCCGTTCACCGTGGTACGCCAACTCGCCGACACCCTCGGCGGCCTGGACCGGGTCATCGTCAACGCCGGCCTCGGCAAGGGCGCCGCCCTCGGCACCGGCCGCCACGACGCCAACCGGCAGACCGCCATGACCAACTTCGTCGGCGCCCTCGCCCAGACCGAGGCCGCCCTCGAACACTTCCGGGAACGCGGCGGCGGCCACCTGGTGCTGATCTCCTCGGTGTCCGCCCTGCGGGGAATGCGCCGCGCCATGACCACCTACGCCGCCAGCAAGGCCGGAGTCGCCGCCCTCGCCGAGGGCATCCGTTCCGAACGCGTCCCCGGCGTGGACGTCTCGGTCATCTACCCCGGATACATCCGCTCCGAGATGAACGCCCACGTCGCCCACCGTACGAAGTTCATGGTCGACACCCCCACCGGCGTCCGCGCCATGGTCCGCGCCATCGAACGCCGCCGGACCAACGCCCGGGTACCCGCCTGGCCCTGGGCCCCCATCGGCACCGCCATGAAACTGCTGCCCCTGTCCGTGGTGAGGAGGATGGTGTGACCGACCGAGTCCCCGACGCCCGCGAGGTCCGTACCGAGGACGCCTTCGACGTCACCGCCGTGGCCCACTGGCTGCGCGAGCACGCCGAGGACCCGCGAGGGCTGGAGGCCGCCCCCTCGGTACGGCAGTTCTCCGGCGGCGCCTCCAACCTGACGTACCTGCTGCGCTACCCGGAACGGGACCTGATCCTGCGCCGCCCGCCCGCCGGCGCCAAGGCCCGGGGCGCCCACGACATGGGCCGCGAGTACCACATCCAGTGCCGGCTGGCCCCCGTCTTCCCCCACGTACCGACGATGGTGGCCTTCTGCCAGGACCCGGAGGTCATCGGCTCCGAGTTCTACGTGATGGAACGCGTACCGGGCCCCATCCCCCGCAAGGAACTCCCGCCCGACCTCGGGCTCACCCCCCAACAGGTACGGCGACTGTGCACCAACGTGCTGGACCTGCTGGTCGAGCTGCACGCCGTCGACCCCACCGCCGCCGGACTCGGCGACCTCGGCCGGGGCGAGGGCTACGTGGCCCGGCAGGTGTCCGGCTGGAGCACCCGCTACCGCAAGGCCCGCACCTGGAACGTCGGCTCCTTCACCCGCGTCATGAACTGGCTGGACACCCACCAGCCCGCCGACCGCCCCCTGTGCCTGATCCACAACGACTTCCGCCTGGACAACGTGGTCCTCGACCCCGAGGACCCCACCCGCCCGGTGGGGCTGCTCGACTGGGAGATGGCCACCCTCGGCGACCCGCTGATGGACCTGGGCGGCGCCCTCGCGTACTGGGTACAGGCCGACGACGGCTGGATGTTCCGCCTCTTCCGACGCCAACCCACCCATGTGGAGGGGATGCTCACCCGCGCCGAGGTCGTCCGCTACTACACCGACCGCGCCGGCATCGACCTCACCGACCACCAGTGGGCCTTCTACGAGGTCTTCGGACTGTTCCGACTCGCCGTCATCTGCCAGCAGATCTACTACCGCTACCACCACCGGCAGACCACCAACCCCGCCTTCCGCCGCTTCTGGATCGCGGTACGGATGCTGGAACGCCGCTGCCTGCGTGTCATCGCCCAGGCCGAACGGCAACGCGGGGGACGGTGAACCCGTGAGCGTACTCCTGCTGGTCCGGCACGGTCAGGCCTCCTTCGGAGCCGACGACTACGACGAGCTGACCCCCCTCGGCCAGGAACAGGCCACCCTGCTGGGCGCCTCCCTGGCGCGCCGTGGCCTCACCCCCGACCTGCTGGTACGCGGAGGGCTGCGCCGGCACCAGCAGACCCTCGTGCACCTCGTGGCCGGCGCGGACTGGGCCGCCGTCCCGGTCGAGGTCGACCGCCGCTGGGACGAGTTCGACCACCGCCAGGTGTTCGCCGCCCACCGGCCGGAGTACCTCGCCCCGGGCCGGCTGGCCGCCGAACTCGCCCGGGGCCCGCAGGCCGCCCGCGACCTCCAACACCTCTTCGAGGAGGCCACCACCCGCTGGTGGTCCGGCGACCACGACGGCGACTATCCCGAGCCCTTCCCCCGTTTCGCCGACCGGGTCGACCGAGCCCTCGCCCAGACGGCACGGCTCACCCCGCCCGGGGGCACCGCCCTGGTGGTCAGCTCCGGCGGCCCCCTGTCAGCGGTCGCCTCCCAACTGCTCGCCGGGAACGGCTCGTTGTGGCCCCGCCTCAACCCGGTCGCGGTCAACACCGGGGTCAGCAAGGTCGTCGCCGGCTCCCGGGGCCTCACCCTGGTCACCGTCAACGCCCACGAACACCTCGACCACCGGCGCCAGTTGCTCACCTACCGCTGACACCTCGTCGCCTGGCCTCGCCCCGTGGCCGGGCGTACGGGGGTGCCCCGCCAGCGGACGAGGAGCCGGCGCCCCCGGGGACGTGCGCCTCCTGCGAGCGGCACGCCCCTCACGGGCACCGGCTCCCTCATGGGGACCCCTGTGGCGGCGGCCCTCACTCCAGTTCGGCGAGGAACTGTCGTACGTGCTCCTCGGTCGTCGGCTTGGTCAGCCCCTCGGAGGCCAACGGCCCCTCGCCGTCCTCCAGTTCCAGCAGGGCCAGCAGGAGGTGCTCGGTGCCGACGTAGTTGTGGCCCAGGCGCAGTGCCTCCCGGAAGGTCAGCTCCAGCGCCTTCTTGCTCCCCTGGTCGTAGGGCACCAGGTCCGGTACCCCCTCCACCGCCGGCGGAAGGGTCGCGGTCAGTGCCTCCCGTAGCCCGTCGAGGGTCACCTGCTGGGCGGTGATCGCCTTCGCCGCCAGCGACCTGGGGTCGCTGAGCAGCCCCAGAGCCAGGTGAGAGGTGTTGATCTGGTGGTTGCCGGCGGCCCGGGCCTCCTCCTGGGAGGCCATCACCGCCTTGCGGGCCCGGGGGGTGAACCGGCTGAACCCCTGGCTGGAGTCCAGGTCCACGTCGGACTTCGGGACGAACCGCTTCTGGGCGGCCTGCCGGGTGACCCCCATGCTCTGGCCGATCTCGGTCCAGGAGGCGCCGGAGCGCCGGGCCTGGTCCACGAAGTGTCCGATGAGGTGGTCAGCGACCTCGCCGAGGTGGTCGGCGGCGATCACCGCGCTGGAGAGTTGTTCGAGGGTGTCGGTATGGCTCTTCTTGATGGCCGCGATCAGGTCGTCGAGCCGAACGGGTTGCGTCGTCATGTGTCAACCGTAGGTTGCCTCACTGGAGGTGTCAACCAATGGTTGACAGTGGGATTCAGGGCTCCACGAGAGGGCGGGGACATGCTCGTGACCACGGAGGTGGAAGGGGGTGGAAGGGGCTCGGGGAGTACCGAGGGGTCCCGGTGTGGGCGGGACGGTGGGGCCGCGTTCCCGGCGTCGGTACGGCACCGGAGTCCTGCCCGGTCGCCGGGGCGGCCCGTGGGCGTTCCGGGAGAGGGGGCGAGGGGTCGACGGCTCCCGGGAAACCGGGGGTGGTGGGGACGGCCGGGGCACGGGCGCGCAACCGGCGCGCGGGGTAACGAAGTGGAAAACCCCTCATTCCGCGCCCACACTCCGAGCATGAACAGCGCAGCCCACGCCGGCGACTGGAACTTCCCCGACCACACCGTGCACCGCATCGGCCTCGGCGCCATGCGACTGACCCCCGACCGCGCCCCCACCCTGCTGCGCCGCGCCAGGGAACTGGGCGTCAACCACCTGGACACCGCCGCCTTCTACGGCGACCCCCCGGGCACCGTCAACGCCCTGATCCGCGACCACCTCGCCCCCTACCCCGACGACCTCCTCCTCGCCACCAAGGTCTGGCCCGCCCGGGACCGCGACGGCAACTGGACCTGGGCACGCCCCGAGCAACTGCGCCAACAGGTCGAGGACAACCTCCGCACCCTCGGCCGTGACCACCTTGACCTGGTCAACCTGCGCCTGCCCCCGTCCCATGCCGAGTCCTCCCTCGCCGACCACTTCGGCGCCCTCGCACAGCTCCGCCAGGCCGGACTCGTACGCCACCTCGGCCTGTCCCACATCCGACGTCACCACCTCGACGAGGCCCAGGCCATCGCGCCCGTGGTCTGCGTACAGAACCCCTACGGCATCGGTGCCCCCACCGAGGAGCGCCGACTGCTCCAGTACTGCGGGGGGCGGGACATCGCCTATGTCCCGTACTTCTCCATCGCCGGCGACGGCAGGGAGAAGGGCGCGCTACCACCCGAGGGCGAACACCCCGAGGTACTCGCCCTCGCCCGCGAACTCCAGGTCAGTACGGCACGTCTCCGGGTGGCCTGGACCCTCGCCCAGGGCTCCCATGTACTGGCGATCCCCGGTACCGGCAACCCCGAGCACCTCGCCGACAACCTGGCCGCCGGCACCCTTCGGCTCAGCCCCGAGCAACGGTCACGCCTGGACGCCCTGGGGGCTTGAGGGGGGTGGGGGGTGGTGGTTGAGGAGGGCCGGCCCTGTGTGGGGTGGTGGTGATTTGAGGGGGGGGGCGAGGGTGTGAGGGGGAGGGGGTTTCCGGGGGTTGGGTGCCTGAGGCTTGGGGGTGGGGGGTGAGGGGTGGTGATTTGAGCGGGTTGGCGGTTGGTGGGCCCGGGGGCCGGGTCACTGATCGTGGGGTGGTGATTTGAGGGGGTTGGTGGGCCGGGGGCCGGGGCTGTGGGTGGTGCTGGGGTGGGTGGTGTCGGGGTGGGGAGGGGGCGCCGGTGTCGGGAGCTCGTGGGGTGGTGGAGCGGTGTGATCGTGGGGTGGTGGGGAGGGCGTTGGGCTTTGGCTGGGTGGTGGGGAGTTGGCGGGACTGGTGGGGTGCTGGCTGGGCAACGGGCTGGGTTGGGTTTGGTTGTGGGGGATTTTCCCCGGCCCCCCTTTCCCCCCAAGCCCACCCTCCACCACCTCCTCCGAGACGCCCGAGGGTGCGCACAAACCGGCCCCCAGGCGTGGACGACCTCCGCTCCACCCGCTGTCCACGACACCACCCCCACCCCTCACGGAAAGGGTGCCCTCCACGCGAAGAGAGGCCCCTCACCAAGGAAGCGAAGGCAACCGGTCACAACGAGCCCGCACGGTGCACGAACGGAGATCACCGCGGCACCACCCATCATCACCCACCCACCAAAAACCCCCGAAGTTATCCACAACCCCCTATCCACAGGCCCCCCAGCCCCCACCCAATCCAGCCCACCCCAAGCCCCCCACAGAGAAGCCCCCCACTGAACCCACCCACCACGAACCCCAAGTCCCCCCACCGCCTACCCCCCACCACCCACGCACCAACGGGAGCCCCACGCCACCCCCACCCAACCCAAAGCCCCCTCACCCCTCCCCTTGACCTTCACCCTGGGGGAAGCCCCAGCGTCGAACTCGCCGGGGGAACGCCCCGGAGAGAGGAGGTGTGGCTGTGGAAGAACTGAGTATCGGAGCCTTTGCGGCCAAGTCCGGGCTGACGCCCAAGGCGCTGAGGCTGTACGACCGGCTGGAACTGTTGCCGCCCGCCCGGGTGGACCCGTTCAACGGGTACCGCTACTACCGCACGGAACAACTGGAGCGGGCCCGACTCGTGGCCTGGCTGCGTCGCCTGGGGATGCCCCTCAACCTGATCAGGGAGGTCTCCCCTCTGCCCCTGTCCGAGGTCGCCCGGCGTGTACGCGACTACTGGGTGATCGTGGAGGCGGAGACGGCGGCTCGGGCTGACCTGGCCACCCTCCTCGTCGAGCATCTGACGAGCGGGGAGCACTCCATGTCTCACGAACGACACCTCACCCTGACCGGGGCCGCACTCACCGACCCCGGACGTGAACGCACGCAACAACAGGACACCGCCTACTGCGGCCCCCGGCTGCTGGCGGTCGCCGACGGCTTCGGCCCCGAGGGCCGAGGGGCGAGCCTCGCGGCGGTGAACGCCCTGCGTGAACTGGAACCGCAGGACGCCCTTACCGAAGAACTGTTGCCGCGCATCCGGGAGGCGCTGGACCAGGCGGCCCGGGCCGTACGGGAGTTGCCCCGGAACGGGGCCTCGCCCAGCGGGGACGACGGTGGTCCGGCCCCGGCCGAGGAGGTCGGCACCACCCTCACCGCCCTCTGGGGAACCGGCACCCGACTGGCCGTGGCGCACCTCGGGGACTCCCGTGCCTACCTGCTGCGCGGCGAGGAGTTGCTGCGACTGACCCAGGACCACACGCTGGTCCAGGCGATGGTGGAGGACGGCCGACTGGAACCGGAGGAGGTCGCCGCACATCCCCAACGTGCCCTGCTCACAAGGGCGTTGACGGGTGGCGAGGTCAACCCCGACCTCTGGCTGCAGGAGGTGCGGTCCGGCGATCGGCTGATGGTGTGCTCGGACGGGCTGCACTCGGTGGTGCCCCGGGAACGTCTGCACCGCGCCCTGTCCGCCGACGCCACTCCCGAGGACACGGTGCGCGCCCTGGTGGACCTGGCGAACGAACGGGGTGGCCCGGACAACATCAGCTGTGTGGTGGCTGACGTCTCCCTGGAGGGATGAAGGACGAAGCCGCACCACAGGGGAGGGGTGGGACTCGTAGACGGTCGGAGGCCCTCGACCGTGCTTTGTGGGTGCTTCCCCAGGGGCGCGTCGACGGGATGGGGAGAGGTTCGTACGTGGTGATCTGAGCCGTCGCCTGGCGCAAGTCCACTGACAGCAACGCGGACGGGGGCCAGTGCGTCGAGGTCGCCGACGACCTGCCGGCCCTCCCCGTGTGGGACTCCAAGGCTCCCGAGGGTCCCCACCTGGTGTTCGGCAAGGGGAGTTGGGAAGAGCTTCACGGCGTACCTCCGGCGCTGAGAGGGCGCTGTCCCAGGGGGCACCGGTGGGCTGGGGTACGTGCTGGTGCCGTACTGGTGCCGTGGAGGGTTGAGTGCTCCGGTGGTACGTGGTGGCCCGTTCCGCGGTGCGTTGACCGGGGATCGCCCCCTCCCTACGGTGACGGCATGGGGCACAGCACTTCCCGCATCCACCACGTGGGCCACCTGGTCGAGAACATGGCTGAGGCGATCAGCCTGTACGAGCGGCTGGGGTTCGTCATCCCTCCGCCCAGTTGTCCGGCCCTGCCCCGAGGTGAGGGCGCGGAACCCGAACCCTTCGGCGCCGCCAACACCCACGCGGACTTCCCGAGTTCCTTCCTCGAACTCGCGACAGCGGTGAAGGACGGGGACACCGGAAGCCTGCCCGCCGACACACACCTCGTCCCCCTGGAAGCCCCGGCCGAGACGCTGCCCCTGCTGGTGGAACGGATCGGCGAGACCAGCGCCAACCTGGCCGCGTGCCTGGACCGCTTCCAGGGGCTGCACATCGTCATGTTCTCGTCGCTCGCCATCGACGAGACAGCCGAACGACTGACCTCCGCCGGCACACGGCACGGCGGGGTCAACACGGTACGGCGACCCGCACCCGAAGGCGCGAAAACCCCGACGGAGACGATCCGTTACCTGGAGATCGACGGCGACGGGCCCGACACCACACCAGGCACGGTCGCGGAGGGACGGGTGGGCTTCGTCGCCCCCCTGGACCCCGACATCCAAGGCGCCCGCCGCCTCGACCACCCCAACGGCGCCCTCGAACTCGTCGAGGCCACGCTCTGCGTCGCCGACTCGGAACTGGCCGCCGCCCGGCGGCGGTACGAGACCTACCTCGGCCTGCCAGCCCGGCAGGAAGGACCCGCCCACCTCTTCGACCTCGACGGCGCCACCCTGAAACTCCTGCCCCACTCCGGCCTGACCACCGCCCTACCGGACGAACAGCCCCCCGCCCTCCCGGCGTTCCTCAGCTACACCGTCTCCGTACGCGACCTCGCCCTCACCCGCGACCTGCTGCGCCGCAACGGGCTCCCCGTGCGCGAGACACCCTCCGGCGACGTGTTCGTACCGTCTGACGTCGCTCTGGGCACCGCTGTCGTCTTCCGCTCCGCCGCATGAGCAACGGGGAATTCCTCCTCCACCGCCCGCCGGACCCGGCGGGTCCGGGGCCCCGTGTACGTAACGCCCCCTGAGTGGCGGGCGCCGGACGCGGCGTGGGAGCGGTTTCGGCCGGTGGTGACCCGAGAAGCCCACTCGGCCTCAGGGCGCTGGGCCATGCCGCCACGGGGACCGGGAGGTGTCCGACCACGAGTAGGTACACCCGGCTCCCCCCCGGGAGGGCGCCTCCTGCCGAGCCAGGTGGTGCCCGGGTGGGTGGGGGAAGCGATCCGCCCGGTACCGGATCGCCGGACGGGGCGAGGCGGCCCGTGCCCGCGCCCTAAGGTCCTTATGCGGCTGTCAACGTGCGGCTGCTTTCATGAGCCCATGAGGGTTCTCGTAGCCGAAGACCACCGCGTGTTGGCTCGTACGATCGCGAAGGGGCTGCGTCGGGAGTCGATCGCGGTGGACGTCGCGGACCGTGGCGACGAGGCTGAGCGGATGTGCCAGCTGACCGAGTACGACGTGCTGGTACTGGATCGCGACCTGCCGGTACTGACCGGCGACGAGCTGTGCCGGCGTCTGTCCGGGCTGGAGGCGCGCCCCCGGGTCATCATGCTGACGGCGGCCGGCGGCACCGAGGACAAGGTCTACGGACTGACCGAACTCGGCGCCGACGACTACCTGGCGAAGCCCTTCGACTTCGCCGAACTCGTGGCCCGTGTCAGAACCCTGTACCGCCGGAAGCCCGAACCGGCGGACCCCGTACTGCGGTACGGCGGTATCAGGTTGGACCGCGCCCGCCGTACCGCGTCCGCCCACGGCCGGCCGCTTGATCTCACGCCCAAGGAGTTCGACGTCCTTGACGTGCTCCTGAAGCACCGGGGCGAGGCCGTCTCCCACCAGAAGCTCCTACGGACGATCTGGGACGAGAACCTCAGCCCCCGGACCAGCGCCGTCCGCGCCACCGTCAGCAGACTGCGGCGAAAACTGGGTGACCCCGGCGCGATCGCCGTGGACACCGGGCAGGGCTACCGGCTGACCCCGTGAACGCCATCTGCCGCGTGCTCCGCCCCCTTCTCCGTACCCGCCACCGGCTCTCGCCCTCGCGTGTCTCCTTCCGTTCGCGACTGGCGCTGGCCTTCGGTGCTCTCTTCCTGCTGACCGGCACCCTGCTGCTGGCCTTCGTCGTCCTCCTGGCCCGGCACGGGACGGCGGAGAAGACAGAGGGAATCTCCGTCAGCAGGGCGCCGGTGGTTCCCAGTCCTACGGCTTCGCCGCCGGGGCGGTCGGAGACGGCGTCCCCCGGGGGAGCGCCGTCTCCGACGGAGCCCTCGAAGGGGGCCACCCGGCCCGGTGCGGCGGATGACGTGGACGGCGAGGACTTCGCCCTGGTCAGGGAGACCGTGCACACGGTGCGGGACGCGGCGCTGCAGCAGATGATTCTCTGGTCGGTGGTCGGCCTCGTGCTCATGACCCTCGTCGCGGCACTGATCGGCAGATGGTTGGCGAGTAGGGCCCTCCGCCCCGTTACCGCCGTCACCGAGACGGCACTGCGGATGAGTGAGCAGAGTCTTGACCGGCGACTCGCTCTGACCGGCCCAGACGACGAACTGCACCGCCTCGCCGACGCTTTCGACTCGATGATCGACCGCCTCCAGCGCTCCTTCGACAGCCAGCGCCGCTTCGTCGCCAACGCCTCCCACGAACTGCGTACCCCGCTCGCCGCGCAGCGCGCCAGTATCGAGGTCGGGCTCACCGATCCGAACGCGGACGACCTGGAGGAGACCCGTGAGGACCTCCTCGCCACCAACCGGGAGGCGGAACGGCTCATCGCGTCCCTGTTGCTTCTGGCACACGGGGACCGGGGGCTTGACCGTACGGAGGAAGTCGGGCTGGTGGAGGTGGCCGAGGCGGCCACGGCCGAGCTGCGGCACCTCGCCCAGGAGAAGGGACTCGTACTCCGTACCGAGTTCTCGGCTCCGGGGCGGGTGGCCGGTGATCCGGTGCTTCTCCGCCATCTCGTCTCCAACCTGGTGGGCAACGCGCTCCGGTACAACCGGCCCGGTGGCCGAGTGGACGTGACCCTGCACGCCAGGACGCTGACCGTCACCAACACCGGACGGCCGGTCCCTCCCGAGCGCGTGGAGGAACTCTTCGAGCCGTTCCGGCGACTCGGGCGGGACCGCACCGGCACTACGGGTCACGGCCTCGGGCTGTCCATCGTCCGGTCCATCGCCCGTGCGCACGGGGCCGAGCCGCACGCCGAACCGGGTCCTGACGGAGGACTCAGGGTTACGGTCCGGTTCGCCTGACCGGACCGACCGCGTCCAGGCGCTGACCCGGCGCGTGCGCCAGAAGGACCGCTCGTGCCAAAGGACCGGGTGGGCCAGAAGGATCGCCCGTGGCAAAGGGCCGCGTGCGTCAAGAGGATCGCGTGCGTCAAAAGGACCGCGTGCGTCAAAAGGATCGCGTGTGCCAAAGGGATAAGGAAACGGCGAGCGATCTCCTTCCTTCGCTTACCGGGCTGAACGGCGCCACGGGATGGAATGGATTCACCGCGCACGGCGGAGACCGTGTCGGGATTCCACAACGGACGACGACGAATCCAGTTGTCCAGGCGCTCGATTACCTCAGGAGAATTCCATGCGTAAGAACAGGATCATCGGTTTCGCGGTGGCGGCGGTCGCGGCTTTCGGCCTGACGGCCGGGGTGGCCACCACGGCGGGCGCGTTCTCCGGCGGTGAGGACGGTTCCGGCGGTGCCAAGCCGGCCAAGCAGTCCGGGCGGACCACTCACGGAAGCAAGGCCGACGCCGAGCACGGCGCCAAGCCCGAGGGTGTCGCCGTCCAGCGCACCGAGGACGGTCTGAAGGTTCGGAAGCTCACCAGGAAGGAGTGGGAGAACACTCACGGCGCGAAGCCGACCAAGCCCCGCTCCGAGGGCAAGGCCGCCGAAGAGGGAAAGCCGGCCAAGTGACCCGCTGAACGACCTGCCGGTCCCGGGGGCGGGGTGCTCCCGAGCCACGTGAGCGTGCTCGGGAGCACCCCGGAAGTGGGGGACCGGCTCCCGTTCGTCGCTTGCCGAGCTCTCTGATCGGGGGTTTCCGCGGGGCCGGGGCGGGCCGAGGGGCTGGTGATGACGCTTTCGTGAGATGCGCGGGTACGCCCCACACCGCTCCGGGCAACGCGAAAGAGGCCGATGACGAGGGGCATCGGGAGAGGGTCATCGACAAGTACCGGGACGAACACCATCGACAAGTGGTGTTCGTGAATCCGTGAACGCGGTCATCTCGCCCGGTTTTCACGGAAAGGCTCGCAGGGTGTCCACGGGAGTGGGTAACGGGTAATTCCGCCGGGGGCGTCGTCTTGGCTCATCGCGCTCGCCCCTGAGATCGACCTGTGAACTCCGTGAACTCCCCACCCCAGGACGCGATTTCCGAGTCTCCTGTCACGTGGACGGCGGGAGTTGTTCGCGAACCCACTGGGCATCGGGGTTCGTGCGGTGCCGGGTCGCCGCGAAGACGGTGGGCACCGTTTCGTTGCCGTCGTTCGCCGCCCGTACCATTTCCGCCCCTTTCGGGTCGCGCCAGATGTTGACCCAGTACAACTGGCGTGAGGCGCGACCCAAGCGCAGGCGCAGGCGTACGCAGTACGGGCACCCCGGCCGCCAGAAGACCACGGGCCGGCCGTCCACCGCGCTGCGGCGTCGCGCCTCCAACGCGCCGGTCGTCTTCGGAAAGACCAGGGGCGAGCACACACCGGCCAGTGTCAGGAACACCAGCAGGAGCATCCCGGCTGTCCCGGGGTTTCCCTTCATGGTCTGTCCAGTGGCGATCGCCAGGCCGGTGAGGGCGAACAGCGTCGGCGGGATCCAGGTACGGGTCATGGGCAGGCACGGTACCGAAGGGTCGCGGCCCTGCCCGGAACTGTTCCGCCCCCGGCGTCAGGCCCTCGACGGGGCCCACTGGGACGCCGTACGGTCCGGGCGGACCATCGCGGACCTGTCGGCTCGTGTGGCCGGTCGTATCGATCCCGGTCCGCGCCGATGTTCGGGGCCGCCTTCGGCGGATGCGAGTGACCGGACCCGTGACGAGGTCGCGGGTGGCCGTCGTCGCCCCGCAACCGCCGCCCTCGTCGGGGAAGTCCGGCGACGACATCGCCCGGTCTGGTGCGGCCCCAGGTCTGGTGGGGCCTGAACCCCACCCCGAGCCGTGCGATGACGCTGTCACGGAGCCCGGGAAGGACGAGGGCGGACCCGGCGGCCGACGGTGACGGACAGTCATCTGTCGGCTCGCCAGGGCGAGTTGGGGAACATCGAGGAGTCCGCCCCGAGCGGTGACGCCGTACCCTTTCGGGGGCTCCCCGGCGTGCCGCCCGCGAGCCGGTGGCACACGAGTCCGACAGGGACTCGACCACCGGACCACCGTCGGGCCGCTGATCGCGCCAGTAGCATCCACGGCTGAGGAGCCCCCGGTCCAGCGACGTTCAGGAGGAGACGCATGAGGGAACCGACCAGACGGACGGCCCTGTTCGGCACTCTGGCCACGGCGGTCGCCGTCGTCGGCTTCGCTCCCGGGGCCGGTGCCTGGGCCACGGAACGCCCCGCCTCGGGGAGTTCCGACTTCGAGGACATCCCGGAGCTGGACGGCACCCTGCTGACGGACGGTTCGTCACGTGACGAGGCCGCCGAGGACTTCGGGCACATCGTCCACCACCGGCCGGCCGCCGTCCTGCGGCCGGGCTCGGTACGGGACGTGGTGCGGATGACGCGGTTCTGCCGGCGTCACCGCATCCCCGTGGCCCCCCGGGGCGAGGGCCACATGACCTTCGGTCAGGCGCAGGTGAAGGGCGGTCTGGTGATCCTCACCGGCCCGCTGAACGACATCGGCGAGGTCAGGAACGACCGGGTCACCGTCGGGGCCGGCGCCCGCTGGAGCGAGGTCACCAAGGCCACCCTGCGGCACGGCCTGACGCCCCCGGTCTTCACCGACTACCTGGAACTGTCCGTCGGCGGCACGCTCTCCGTCGGCGGGCTCGGCGGCCAGACGCAGCGGGACGGCGCCCAGACCGACAACGTCACCGAACTCCAGGTCGTCACCGGCGCGGGCGAGTTGGTGCGCTGCTCGGCCCGGCGGAACCGCGAACTGTTCGACGCGGTACGGGCCGGCCTGGGCCAGTGCGCCGTCATCGTCGGTGCCACGATCCCGCTGCGGCGGGCACCGAAGACCGTGCGGCACTACGAACTCCCCTACACCGACCTGTCGGTGTTCATGGAGGACCAGAAACGGCTCGTCGAGGAGGGCCGTTTCGACTACGTCGAGGGCCTGGTACTGCCCGACGACTCCGGCGCCTTCCGCGTCCACGTACTGGAGGCCGTCGCCTACGGGCCGCCCGCCGGCCCCGAACCGGACGACGCCGAGCTGCTGGCCGGACTGCGCTTCGTGCCCGGCCAGGAGAACGCCGAGACCCTGGACTACTACACCTTCCTGGACCGGCTGGCGCCCTCCGTCGCCGAACAGAAGGAACAGGGGCTGTGGGACGACCCGCACCCCTGGCTGAACCTGCTGCTGCCCTCGTCCTCCGCGTCCTCGCTGGCGTCCGGCATCCTCGACGACCTGAGCCCGGAGGACGTGGGCCCCTCCGGTGTGGTGCTGCTGTACCCGATGCGCCGCCGCGCCCTGGAAACGCCCCTGCTGCGGATGCCGGACGACCCGGCACCGTACCTGCTGGCCGTGCTGCGCACCGCGCCGCCGGACGAACCGGCGACCGTCAAGCGGCTGCTGGCGGCGAACCGTTCGGCCTACGAGCGGGTACGGGACGCCGGCGGCACGCACTACCCGGTCGGCTCCGTACCGTTCCGCCGCGCCGACTGGCAGACCCACTTCGGGCCGGTCTGGCCCGCCCTGGTCGAGGCCCGTCGCCGCTACGACCCGGCCGACATCCTCACCCCCGGGCAGGGGATCTTCTGATCCGCCCCGCGCCGTAGGCGCGCCCGACGGACGGCACCCCGGTGCCGCCCCCCTCGCGGGGCGGCTGCCCGGGGTGCCGCCGTGAGGGGCCGCACGCCGGGTGCCGCCCCAACTCGCTCGCGCGGTACGGGAGTTGGGACGCGGTGAGCGGCTACGGCCGTACCCGGGGCCCGGGTTGGGCGCTCCCGACTCCCGCAGAGCCTCCCCAGGTACGGGGTGCCGTGGGGGTGGGCGTCGTAGCCGAAGGAGCCGCACTCGGCGTCGCTCCAGCGCGGGGCGGCTCAGCCCCCGAGGGTGGTGACCAGGAAGCCGAGGTACAGGACAGCGACCACGCCGGCGCCCAGACCGAGGGCGGAGTAGCGGCGGTGGAGCACACCCCTGAACCCGCTGCCCAGACCCAGGGCGCCGAAGACGCCGGCCAGGCTGCCGCACAACAGGGGCAGGCCCAGGCCCGCGACCCCCACGAACACCGCGCCGAGCAGGGCGAGCACCCCCAGTGCCAGTGACGCGCCCCCGTACAGGGTGGCCGGACTCCGGTCCGCGTTCGTGGTCATGGGTGTCGCTCCTTGAGGTGGGCCGCCGAGGTTCTCGCGCGCCGGGCCGGTCCACCGGCCCGGCCGGTTCATCCCTCCCGTACGACGGAGTCCACCGCCCCGCGCAGTTCCGCGCCGTCGACGGCGGCGAGGATCCGTACGGCGATCCTGCCCTCGCGGTCGATGACCAGGGTGTTGGGGATGCCCTGGGGCATCAGGCTGCCCCGGGGGAAGCGGGACAGCAGCCGGCCCTCGGGGTCGTACCAGCTGGGGTACGGGACCTTGTAGGCGCGCTCGAAGGCACGGGCGTTGTCCTTGCTGATGTCGCGGGTGTTGATGCCGGCGAAGCGCACCCCCTTGCCGTGGGTCTCCCTGGAGACCTTCGCCAGCTCGCCGGCCTCGGCGCGACAGGGACCGCAGGTGGAGCCCCACACGTTGACCACCAGGACCTTCCGGTCGAAGTCGGCCATCCGCAGGCGGTCGCCCTCCAGAGTCTCCCCGCTGAGCCGGGGAGCGGAGGCGCGGTCGGCCGGCTTGACGTAGGTGACGCGGCCGGCCCCCTCGGGGGAGTCCTTCTCCGAGGAGGTCCCGCTCGTGGGGTTCCCGTCGCCGCAGGAACTCAGCAGGCAGCCGGCCAGGGCGAGAGCTGCGGCGTGACGTCGGAGGCGCGTAGGGGAACTCACCCGGCGGATTCTAGGGGCCGGGTGTCCACCGTCCCGGGGGCGGCTCAGTCAGGGCGGGGTCCGGCGGTGGACTCGCGGGGGTGGAGGGCGGTACGCAGCACCACGGTCTGGAGGGGCTTGTCGGAGCCGGCGATCCGTTCCTGGAGGAGGCTGGCGGCGGCCACCCCCAGGTCGTAGGCGGGGAGTTGGACCGTGGTGAGGGAGGGGTTCACCAGCGAGGCCCAGGGCACGTCGCCGAAGGAGAGGATGCCGAACCCCGGGGGCTCCACCCCGGCTTCGCGCAGCGACTGGAGGGCGCCCACGGTCATCAGGTTGTTCGCCACGAACACCGCCTCCGGCGGGTCCGGGAGCGCCAGCAGGTCGGCCATGGCCGCGCGGCCCCCCTCGACCCGGAAGTCCGCGTGCCGTACGTGGGCGTTGACCCACTCCGGGTCCACTCCGGCGTCCCGCATGGCGGTGCGGTAGCCGGCGAGCCGGTCCTCGGAGGTGGAGGCGCCGGCCGGCCCGGTGATGCAGGCGATACGGCGGTAGCCCCGGTCCACCAGGTGGTGGGTGGCCTCCTCGGCCCCGTGCTGGTTGTCGACCATCACCGCGTCCACCTCGGCGGCCCGGGGGCGCCGGTCGACGGCCACCACCGGCATCCCCCGTTCCAGCAGCCGGCCCAGGTCGGTCTGGCTGCGGGAGGAGGCGGCGACGATCACTCCGGCCATCTGCTCGGCCAGGGCGATGTCCAGGTAGCGGCGCTCCTTGGCGACGTCCTCGTCGCTGTTGCACAGCACCACCGAGAGGTTGGTGCGTTGGGCGGCGTCCTCCACCCCCCGGGCCAGCGCGGTGAAGAAGGGGTTGGCGATGTCGGGGATCAACAGGCCGATCACGCTGGCTCGTTGCATCCGCAGGGAGCGGGCGACGCGGTTGGGGGAGAAGCCCAGTTCGTCGGCGGAGCGGCGTACGCGTTCGGCGCGCTCGGGGGTGACCCGGCCGCCGTTGAACACGCGGGAGACTGTCGCGGGGGAGACGCCGGCGGCCTTGGCCACGTCGTTGATCGTTGCCACTGGTCTGTCGCGGCCTTCCTGGTCATCGAGCGGTGAGGGGCGTGGAGTGAATCCTTACCGAACGAGCCCTTGACACCCCTGAGTACGAACTCTACTTTCGCGTGAAATGGATTTCAACAGGGTTTCCCCCGGCTCCCGTTGACCGCCCGTCTCGTGGTGTCCCACAGGTAGTCACTGCTGGCGGGATTCTTTGCGCCATCAAAAGAAATCGATTTCACGACGACGAGGTGTGGAATGCTCCACGAGCTAGCCCGGAAGACCAACGCCGTCTCCCGCTCGATCAGCCCGGAGAACTTCACCGGTGGCAAGGGCGCCGGTGGTCGGGCGACCCAGGGCACCGGAGCCCAGGCGGCCGGCTCGCTCGGCCAGGGGTGGAAGATCTCCCCCAGCATCGAGATCGCCCCCGGTCAGACCGCCGAGCTGGCCGACATCGAGGGCTCGGGGTCCATCCGTCACCTCTGGTGCACCACCGCCCCCCACCGCGCCTGGCGCGGCACCCTGCTGCGCGCCTACTGGGACGACGCCGAACTGCCCGCCGTCGAGACCCCGTTGGGCGACTTCTTCTGCAACGGCTGGAACACCTTCAGCCAGGTGTCCTCCCAGCCCGTCGCCGCCAACCCCAACGGCGGCTTCAACAGCTACTGGACCATGCCCTTCCGTTCCCGGGCCCGGTTCACCGTGGAGAACCTCTCCGCCGAGACCGTCACCCTCTACTACCAGATCGACTACGAACTGGACGAGGTGCCCGAGGACGCCTGCTACCTGCACGCCCAGTGGCGCCGCAGCAACCCCGTCCCCCGGGGTGAGACCCACACCCTGCTGGAGGGCGTCACCGGCCGGGGTCACTACGTCGGCGCCTACCTGGCCTGGGCCACCAACAGCCCCGGCTGGTGGGGCGAGGGCGAGGTGAAGTTCTACCTGGACGGCGACGACGAGTTCCCCACCATCTGCGGCACCGGCACCGAGGACTACGTGGGCGGGGCCTGGAACTTCGACGTACCCGAGCGGGGCTACACCACGTACACCACCCCCTACCTGGGGCTCAACCAGGTGCTGCGGCCGGACGGGCTGTACGCCAGCCAGCAGCGGTTCGGGATGTACCGCTGGCACGTGGTCGACCCCGTGCGCTTCGCCAGCGACCTGCGGGTGACCGTGCAGTCGCTGGGCATCGGCCCCGGCAACGGCAACGGGCTGCCCCACCGCTACCGCCCCACCAGCGACGACATCGCCTCGCTGGCGCTGTTCTACCTCGACCGCCCCGAGCCCAGCGGCGCCCCCGCCACCCCGGGGCTGCTCGACCTCGAAGTGGACTGACCCACCCCTCGTGGGTCCGGCGTACCCGAGCCGCCAAGGGGCCGCCGGACCCGCGACCACCCCGACTCCCCGACCGAGAACAGGAGCACCCCATGCTCCAGCACGGCCCACCCCGACCGCCGGCCAGGCAGGACGACCAGGCCGCCCGGACCGCCAGCAGTACCCGGACCGGCTCCTCCGCCCCCTCCCGACGCCGCTTCCTCGGCACCGCCGCGGCCCTGGGCGCGCCCGCGCTGCTCACCGGCTGCGGCTCCGCCCAGGCCGGCGGCGGCACGTTGAAGTTCTGGAACTTCTACGCGCCCCAGCAGTCCGAGGACCCCGCCCTGCGGGCCCAGTCCAAGTGGTTCACCGACCTGGTGGACGAGTGGAACGCCAGCCACAGCACGCGGATCGAGCTGGTCTACGTCCCCCCTCGGACGTACCAGACCGGCTCCAAGCTGCCCACCGCCTTCGCGGCCGGCAGCGGACCGGACATCTTCCTGGCCAGCCCCGGTGACTTCCTGCGCTACTACAACGGCGGGGTGCTGGCCGACCTGACGCCGCACACCGACAAGGGGCTGGTCGACGACTACCACCCCAACACCCTCGACAGCCGCATGGTGGACGACCGGATCTACGCCCTGCCGATGGAGGTGGAGCCGCTGGCCATCTACTACGACGTCGCCTCCTGGGAGAAGGTCGGCCTGTCCGAGGGCGACATCCCCACCACCTGGGACCAGTTGCTGGCCGTGGGGAAGAAGCTCAGCAGCCGTACCCGGGCCGGGCTGGTGATGGAGACCGTGCCCGGCTACCTCCAGAACTTCCTGTGGTACCCGTGGATGTGGCAGGGCGGCGGCGACGTGCTGGACAAGGACGGCGACCCCTCGGTCAACACCAGAGCCGTACGGCAGGCGCTGCAACTGTGGAAGGACGCGGTACGCGAGGGCATCACCCCCCGTACCCCACCGGCCGCCAACGACCTGCTGTCGGCCTTCCAGAACGGCACCGCCGGGATGTGGCACAGCGGCATCTGGCAGGTGTCGAGCTTCCGGGCCTACGCCCCCAAGCACAAGTACGGCATCTTCAGACTGCCCACCCCGCCCGGCGGCAAGTACACCACCGCGCTGGGGGGTTGGTCCTTCTGCGCCAACGCCAAGGGCCGTGACCCCGAGGCCGCCGCCGCGTTCTGCGGCTGGGCGCTGGGCCGTACCTCCAGCGACTGCGTGGACCGGATGGTCGACTGGTGCACCAAGGCCAAGTCCGACATCGCCCCCCGCCGGTCCGCCCTGCGCGAGGGCACCCGGCGCGGCGGCTACGACGACTGGGCCATGAAGTACTTCAAGGACGAGGTCTTCCCCGGTGGCCGGGCCGAACCCCGCTACCCCCCGGTGATCTACAAGGCCATGTCGGACGCCATCCAGGGCACCATGCTCGCCGGCCGCGACGTGCGCTCCGAGGCCGAGCGGGCCGACCAGTCGGTGCGCGCCTACGTCAGCGGCTACAAGGGGGCGAGCCTGGTATGAGCGAACTCGCCACCTCACCGCCCCCCGCCGCCACCCCGGCCGCGACCCCCCGGCCGACCGGCCGGCGGATGAGCCGCCGGCACCGCGAGTGGCTGGCCGCCGCCCTGTTCCTCGCCCCGGACTGCGTGGGCCTGGCCCTCTTCGTCGGCCTGCCCATGGTGCTGTCCCTGCTGCTGAGCTTCTTCCAGGTCAGCGGCTTCGGCAGCTACGAGTGGGTGGGCCTGGGCAACTACCGCCGCATGGTGGGCGACCCCCTGTTCTGGGACTCCATGCAGACCACCGGCCTGTACGTACTGGTGCTGGTGCCCACCCTGTTCGTGGTGAGCCTGGGCCTGGGCCTGCTGGTGCGGCAGAAACTGCCCGGCATGGGGGTGTTCCGCACCCTGTTCTTCCTGCCGTACGTGATCAGCCTGGTGGTCGTCGGGCTGCTGTGGAAGTTCATGTTCGACGACCAGGTGGGCGTGGTGAACAAGTCGCTGCGCGCCGCCGGGATGGAGGGCCACTCCTGGCTGGGCGAGCCGTCCACCGCGCTGTACGCGGTGATAGCGGTCTTCGTCTGGGTCATGATGGGCTACTACATGATCATTTTCCTGGCCGGGCTCCAGGAGATCCCCAGGGAGTACTACGAGGCCGCCCGCATCGACGGGGCCGGCCCCTGGGCCCAGTTCCGCCACATCACCTGGCCCCTGCTGAGGCCCACCAGCTTCTTCGTGCTGCTGATGTCCACCGTGGCCGCCATCACCGGCGGGTTCGAGCTGGTCTTCGTCCTCACCGAGGGCGGCCCGGCCAACAGCACCTCGCTGGCGATCTTCTACATCTACCAACAGGCGTTCGTCTTCGGGGAGTACGGCTACGCGTCCGCCATGGGCACCGCCCTGGTGCTGGCGATGACGCTCTGCTCCGTACTGATCTTCAGGATCACCAAGGGCGGGAGGTTCGACGATGGCCAGTGAGACCGCCACCCCCCGGCGCGGGGCTTCGCGCAGCGGCGACGGAACCGGTCACGGGGGCGGAGGTGCCGGCCGCTCGGGACGCCTCGGGCTGACCGTGGTCACCGCCGTACTCGCCCTGATGGCCTTCTTCCCGGTGCTGTGGATGCTCACCGCCTCCCTCAAACCCCGGGACCAGGTCAACGACGGCCGGCTGGTGCCCAAGGACGTGACCTTCCAGAACTTCGTCTACGTCTTCACCGAAGTCCCCTTCACCCGCTACCTGTTGAACAGCTTCCTGATCTCCGCCGTGATCACCGTGGTGGCCCTGCTGCTGCACTCCATGGCCGCCTACGCGCTGGCCCGGCTGCGGTTCCCCGGCCGGGACACCCTCTTCACGGTGATCTTCTCCACCCTGCTCATCACCCCGCCGGTGGTGCTGATCCCGCTGTTCCTGGTGGTCCGCGAGATGGGGATGCTCGACACCTACGCCGGACTGATCATCCCGGCGATCTTCAACGCCTTCGGCATCTTCCTGCTGCGGCAGTTCTACGTCCAACTCCCGCGCGAACTGGAGGAGGCGGCCATCGTCGACGGCTGCGGCCACTGGCGCGTGTACTGGTCCATCGTGCTGCCGCTGTCCCGCCCCATCCTGTCGGCGCTGGCCATCTTCTTCTTCCTCGCCAACTGGAACTCCTTCCTGTGGCCCCTGGTCGCCACCAACGACCCCGACCTGACCGTGGTCCAACTGGCCATCACCTCGTTCCAGGCGCAGTACACCTCCAGCTGGAACTACGTGCTGGCCGCCGCCGTGGTCGCCGCGGCCCCGATGATCGTCCTGTTCTTCGGCTTCCAGCGACAGATCGTCGAGTCCATCAAGACCTCCGGCCTCAAGTAGCGGCCGGACGCGCAACCCACGCCAGAAGCACCCCCCAACACCCGGAGGACATCCGCCTCATGGCACGCATCGGTCTGCTCCCCCTCTCCGACGGCCGCGACTACGTCCAGCGGGACGTCACCGCCCACATCGACCGGGCGGCCCGGCAACTCGCCCAGGTCCTCAAGGACGCCGGACACGAGGTGATCGTCGCCCCCGAGCAGGTCAGCAGTAACTCCCTGGCCACCAGCCAGGCTCGATGGGTGGCCAACCACCACCCCGACCTGACGATCCTCCACCACTCGGTGTGGACCTTCCCCCACTTCACCGCCCTGGCCGCCGAGTCCACCCCCGGCCCGCTGCTGCTGGTCGCCAACATCGACCCCCAGTTCCCCGGCATGGTCGGGATGCTCGCCGGCGGCGGAGCCCTGGACCAGCTGGGCCGCACCCACGCCCGCGCCTGGGGCGACCTGGACGACCCGGCCGTGGTCGACCGCATCCTGGCCCAGGTACGGGCCGGGGCCGCGGTGTCCGGGCTGCGGGGCTCCACCTTCGGCCGGGTCGGCGGCCGACCGATGGGCATGTACACCGCCACCGCCAACACCGACCAGTGGATGAAGCTGTTCGGCGTCGACGTGGAGGAGATCGACCAGTGGGAGGTCGTACGCCGTAGCGAGAACGCCGAACAGTCCCGGGTCACCGCCGCCCGCGAGTGGCTGGAGCGGCACGCCGCCGGCGTCCACTACGACGGGGACCGGCTCACCCCCGAACTGCTGGAACGCCAGATCCGCACCTACTACGCGATGCGCGAACTGATCGACGAGTGGAACCTCGACTTCTCCGGCGTCAAGGGCCAGCCCGAACTGACCGCCAACTTCTGCACCATGGACATCGCCGAGGCCTTCCTCAACGACCCCTACGACTGGGAGGGCCCCAAGGACACCCACGTCACCTCCACCGAGGCCGACATGGACGCCGCGCTGACGATGCAGATACTCAAGCTGCTGTCCGGCGACCCGGTGCTGTTCGCCGACGTGCGCCACTACCACGCGGACAAGGACGTGTGGGACCTGTGCAACTCCGGCCAGCACGCCACCTGGTACGCCGCCCGCTCCAGCGACCCGGCCGAGAACCTGCGCAAGGTCAACCTGTTCCCCGAGGTCTTCTACTTCCCGGCCGGCGGCGCCTCCGTACAACACCTGGCCGCCCCCGGTGACATGACCTTCGCCCGGCTCACCCGCGAGGACAGCCGGTACCGGATGCAGGTCATGCGCGGCTCCTTCGTGGACTACGACGCCGACACCAACGAGCGGATGATGCGCGCCTCCACCTGGGAGTGGCCGCACGCCTTCGCCTCCCTCAACTGCGAGGCCGAGGAGTTCCTCAGCCGCTTCGGCGCCAACCACATCCACGCCGTACCCGGTGACTACGTCGCCGAACTCCGCGCCGTCTGCGCCCAGTTGGACATCCGCTACGAGGGCTTCGGAGACGCCCGGTGAGCGAGCGGCACCCCGGCGGCGGCCCCCACCCCGGGGGCCCGCCGCTGCTGCGGATGCGGAACATCACCAAGAGCTTCCCCGGGGTGCGGGCGCTGCGCGGCGTCCACCTGACGGTGCGCCCCGGGGAGGTGATGGCGCTGCTCGGGGAGAACGGGGCGGGCAAGTCCACCCTGATGAACGTCCTCGCCGGGCTGCACCCCGACCACGGCGGCACCGTCGAGTGCGAGGGACGGCCCGTCACCCTCCACTCGCCCCGGGACGCCCGCGCCCACGGCATCGGCATGATCCACCAGGAACTCCACCTGGTACCGGAGCTGTCGGCCGCCGAGAACATCTACCTCGGCAGCGAACCCACCACCCGGCGCGGCACCGTGGACCGACGGGCCATGGAGGCCGGCGCCGCCCGGCTGCTGGCCCGACTCGGCCTCGACATCCCGCCTCGGCGCCCGGTGAAGGAGTGCCGGATCGCCGAACAGCAGCTGATCGAGGTGGCCAAGGCCCTGCGGGCCCGGGTACGGCTGCTGGTGATGGACGAGCCCAGCTCCGCCCTGGCCGACGCCGAGGTACGGCGGCTGTTCACCGTCATCCGCGACCTGACCGCCCAGGGCGTGGGCGTGGTCTACATCTCCCACCGGCTGGAGGAGCTGGAGGAGATCGCCGACCGGGTCACCGTGCTGCGCGACGGCGCCTGGGTGGGCGAGCGCCCCATGGCCGACACCGACCGCGCCGAACTCGTACGGCTGATGGTCGGCCGGCCGCTGGGGGAGCTGTACCCCAGGGCGCCGGAGCAGCGGGGCGGTGACCCCGTACGCCTGGCCGTACGGGGGCTGAGCTGCGACCCGCCCGAGGGCACCCCCCTGCGGGACATCGACCTGACCGTACGGGCCGGGGAGATCGTCGGGCTGGCCGGACTGATGGGCGCCGGCCGTAGCGAACTCCTCAACGCCCTGTTCGGGGTCTACGGCACCCGGCTGGACGGCACCCTCACCCTCGACGGCGCCCCCTACCGGCCCCGCAGCCCCCAACGGGCCATCCGCGCCGGCCTCGCCCTGCTGGCCGAGGACCGCAAGGCGCAGAGCCTGGTCCTGGGCAACACCGTACGGTTCAACGGCTCGCTGGCCGCCCTGCCCCGCTACCGCCGCCCCTGGCGCACCGTCGACCGGCGCCGTGAACGCGAGGCGGTCGCCCGGCAGATGGAGGAACTGCGGGTCAAGACCCCCAGCATCGACACCACCGTCCGCGACCTGTCCGGCGGCAACCAGCAGAAGGTCGTGCTGGCCAAGTGCCTGCTCACCGAGCCGAAGGTGCTGCTGGTCGACGAACCCACCCGGGGGGTGGACGTCGGCGCCAAGGCCGAGATCCACGCCCTGCTGGACCGGCTCGCCGCCCAGGGCACCGCCGTCCTCGCGGTCTCCTCCGAACTGCCCGAACTCATCGGCCTGTGCGACCGGGTGCTGGTGCTGTGCGAGGGACGGCTCACCGGCGAGTTCCACCGCGACCCCGCCCACGGGCCACCGGCCGAACAGGAGGCCCTGCTCACCGCCGCCATGGCCCGACAGACCGTCACCGAGGAACCGCCACCACCCCCGGCGGCCGGCGACGACGCGCACGCGCACGACACCCCCCGGAGCGCCCCATGACCAAGCACCCGTCCACCCCCGAACTGGCCCGGGAACCCGCCACGTTGGCCGAACGCGGCCGGCGCCTGCTGCCCGTACTCGGCTCCCTCCAGGGCTACATCGGACTGGTCCTGGTCATCGTCCTGGGCGTCACCACCCAGAGCGAGATCTTCCTGACCGAGGAGAACCTCACCGACGCGGTCGGCGCCTTCGCCTCCCGGGGCATCCTCGCCGTGGGCGTCACCCTGGTCATCCTCACCGCCGGCATCGACCTGTCGGTCGGCTCGGTGATGGGCATCGCCTCCATGGCCGCCGCCATGATGGTCTTCGACCACGACATGCCCGTCTGGCAGATCGTGCCGTTGTGCATGGTCCTGGGCGCCCTGTTCGGCTTCCTCAACGGGGTGGGCACCGCCTGGCTGCGCATCCAGTCCTTCGTGATGACGCTGGCCATGCTGTCCATCGCCCGGGGACTGGACAAGCAACTGTCCAACAACGAGGCCCAGTCCACCCAGCCCCGCGTCGGGGACCGGCTCACCGAGAACGCCGAGTCCTTCCAACTGCTGGGCACCCCAGGCCACAACGTCCTCACCGCACTGCTGCCCGGCGGCGTCTACTTCCCCGTACTGGCCTTCGTCGGGGTGTGCGTCCTCTTCCACTGGGTGCTGTCCCGCACCACCTTCGGGCGGCACATCTACGCCGTCGGCGGCAACCCCACCGCCGCCCGGCTGTCCGGCATCAACGTCAGCTTCGTGGTCATCGCGGTGTTCACCCTCTCCGGGATGCTCGCCGGTTTCGCCGGCCCCATCGACGCCGCCTACAGCGCCTCCGCCGACCCCCTGGCCGGCACCTCCTACGAGCTGGACGCCATCGCCGCCGCCGTCATCGGAGGGGCCAGCCTCGCCGGAGGCCGGGGCACCATCGTCGGCACCTTCATCGGGGCGCTGATCCTCACCCTGTTGGACAACGTGCTGGGCCTCAACGACGTCAGCTCCAACTGGCAGTTGGTGATCAAGGGCGTGATCGTGGTGGTCGCCGTCGTCCTCCAGCGTCCCGACCTGCTGCGCCGCCCCTCCCGACGGGCACCGCCCGAGGACCGTACGACCGCGCCGGGCGGGAGCCCCGAGCCGGGCGGCGGCGGTACCGGCGGTGGCTCCGACGGCGAACCCCCCAGCGCCCCCGAGGGCGACGCGGCGCCCCGTACACCGCACCAGACCCCTCGCCGGGAACCGGCCGCACCAGCCCCCGCCGAACCGGCCGAGCGCCCCGACCACACCAAGGAGAACGAGGCCCCGTGAACACCCGACAGCACATCCAGCGGCACCCCCGCCGGCGTACCCCTCGGCGCACCCTGACCACCACCGCCCTGGTGACCGCCTCCGCCCTGGCCGCCCTGACGGCCGCCACCGGTTGCAGCTCCAAGGGCACCAGCGCCGACGGCGAACCCGACAAGGACGGCACCTTCACCGTCGGCTACTCCCAGGCCAACAACGCCGAGCCGTACCGCGCCCAACTCAACAAGCAGCTCACCTACTTCATCAAGAAGTACCCCAACCTCAAGCTGCTGCCGATCGCCGACGCCAACCAGAACAGCGCCACCCAGATCAGCCAGGTGCAGACCTTCGTGAAGAAGAAGGTCGACGTGCTGATCGTCTCGCCCAACGAACCCGACCCGCTCACCCCCGCCGTACAGCGCGCCTGCGACGCCAAGATCCCGGTCATCGTCCTGGACCGCGACGTCAAGACCGACTGCTACACCTCCTTCATCGGCGGCGACAACCACGAGATCGGCAAGCGTGCCGGCGAACGCGCCGTCAAGGCCCTGCCCGACGGCGGCAACGTCGCCGAACTGCGCGGCGTACTCTCCGCCAAGCCCCAGATCGAACGCCACCAGGGCTTCCTGTCCGCGCTCAGGAAGAACCCCAAGATCAAGGTGGTCAAACAGCGCGAGGCCAAGTGGCTGCGGAAGAACGCCACCGAGATCACCCAGCAGTGGCTACAGGGCGGCACCAAGATCGACCTGGTCTACGGTCACAACGACGACATGGCCATCGGCGCCCGGCTCGCCGCCCAGGGCAAGGGCAAGGCCAAGGACATGAAGTTCATCGGCATCGACGGACTCGCCATCGACGGCGGAGGGATACGCGCCGTCCAACAGGGCGACCTGCTGGCCTCGTTCGTCTACCCGACCGGAGCCGAGGAGGCCGCCCGCACGGTCCACGACATCGTCACCAAGAAGAAGGTGAAGAAGAAGCAGATCCTCGGCACCGAGGAGATCACCAAGGACAACGCCGCCGAGATGTTCAGGAAGTACGACTTCAGCAAGAAGACCGGCTGACCCGGCCCCTCGACCGTCCGGGCCCGGACTCCCAACCTCCCCACCGGGCCCGGACCACCCCACTCGCCCCCCTCCCACGGACCCCCCGAACCCCCCGACCCCACCTGTCACCGACCGAACCGCCGAGGGACTTGGCTATGACCCTGCTGCTAGGCATCGACATCGGCACCTCCAGCTCCAAGGGAGTACTCACCGGCACCGACGGCCGGCTCGTGGCACAGGCCCAGCGCGAGCACCGCACCGACACCCCCCGCCCCGGCTGGGTGGAACACGACGCCGAGACCGTGTGGTGGCGGGACTTCACCGAGCTGACCCGCGAACTCCTGGCACGAGTCCCCGAAGGGGAGAGCGTCGCCGCCCTCGGGGTGAGCGGCATCGGCCCCTGCCTGCTCCCGGTCGACCGGGACGGCACCCCGCTGCGCCCCGCGATCCTCTACGGCGTCGACACCCGGGCCGGCCGCCAGATCGACGACCAGACCCGCCGCTACGGCGCCCAACGGGTGCTGGAACGCTGCGGCTCCCCCCTCAGCAGCCAGTCCCTCGGCCCCAAGATCGCCTGGCTACGGGAAGAGGAACCGGACACCTACCGGCGCGCCCACCGCTGGTACATGGCCAGCTCCTTCCTCGCCCACCGCCTCACCGGCGCCTACGTACTGGACCACCACTCCGCCAGCCAGTGCACCCCGCTGTACGACCTGCGCCGCCGCGAGTGGATCGAGGAGTGGTGCGAGGAGATCGGCCCCGGACTCCAGTGGCCCACCCTGGTGTGGCCTTCCCAGACCGTCGGCACCGTCACCCCGGAGGCCGCCCTCCTCACCGGGCTGCCCGCCGGGCTGCCCGTGGTCGCCGGCACCATCGACGCCTGGGCCGAGGCCACCGCCGTGGGCGCCACCCGCCCCGGCGACCTGATGCTGATGTACGGCACCACCATGTTCCTGGTCAACGTGCTGGCCGAGCCCCGGCCCGACGAGCGGCTGTGGTGCACCGCCGGCGCCTTCGCCGGCACCTACTGCCTGGCCGGCGGCATGGCCACCTCCGGCGCGGTCACCGGCTGGCTCGCCGACCTCACCGGCTCCGACTACGGCACCCTCACCGCCGAGGCCGCCGCCCTGCCCCCGGGCGCCGAGGGCCTGCTGATGCTGCCGTACTTCGCGGGGGAGCGGACCCCGGTCTTCGACCCCGACGCCCGGGGGGTGATCGCCGGGCTGACGCTGCGCCACCAGCGCGGCCACCTCTACCGTGCCGCCCTGGAGGCCACCGCCTACGGGGTACGCCACAACCTCGCCGCCTTCACCGAGGCCGGCGGAGCCCTGGATCGGGTGGTCGCCGTCGGGGGAGGGGCCCGCGAACTGTGGACGCGCATCGTCTCCGACGTCACCGGCCGCACCCAGCACGTACCCCGCCACACCATCGGCGCCGCCTACGGCGACGCCTTCCTCGCCGCCGTCGGCGCCGGACTGGCCCGCCCCGAGGACATCGGCGACTGGAACCCGATCGAGCACACCGTCCACCCCGACCCCGACCACCGCGAGGTCTACCAGCAGCTGTACGACCACTACCTGCGCCTCTACCCCGACACCCGCGAACTGGCCCACACCCTGGCCGCCCGCCAACACACCGACAGCCAGCGGTAGTTCGGCCCCCCTCCCGGGGCGGACGAGGGCGGGGCGTTCGGAGAGTCCACGAGGGGTGGGCCGGCGCGCGGTACAACCGTGCCCCGCCCCGGCACGTCTACGCCAGGAGTGCCCCCACCCCGGGCCGGCCCCCGGGCCCCCGGTCACGGTGGGGAGGAACGCCGAGGACAACGGGAGGAAGAGTGGGGCGCGGACCCTCCAGGCCCGGGAGGCTGGCCGGATACCTCGTGGCGGCCGTCGTCGTGGTCACCGGCCTGGTCGCCGGACTGATCGCCCACCAGGCCGGCGTACTGCCCGGACAGCACGACCCGTCCGACGACTGGGCCCACCAGCCCGCCAAGCCGGTCCAGAAGGAGCGGGGCGACTTCGACCAGGACGGCTACGAGGACCTGGTGGCGGTCTCCTCCACGGCCACCGTCGACGGCGTCAAGGACTCCGGCTACGCGGTCGTGCTCTACGGCTCGGCCCAGGGCATCGACACCGGCCGGCGACAGATCCTCTCCCAGCACTCCGAGGGGGTCGAGGGCGGCGGGCGCAAGGGCGTCCACTTCGGCGGAGGCGGCGCCACCGCCGCCGACCTCGACGGCGACGGCGTCCCGGACCTGGCCGTGGGCTCCGACCACGGCGTCACCCTCTTCTGGGGCACCAGGGGAGGCCGCCTCAGCGGGGGAACCCTCCTGCCCCGCAAGGAGTTCGACACCGGCGAACTGGCCCTGGTGTCGGGCGACTTCGACGGCGACGGCCACGCGGACCTGGCCACCGACTCCCGACGGTACGGCCGCCTCACCGCGCTGTACGGCCCCTTCACCCGGGACGGGAAGGTCGCCCGCACCGCCTACCCCAGGGGCCGGGACCAGACCCTCAGGGACATGACGGTCGGTGACCTCGACGGCGACGGCAGGGACGACCTGGTCAGCCGCCACGCCCTGGAGGACCTCGGCCCCGCCACCCTTCTCTGGAGGGGCGGCGCCAGGGGTCTGAAGGCACCGGGGAAGAAGGACGAACTGCCCCACGCCAGCGCCGTGGTCCTCGCCGACGTCGACGACGACGGCTACGACGACCTGGTGATGTCCCGCACCGAGGGCCCCGAGTCGGAGGCCGGACGCATCGAGGTCGTCCACGGCACCCGGAAGGGGCCTGGCAGGCGCACCGTCCTCGAACGTGACGCCATGCCCCGGGTCGGCGACGGTGGCGAGTGGTGGGGCGCGGCCCTGGCGGCCGGTGACGTCGACGGGGACGGCGTCACCGACATCGTGGTGGGCGCCCTCTCCGGCACCGACGAACTCCCCGAGGAGGGCGGCAAGGAGCACTCCGGTGCCGTGGTCCTGCTGAAGGGAAGCAAGAAGGGACTCACCGGGAAGGGCGGCCAGGTCCTGGACCAGGACTCCCCGGGGGTGCCGGGAAAGAGCGAGGCGGGCGACTCGTTCGGCACCGAACTGACCCTCCGCGACACCGACGGCGACGGTCGGGCCGACCTCGCGGTGAGCGCGCCCCAGGAGGACGGCGTACACCCGGAGACCGGGGCGACCTGGGTACTGCGGGGCGACGCCGGGGGTCTGACCACCCGGGGCGCCACCTCGTTCTGGCCCGAGTCCCTCGGGGCACCCGCCGGCGAGGGCACCTCCTTCGGCAGCCCCCTGGGCGACTGACCCCGCCCCGACGCCCACCCCATCGCCGAGGCGGCCCGGTCGGCGCCGTGACCGGGGTCGGGGGTAGGACGTCCGGGTGGGGCAACTCTGGCGCGTAGGGCGGGGGTTACTGGTCCGCCCCCCACCGGGTGACCGGGCTGTCGGATGGGCCGGTCACTCCGTCCGGGCCCGGGCGGGCGGGGGTGCTGTCGCCCGCCGAGGGGGGGAACTCCGTCCGGGGTGAGCCCCTGGTGCTGGCCTCGTATCCCGGGTGTTCGTGGCCGGGGGTGTCCGGTGGTGGGGCGCTGTGACCGGGGTCGGGGGGTGCGGCAACTCTGGCGCGTAGGGCGGGGGTTACCGGTCCGCCCCCCATCGGGTGACCGGGCTGTCGGGTGGGCCGGTCACTCCGTCCGGGCCCCGGTGGGCGGGGGTGCTGTCGCCCGCCGAGGGGGGAACTCCGTCCGGGGTGAGCCTCCGGGGCTGGCCTCGTATCGCGGGTGTTCGTGGCCGGGGGTGTCCGGTGGTGGGGTGCCGTGACCGGGGCCGGGGGGTGCGGCAACTCTGGCGCGTAGGGCGGGGGTTACCGGTCCGCCCCCCACCGGGTGACCGGGCTATCGGGTGGGCCGGTCACTCCGTCCGGGCCCCGGTGGGCGGGGGTGCTGTCGCCCGCCGAGGGGGGAACTCCGTCCAGGGTGAGCCCCTGGTGCTGGCCTCGTATCCCGGGTGGTCGCGGGCGGGGGTGTCCGGTGGTGGGGTGCCGTGACCGGGGTCGGGGGTGCGGCGTCCGGGTGCGGCAACCACGGCACTTGTGGTGACGGTCACCGGCCTCCTGGTGGCCGGGTTGCTCGGGGCCGGCCCCGTACCTCGGATCAGTCCTCGGGGGGCTCCTCCTGGTCGTCGGGGCTCAGCGGTGGCCAGGCCCGCAACTGCTCGAACACCTTGCGGTCCCCCTCGACCTCCAGCGACTCCATGGGGGAGCGGCTGTGCAGGGCCAGCAGCAGTTCGCTCGCCGACCCCCGCAGGGTGAGGTCGGGCGGGGTGCCGTCGTCCGGCCCGCCCTCGTCGACGGTCGTCCCCGCGTCCGTCAGCTCCAGGGACCACACGGGCCCTTCGTCACAGGCCAGCCGTACCGTGGCCGGCTGGTGGGGCCAGGGCCCCATGGAGCACAGCCCGACGGTGACGAACTCCTCCACCCCGTCCAGCGCCACCCGGGTCGGTACCGGCTCCGGCACCCCCACGGCCTCCTGGGCGTCGAAGGTGTGCACCGCCACCTCCAGCACCTGGTGCCGGGCGACCGTGGCGGCCGACAGCGCGGCCACCTCGGGGGACCACCAGCCCCAGCAGCCCCGGTCCGGGCCGGCCTCCCGCAACCGCGACAGATAGAGGTCGGTGCACTCGCGGGACCACTCCAGCAGGTCACCCGAGGGTTCGGCCCCGTCCCCCAACTGGTCCGGTGGGGCGTCGGCGGGACCCCGCAGGACGACGAGGCTCCAGGCGAGGTGTACCTGTCCCAGGTGGATCACCAGGTCCCGCAGCGACCAGGCCGGGCAGCCCGGCACCCGTTCACCCAGGTCGGTGGAGCGGCGTACGGCCTCCCGGAAGGCCTCGGAGCGGGTCTCGACGAGGGACAGGCACTCGCTGAAGTCGAAGGGTTCACGCATGGGGCATTCCTAGCAGTCGCGGGGCACGGAACGGGCGATCCCGCGAGGTTCGCCGTCCCACCCGGTCGGCGAACCCACACGGGTGGCCTGGACTCAGTCCCCCAACTCCGGGGGGAGCGGCCGGGAGTGGACGACGGTGAGCCCGGACACCGCACGGGTCAGGGCCACGTACAGCCGGCGCAGACCGGTACGCCGGGCCCGCTCGTCCCCCGGGGCACCGGTGGTCTCCGCCTCCACCAGGGCGGAGGGTTCGTCCAGTACCACGTGGTCGTACTCCAGGCCCTTGGCGAGCGAGGCAGGGGCCAGGGTCAACCGGCTGGCGCGCACCTCGGGGCCCTCCGCCGCCACCCCCTCCGCGTCCCCCTCGGGGGCGCCCAGCAGCAGGGCGGACAGGCCGGCCGCCTCCAGGGCCTTCGCCAACCGGGGCACCCGCTCGTCCGCCGCGATCAGCCCCACCGACCCCTCGCGCTCCAGGGACTCCGCACAGGCCGCCACCACCCGCTCGTCCAACAGGGACTCCTCGACCCGACGCACCACGAACAGTCCGGGCGCCTCACGGATCGAGGTCGCCTCCCGCAACTGGGGGGCGATCACCGGCAGCAGGCGGGAGGCGTAGGCGATGACCTGACGCGGTACGCGGAAACCCTCGGTCAGCTCCTCCACCCGGGCGTCCGGCTTGCCCAGGTGGGTCAGCGCCTCGGCCCAACTCCCGGTCGCCCAGGGGGTGGTGCCCTGCGCCAGGTCACCCAGGACGGTCGCCGAGCCGGTGGAACACCGGCGGCCCACCGCCCGGTACTGCATCGGGGACAGGTCCTGCGCCTCGTCCAGCACCACGTGCCCCAGCGAGGGCGTCCGGGACACCAGGTCGCTCGCCTCGTCCACCAGTACCGCGTCCGCCAGGCTCCACTTCGCCGAACGCACCCCGCGCGGCGGCTTCCTCCAGAGGACGGCCCGCTGCTCCTCCTCGTCGAGGATCCCGTCGGCCTGGGCGGCCAGGAACCCGGGGTCGGACAGCAGCCGGAGCACCACCTTGGCCGGGTCCACCACCGGCCAGACCTGTTTCACCGTCGCCTTGACCGCGCTGTTGCGGGCCACCGCGTCCTGCACCCGGTCGTCCGGCGCCTCCCCGGACCGCTCCATACGGACCAGCACCGCGTGGGCGATCCGCTGCGGCAGAGCCTCCCGGGCGGCCCCGTAGCGGATGTCCCGGTCGAGCAACTCCCGTACCAGTTCCTCCAGTTCGTACGCCGGAATCCGCCAGCGCCGGATGCCCCGGACCACCACGCAGGGCTCGGTGGGCATGGTGACCTGGGACCGTACGGCGCGACGCAGCACCCGTGCCATCCGGGCGTCGCCCTTGATCCGGGCGGCCTCGGGGTCGTCGGTGCCGCGCACCTCCACATGGGCCACCAGGTCCTCCACGGTGGCCTGCTTCACCTGCAACTCGCCCAGCGCGGGCAGGACCTGTTCGATGTAGCGGAGGAAGGAGCGGTTGGGCCCGACCACCAGGGTGCGGGTACGGGCCAGCCGCTCCCGGTGCGCGTACAGCAGGTACGCCACCCGGTGCAGGCCCACCGCCGTCTTGCCGGTACCGGGGGCACCCTGGACACAGATGGTCCGCTCGACCCCGGCGCGGACGATCTCGTCCTGTTCGGGCTGGATGGTGGCCACGATGTCCCGCATCGGACCGACGCGGGGCTTCTCGATCTCCGCCTGGAGCAGGGCGCTGGCGCGTTCCGTCTCCTCCGGGTCGGTCAGGTTCTCGTCCTCGTAGGCCACCAACTCCCCACCCTGGTAACCGAACCGGCGGCGGAGCAGCACTCCGTGGGGCTCCTTGCGGGAGGCCTGGTAGAAGGCCTGGGACACCGGGGCGCGCCAGTCGATCACCATCGGGTCGCCGTCGGAGTCGTGGACGTGGCGTCGGCCGATGTAGAAGCGGCGGCCGTCGGCGTCCGGCCCGTCGGCCGGGGCGTCCCCGGCGGAGTCGACGCCGGGCGGGCGCTCGTAGTCCAGCCGTCCGAAGAACAGCGGGGTGTCCGCCAGGTCGGCCAGCGCCTTGATCCGCTCGCCGACCTGGCGGTTGAGCACCTCGGCGTTGACCCAGTTCGCGGCGACGTCGCGCAGGTCCAGGGACTCGGCGTCCTCGCGCATCGCGCGCAGCGCCGCCCGGGACCGGGCCAGGTGCGCCTGCTCCCGGGCCAGCGCCGGGTCGGTCGCGGCGGGGGCGGGGGACGGGGGGACGTGCTCGGGCACGGCGAAGCCTCCAGGCGGTGCGGCACACGCGTCGGCCCGCCGGGGCGACCGCGTGCGGAATACGTACGGGAAACGGGGAGAGGCCGACCGGTTTCCGTCCGGGCGGGGTCCTCCCGGCGGGGAGGAGGCAAGGCGCGGAATCCTAGTGGCAGTCACCAGGGGCTCGCCAACTCTTTTCCCCGCCCCGCGCGCGGCGTGCGGCCGAGGGTGGGTGGGTGCGTCGGTGTGGCCGTTGAGGGCCGTTGAGGGCCGGTGTTCGTCGGGGAGTGGGCCCGGGTCGGTACGGTGACCCTGGTCAGGGCCGGGAACTCTCCCCTCGTGGCGGGGGCGGCCCCGGTGGCCGGGGTGTACGGATGTGGGTTCACCGTCAATCTCGCCGGCGCCCTTGGTGGCGGCCCCGATCGCGACCCTGGCGGCACGAGGAAGGCACTGCGCTGATGACGGACCCCTCCCTCGCGGATGGTGATCGTGGTTGCCTCCGTGCGCTTCTCGTCGTTCCCCTGGTCGTACTCACGCTGATCGCCGCCTTCTTCTGTTGGACAGCTCTGACCATCAGGCCGTCCGGCTCCTGGGACCACGACGCGTCCACCGGCATCGTCCTGTCGTGTGTCCTCACCCTCGGCGCCTCGGGGCTGGCGTCGGCGATGTGGCTGGTGCCCTCCCTTCGGAGGCTGATGCCGTGGTGGTGGATGGTCCCGGCCCTGTCGCTCGGCGTGCTGGCGGCGGTCCGATGGGCGGTGGATACCTGATCCCCGGGGCGCCGGGAGCCTGGGAGCGCCGGTGCCTCGCCGGCTGGACGGGGACCAAGGCGGTACCGGAAGTGGTGTGAGGGGTGCCCCAACCGGCTTGAGCCGTACGGGAGTTGGGCACGGTGGCCTTGGGCGGCCCCAGTGACCCCGGGCGCCCCCCGGGTTCTTGGTGACGGGGACCTGGTGGCGGGGGCACACGCGGGGTGGTTACCGGGTCCGATGGCGGGGTCCTGGTCGCGGGGTCGTATCCGGGGTCCTGTTCGCGGGGTCCCGTGCGTGGCTCGGGTTCCGTGGCCCCTGGCTCGTGCGGTCTCTGGTGTCCGGTCCGTTCTAGGGCGGGGCGGGCTGTGGGTGGGGGCCACTTGGGTGGGGGCTGGTGTTGTTCCGGTACTGGGGTGGAGGGGTCATGGCTGGGGCAACGCCCCTGGGGCTGACGCCTGTTCGGGTGGGTGCCCGACGGGGTGGACGTCCTGTCCGGGTGCCCCTGGCCGGGCGGGCTGAGCCTCGGCTGGCTTGCCCGTCCGGCTCGTGTGCTGCCGGGGTGCCCGGGCTGGCAGTGGCCGTGGTCGGGGTTACCCGAGCTCGTACGGCCCGTGCCGGAGCTGGCCAACTCCGGTCGGCTCGGGGTGTGTTGGGGCTTGTTCGTTCGGCTCGCGCGCTCCCGGGGGTGCCCGGGCTGGCAGTGGCTGTGGTCGGGGCCGCCCGAGTCCGTACGGCCCGTGCCGGAGTCGGCCAACTCCGGCCCCCGGTTCGGCTCGCGTTAGGGGGTGTCCTCGGGGTCCTCGGCCAGCAGTTCGTGGGCGTCGGCGATCCGGTAGGCGTACCCCTGCTCGGCGAGGAAGCGCTGACGGTGGGCCGCGAAGTCCTGGTCCACGGTGTCCCGGGCCACCACCGAGTAGAACCGCGCCTCGTGGCCGTCCGCCTTGGGGCGCAGCACCCGGCCCAGCCGCTGGGCCTCCTCCTGCCGGGAGCCGAAGGTCCCGGACACCTGGATGGCCACGGTGGCCTCGGGCAGGTCGATGGAGAAGTTGGCGACCTTGGACACCACCAGGACCTCCAACTCGCCCTCCCGGAAGGCGTGGAACAGCTTCTCCCGTTGGGCGTTGGTGGTGTCCCCCTTGATCACCGGGGCGCCCAGGTGCTCGCCCAACTCGTCGAGCTGGTCGATGTACTGCCCGATCACCAGGGTCTGCTGGCCACGGTGCCGTCGTACCAGCGCCTCGGTCACGCGCTGTTTGGACGCGGTGCTGGCACAGAAGCGGTACTTCTCCTCCGCCTCGGCGGTGGCGTAGGCCAGCCGTTCGGAGTCGGTCAGGTTGACCCGTACCTCCACGCAGTCGGCGGGGGCGATGTACCCCTGGGCCTCGATCTCCTTCCACGGGGCGTCGAAGCGCTTGGGGCCGATCAGCGAGAACACGTCCGACTCCCGCCCGTCCTCCCGCACCAGGGTCGCCGTCAGCCCCAGACGCCTGCGGGCCTGGAGGTCGGCGGTGAACTTGAACACCGGGGCGGGCAGCAGGTGCACCTCGTCGTAGATCACCAGCCCCCAGTCCCGGGAGTCGAAGAGTTCCAGGTGGGGGTAGACGCCCTTCCGCTTGGTGGTGAGCACCTGGTACGTGGCGATGGTGACCGGCCGGATCTCCTTGCGCGCCCCGCTGTACTCCCCGACCTCGTCCTCGGTGAGCGAGGTGCGGCGTACCAGTTCGTGCTTCCACTGCCGGGCCGAGACGGTGTTGGTGACCAGGATCAGCGTGGTGGACCGGGCGGTGGCCATCGCCCCCGCGCCCACCAGGGTCTTGCCCGCCCCGCAGGGCAGCACCACCACACCGGAACCGCCGTGCCAGAAGCCCTCGACCGCCTGCCGCTGGTAGGGGCGCAGCTGCCAGTCGTCCTCCCGCAGGTCGATGGGGTGCGCCTCCCCGTCGACGTAGCCGGCGAGGTCCTCGGCGGGCCAGCCCAGCTTGAGCAGTACCTGCTTGACCTGCCCCCGCTCCGAGGGGTGCACCGCCACGGTGTCCGGGTCCACCCGGTTCCCCACCAGGGGCTTGATCCGCTTGGAGCGGAGCACCTCCTCCAACACCGGGCGGTCGGTGGTCTCCAGGACCAGCCCGTGCACCGGGTGCTTCAGCAGCCGCAGCCGCCCGAAGCGGGACATGGTCTCGGCCACGTCCACCAGCAGGGCGTGCGGCACCGGGTAGCGGGAGTGCTCCACCAGCGCGTCGACCACCTGCTCCGCGTCATGGCCGGCGGCGCGGGCGTTCCACAGCCCCAGCGGGGTGATCCGGTAGGTGTGGATGTGCTCCGGGGCCCGCTCCAGTTCGGCGAACGGCGCGATGGCGCGCCGGCACGCGTCGGCCCGCTCGTGCTCCACCTCCAGCAGCAGCGTCTTGTCGCTCTGCACGATCAGTGGTCCGCCGTTCACCCTGTCTCCTGACTGTTCCGGGACCGGTCGACCGTTCTGGGGCCGGTGCCCCCAGTGTCCCGTACCGGCCCGGGCCGCCGGACGCCCTTCGGCGTGACATGTCTCGCCCCCGGGGTGGGTGGGGGTCAGTCCTCGGCCAGTTCGGCGGCTCCGGTGATGCGGTGGAGGGGGTAGGTGCGCATCTCGTCGACGGTGTGGTCGTAGCCGGTGACGAAGCCGCCCTCCACCCGTACCGGGGCGATGACCCGTTGGCTGGCGGCGCCGTCGGCGTTGACGTAGCCGATCCACACCACCGTTCCCTCCAGGGCGGCGGACCGCATCAGTTCCAGGGTGCGGGCGCTGTGGGTGCGGGGCGGCCGGCTCTCGGGGAGCTGGGTCGGGGCGGGGGTGGGCCGGTGTTCGGCGGTCACCGCGTGGTCGCCGGCGCGGATGGCCCGTACCGCCGAGGCCAGCAGGGTGGCGTCGGGGGTGGGGGGACCGTCGGGTGCCGGTTCGGGCGGAGTGCGGGCCGGGGTGCGGCGGGTGGGCGCCCGGCTGAGCAGGGTCGCCCCTTCGGAGGACTCGGCGGTCGGGGCGTACCCCAACTCCCGTAGCCGCTCCAGCAGTTGGTCCGGTGGTACGGCGCAGCCCAGCACGGTGGGGGCCAGCATCCGGGGGCGCAGCGGGGCGGTACGGCGGTCGGCGAGGATCTCGGACAGCAGGGCCTCGTCCTCGCAGCGGACGTAGGACGAGAGGGCGCCCACCCGCAACTGGCCGTGCCGCCGGGCCACGTCGTCGATGAGGTAGCCCAGCGGCTGGGGCACGGGGGTGGGGGAGTGGGCGGCCAGGAAGGAGTGCAGCTCGGCGGCGGTACGCCCCTGGTCGAGGGCACGGCGTACCGAGGCGGGGGTGAACCGGTAGACGGTGGCCCCGCCCTTGGACTCCACGTCGGCCAGCACCGACAGCGTCTCGGCCAGCGGCCGTTCCAGGGGGCCGGGGGCGACGGCCGTCAGGTCGGCCTGGAGCAGTACGTGATCCACCGGCCGGGGCAGCGAGGGCGCCAACAGGGCGGCGGCCCGCTCCAGGGCGGCCCCCGTCTCCTCCGCGGTACGCCCCCAGCCCAGGCCGGGGTCCTCCCGCCCCGACGGGGGCCGGCCGTCCAGGGCCAACGCCCGGCCGGGGGAGGACAGCGCCCCCCGACCGGTCAGCCCCAGCGCCTCGGCCTCGTCCAGGGTGGCCCGGGCGACCAGCCGCCGCAGGGTGTCGTCCGGGTCCGGTCGCTCCTGGGTGCCCGCGCCCTCGGCGGGCCCGGCTCCGCGCAGTGGTGACTCCCAGTCCAGCCGGGCCAGTACGGAGTCCCGCTCGGGCGCGCTCCCCTCGGGCGGCAGCGCCAGCGCCCGCAGGGTACGCAGTCGCAGGTCCGGGGCCTGGCCACGGTCCAGCCCGGAACCGAGGGCGGCCAGGGCCCGCCCCCGCCCGTCGCGGTGCCCCACCAGCGCGGGCACCCGGGTGGCGGCCAGCCAGGCCGCCACCAGCCGGGTCCAGCGTTCGGGGTCAGGGCGCTCCAGCCAGGCGTCGTAGGCCGGGGTGGGGGCGTAGCGTTCCTCCACCTCGCCGTCCGGGGCCAATAGGCCCGCCCCGTAGGCGAGTTCGATCCAGAAGGCGGTCGCCGACTCCGGCAGGTCCAGGACGAGCGCGGTACGCCGCAGCTCCCGTACGCCCAGCCCCCCGGCCCGCAACACCGGTGGGGGCTCGCTCTCCCAGGCCGTCAACAGGTCGGTGACGGTGGCCAGGGCGGTGGCCGCCTGGGCGGCGGCCGTCTCGTCGACCACCTTCGGGTCGTGGGCCCGCCGCTCGGTCACCGTCGGGGGAACGGGGCGCGGTCGCCGATGCGCACGCCCGCCCCGCAGCCGGAGCGCCACCTCGCGGGGCAACACCACCGTGCCGGGACCACTGGGCAACAGCAGCCCCCGCTCCAGCAGCCAGGTCACCGGCGGGCTGGGCCGCTCCAGGTTGACGGTGCCGAACGGCGGCCCCCACACCAGCCGTTCCAGCGCCTCCCGCACCCCCTCGGGGGCCGAGTCCAGCAGGGCGGGCAGGCCGTCGGGGCCACCGAGGTGGGCGGTCAGCGCCTCCCACGCGCCGGCCGGATCAGGGGTGGCCGGCAGGCCGAGGGTCGCCAGGATCTCCTGGAGCCCCCCGGGAGACGCCCCCGAGCCGGCCTCGGCCAGGGGAGGGCCCAGCCCGGTGGGGGAGCCGTGGGCGGGGGCCAGTACCTCCCGCGCGGTACGCACCAGCCGCAGCCGCTCGTCCTCCCCCCACACCAGGGCCCGCGACCTCAACTCCCCCAGGGCGTACGGCAGTCGGGCGGTCACCGCCGCCGGCTCGTACCCCGGTTCCTCCGGCGGCCCCAACAGAGGCTCCCCCTCGCCGACCAACAGCGACCGCAGATCCGACAGCGGGCAGGGGTCCGGGGCGACGGCCAGGGCCTCCGCCACCTGGAGGGCGAACCCGTCCAGCCGCTCCACCGCGCGGAGCACCGAGGCCCGCGTACCGGCCCGGGTGGCCAGCCGGCTCAGGTCCCCGGGTACCGGGGACAGCAGGTCAGGGCGGGACTCCAGCAGCCGGGCCAGCTCCTCGTCACCCCGGGCGCGCAACTCGTCGGCCAGCGTGCGGGGCGTACGTGGCGCGGCCGGGGCCGGCCCACGGGGTCGCTGGGTGCTCATCCGTATCACGTTAGCGGGGAGCGGCCGGATGTGAGGCGTGAGAGGTGGGCGGGCTCGCGTACGGGGGGTGGGGTGGTGGTCGGTGCGGCCCCGGTGGCGCGGGGGCTGTGGTGGTTCCGGGGGTGGGTGTGGGCGGGGCTCCGGGGGCTGTCCCCTGGGGGGCTCGGGGGCGGGGTCGGTGGGGTTCCGGTGGCCTGCTGTGGTTCTTGGGTGGGTGGCTTGGGGCGGTGGGCGTTCTCGTGAGTGGGCCCGCGTACGGGGTGGGGCGGGTCCGGTCGCGGGCCGTTCGGCGGGGTGGTGGGGTTCCGGTGGTTTGCCCTGGCTTCTGGGAGGGTGGCCGGCTCGGGTCGGTGGTGCGCCGGTGGGTGGGCCCGCGTACGGGGGCGGGCGAGGTGGCCGGTACGGCTCTCCGGGCGGGCGGGTTCGGCATCTGACGGGTTCGGAGCTTTCCCGGATGGGCCTCGACTCCCCGTCACGCGCGGTACCTTCGGGAGCGTCATCCACAGGCACACGAGCGAACGGTGACAGGGGCTGCGGTGGGGATCGAGAGCGACCGGCTGGTGTTGGACTACCTCAGCAAAGTGGGGGACCTGGCACAGGCGACGTCGATGTCGGCGGCCGAACGGGCCCGGCTGGTGGGGGAGTTGCGCGGCGACATCGACCGCCGGCGCGCCGCCCAGGGCGGAGCCGACAGCGACGCGGCGGTACGCAAGATCCTCCGCTCGATGGGCAAACCCGAGGACGTGGTCGCCTCCGCCAGTGGCACCACCGTCGCCGTACCCGAACCCCGCCCGTCCACCGAGGCGCCCGAACGCTCCCGCAACTGGCTGGAGGCCCTGCGCAAGAGCGGGGGCACCGAGACCGGGAAGGGCGGCGGGAGTTCGGACTCCCTCCCCGGCGAGCCGGCCCCGCCCGTACCGGCCGCCGCCCCACCCCACCTGGCCGGCCTGGACGAGCTGAGCGAACGGGAGAGCAACCCCGACTGGTGGCAGGACGACGACCCCGAGTTCGGCAGCCCCACCACTCCCACCCGGGGCGGTCGGGTCGAGGGCTTCACCGGCGGTATCGAACTGCCCGAACTGCTCAGGCCACCGGCCGTCGAGAAGGAGGAGCCCGAGGCCGAGGGCGGTGCCGGTACGGCAGACGGCGCGGGCCCGGCGGAGGGCAAACCCGCCGAGACCCCGTACCAACGCCTGGTCAGGCAACCCCTCGACAAGGACGGCGCCCGCCCCGGCTGGCGTCGACTGATGCCGGGCGGAACCGGCGACACCGGCGGGCCCCGGGTCGGCGGCATCGTGGAGTACCTGGCCGCGCTCATCCTGGTCGCCGGCGCCGTGACCAGTTCGCTGCTCGCCCTCGGCCTGGGCTGGCTGGCTGCCTACTGGTCGCCGAGGCTCAGCCAGAACGAGGGCAAGTGGGCCGCCCTGGGAATGCCCGGCCTGGTGGTCGGCGCCACGGCGGTGTGGCTGTGGGGGAGGCGCGAGGGCCGCTGGGGCGACGCCATCCCCGAGGGCGGCGACGCCATGAACGACGTGCTCGCCAACACCTGGCCGGTCACCCTGAAGGTGGCCGCCGTGGCCAGTGCGGTCTTCCTCCTGTGGAGGGCCCGCCGCCCGGCGCCGTAGGGCGGCCTGGGGCTCGGGTGTCCACTCGCGAGGATGGCGGGGGCCGGCGGTGGCGGACAGTGCGGGACGTCAGGCCCGGGGGTCGCTCATGTTGACGGTGATCTCCACTCCCGCGGTGGAGGTGAAGAGCGCGGTCGTATCGATGCTGACTCGCCGGAGGTACCGAAGATGATCAACGTCGTGTTGAAGCTGTCAGCCCGTGACTTGGTGCACGCGGACCTGGCGTCGTGCGGGTGGGCGGGGTCTGACCACCACCTGGCCGGCATCGTCAAGCAACTGGAGCGTGTCCGGTCCGGCGAGGTCGACTACCTCGCGGTCTGCCCGGCAACGGACATCCCCGTGGCGAAAGGCGGCGTCGACTACCAGGTCAAGAAGGGAGTCGGCACCTTGTGGCAGCTGGCAGTCCACCCCGCGTTGCGGTCGTGCGGGATCGGCACGTTCCTTGTCGAAGCCGCAGAACTGCGGATCAGGAACCGTGGTCTGCGGCAGGCCGAACTAGGTGTGGAGGAAAGCAACCCCCGGGCACGTGAGCTGTACGAAAGGCTGGGTTACATCGCGTATGACCGCCAGCCGGACTCGTGGGACGAGCAAGCCCCTGACGGATCGTTGCGCCGCTACGAAACGATGTGCACGTTGATGCGGAAGGAACTCGCGTAGGCTCCGGGATCTCCCAGCGGAGGCGGCATCCAAGGTCATGTGGTCAACAGGTCCGGGCGTCGGCCTCCGGGGAACGCGACCACAATCCACGGCACGGCACGGCACGGCACGGCACGGCACGGCACGGCACGGCACGACCGACGGCACGAGCGTGCCGACATGGCGATGCCGCCTGAGCGGTCACGAGACAGCCCACTACCGACCCTGACGATCTTTACGGGACACGCCTTGGGCCAACTCCTTCCCTCCTCACCGGTTGGACAGCCTCAGGGTCGCGAGGTGTTCGTTCGCCGACCACGGCAACGTTGCCCTGTCTCTGACCAGAAGCCACGAGAGGACGTCTGGATCAGCAACTCGACACCGTACCTGGCCGAGAAGACTTCTCTCAGAGCTTTGTTTAAGGCAGCCACGCTGTGACGTAGACCGAGGGGACCTTCCTGGTCGAGAGAGCAGAGTTGTCAGAGGGCGCCCTCAAGTTGGACCCCCAGTTCTCCCATGTTCTCGAAGAATGTCGAATCGAAAACGAAATCCATGCTGTGCTCCGGCGGATTTGTCATCCACTTGTTGATCTGGTCGGCGAACTCGGCCACCGGAAAGCTGTCGTTCTCGAAAACGGCTCCACCGGAGATCTGACCTGTGAAATCCCGTAGAGCTTCCCCGTCAAGACCGGAAGGGCCGGTTCGGATCTGGCTGAACTGGACTTCGGCGCATCGGCACACGCTCGCAAGGGTTTCCTGCGCCTTCGTCGGCTGGCGAACCAGGTCCAGAGGTTCTTGGTTGTTCGACATTTCGGGTTCACCGAAGCTGCGGTCTCGAGCCTTTCCGCATCCTTCAGTGTTCCTGGTGAGATCTCACGCGTGTCCGTGATGAGACGTATGGTCCGTCCGATGGTTGACTACCGGGTGCGGAGTTTTCTAGTGGCCCAGTGTATGTGGGGACCTTTCCGGCGAGTGAGATGATCTAATGCTTTGAAATCATAGAAACTCCGCCCGTGGCGAGAGAGAACACTCTGGCAAGCGCCTTTCTGGTCTCTGGGTCACTGTCGAATCGCCTCAGGGATTGGAGCCTTGAAGGTTCAATGTCGAGCGTAGTAACGCCACCCGCAGTGCGGTTGTCGATAGCCGAAAACAGTAGGAGGCAGCGGTATGCCCGTAGGATTCCCCCTCTCTTTTCGCGTAGCAAGGGCTGAAGGAGTACGGGCTCCTCTCTCACCTGGGCGCGGAGAGCGTCCACCGAAGTCCACCGAGTTGCGAACCCCCTATCCTCGGCTTCGATTTGGAGGTCGAGAAGTGTGTCGAATTCAATTCGGCACACTCGATAATCTTGATCTGTAGAGCGGATGATTGCCATTTTCCTACCTTACGTTGTAGAAGATGTCGAAGCGGATTATCGTGTTCGGATCTATCTGTCCGGTCTTTATTCGGCTTAGTAGCTCGTCCCGGCGGTGGTGCCCGCCGACGACCCTACCCTCTGGCGAGATGAGAATTCCATCCCCGCTTGGTGCGTGGTTGATTGAATCCAACAGTTCCTCGTTGCTCAACATTTCGTGGTACCACTGAGAAGCAGGGTCCCGAGTGTCCTGGGTTTCGACGTACTTTGTGAGATCTCCCGCACGCTCGCGTTGTGGAAAATACTCCGGTACCTCGCGTCTTCCCCGATCTCTTCTACAGTTATCCGGCGCCAGCCCGAGGGGGTCCATCCAGGTCAGCGGGTTGCGGATGTAGGCGTGGGGGTTGGGGGCGGGGGAGAGGCCGAGGGGGTCGGGGGTGAGGTAGCGGGCGGTCTCGGGGTCGTAGTAGCGGAAGTAGTTGTAGTGGAGAGCGGTTTCGGGGTCGGCGTACTGGCCGGGGTAGCGGAGGGGGCAGGCGGTGGATTGGGGTGGGGAGGGAAGGGGCGTGCCCCAGAGCGTGGCGTGGGCTTGCCAGGTGAGGGTGCCGTCGGGGGCGAGGAGTTCGGTGGGGGTGCCTACCGCGTCGGTGACGACGGCGTGGGTCTGTGGGGTGCCGGGTTCGGGGTGGTGTGTGGTCTGGGTGACGGGGCGGTGCGTTCGGGGGGTGTACTCCCAGGTGAGGGAGTGGTGGTCGGGGCTGCGCTGCTCGGCCAGGCGGGTGCCGTCCCAGCTGAAGGTGAGGGAGGTGCCCTGGTTGTTGGTCTTGCTGAGGCGGCGGCCGAGGGGGTCGTAGGTGTAGGTCCAGGTCTCGCCGTCGGGGGTGGTGGCCCGCAGTAGCCGGTCCTCGGTGCTCCAGGTGTAGGTCCAGGTGCGTAGCTGGCCGTTGAGGAGTTTGCGGGTCTTGCGTATGACGCGTCCGGCGTCGTCGTGGTGGTAAGTGGTGCGGCCGGCTCGGTGGATGAGGGTGCCGCCCACGTTCCGGTCTCCGGGCGCGGGATGTTCGGGAGCAGAGGCGTGGGCCTGGTTGCCGGCGGAGTCGTAGGAGTAGCCCTCGGTCCAGCCGTGGGCCTGGACCTGGGTGACGCGGCCGACGGGGTCGAGGTGGAAGTCCCGGGTTCCCGAGGTGAGGTCGCGGATCTGGGTGACGTAACCGTCGGGACTGTAGCGGTAGGTGCGGTGCTGGATGAGGTCACCGCCGACGGTGACCGTCTGCGCGGTGAGTTGGCGGGTCTCGTCCCAGTCCTGGTGGAGGGTGGTGGCCCCCAGGGTGCGTTGGGTTTCCTGCCCGGCGGCGTCGTGGGCGAGAGCCAGGCTGGTGTCGGGGGTGTGGAGGGTGCGGGGCCGGTCGGCCGGATCGTACGCCCAGGTGGTGGTGAGGCCGGACGGCGTCGTGCGGGTGAGGCGGTTGCCCACCGCGTCGTAGGTGAAGGTGGTGGCCTGGCCGTTGACCGTCTCGGTGACCACGCGGCCCAGGACGTCCCGTTCGATGTCGAGTGCCGTCTGGGGTGTGGAGGCGTGGGTGAGGTTGCCCAGGGGGTCGTAGGTGTAGGAGGTCGTCTCCTCGATGGCCAGGTCATGCTTGGTGACCAGCCGGCCCAACGGGTCGCGGGTGTAACGCAGGGTCTGCTGGGCGGCGTTGGTCTGGGCGGTCAGATGGCCGGCGTCGTCGAGTTCGTAGGTGCGCCTGGCGCCGTTGAAGTCGGTCTCGGCCGTCAGGCGGCCTGCCCGGTCGTACTCGTAACGCCACGTCGCGCCCTGGGGATTGGTGACCGTGGTGAGACGGAGTTCGGTGTCGTAGTCGAAGGTGTAGTGGGCGCCGTCGGGGTCGGTGCGGGTGGCGGGGAGGTCGAAGTGGGCGTGGGTGTAGGCGGTGACGTGACCGGCCTGGTCGACGTGTTGGGCGAGGTTGCCCTCGCCGTCCCATTTCCACTCCTCGCGGGTGCCGTCGGGGTGGTGGCGCCAGGCGGGCTTGCCCTCGATGGTCCAGCCCAGGCGAGTGGTGCGCCCCAGCGGGTCGGTTACCGCGGTGACGCGGCCATGCGGGCCACGGTTGACGTGGGTGGTGTGGCCGAGGGGATCGGTCACGGCGACCGGGAGCCCCGCCGGGTCGGTGACCACTTCGGTGGTGCGGCCCAGGGCGTCGGTGAGCGCGGACAGGTGGCCGGTGTCGTCGTAGGCCCACCGGGTGGTGGAGCCGGCCGGGTCCGTGGTCGAGGTGCGGGCGCCGTGGTCGTCGTAGGTGTGGCGCCATGTCGCGCCGTTGGGCTCGCGCACCTGGACCGGAAGGTCGTTGTCGTAGGCCGCCTCGGCGAAGTGGCCGTCGGGCAGCTCGACGCGGGTGAGGTTGCCGTGGTCGTCGTAGGTGTAGCGGGTGATGTGCCCCAGGGGGTCGGTCACCGAGGTACGAAGGCGGTTGGTGGTGTCCCAGGTGGTGCGGGTGGTGTGCCCCAGCGGGTCGGTCACCGCGATCACCTTGTACGCCTCGTTGTAGACGTAGGTGGTGCTGTTGCCCTGGGAGTCGGTGTACCGGGTGGTGCGCTGGTCGTCGTCGTAGTGGAAGTGGCCGGAGAGGATCCCCGACGGTCCCACGGTGCGCAGGACCCGGCCCCGACCGTCGTAGACGTAGGCGAAGGCGGTGCCGTTGCGGTCCTCCCAGGAAGTGATCCGGTGCTCGTCGTCGTACCGGAACACCAGCGGTTTCCCGGTGGAGTTGACCACCCCGCTGAGGTCACCCCGGCTGGTGTAGGTGAACGAGACCAGTCGGGTCGTTCGTTCGCGCCGCTCGCCGTGGAGAAGGCTGAGGGAGGTCACACGCCGGAGCGCGGGGTCGGTGTCCACGGCGACGTGGTAGCCGCCGGAGTGGACGATGTGGGTGGGGGTTCCCTGCTCGTCGTAGTGGAACTCGACCTGGTCGCCTTCACCGGTCCGGTCCGTGATCGCGGACAGGGCCAGTTCCCGCCCGGTGAACGACAGGTGGGAGAAGTGCAGTCGGCGGTTGTCCTCGGGGACGGTGACCGACATGCCTCCGTCCCGGGAGCCGTCCCAGGACAGCGGCCAACGCGGCCCGGACACGGGCATGGTGGGCACCCGGGGTTCGGGCACCGGATAGCGCAGCACCATGCCGTCCGCGGCGACGAAGACGACGCCCTGGTCGTCCAGTTCCAGGCGCTGGTCCAGGGTGCCGGCCCAACTCGACCCGAACCAGCCCCCGCAGGGGTGGCCGGACACGTGGTGGCGTTCCAGCACCAGGGGGAGGGTTCCGGGGAGGTCGACGTCGGTGGCCGACATGAACATCTCGCCGGTCGCGACGTCCACCGGTTCCCCGGCTCCGCACCTCTCGGAGCTGCACTTGTCGTTCTTGTGAGGCTCGCCGTCGGCGCGTCTGGCGGCGCTGCCGTCCCGGCCAAGGGCACGTTCGCGACTGGCCAGCCGGGCGGCGGCGTCCTTGACCGCTGATCCTCCCTTGCGCAGGGCGTTGCCGCCGCCAGTGGCCAGGGCGAGGAGAAGGTCCGGGGTGATCTGGCCCGCGGCTCGGGACGGGTTGCGCTGCCACTCGTCCCAGTTCGCCATGGCCTTGGCGAACTCCTTGGGATGTGCGGTGGCGTAGTCGAACCCGTCCGCCATTCCCGCCAGTTGGAGTTTGGCGCCGCCGGGGCCGTCCTCGACCATCCGCTCGAACTGCTTCCACGCCTCCTTCCCGCTGTCGCCGACCCCGCCGAAGAAGTCCCCCACGCCCTTCTTGACCCGGTCCCACCCCTTGGGTGCGTCAGGAGCCTTCTCCGCCGCCTTGCTCAACTTGCTTCGTGACGCCTCAAGGACCGACTGGAGTTCGTTCTCCAGCTTGTCCAGCCGTCGGTAGCAGGCGTGGAGACCACTGATCGGGTCGTCGTCCGGTGGCCTGGGCGGAAGCGGGTCGTCCCCCCGTTCCACGGCCGCGTTGTACGACTTCACCCGCTTCCAGTACCTCTTCGAGGCCGCCCGCACCTCGTCGGCGTCCTCGATGATCGGCTTGACCCGCTTCTGCACCGAGCGCAGCTTGTCCGCGTAGGCGTCCAGGGCGTTCGCCGCGGAGGAGAAGTACTTGTGCGCCGACTCCAGTTCCTTGGGCAGGCGCTTGGTGGCTTCCTGGAAGCTGTCCGAGGCGGCACCCGTCCACGGCAGTACGGACAGATCGGTCAGCTTCTCGTGACCGTCCTTGAAAGCTCCGGCGTACGCCCGGAGCTTCACGACCAGCTTGTCCACCTTGGCGGGGTCGCCGAATATGACGTCGGACGGCTTGGCGTGGGGAGGAATCCGCTCGGAGGTTCCTCCTTCCATCGCGTCCTTCTGGGTCACGCCACCGACCCCTTGTCCCCGCCGTCGTCCACCCACGGTTCCTGGTACGTCGGCGGTGGGTCGAACTTCGGGCGGGCCCCGTCCTTCCAGGCGAACAGCCCGTGTTCACCCATCGGAAGCTTCGCCATGTTGTCCTCGGTCGGCGCGAAGTTCTTGATGCTCAACAGGTCGGCCATCACGTACGCCGCGATGACTCGCTTCAGCGTCTCCACGACGGTGTCCGTGTGGTCGGCGATCTTCCCCATACCGAAGCCCCACTTGGACAGCACGTCCTGGGCGGGCTTCTCGATGTCGAACGTCACCGCGTTGTGCAGGCCCTGCGACAGCGACTTCCACTCACGCTTGATCTTGTGCGCCGCGACCACCGACTCCTCCAGGGGCTCCATGATCCTGCGCACTTTGGCGATCTGGATCGCGTACCCGCCACCGGGCTTCGGCCCGTCACCAGCCACCGCTACCGCTCCCCCGTCTCGACCAGTTCGGCCACTGCGGCCGAATCCAACAGGAACCCGCCGCCGTCCAACGGATCCACCAACGCCCGTACGTCCTCGGGCAGCAACTCCAACAGGTCGCGGGTCGTCGTCGACGCCCAGTCACACACCCCGGCGAAGAGGGCCAGCCCCTCCCACGACGTGAACACCGGGACCACCAGGCCGGCTCCCGTCTCCACCACGAGGAACCCCGGCCGGTCGGGCCGCTCGAAGTACAACCGGGAATCCAGCAACCGGCCCGCCAGTTCGGACGGTGGCAACCCCGCCACCGCCTCCCGGCGCACCAGGTCCTCCAACGACACCGCGTCCCCTCCCCGCGCGCCCACCGGGGCAGGAGCGCCCAACAGGCTTGGGCGCGGCCGTAGTTGGCCCCGTGTCACCTGCGGGACTCGCCTGCCTGACGGTCGTCGACAGCTCCCCGCGACAGCGCAGGCTACACGCCGGGTGGGTCAGCAACGCGGGTCGACTCCTCAGGCTGAGGAGCGGCGGACAGGCGCCCCCGGTTCGGGAGGATCCGCCGGGTTCACAGGCTGTGGACGTAGGGGGTGGTGGCTGGACTGCTGGGCCGTCGGCGTCTTGCTGAGCGGTGCGCGCCGACGGAGTGGGCCGAGTGGTTGGCCGGGCGTTCCGCCGTCCGGTGGCCACGGTCAGTCCCGTGCGCCCCCTCCGTGCGCCGGAGGCCACCTTGTGTGACCGGGCAGCGGGTCAGCACGGTGGTGAGGCGCAGGCTGTTCGGTTCGCTGAGTCGGTACCGTCGGGAGGCCGTACGCCATGGGATCAGCAAGCCAGTGGGCGCGAGACACCTTCGGTGACCTGGCCGGTGAGCTGGCCGACATCATCCCGGCCTGTCTCGTCCGAGCGCACGAGCGGGCGCGCAGCGGCCAGGAGGGTGTGCACACACAGACGTTGGAGGCGTACGGTCACGGCCTTCACGCCGTGCAGTACGAGGAGTTGGCCGCCGGGCTTGAGGGGTTCGGGGAGACCCTGAGCCTCAAGGGACGCAAGGTCGTGGTGGTACGGGGACACCCGATCTACCCCCTCCGATACGCCAAGAAAAATGTCCCGGTCACCGAGGCTCGGCTGCGGAAGGGCACCGGCTTCCGAGCCGAGCTGATACGTCGGTACGGTCCGCCGCCCATGCAGCCGGCGTTCGACCTGGACTGGGGTGACCTGGAGGAGTCCGAGGCCCAGCCCGACCTGGATCTGCTGCCGGAAGAGACGCGGCTCGTGCTGGTGGCGTACGCCTGTTCCCTGGAGCAGGGGGTCATGCGTATCGAATGGGGTTCCGCGGAGTTGCGCAGCCAGGACCGTCGGCTGCTGTGGCACCAGCACGAGCCGTTGACGCCGGGGACCTGACGCGTCCCAACCCCTGGTGGCCGCCAACCCCTGGCGGCCACCAGGGGAGTGGAGGGGACTACTGGGTGAGGCGCTTTTCCAGCTCGTCGAGGATCTGTTCGGCGGCGGTGTAGCCGATGCCCTGGATCCACAGTTCGTCCTCGACGCGGAAGGCGCGGTCCTTCTTGACGGCGTTCATGTTCTTCCACAGCGGGCTGCCGACCGTCTTGGACTCCCCGGCCTTCCGGGGGTCGCCGTAGGTGGACCAGAACAGGACGTCGGCGTCGGCCTTGTCGACCTGTTCGGGGCTGATGTCCATGCCCAGGCCGTCGTAGTCGGTGGCCTTGGCGGCGATCGGGGGGCGGCCCAGGCCGACGTCCTTGAGGAGGGTGGCGATGTACGAACGGAGGCCGTAGATGCGGGAGTCGGCGCCCTCGGTGAAGCGCAGTACGCCCACCTCGGTGGCGCCGGCCTTCTTGGCGCCGCCCAGGGATCTGGTGACCTCGCGGGTGTGGTCGCGGTAGTCGGCGATGACCTTGCGGGCCTCGGCCTTGCGGCCCAGGGCCTCGGCGTGGACCAGGAAGTTGGCCTTCCAGGGGTAGCCGGTGGTCTTGGTGAAGACGGTGGGGGCGATCTTGGACAGCTCGTCGTAGCGCTTCTGGTCCCGTACGTCGCTGCTGAGGATCAGGTCGGGCTTGAGCTTGGCGATCTTCTCCAGGTTGGGGGCGCCGATGTTGCCGACGTCGGCGATGCCGCGCACCTTGTCCTCGGGGAGGTACCTGAGGAAGCCCGAGCCCACGTCGGACTTGGTGGCCCCCACCGGCTTGACGCCCAGAGTGAGGGCCGAGTCCAGTTCGGCGGTGTCCAGGACCACCACGCGCTTGGGCTTCGTGGGGACGTCGTGCACCTTGCCCCGGACGGTGGTGAGCGTACGGCCGTCGCCGGAGTCGCTGTCGGTGTCCGAGCCGCAGCCGGTGAGGCCGGCGCAGCCGAGCGAGGTGGTCAGGGCCAGGACGACCAGGGAGTGGCGGCGGGCTCGGGCGGGGCGCTGTCGCATCGGGCGAACCTTTCGGGTCAGTTCGGAGGCTCGGTCAGGGAGTGCTCGGTCACGGGGTGCTTGGTCAGGGAGAGGTGCGAGCGGGAGGGGGCGGCGGGTGGCACGGTCCCGTCCGGGGAGGGCCGCCAGGGCCGGCCGGGTACGACCAGGGGCGAGCCGGTGACCGGATCGGGGACGACCACGGCCTCCAGGCCGAACACCTCGCGCACCAGCTCGGCGGTGACCACCTCCGAGGGTTCGCCCAGGGCGACGACCCGGCCCTCGCGGAGGGCGACCAGGTGGTCGGCGTAGCGGGCGGCCTGGTTGAGGTCGTGCAGTACCAGCACCACGGTGCGTCCGCGTTCGTGGTTCAACTGCCGTACCAGGTCCAGCACTTCGACCTGGTGGGCGATGTCGAGGTAGGTGGTGGGCTCGTCCAGCAGCAGCAGTTCGGTCTCCTGGGCGAGGGCCATGGCGATCCACACCCGTTGCCGCTGGCCCCCGGACAGGGCGTCCACCGCCCGGTCGGCCAGCGCGGCCACCCCGGTGCGCTCCATGGCCTCGCGTACCGCCCGCTCGTCCTCGGCGGACCACTGCTGCCACCAGCGTTGGTGGGGTTGGCGGCCCCGGGCCACCAGGTCGGACACCGTGATGGCCTCCGGGGCGACGGGGCTCTGTGGCAGCAGCCCCAGCCGGCGGGCCACCTCCCGGGTGGGGGTGTGGGCGAGTTCCCGGCCGTCCAGCAGCACCGTTCCCCGGGCCGGGCGCAGCAGCCGCCCCAGGGCCCGCAGCACGGTGGACTTGCCGCAGGCGTTGGGGCCCACCACCGCCGTCACCCGGCCGTCGGGGATGTCCAGGTCGAGGCCCCGGACCACGGTCCGCTGCTCGTAGGCGAGGGTCAACTCCCGGGCGGTGAGCCGGGGTTGGCCCGAGGGGGGCCGGGTGGGGCGGTCAGTGGTCATCGTCGGGCTCCGTACGCGAGGGGCGGAACGGTCGGGCCGGCCGGCGGAGGCGGAAGGGTCGGGGGCGCCAGCCTCCGGCGAGCAGCAGCAGCCAGATCAGGTAGGGCGCCCCGAGGGCGGCGGTCAGTACCCCCACGGGCAGTTCGGTGGGCGCGAACAGCTTGCGGGCCAGCAGGTCGCCGAGGGCCACGAACAGGGCGCCCAGCAGGGCGGATGACAGCAGGGGGATCCGCGCGGTACGGGTGAGGCGGCGGGCGATCTGCGGGGCGAGCAGGGCCACGAAGTCGATGGGGCCGCTGGCCCCGGTGGCGACCGAGGCCAGGCCCACCCCGGCGAGCACCAACACCAGCCGGTCGCGGCCGAGTCGGGCCCCGAGGGCGATGGCGGTGTCGTCGTCCAGGGTCACCCCACGGCGTACCCAGGCGGCCCACAGCACCAGGGGCAGCAGCAGCGCCAGCGCGGCGGCCAGGGGGCGGGCCTGGTCCCAGCCGAGGCCGTTGAGGGAGCCGGTCATCCACATCTTGGCCTGGCTGGCGGCCAGGTAGTCGCCCTTGGTGAGGAACAGTTGGGTGACCGAGCGCAGGGCCACCGCGAAGCCGATGCCGATCAGCACGAACCGGGTGGCGTGCAGTCCGCCGCGCCAGGCGAACACGTACACCAGCGCCGCCGCGCCCGTTCCGCCGGCCACCGAGAGCCAGGGGAGTACGGCGGTGGAGGTGACGCCGAAGGTCAGGGCGCCGACCGTCATGGCGGCGGCTCCGTGGGTGACGCCGATGATCTCGGGGCTGGCCAGCGGGTTGCGGGCGACGGTCTGGATCAGCGCCCCGGCGGTGCCCAGGGCGGCACCGGCGAGCAGGCCGACCGTCAGCCGGGGTAACCGCAGGGTGCCGACGACCAGTTCCTCGGGGGAGGGCTGGCCCAGCAGCACCCGTACCACCTCGGTGGGGGCGGTGTAGGTCTCGCCCACGCTCAGGTGGGCCACCGTGGCGCAGGCCAGCAGTACGGCGAGGGTGGCGGCGACCAGGATCGAGCGGCGGTGCAGCAGTACCGACAGGCCGGGGCGGCGCACCGCGCGGTAGCCGGTCGGGGCCAGGGGCTTCGGGGGCGCGGCGGTCACGCGGACACCGCCTTCCGCCGTACCAGGGCCACCAGGAACGGCATCCCCACCAGAGCGGTCATCACCCCGACCGGTACCTCGCCGGGCGGGAACAGCACCCGGCCCACCACGTCGGAGGCCAGCACCACCACCGGGCCCAGCAGGGCCGTCATCGGCAGCAGCCAGCGGTGCGAGCCGCCCACCAGGGCCCGGGCGAGGTGCGGTACCGCGAGGCCGACGAACACCACCGGTCCGGCGGCGGCCACTCCCACCCCGGTCAGTACGGTCGCTCCCAGCCCGCCCACCAGGCGTACGGTCGCCACCCGGTGCCCCAGCCCCCGGGCCAGGTCCTCGCCCAGGGCCAGGGCGTCCAGCCCCCGGGCGGCGGCGGCCACCAGGGTCAACCCCGTCAGCAGGAAGGGGGCCAGCTGGTCGACCATCTCCAGGTCACGGTCGGCGAGGGAGCCCACCTGCCAGAACCGGAACTCGTCGAGGGCGGCGGCCCGGGTGGTGAGGACGGCGGTGATGACCGAGGCCAGCAGGGCGTTGACGGCCGCGCCGGCGAGGGCCAGCTTGACCGGGGTGGCTCCGCCGCGTCCCCGTACGGCGACGGAGTACACCAGTACCCCGGCGGCGCCGGCCCCGAGGAAGGCGAACCAGACGTAGCCGGCGAGGTGGTGGACGTCCAGGAAGGCGATGGCGCACAGCACGCCGACGGCCGCGCCCTGGCCCACCCCGAGGATGCCGGGTTCGGCGATGGGGTTGCGGGTCAGGCCCTGCATCACGCAGCCGGCCAGCCCCAGGGCGGTGCCGACCATGACGCCCACCAGGGTGCGCGGTACCCGCATGGAGCGGACCACCTGGGCCGCGTCGCTGTCCCCGCCGTGCCACAGCACGTCCCAGACGGTGGCCGGGGCGATGCCCCGGGAGCCGATCGCCAGGCTGGCCAGTGCCGTCAACGCCAGCGCCAGGGTCCCCGCCACCATCCAGGCCACGCGGGCGGAGGTACGGGGGGTGTTCCGTGACTCGCGGGCCTCGCCCCGGGCGGGGGCGGGCAGCGTGGTGGCAGGCATCGGTTCCCGGTGAGTCCCTGGGGGCAGGTAAGGCGGACCTAAGTGTACGGGGCGGGTGCGCGACAATGGGTCGGTGGTTCCTCACGCGCAATTCCCGTACCAGCCGCTGCCGTTGCCCTCCGCGCCCACCGTCGGGTTCGACCTGGACATGACGCTGATCGACTCCCGCCCCGGGGTGCTGGCCACCTACCGGGCGCTGTCGGAGGAGACCGGGGTGTGGGTGGACGCCGAGCTGGCCGTCTCCCGCCTGGGCCCGCCCCTGGAGGAGGAGTTGGCCCACTGGTTCCCGTCCGAGGCGGTGGGCGAGGTGGCCGACCACTACCGCCGGCTGTACCCCCGGTACGCGGTGGAACCGGTACCCGCCCTCCCCGGGGCGCACCAGGCGCTGGCCGCCGTACGCCGGGCCGGGGGGCGCGTCCTGGTGGTCACCGCCAAGAACCGGCGGCTGGCCGAACTGCACCTGTCCCGACTGGGACTTGAGGTGGACGGCCTGCTGGGCGGCCTGTGGGCCGAGGCCAAGGGGGACGCTCTACGGGAGGAGGGCGCGGCGGTGTACGTGGGCGACCACGTCGGGGACGTACGGGGCGCCCACCGGGCGGAGGCCTGGTCGGTGGCGGTGTCCACCGGCCCCTGCGGCCCGGGGGAGCTGCGGGAGGCGGGCGCCCACGTGGTACTGCCGGACCTCGGCGAGTTCGCCGGCTGGCTGGCGGCCTGCCCCCAGGGGGCTCAGGGCTCCCGGGACTCCGGCCCGGTCGGGGAGCCGGCGAGGGACGACCTGGCCTGACGGCGCCCCTCCCGCGCGGAGTGCAGCAGCCCGGCGGCGGCGAGGGCGAAGCCGGCGCCCATCAACATGCACACCCAGTACGCGGCGGCGGGGAAGGGGTCGGTGCCCAGGAACAGGGGCGCGACGGTGACCAGGGTGCCGACGGCGCCGAGCAGGAACAGGATGCCGCCGGCGCGCACCAGGCGGTCACCGGTACCGGGAGTCTCAGCGTTCACCCCACCAGGGTAGGCCCGCCCCATCCCCGACCCACCCTCGGTGGCCGTAGGGGGGGCTGGCGCTCGGGGCGGAGCTTGGACGTGGGCACCCGCCCTCGTGGCTGGACTGGTGCTCGGGGTGGAGGCTCTGGCAACGGCGCCCGTCCTCGTGGCGGGGCCCGGACGTGGGCACCCACCCTCGTGGCTGGGCTGGGCTGGTGCTCGGGGTGGGTCCTCTGGGGACGGCATCCACCCTCGTGGCTGGGCTGGCCCCTCGGAAGCGGTCCCTCGGGCAAGGGCGCCTGTCCTCGGGGCTGAGGTCGGGGCAGGCGTGACCGGGGTGGGGTTCGGCCTCGGTCCGGGGGAGCGGGGTGGCCGGCTTGGGTGACCGGGGTGGGCTCAACCCGCCCTCGTGGGGTGGCTGTCGGGTTCCGTGGGTTGCCGCCTTGCCGGGGCTGCCGGGGCCAGCCACTGGCAGGGGCACCCATCCCTCGGGGTTGGGCCAGTGGCTTGGGGTGGGCCTCGGTGTCTTGGTGGTCCGCCCTCGGGGTGGGGCGCTCGGGGTGGGCCCTTTGACAACGGTGCCCACCCTCGTGGCTGGGTCGGTGCTCGGGGCGGAGCCCTTTGACAACGGCGCCCACCCTCGTGGCTGGGTCGGTGCTCGGGGCGGAGCCCAGACGTGGGCGCCCGTCCTCGTGGCTGGGTCGGTGCTCGGGGTGGGTTCTGGTCCGGGGTGGTGGCGTTTCAGCGGCGCGGGGGCGCGGGTAGATCGGTCACAGACGCAGGAACGAACGACGCAGGAACGAACAGGGCTTCTTGCCAGTGGCCGCCCTGCGACTAGCCTTGTAGCCGGCGGGCCGTGGCCCGCTCGCGTGCTATTGAGCGCCAGTTTTCCCCAGCAACGCAGCGGCCCCGCTGCCCGAGTGCGAGGACGAGGACGGACGTGCCTACCGGCAAGGTCAAGTGGTTCAACAGCGAGAAGGGCTTCGGCTTCCTCTCCCGTGATGACGGTGACGATGTCTTCGTCCATTCCTCCGCGCTGCCACCGGGGGTGGACGTGTTGAAGCCCGGGCAGCGGGTGGAGTTCGGGGTGGCCGCCGGGCAGCGCGGTGAGCAGGCGCTGTCGGTGACCGTCCTGGACCCCGCGCCCTCGGTCGCGGCGGCGCAGCGGCGGAAGCCGGACGAGCTGGCCTCCATCGTGCAGGACCTGACGACCCTGCTGGAGAGCGTCACCCAGTCCCTGGAGCGGGGGAAGTACCCGGACAGACAGCACGGTCGCAAGATCGCCGGAATGCTGCGCGCGGTGGCGGACCAGCTGGACGTCTGACCCGGGCCCGTGCTCGCCCCGTCCACGTACGGGCCGGGGGAGGACATCACACATACGGAGAGTGCCGACACCCACGGGGTGTCGGCACTCTCCGTATGTCAGAACCGGACCGAGCGGGTCGGGTCAGGGGAAGGCCAGGGCGTCCGTGGGCATCGGCGGCACCAGTCCCTCGGCCGCCGCCCGGGTCAACAGGCCGCGTACGGCGGCGTATCCGGCCTCGCCGAGGTCGGCGGTGAACTCGTTGACGTACAGCCCGATGTGCTGGTTGACGACCTCGGGAGCCAGTTCCTGGGCGTGCTGGCGTACGTAGTCCGCGGAGGCTGTCGGGTTGTCCCAGGCGTACCGCACCGAGGCGCGCGCCGACTCCGCCAGCCGCTCCAGGCGGGCGGCGCCCAGCGAACGGCGGGCGATGATCGCGCCCAGGGGGATGGGCAGCCCGGTGGTGGACTCCCAGTGCTCGCCCATGTCGGCCAGGCAGTGCAGCCCGAAGTCCTGGTAGGTGAACCGGGCCTCGTGGATCACCAGGCCGGCGTCCACCCGGCCGTCCCGTACCGCCGGCATGATCTCGTGGAAGGGCAGGATCTGGACCTCGCCGACGCCGCCGGGGACCTGTTCGGCGGCCCACAGCCGGAACAGCAGGTAGGCGGTGGACCGCTCGCTGGGTACCGCGACCGTGCGGCCGGCGAGGGATTCCGGTGACTGGCCCTCCTGGGCGGTCAGCACCAGCGGGCCGCAGCCCCGGCCGAGGGCGCCGCCGCAGGGCAGCAGGGCGTACCGCTCCCACACCCAGGGGAGCACCGCGTACGAGACCTTGAGTACGTCGCCCTCGCCGCGCTGGGCCATGCCGTTGGTGACGTCGATGTCGTGGTGCAGCACCTTCAACGGTGGCGCGTCCGGCAGCAGCCCGTGCGACCAGGCGTGGAAGGTGAAGGTGTCGTTGGGGCACGGGGAGTAGCTGAACTCCAGCGTGTCCTCGGTCAGTTCGGTCATGTCCGCTCCTCGCCCTCCCACAGTGGCACCAGCGCCTCGGCGGCCCTGCCCAGGGCGGCCAGCGCGCCGGGGATGTCCCACGCGTCACGGTTCCGTGGCCCCACCTCGTTGGAGATGGTACGCAGTTCCAGCACCGGCACCCGGTGTCCGAGGGCCGCCGAGGCCACTCCGAACCCCTCCATGGCCTCCGCCCGGGCCCGGGGGTGGCGACGTGACAACTGCTCGGCGCGCTCCCGGGTACCGGTCACCGTGGACACCGTCAGCACCTCGCCCGGTACCCCGCCCACCGCCGCCACCACCGACCGCACCAGGTCAGCCGGGCAGTCCACCCGGTCCACCCCGAACCCCAGGCCGGTCACCGGGGTGAAGCCCTCCGGGGACTCCGCCCCGAGGTCGGCGGCCACCACGGACTCGGCCACCACACAGCCGGCCGGCCCGACCCCGGGGAAAGAGCCCCCGATGCCGGCGGACAGCACCACGTCGTAGGGGTGGCCGTCCAGTTCGGCGACCGTCAGGGCGGTGGCCGTGGCCGCGGCCGAGGCCGCCGGTCCCACCCCGCCGGCCAGCACGTCCACCCGCCCGCCGGGCAGGGCGGCACGTCGCAGTTCGTACCCACCGGGCAGGGGATGGACGGTGGTGTCGCGGCCCGCCAAGAAGGCGTCCCGCTCCGGCACCACCGCCGTGACGGCCAGCACCCTCATGACCGGGGGCTCAGTCCCGCTTGAGGGTCAGCGGCCACACGCCCAGGGCCGTACCGTCCTTGATGGCCACGATCTGCACCGACACCGACTTGGGCGGGCGCTGGCCCTGCTGGCTGGGCTGGAAGAACTGGTCGGCCGAGAGGCTGTAGTACGTCTTCTTCACCACGTCGGGCAGAGCGGCCTGCTTGTTGACGAACAGCATCCAGCCCTTGCCGTCCTCCGTCAGGTGCGACTCCATGCCCAGGCGCAACTTGTCGCCCATCGCCACCTTGAGGGTGTTGCCGTCGTGGTCCAGGCACCCCTGGAGCTTGCTGTTGGCCAGCTTCTTGCCCTCGTCCCAGCAGACGGCCTTGACGCTCAGGGTCTTGGTGCCCACGGTCGCGGTCGCCAGCGGCGTCGGCTTCTCGCAGCCGGAGAGGGCGACGAGCCCGAGGGTCACGACACCGATCGCGGTGGCGGTACGGGCGGTCCGACGGCTGAGGCGTGCTGTGGTCATGCCGGCAGGTTACCGGCCAGGTCCGGCTAGGCCACGCGCGGGTGTCCCGTGCCGCGACGGGCCCCGCTGACCAGTCCCCGTACCGTCGTCAGCCAGCCCAGGGCGACCACCGCCCCGCCGACGGCCATCCCGAGCGGGCCCACCAGTGGGAGGCTGATGCCCACCAACCCGCCCACCACCCAGGACATCTGCAACAGGGTCTCCGAGCGGGCGAAGGCCGAGGTGGACACGGTCTGCGGTACGTCCCGCTGGATCAGCGCGTCCAGGGACAGCTTCCCCAACGCCTGGCACAGCCCCGCCGAGGCGGCCACCGCCACCACCGGCGCCAGGTCGAACACCACGGTCGCGACCGTGGCCGCCGCCAGGTCGACCAGCAGCACCGTGGTGATGATCCACTCCGGGCCCCGGTCCCTCAGCCAGGCCCCCAGGGCGGTACCCACCGCGTTCCCCAGTCCGGCGGCCCCGCCCACCACGGCCAGCGCCAGGGCGGCCGAGATGCCGGGCAGGGGGTGCTCGCGCAGCATGAACGCCAGGAAGAAGGTCAGGAACCCGGACAGCACCCGCAGCGAGGAGTTCGCCAGCAGGGCGGGCAACACCGAGCCACCGACGTTGCGCAGCCCCGGCCGGTCACCGCGCCCGGCCCGCCCGGCCCCGTGCGCGCGGTGCGGGAGGTGCGGTATGTGGGGTTCGGCGAGCCGGGCCCGCCGCTCGCCCCTGGCCGAGTCCACCTTGGGCGCCAGGGTGAACGCCAGTACCGCCCCCGCCGCGAACACCACCGCCGCCCCGTACAACGGCCAGCGGGGACCCAGCTGTTGGAGGCCCACCCCCAGGGGCGCGGCCAGTCCCGTCGCCAGCAGCCCGGACAGGGTCACCCGCGAGTTGGCCTTGACCAGCGAGATACGGCGCGGCAACAGCCGGGGCACCACGGCGGAGCGGACCACCCCGTACGACTTGGAGGCGACCAGCACCCCCAGGGCCGCCGGGTACAGCCGTAGGTCCTCCTGGTCCACCAGCCCGGTCATCGCCAGCGCCAGCAGTACCCGCACCAGCATCGCGGCGGCCATCGCCGCCCGCCGCCCGTGGGGCAACCGGTCCAGCAGCGGGCCGATCACCGGCGCCAGCAGGACGAAGGGGGCCATGGTCACGGCCAGGTAGAGGGCCACCCGCCCCCGGGCCTCCCCGGTGGGCACCGAGAAGAAGATGGTGGACGCCAGTGCCACGGTGACCAGCATGTCGCCGGCCGAGTTCACCGCGTGCAGCTCGATCAGCTTCCCCAGCCCCGACTCGCCGGCCCCCTGGGCGTGGGTGGCCCTGCGTATCCGCCGGCCCACCGCCCTCGGCGGAGCGGCCACCTTCCGCGCCCAACGTCGAGCCCGCCCGGGCTGATCGTCCGAGGCGTCCTGATCCGTTCCGTTGGTGGGTGACCTTCCGTTGTGCTCCGCCTTGTCGGGTGTCACCACGTCAGTGTGCAGCAAGGAGACCCCCAGGAGGAGGGGCGTCAGGGGACCGCCGCGAGTTCCTCGGCTGGAGCATTGGGGTAGCGTGGCGGTCGGTGCGCTCCGCACGGCCGGCAACCGGTGCTGGCGCGGACGTCGCAGCGGCCACCCGGTCCCGCTCCGTCCGCCCTGAACCGTCCCCGAGCTCGGACGGACTCCCGGCGGGAGATCCCTGCCGTACGGTCGCGCACCCCTGTCAGGCATCAGGGCGTAGGAGAGACGAATTCTTGTGAGTGCCGAATGAGCGCCGCGACGCGCAGCACACGGAGCCGCCGTACCCCCGACCGCCTGTGCAGCGAGGCGGTGGACCTCGCCCGTGGCGCGGCGGAGGAAGCCGCGCGCCCGGGGATGGTGGGCGAACACCTGGAAGCGGTGTGGGAGGGCGACCGCATCGTCACCCACCTGTTCGCCTGCGAGGAACCGGGTTACCGGGGTTGGCACTGGGCGGTGACCGTCGCCCGCGCCTCCCGCGCCAAGACCGTCACCCTGGACGAGGCGGTACTGCTGCCCGGCCAGCACGCCATCCTCGCCCCCCAGTGGGTGCCCTGGAGCGAGCGGCTACGTCCCGGCGACATGGGTCCCGGTGACCTGCTGCCCACCGAGTCGGACGACCTCCGGCTGGAACCGGGCACCTCCGGCGAGGACAGTCCGCCCCCCAACTCGGCCCTGGTCAAGGAACCCCAGGCCACCGAGCCCCAGGGGGAGGCCGGCCCCGAGTCGGAGGACGGTGAGGAGTACCAGCCGGAGCACCCGCCCACCCGCGCGGAGATCGTCTCGGTCGCCCAGGAACTGGGCATGGGCCGCCCCCGGGTGCTGTCCCGGTACGGGCTGCAACTGGCCGCCGAACGGTGGGAGGAGAGCCACGGTCCGCGTACCCCCATGGCGCAGTCGGCGCCCGGCGCCTGCGACAGCTGCGGCTTCCTGGTGCCGCTCAGCGGTTCGCTGAGGCAGGTCTTCGGGGTGTGCGCCAACGAGAACAGCCCCGCCGACGGCCATGTGGTGGCCCTGGACTACGGCTGCGGCGGCCACTCCGAGCGTGCCGTGATGCCCGAACCGCCCCGCCCCCCGGCCCCGGTGATCGACGAGACCCGGGTCGACCCCCTGGAACTGCACCAGAGCTGACCGGTTCCGCCCGGGCCGGCGGGTCGCGACAGCCGGCCGGACCGGGCGGTTGGACCGGGCGGCCCTGGCGCCGCGAGGAGCGCCGTGGACGACCTCGCGGTGGCGCTCGTACCGATGACGTGGGCCGCGCCCCACGTCATCGGTGGTCGCGTGACCTCCCTCGACAGGGCCTGTCGCCCGGCGATGAGCGGTGTGCCCCGTGGCCCGGGACCCACGGCCGTGTTCCCGGCGGCGGGCTCGCTCCCCGGCGCCTACTCCCCTCCTTCCGCGCCGCGTGGTGGCGGGGAACGCCAGGTTGAGGGGTCGGACGGTGGCGGTTCCTCCTGGGGGACGCCAGCCTTCCGGTACTCCAGGAGGGCCTGGACCTGCTGGGCGGGGTCGTTCATGTGGTTGACCGTGGCCACGAAGTTCTCGTCGTACTGGCGGCTGGCCCGCTCGCGCATCAGCGCACGGAGTTGTCCGGCCGCGAGCGTCACCACGCAGAGCGCGCCCAACCACCAGGGCACGGTGACGAGGACGGGGAGCGTGATGGCGGGAAGGCGAGAGCCTCCCTCTGTCTCGAACATCTCTTGCCGATCTCAATATTGCTCTCTGATGCTCTGTAGGGTCTCCCCGTTGGAGTCGATCAGCCAGAACGACCACCCGTTGCGGTTGGCGGTTCCGTCCGGCTTGAGGTCCCGCAGCACCGCCACGGCCGCCCCGCTGGGGGACTTGTAGTGGCCCTCGCCGGGGCCGGGGTCCACCGTCAGGCTGCGGTTGTTCAGGTCGTAGCGTCCGGTGACGCGTTTCCCCCGGTAGAAAGCGTGTACCGGCACGGTGTCGTCCTCCGGGGCGGCGGGGGGCGACACGGGTGACGCGGCGGCGTTGTGGAAGTGGTCGACGAGGCGGGCGACGGCCTGGCCAGGTGTCACCTCCCACGCCCGCGACAGGAGGGTGACCTTCTCGTGGGTGTCGGCTTCCAGGTCGATGCGATGGGTGGTCATGGTGGGGAGTCTGCCACGCGTGAGCGTTTCAAGCCAGCAAAAGAGCGAAGATAGAATTGTGAGCGCGATCTCCGTGCCCACCCCGAGGTGCGCTGTGACCCGCTCCCGATCTCCCGGCGACGGCCCCCGAAGAGGAGTCGCCCGAGGTCTCCGTGAGACCGGCGGAGTGTCCCGACTCGCCCTGGAGCGGGGGGTGTTGGGGGGTGCGGGGTGCTGGGGAGACGCCTGGCTGACGGTGTCCGGCGCTGCCTGTTCGGTGGCGATGTCGTACCGTCGCCGCTACGAAGCAGGCAGCGGCCCGAGGGAGTAGCCAGGTGAGCGGCGGCGGCACGGTGTGGGTGGGACAGGACGGGGACACGGACGCCTTCGACACCGCACGCCTCAGAGGCGCGGTGCTGGACGCGTGGACGTCCTCCCCGGCCCGGTTCCGGGAGGACGCCAACGCCGAGGAGGAACTGGTCCTCGGCGGCTACCGCGACCGCCTCCTGGTCGAACTGGCCCAGAACGCGGCCGACGCCGCCACCCGCGCCGACACCCCCGGCCGGCTGCTGCTGGCGCTCCGGGACGGAGTGCTGGTCGCCGCCAACAACGGCGCCCCCCTGGACGCGGCCGGCGTCGAGTCGCTGGCCACCCTCCGCGCCTCCGCCAAACGGGACAGCCCCGGGGTGGGCCGGTTCGGCGTCGGCTTCTCCGCCGTACTCGCGGTGACCGACGAGCCGGCCGTGGTCAGCCGTACCGGCGGGGTGCGGTGGTCCCTGGCCGACGCCCGCGAACTGGTCACCGAACGCGCCCACGTCCAGCCCGGGCTGGACGAGGAACTCCGCCGCCGCGAGGGCCACCTCCCGCTGCTCCGGCTGCCCCTGCCCGCCCAGGGCACCCCGCCCACCGGCTACGACACCGCCGTCATCCTCCCGTTGCGGGACGCGGCGGCACGGGAGCTGACCCGGCGGCTGCTGGACGAGCTGGACGACGCCCTGCTGCTGACCCTGCCCGGGCTGGCCGAGGTCAGCGTGGAGGTGGACGGAGCCACCCGGCTGCTGTGCCGCCGTACGGAGGGGCCGGACACCCTGGTGGAGGACCGGCACCCGGCCCAGGGCACGCGCACCACCCGGTGGCGGGTGGCCACCGCCCACGGCCGTACCGACCCCGCCCTGGTGGCCGACCGGCCCCAGGAGGAGCGGCGCCGCCCGGAGTGGGCGGTGACCTGGGCGGTTCCCGTCGACGCCGAGGGGGACCCGGCCCCGCCCCGCACCCGGGCGGTGGTGCACGCCCCCACCCCCACCGACGACGAACTGGGGCTGCCGGCGCTGCTGATCGGGACCTTCCCGCTGGAGTCCACCCGGCGCCGGATCGCCCCCGGGCCGCTGACCGACCACCTGCTGGAGCGCGCCGCCGAGGTCTACGTACGGTTGCTGCGCGAGTGGCGGCCCCTGACGAGCGGCATCGTCGACCTGGTACCGGGCCCCCTGGGCCGGGGCGAGCTGGACGCCGCGCTGCGGCGGCACCTGCTGCGGCTGCTGCCGGAGGTGCCGTTCCTGCCGAGTGCCGCCCCCGTGGCCGGGGAGGAACCGGCCGAGGAGGACGAGCCGTCGCCCAGCGGGCTGCGGCCCCGGGACGCGGAACTGGTCGAGGGCGCCGGCGCGGAGACCCTGACCGTGCTGGCCGAACTGTTCCCCGGGCTGCTGCCGGCCGGTCTGGAACGTCGGCCCGAGCTGCGTACCCTCCAGGTGAGCCGGGTGCCGCTGGGCGAGGTCATCGACCGCCTGGCCGGAGTGGAGCGGCCCACCGGCTGGTGGCGGCGGCTGTACGACTCGCTGGCCGGCATCGACCCCGACCGGCTGACCGGGCTTCCGGTGCCGTTGGCCGACGGGCGCACCACCATCGGGCCCCGTCGGGTACTGCTGCCGCACCCGGCCACCGAGGACGCCGACCGGCTGGCCCGACTGGGGCTGAAGGTGGCGCACCCGGACGCCGCTCACCCCCTGCTGGAGCGGCTGGGCGCCACCCCGGCCACCCCCCGGGCGGTGCTCACCACCCCCCAGGTGCGGGCGGCGGTGGCGGCCTCCCTGGACCTGGCCGACAGCGCCTTCGGCGGGCTGGACGACCTCGACGCCGCCCTGGACGGTACCGGGCCCCAAGGCGCCCCGGACGCCGAGGAGTTGGCGGAACTCGTCCTGGGCCTGGTGCGGGACGCCGGCCTCCAGCCCGGGGACGAACCCTGGCTGGCCGCGCTGGCCCTGCCGGACGAGGACGGCGAACTGAGCCCGGCCGGTGAGCTGGTGTACCCGGGCAGCGCCTTCCACCAGGTGATCCGGCCCGAGGAGCTGGCCACCGTCGACCCCGAGTGGGCCGAGCGCTGGGGCGAGAAGCCGCTGACGGCCGTGGGCGTACTGGCCACCTTCGCCCTGGTGCGGGCCACCGACGTGGTGCTGGACCCGGACGACCTGGAACCCCGCGAGGGTGACTACCCCGAGCCGGACGACGTGGGCCTGCTGGACGCGGTGGACGTGTGGTGCGAGGACACCCTCGACGGCCTCCCGGAGGGCGCGGTGCCCCCGGTCGCCGCCGAGATCGTCGCGGTACGTGACCTGGATCTGGTGGACGACGACCAGTGGCCCCGGGCCCTGGCGATGCTGGCCCAACCCCCGCTGCGGGACGCCCTGGTGGAGCCGGTACGGGTACGGGGCGTGGCCGGCCCCACCGGCGCCCCCGACGGGCCCACCGAACTGGTCCGCCCGTACACCGCCTGGTGGCTGCGCGGCCACCCGATCCTGGACGGCCGGCGCCCGGCCGGACTGCGCTCCGCCGAGGGCGACCCCCTGCTGGCCGGCCTCTACGCACCGGTGGACACCTCCGCCCTCCGCCACTCGGGAGGGGAGGGGGACGTACGGGTACTGGCCGCCCTGGGTGTCCGCAGCTCCGCCGCCGCCCTGCTGGACGAGCCCGGTGGTCCCGCCGAGCTGCTGGCCCGCCTGGTCGACCCCGACAGCACGGTCACCGCCGAGCAACTCCACGGCCTGTACGGGCTGTTGGCCGAGCTGGACCCCGAACAGGTCACCCTGCCCGAGGAGTTGAGGGCGGTACGGGCCGACGACGGCACCGTGGTCGTGGTGGACGCCGAGGAGGCCGTGGTCGCCGACGCCCCCGACCTGGTGCCCCTGGCCGGCGACCGCCCGCTGTTGCCGGTCAGCCCCCGGATGGCCGGCGCCCTGGCCGCCCTGCTGGAAGTGCCCCGGCTCAGCGAGACCCTGGCCGACCGGGCGGTACCCGAAGGAGAGGGCGAGCCCCGCGAGGTGCCCCCCTCGGTACGGCGCCTGCTGCCCGGCGCCCCGACCGGCTACCGCGAGCACGAACAGCTGCTGCTGTCCGGCACCGAGGTGGACTGGCGACTGGTCCCCGGGGGCGCCCTGCACGCGTCCACCCTGGAGGGAGTCGCCGCCGGCCTCGCCTGGGCGGCCGGCCAGTGGGCCCGCCGCTTCGAGGTCGCCGCCCTGCTGGAGGACCCGGGCCGGGTCGCCGAACTGGAACGGGAACGCTGGTACGAGTAGCCCGGGGGCTCAACCACCGGTCACGTGGGGGTGGTGGGGCTCAGCCCGCCCGGAGCAGGGCACGCAGCTCCACGCTGTCGACGAGGTGGGCCCGGGTGGGCAGCACCCGGTGGAGCAGGACGTCGTGGACCTCTGGATCCGGGTCGGCGACACCGTCGGAGAGGACCAGCAGCCGGTAGTCGCGGTCCGCCGCGTCCATGACGGTGGACAGCACGACGCCGCTGGTGCTGACACCGGAGACGACCAGCGTGCTGATGCCCCGCTCACGGAGCCGCCGGTCCAGGTCGGTGGTGGACAGGGCGCCGTAGCGGATCTTGCGTACCGTGATGTCGCCCTCCCGGGGCGCCAGACGCCGGTGGAAGGCGGTGGCCGGGTCCTCGTGGTGCATCGCGCGACGCTCGGCCAGCGCGGCGAAGGACCTGTTGCCGGCCGGTACGGCGTCCCACTCGGCCTCGGTGAAGCCCACGCGTACGTGGGCCACCGTGCCGCCGCTCGCGCGCACGTCGGCGACGGCCCCCGCCAGGCGGTCCAGCAGGGCGTCCGCCTCCTCCTCGGGCAGCCGGGCCAGGATGCCCGGCTGGTAGTCCATGACCAGCAGGGCGGTGCGTACCGGGTCGAGTACGGGGGTGGCGCTCACGTGGGTCTCCTTCTCGTGGTTGGGTGCCGGCCGGCACCCAACCACGAAAAGGAGACGGGTGCCGGCCGGTCGGGGTGAACGCGCGGGAGCCGGGCGGCGGTTGTCCCGGCCACCGCCGGTGGGCCCGTGCCTCACGTACGGCTCTCGACGGGTTCCGGCCCGGACGCCAACCGGTCACGCCCGGGGAGGAGCCACGGGGTGGCCAGGATGAGCAGCCCCGCCACCGCCAGGGCGGTACGCGGGCTGGTGACGCCGGCCAACAGCCCCCCGAGGGCGGTGAGGGCGGCGACGGTCGCCTGCTGGCCGATCGACCAGGCGGTCAGGGTACGGGCCACCAGGTGCTGGGGTGTGTGCTGGAGCCGGTAGGTGGCCAACACCGGCCCGTACAGGCTCATGTTGACGATGATCGCCAGCTCGACGGCCATCACGGTGACCAGGCCGACGACGCCGGGCCGTACGAGGACCAGCCCGATCAGCCAGACCGCGCGCAGGGCGCCGGCGGTCCGCAACACCGCGTACTGCCCGTAGCGGTCCACCACCCGGCGGGCCAGCCGGGAACCGATGAGCCCACCGAGGCAGGGGGCGGCGAAGGCGAGACCGTACTGCCAGGGGGAGAACCCGAGTTGACGCAGCAACAGCACGGCCAGCAGTGGCTCGGTGGCCATGATCAGGCCGGCGACCAGGACCTGGTTGAGGTACAGCGCCCGCAGTCCGGGATGCCCCGTGAGGTGCCGCCAACCGTCCAGCCAGGCCCCCGCCCGGTCCGGGCCCCGGGTGCGCGGGCTCTCCTGGTTCCGCGGGGCCTCCGGGTTCTGTGGGGCCTCCGGGTTCTGCGGGTTCTCCCGGTCACGGATCGCGGTGAGGCTCAGCGCCGACAGCAGGTAGCTGAACGCGTCGGCCACCACGGTGGTGACCGGCCCGAACAGGCCGATCGCCGCCCCGCCCAGCGGTGGCCCGACCGCGATGGAGCTCCAGTTGGTCGACTCGAACCGCGCGTGGGCCACGAGCAGGTCGTCCGGTCGGACGAGGGACTTGAGGTAGGCGCCGCTGGCCGCGCCGAACGCGATCCTGGACGCGGCCACCACGACCGAGGTCACCAGCAGGTGGACGAAGCCCAGAAGCCCGAGGGCGTAGGCGACCGGGATCGTCGCCATGGCCGCGAACCGGACCAGGTCCGTCGCGATCATGACCCGGCGCTTGCGCCGGAACTCCACCCACGGGGCGAGCGGCACCGCGACCAGCGCGCCCACCGCCGGTCCGACGGCTGACAGGGCGGACACCTCGGCGGGGCTGGCGTGCACCACCAGCACCGCGATCAGTGGCAGGGCCCCGAAGCCCAGGCCGGACCCGTAGGCGCTGACCGCGTACGCCGCCCACAGCCAGCCGAACTCCCGCCCCAACCGTTCGCGCGCCAACCGTCTCCTCCCACCGCCCGGGGCGTCGGGGGCCCCCGCCCGCCCCCGGGCCGGCCCACCGTGTCCACCGCGTATCGGGGGCGCCCTCGCACGGTGGCACAACGGCGAGGGGAGCCGGCCCGTTTCCGGCCATCCCGCCGTCAGCGCCCTGTCAGCGCCCCGTTCCTCGGGGCCAGGCTTCCGCCACCGGTGGGTCCGGCCCGTTTGCCCGGCCGGAAGCGCGGTCACCGAGGGGTGAGTTCGGGCCGACGGGGGTGCGGTCAGCGGTACGGGTTCGGCGTCACGCGCGACGGCCGTACCCGGGGTCCGACCTTCGACCGTGTCGTGGACCTCAGCGTGAGCGCCTCATCCGCCACGCCAACGCGGCGGCACCCAGCAGGATCCCGTTCCACACCAGTGCGGCGCAGAGCGCGGCGAGGGGGAGGATGACCACCCCGTACTGCATCTCGCTCCACAGCGGGGCGAGGCTGAGCACGGCCAGCCCCAGGGTGCCGGTGCCGGCGACCAGGCGCAGCACCGAGGCGACTGTTCCGGGGCTTCGTGTGCGCAGTGCCCGCACCGCGCCCAGCAGGAGGCCGGTACCCGTGGTGGCCAGGACAGCCGTCGGTACCAAAGCGAGAAGCAGCGCCCACCACACGGTCCCTTCCCCCCTTCCCCCGTACCGTTCGCCAACTCCGTACAGCCGGCCCCGCCAGGACGGGCACGCGAGCATACCGACGGGTGGCGTCCGGTGGCGAAGTCCGCCGCTCCTACGGGCCGCTGCCCGGAATCTGACGACCCGTCATGCCTGCGGTCACCGCGCCTGGCCCGGCGGCACCGTCCCACCGGAACCCGGGAGGTGGTCGTCCGGTCAGGGGGTCTCCGTTCGCAGGCGGGCGGTGTCCCGGCCCAGCCGGACCGCGGCGGCCAGCGGGATCACCGCGGAGAGCAGCAGGGCGCACAGGAGTTGGGGGGCGCCGAGGCGGCCACCGGCGGAGAACAGCGCGGCGATCCCGGGTGTCACCAGGAGGGGGGAGAACGCGCAGATGACGCCCAGGCGCCTGTTTCGCCGGGACCAGGCCGTGGAGCGCCAGATCCGCACGGCGGCGAGGACGGCCAGTACGAGGCCGACGCCGACGACCCAGAGGGGTGCCGACAGCACCAACATGCCCAGGGTCACGGCGGTACGAGCGCGGCCATCCGGCCTCGGTGGCTCGACGCCGGGCTCCTCCTCGATCGCGGCAGCGGCGATCTCCCGGGGCGTGCCGAGCCGGTCCAGGGTCTCCTGGACCGGCTCGTCGCCGCCCTCCGCCCGTACGGACTCGATGTGCTCGCGCAGGTCGGCCACCAGGTCTCGGCGCCGTGCGTCGGGCAGCGTCGCTGTCTCCCTCTCGACCGAGGAGAGGTAGGCGCGTACCAGGGGGTGGGTGGATGTCCTGCTCATGCTTCATCTCCAGGAACGAGGAAACGGTCGACGGCATCGCGAAAGCCGGGCCAGTTCCCGGCGAACCCCTCAAGGGCCTGCCGCCCCTGGTCGGTCAGCTCGTAGTACCTGCGGGACGGCCCGCTGGCCGACTCCACCAGGAACGTGTCCGCCAGGCCTGATCTGCGCAGGCGGGACAGCAGCGGGTACAGCGTTCCCTGGCTGGTGGCCATGACCGGTGAGTCCGCGAGGACTTCCAGCAGTTCCACTCCGTAACGGGGCTGGTCACGCAGCAACGCCAGAACGCAGTACTCAAGGACGCCCTTGCGTAGCTGGCTGACGCCACGGTTCGCGTGTTCGTTGCTTGCTTTGCCAGCTACCATGCAATGCATAGTACATGCGGGAAGGTGGACCGGTCCCGATCGGCCGGCCACCCGCCTTGGTCAACACCCGGCATCCGAGGGGTACTTGGGGCTCGTCGGACACCGTTGACCGGGCCGTAGGTCCTCGGCGAGGACGTGCCACGGCTCTCGGGCCACGACGGGAAGGTCGGGAAGTTCCCCCGCGAGAGCGCGGGTTCGTCGTACCGCACGGCCCGAGCGCTCATGGACAGGCGAGCGGGAGGCGAGCGAGCGGCCACAGCAAGAGGGGTCCCGCCCTTGTACGGACGACGGGTGGCGCCCGGCGGGAGTGTGCCGGGGCCGCCCAACGGCCCGCCTACGTCGGGTCGTTGGCCTCCTGGGTCCGGTCGCCGACCAGGACGGCGAAGCCGTCGAGGTGGCGGGCGAGGCCGTACTCGAACAGGGCGTCCAGGTCGGGGGCGGCGTCGTCGGAAAGGGCCGCCAACAGGGGGAACCGTCCGCTGGCGAGGAGTTGCCGGCGCTGGGGGCGCTGGGAGTCCGACCAGCGGTTCAGGGACAGTCCGGTGTCGCGCTCGGCCCGGGCCTCGTCGGCCTTGGACAGCCCGATGGTGACGACGAACGCGTGCAGGGTGAGCGCCTCCTGGAGGCGGACGTCCATGGGGAGGTCGAGCCCGTCCAGGGCCCGCAGCGTCCACTCGGTGTGCGCCAGCATGGTGGGGGCCAGTACGGGGCGGGTGAACGAGATGACGTGCGGCAACCACAGGTGCCGCCGGGTGAGCCGCCAGTGCTGACGGGCGACCAGTTCGAGCTTGGCGCGCCACCCCCGTGGACCGTCCTCGGGCAGGGTGACGTCGCCGAAGACCAGGTCGGCCATCTGCGCCAACAGGTCGTCCTTGCCGGTGACGTACCGGTACAGGGACATCGGCCCCAGGTCGAGTTCGGCCGCCAGTCGGCGCATGGTCAGTGCCGGGAGCCCTTCGGTGTCGGCGAGTTCGACGGCGGTGCGCAGGACGTGCGGCCGTAGCGCCTCCTGGTCCGGGGGCCCGGCCGCGCGGGCTCCCGTGGCGGTGCGGTGGGCCGGGGAGGTCCGTTCGCCGCCGGCCCGGGGGCTGACCACGGTGCCGGAGCCGACCCGGGCCTCCACGAGCCCCTCCGCGCGCAGGACGGCCGTCACCTTGGTCGCGGTCGCGATGGCCACCCCCCACCGCTGGGAGATGGCCCGGATGGACGGGACCCGGTCACCGGGGCGGAGTTCGCCGCTGGCGATCCGGGACCGGATCTCGGCCGCGATCACGCGGTAGGGCGGCTCGGTGTTCTGCGCTGACGGCACGGTTCCCCTCCGCTGGCCTGGGTTGGGAGGTCAGCATGTCAGATGGCAGTGAACTAGTGCACTGTGCTGGGAGAACTAGTGCACTATGCCCTTGATTCCCCTGTTCAACCGTCCAGTTGAGTCCATACGTTGTACGAGCAGTGACGCCGGGAGACGGCGTATCGACGTAGGTGAAGGACGGACGGACGTATGGAGAATCGGGACATCCTGGTGTCGGGGGGTGGTATCGCCGGGGCGACCCTGGCGTACTGGCTACGCCGGTACGGGTTCCGGCCGACGGTGGTGGAACGCGCGCCCGCGCCCCGTACCGGAGGCCACGCGGTCGACATCCGTGGCACCGCGCGCCAGGTGATCGAACGCATGGGGCTGGTCGCGGAGGTCCGGGCCGCGCGCACCAGTGCCCGGGGCATGGCCTTCGTCGACGCCACCAGCAGGCACGTGGCGCGCATGGGCCTCGACACCTTCGGGCCCTCGGGCGGCCCCGTCGCCGAGTGGACCCTCCTGCGTACCGACCTGGCCCGGGTCCTCTACGAGGCGGTCCGCGAGGACGTCGAGTACGTCTTCGACAACGCCGTCACCGAGGTCGATCAGGACGAGGACGGGGTCACCGTCGCGTTCGAGCGGGGCGCGCCCCGGCGGTTCGACCTGCTGGTGGGCGCGGACGGGGTGCGGTCGGCCGTACGACGGCTGACCTTCGGCCCGGAGGACCGCTACGTCCGTGACCTCGACTCCTTCATCGCCCTGTTCTCCCTGGACTGGGAAGCCGACCTGGACGGCTGGCAGTTGATGTACACCGTCCCCGGTCGGCAGGGCAGGTCGGGGAGGACGGCGGCGCTCCGGCCGCTGGCCGACCCGGGCAGGGCGCTCGCCGGCTTCTTCTTCCGCGCGCCTGGGCTCCGCTTCGACCGGGGCGACGTGCTGGCGCAGAAGCGCGAGGTCGCCAGCCGTTTCGAGAACTCCGGCTGGGAGGTCCCGGGGCTGCTGGAGAGGATCTGGGACGCGGACGACTTCTACTTCGACCGGGTCGAGCAGGTCCACCTCGACCGCTGGTCGACCGGCCGGACCGTACTGGTGGGGGACGCCGCCTACTGCGCCTCACCCATGTCCGGTATCGGCACCAGCCTCGCCCTGGTCGGCGCCTACGTCCTCGCCGGCGAACTGTTCCGGGCCGGCGGCGACCACCGGGTGGCCCACGCCGCCTACGAGTCCGGGATGCGCGAATTCGCCCACCGGGCGCAGGAGTTCGCCCGTACCTCCGGCGACGGCGGCCTGATGCCGGACTCCTCCGTACAGATGTGGCTGCGCAACCAGTCGGTACGCGTCCTGCCGCACCTGCCCAGACGTCTCGTCGGCCGAGGGCTGGAGAAGGTGGCCGACACCGTCACCCTCGACGACTACGCCGGCCCGACACCTCACCACACCCACCATCCGTAAGGGAGAACACCATGCGTACCAGCACCTTTCTGTGGCTCGACGGCCAGGCCGAGGCACTGGCGGCCCACTACACGGCGCTGTTCGACGACTCCGAGATCCGCGACGTCCAGCGGGACCCCGAAGGCCGCGTCACCACCGTCGAGTTCACCCTGGGCGACCAGCGGCTGGTCGCCTACAACGGCGGACCGCGGTACCCCCTGACCCCGGGCGTCTCCCTGTACGTGGAGTGCGACACCCAGCGGGAACTGGACCGGCTCTGGGAGGGCCTGACCGACGGGGGCAAGGAGGGGCCGGGCGGCTCCCTGGTCGACCGGTTCGGCGTGACCTGGCAGATCCTGCCCGGCAACCTCAAGGAACTGGTCCGGGAGAGCGCCCCGGAGGCGGCCGAACGCGTCCTGAACGCCCTGCACGCCATGACCAGGATCGACATCCAGGCGCTGGTCGACGCCCACGACCAGCGGTGAGCACGGACGGAAAGCACCCTCCCATGAACCCCCAACCCCCCACCGCCACGCGCCCGCGTCCGGGGACCTCCCGGGTCGCGCACCACCGGCTGCGCGCCGCCTGGGCCCTGGTCCTGCTGACGACCCTGTGCGCGGAGTTGACGTTCACCGCCGTCGCCGTCCCCTCCACCTGGGTACTGCTCCCCCTGCTGCTGGTGATGTACGGCGCGGGCGTACTGCTGGTACGGGAACTGGTCGTCCGGGCGGGCACCGGATGGCCCGGCCTGGTCGTGCTCGGCGTGGCCTACCAGGTGGCCGAGGACGGACTCGGGCTCCAGGCACTGAACAGCCCGGACATGTACGGCGCCGCCGACTGGGGGCTCCGCTCCCTCGGCGTCAACTGGAGCTACTGGGAATCCCAGATCGGCGTACACCTGGTGCTCAGCGTGCTGTTGCCGGTCATGATCGCCGACCTGCTCTTCCCCGCCCTGCGCGGCAGGAGCTACCTGCGTACCGGCGGTCTGGTCGTGACCGGGGCCCTGGCGGTGGTCGGCGTCCTCGGGCTGCGGGCCGTCGTCTCGGCCACCGAGGACCCCGGTTACCACACCCCCTGGGGGTGGACCGTCGGCTACCTGGTGCTGATCGCGCTGCTGGGCTGGGTGGCCCTGCGGGTACTGCCACGCCGCAGGTCGCCGGTGGGGGTGCGACAGGATCGCCAGGCTCCCCGTCCCGGGGTGGTCGGCTTCGTGTCGATGTACCTGACCATGGCCTTCCTCACCACGTTGCTGCCGCTCGGTCTGGGATCGGACCTGCTGTTCGGCGACGCGATGTCACCGCAGTTCCGACTGGTCGCGGCGGCGATGACCGCGATCCCCTTCGGCTGGGTGGTGCTGCGCTGGCGGAGCGCGGCCAACTGGTCCCACAGCCACCGGATGTGGCTGATCGGGGGCGTCCTCGTCTCCCACACGGTGTTCATGATGCCCGCCTCGCTGGTCAGCGCGGCGATCGGGCTGGTCACCCTCGGTCTGGAACTGGTCCTGGTCCGGGCCCTCGGGCGCCACATCCGGGGGCGCGAGACCGCACCGGCCCCGCTCGGGGCCGGGTGAGACGGGGGGAGAGGAACCGGCCCGGACGCCGTTGACGTCCCGGTCGGTTCCTCCGGGGGGAGCGGGGCCCAGGCCGGACGTGTCCGGCCTGGGCCCCCTGCTGTCGTCCTGCCCCGGGGCGACGCGGCTAGCTGATCTTGTATCCGCTGGACGTGCGCTTGAGGACTCCCGTCATGGGACGGCGCAGCTTGCCGTCCCACCAGTGCCACACCACCCGGTGGCTGCCGTCGGCGGCGGTGAAGACGTCGATGCCGGCGGCGCCCTTGTGGTTCTTCGGCAGGCCCCGGTACGGGTTGAGCCCGGTGCTGCCGGTGAAGCCGAAGTAGGGGCGCTTGGCGCCCTGACGGGCCGGCTTGCAACGTGACGCGGGCAGCGGGGACTTGCCGCAGGTGGCGATGCCGGTGGAGTACCGGGGGCTGTCCCACCGGTTGCCGGAGAACATCAGGTACCAGCGCCCGTTGGAGGCCCGCCACATCGCCGGGTTCTCCACGATGTGCGGGCGACCCGGGTTCTTCTTGCTGTCCCACTTGATGTCCGTGCTCTTGAGGACGTCACGGCGGGTCTTCCACACGGCCCGGCCCTTCTTGTCCGTGCGCACGGTGGAGATGCCGGTCTCGGCACCGGAGGCGATGGCGTCGTCCCGGTAGGTCACGTACAGGGACTTGCCGCTAACGAAGGGGTTGGCGTCGATGGCCCATCGACCGGCCGGCGGGCAGGCCCAGACGCCGACGCTGCGGAACGGCCCGCGTGTGGTGCTGGACACCGCCCGGCCGATGCACTTCTGCTTCGTCCCCTTGCGGCTGGCCGTGTAGAACATCAGGTACTGGCCGCCGAAGTGGACCACGCCCGGCGCCCAGATGCTGCTGGTCGAACTCGCCCACTTGCCCGGGCCGCCCGGCAGGGCGTCGTCCGAGGCGCAGTTGGTCATGCCGACCGAGTTGCCCGAACCGTGCACCATGACCGGCACGTTGAGCTTGCCCTTGGCGCCGTCGCACCGCTTGCCCCGGCCGGCCGGAACCGTGGTGCCGTAGGTGACGTACTTGCCGTTCTTGGCGCGTACGGTGTCGGGGTCCGCCAGCGGGAAGCTGGACTCCTCGGCCCTGGTCGACAGCGCCTGGCCGTCCTTTCCCTTCCCGCCCGGTTTCCCGCCCGGTGAGGACGGTACGGCCGAACCGTTGGCCGCGTTGATGCCCGCGCCGATCGCCAGGGCGGTGACCGCCGCGACCACCACCGCTCCGTGACGGCGGGTCAGAACACGCTTCCGGCCGCTCCCGCGCCTGCTCGATCCCTCGTCCATGCGCTCCCCCTGTAGCCGACGACATGCGGGCGTTGGACCGTATTGGACGGTGCGGAAAAGGGACGAGTCAACGGGTGGGTCAGTGCCCCGTGCCGGCCGTCCGGGCGCCGTACCAGGGGTCCATGGACCGTGGTCACCCCGCCCACCGGGAGTTCTCCCCCGGCCACGGAGGTCACTGGCTCGTTCCGCCCGACCAGGGCGTGCGGAAAATCCCCATGGCGGAACCGTGGAATCCGGCTTGGCCTTTCACGATCTCGGGGGCTTTCTCCTGACGCCAGGGCGCCAGGGCGACCGTGGTCATGGTGAGGTACGGGGCCGGGCCGGGCCCCTTGGCCGCGGTCCGGGCGTCCCGGCGCGAGGCCACGGTGCCGGCCCCGGTCTGCCCACCGCTCGCGCCGGTGTCCGGCCACCCGCCCCCGACACCGCGCGAAGAGCCCCCGGGTCAGGGCGCCAACCGGGCCAGGGTGCCGGTCTCCTGGGCGGCCCAGAGGGCACCGTCGGGGCCGAGGGCGATGCCGTGCGGTTCGGAGGCGGGGGTGGGCAAGGGGTGGCCGGTGACGTGGCCGTCGGCGTCGATGTGGCCGATCCGGTTGGCGCCCCACTCGGTGAACCAGCACTGACCTGGGGCGGAGGCGACGATGGCGTGGGGGCGGGCCGTACGGTCGGGGAGGGGGAACTCCTCGATCCGGCCGTCCACCGAGACGCGGCCGATCTGTCCCGCGCCGATCTCCACGAACCACAGGTGTTCCCCGTCGGAGGTGATGCCGACCGGGGCGGCGTCCTCGGTGGGCAGGGGGTGCAGCCGGACCTCGCCGGTGGTGGTGATCCGCCCGACGGCGTTGCCCTGGTTGAGGGTGAACCACAGCGCGCCGTCCGGGCCGGCGGTGATCACCGAGGGGAAACCGCCCTCCACCGGCAGCGGGAACTCCTCGAACTCCCCGTCGACGGTGACCCGTCCGACGAGGTCGGCGTTCATCGCCGCGTACCACAGGGCACCGTCGGGGCCGGAGGTGATGCCGAACGGGCCGGCGCCCGGCGTGGGTACCGGGAAACTCGTGGTCTCACCCTCGACCGTCATCCGCCCCACCCGGTGGTCCAGGGAGCGGGTGAACCACAGGGCGCCGTCGGGCCCGGTGGTGACCAGGGCCGGCCGGCAGTCGGACGGGCTGAGGGGGTACTCGGTCACCCGGCCGTCCACCGTGACCCGGGCCAGGGCGCCCCGGTGGGTGAGGGTGACCCACAGCGCGCCGTCCGGGCCGGCCGTGACGCCGTAGGGGCCGGCCTCCGGGTCGGCGACGGCCACCTCCCGTATCCGCCGGGGTGTTCCGCCTCGCTCGGTCACGTGTCCTCCCGTTCCTCGCGGGAGGGCTCCCGCGTTCGCGGGTCAGCCCACCGGAGAACGGCGGCCCGGGGCAACCGGGTTTTCGGCGGGTGGGTACGGGCGTACGGGCGCGCACGCACGACGCCCGCCCCTCGGCAGGGCGGGCGTCACCGTCCGGGCGGGTCCGACCGGCCCGGGGGCGGGGTTACTTGAAGAAGGCGATGCCGTCGTCGGGCAGGTCCTTGACCTCGTGGATCCACTCGCGGGGGTCGACCACCCGCTTGAGGTGGGCGGACATGTAGGGCCGCAGCTCCACCTCGGGGGTGGCCTTCTCGCCCACCCACATCAGGTCGCCGTTGACGTAGCCGTACAGCCGCTTGCCGCCGGAGTAGGGGCCGGAGGAGGGGATGCGGGCCATGGCGTCGGTGGCCAGGTCGATCTGGGGCTTCTGCTCGGCCAGTTCGCCGTGCCAGACCTCGACCACGCCCTGGTCGCGTACGGTCACGACCTCCATGCGGCGGTTCTCACCGATCCGCCAGTAGCCGGTCTCGGACTCCAGGGGGCGTGCGCGCTTGCCCTCCTCGTCCAGCACCCAGCTGTGCGAGCGGTACTCCAGGAAGTCGCGGCCGTCGTGGGTGAAGCTGACCTCCTGGCCGAAGTTGCACTTCTCGGTGCCGGGGAAGTCGGCCACCCCGGCGCCCTGCCAGTTGCCGATCAGGAAGGCCAGGGGGACCAGGTCGGGGTGAAGGTCGGACGGAATCTCGATCATGGGAACTCAGTCGCTCGGGGGAAGTCGGGCCGGGGGCTCGCGGACGGGGTGCGCGAGGGGTCGGGAAGCCGGGTGCTCAGCGCTGGCCCTGGTAGAGCTTGCTCACTGCGAGTACGGCGAAGGCCAGGGTGCCGACGGACACCAGGACCATGAGTGCGGTGAACACTGCCTCGATCACGGGGCTCTCCTTGAGCGGACTGCGTAGGGGACCGCCGCCGAGTCTAGTCGGCCCCGGAACGACCCGCGCCGTGAGGTGTGCCGCCCGGGGTACGGCCCAGGGGACGGGCGGCGACCACCGGGGGAGTGCGTAGGCTCGCGTCCATGGCGACGAAGAAGAAGCTGGTGGTCAAGGTGACGGCGGGCACGGACTCCCCGGAGCGCTGCGCGCAGGCGTTCACGGTGGCGGCGGTGGCCGCCGCCAGCGGGGTGGAGGTGTCGGTGTGGCTGACCGGGGAGTCCTCCTGGTTCGCCCTGCCGGGGCGGGCGGCCGAGTTCGAGCTGCCGCACGCGGCGCCGCTGCCCGACCTGTTGGACGGCGTCCTGGCGGCCGGCCGGATCACCCTGTGCACCCAGTGCGCGGCCCGCAGGGACATCACCGAGGACGACGTACTGGAGGGGGTGCGGATCGCCGGGGCGCAGATGTTCGTCCAGGAGGTGATGGAGGACGGCGTACAGGCCCTCGTCTACTGAGGTCTCTCCTGAGCGCGGAGCGCCTCGGGCGGGTGCCCGGGCCGAGCGCACGCGCAGGGGCCGCGCCCCCACCCGAGCTGTCCAACCCGGGGGCGCGGCCCCTGTGTTCGTGGTGCGTGGTGCCGGGGAACGGGCGCGGACCCTGGGGTCACCGCGCCCGCGCCGGGTCACACCGCGATGGCGACCTCCGCGAGACCGCCCTGTTCGGCGACGACGGTACGGTCCGCCGTGGCGCCGGGTACCAGGGCCCGCAGGGTCCAGGTGCCCTCGGCCGCGTAGAAGCGGAACTGTCCGGTGGCGGAGGTCGGGACCTCCGCCGTGAACTCGCCACTGCTGTCGAGCAGGCGCACGTAGCCGGTCACCGGCTCGCCGTCACGGGTCACCGAGCCCTGGATGGTGGTCTCACCGGGCTTGATGGTGGAGGCGTCCGGGCCGCCTGCCTGTGCTCCGCACATGCTGCTTCCTTTACGGGTCTTCGCGTACGCGGTCGGTGTCGGTCGGTGGATCTGTCGGTTCGGTCGGCTGACGGTCCGGTCAGGAGTTGGCGCCCAGCTCGATCGGCACGCCGATCAGGGAGCCGTACTCGGTCCACGAGCCGTCGTAGTTCTTCACGCTGGACTGGCCCAGCAGCTCGTGCAGCACGAACCAGGTGTGGGCCGAGCGCTCGCCGATACGGCAGTAGGCGATGGTGTCCTTGCCCAGGTCCACGCCCTCGTTCTCGTACAGCTCCTTCAGCTCCTCGTCGGACTTGAAGGTGCCGTCGTCGTTGGCGGACTTGGACCAGGGGATGTTGCGGGCCGTGGGCACGTGGCCGGGCCGCTGCGACTGCTCCTGAGGCAGGTGCGCGGGCGCGAGCAGCTTGCCGCTGAACTCGTCGGGGGAGCGCACGTCCACCAGGTTGAGGTCGCCGATGGCGGAGACCACGTCGTCGCGGTAGGCCCGGATGGAGGTGTCCTGGGGCTTGGCGCGGTACTCGGTACGCGGACGCTGCGGCACCTCGGTCGCCAGGTCGCGGGAGTCCAGCTCCCACTTCTTGCGCCCGCCGTCCAGCAGCCGGACGTCCTGGTGGCCGTAGAGCTTGAAGTACCAGTAGGCGTAGGCCGCGAACCAGTTGTTGTTGCCGCCGTAGAGGACCACCGTGTCGTCGTTGGCGACGCCCTTCTCGGACAGCAGCTTCTCGAAGCCCTCCTGGTCCACGAAGTCACGGCGCACCGGGTCCTGGAGGTCCTGCTTCCAGTCGATGCGGATGGCGTTCCTGATGTGGTTCTTGTCGTACGCCGAGGTGTCCTCGTCCACCTCGACCAGAACGACCTTGGGGTCGTCCAGGTGGTCCTGTACCCAGTCGGCGTCCACCAGGACGTCACTACGGCTCATGCGGTTCTCCTCTGAGGCTGTGCTGCTGCTGATGCGGACTGCTGCGCTTGTGGGGGCGCTTGCGGGGGCGCTCGCGGGTGGCGCCGTGCGTGCGCTGTACGGGCGTTGCGGGTGCGCTGTACGAGCAGGGCGTCGGGGCGCCCGGCTGGGCGCACGGCGCTGTGCGGCGGGGAGATGACGGCACTTGACCGGGGCGATCCGCGTGCGGCGGCTCAGTTCGTCTGCCGTTGCCCTTCGGCCGTCAGACGACGGAGCGACAGAGCATGGCGGCGACGCGGCAGAGGTCCACTGCCCGTCGCTTGGTGAGTTCCGCTTGTCGCGCCATGTGGTCGATCGTAAGGAGCCGGCCCCCCGGCTGTCATGGCGAATCCGCATGATGAGACAAGAGTGTCTGCGGTACGGGACGGGTGGGGTCGCGAGGCGGGGTCGGAGTCGGCCGGGGACCCTTTCGGCGCCCCGTTCTTCTGGGGTGCGGACCCCGTGGTCTCAGTGCGTGGGACGGCGGTGCCGGGCGGAGCCGGTCACTGGGACAGGCTGATGTCCCGCCCCGAACCGGCCACCCGTACCCCGTCCTTCGTCACCTTCGGGTCCGACAGCTCCAGCCCCTTCGGCAGCCCGCTGAGCTTCCGGCTGGTGTCGGTCCGGGACCGCACCGCCTGCTCCAGCCCCGGGATCGAGCCACCGGGCACCTTGTCGGCGCGGAACCGCACGGTGTTCTCCCCGGTGACGCTGACCTCGCTGTAGACGCTGCGCTCCACCGACCGGCCCAGCAAGCTGAGGGACACCACGACCCTCACCTGGTTCTCCCGGGCCCGCTCGGCGCCCGGGTACTCCACCCGCACCCCGTCCTCGGCGGCCTTCGACAGGTCGGCGTAGCTGAACGTGGCGCTGCCGGTGGCCCGTTCGGCGGTGGCCGAGGAGTAGTCCCCGCTGATCCGCACCGAGTGGAAGGTCGCGTCCAGCTCGCTCAGTCTCAGGTCCCGCTCGCCGGCCCGGGCGCTCATCCCGTGCAGGGTGGTCTCCACCTCGTCCAGCCGGTCCGAGGCGACCTGGGTCAGGAAGGGGAAGCCCTTGATGTCGACCTCGGCGTCCCCGCTGAGCTTCCAGCTCCGCTTGATCTCCTTGGCCACCCGGTCCTCGGCGATCCCCACCGCGACGCGGTCGGCGACCACGGCCAGTCCGGCGAGCACCGCCAGTACGACGACGAGTGTCCACACAGCGCGCATAGCGGTCGGTTCCCCCCAGGAGCGGTTGCCTACGTCGAACACCGGCACGGGCTCGCGAGCCTACGCGAACCCGGCCGACCCGGACCCGCCGTACCCCGGGAGCCCGGGCGGACCCCGACCCCACGGGCCGGGCCTCCCACGGCCGCGTCCACCCAGGAGACGTGTCGACCAGGCGAGCCAGTTCCCGGCCCGGTCAGGCCAGCCAGTTCCCGGCCAGCTGAGCGGCCACCCCACCCAGGGTCAGCGGCAGCGCCACCCCGGCGGTGAAGTGGACGAACCGGGAGGGCCAGTCGTAGCTGGCCACCCGCAGGCCCACCACGGCCGCCACCCCGACCAGCGCGGACAGCGCGGCGGCACCTCCCAGCCAGTCGTCCAGCGAGCCCACCCCCAGGCCGGCCCCGGTGGCGGCCAGTACCGACAGGACCACGGCCACCGGCTCGGGCAGCGGCAGCGAGCGCACCAGTGTCGCGGCGGCCACCGCCACCGCGCCCACCCACACCACCCGGGCCTCGGCGGCCAGCAGCCCCCCGGCGGCCACCGACAGCGCGGTGGCCGTCACCAGGGCGGTGAGCGCGTAGAGGCGCTCCTCGGGGCCGGAGTGGTTGCGCAGTTGGAGCACCAGCACCAGCAGGAACCAGCAGCCCAGCAGCCCCAGCAGGACGACCGGTCGCCGGTCGCCGTCCACCGCCAACAGCCCGACGTCCACGGCCAGTCCGCCGGCGAAGGCCAGGGCGATGCCCTGCCGCGCCGGCCACATCCCGTTGAGCCGGAACCAGCCGGCCGAGGTCAGGGCCTGGAGCAGCACCACCGGGACCACCAGCGCCGGGCGGCCCACCACCGCCCCCAGGGCCAGCAGTCCGGCCAGGACGACGGTCAGCGCGGCGGGCTGCGCCCCCGGAGCGATCAGCGGGTCACCGTCCCGGCGCGGGCCCGGGTCGGCGGGCGGCTGGGCGGTCTGCGGGCGCTCGGGTGGCAGGGGCGTGGGGCTCACTGGGGGCGGTTCCGTTCCTTCGGGCTGCGGGCTGGGCGGGCGGTGACCGGGCGAGCCCGGCCGGGGTGGTGGCTGGCTCACCGGGCGCCCCCGGCGAAGGGGGGCAGCACCTCGACGGTGCCGCCCTCGGTCAGCTCCACCGAGGCGTGGTCGCGGGTGCCCACCGGGGAGCCGTCCACCAGGAAGGAGCACCGGTCCAGCACCCGGCCGAACTCCGGGCGCCCGCCGTGCCGTTCACGTGCCGCCCGTAGTGCCTCGGCGAGGGTGGCCGCCTGGTACGGCTCCTCCGCGCGTGCGGCGGCGGCCTTGGCGGCGGCCCAGTAGCGGATGGTGCCGCTGGCCATGTTCGGTTCCCCTTCGGACGGTGTCGGCCCCCATCATGGACCCTCGCCGGTGGCCGGGGCCGCCCCGGCGTTCGGTCCCCCGCCCCGTGGCGGCAAACGGGGCGGAAGCTCCGTATCGGCGTGGGATGCCCGGAGAGCCCGGATGGCCCCACTTCGTACCGCCATCCTTGACTACCGTCCGTGTCCAGGTGGATCCCCGGGTGAGACACCTCGCATTCCGATCTTGCCCCCACCTGGGATACCCTGCTGGGCAAGCGGGATCCGGGCAGCGTCGCCCCCGGGTCCTTTTGTGCTTTCGGGGCCATCGTCGTCCCCAGCGAAGTGCCGTACGAAGCAGTGCCGCCATCGTCCCCACTCCCGATTCCGGGGACCGGAAGGACTCAACGTCATGGGCAAGCGAACGACGCAGATCGACGATCCACACACCCGCGACCACTCCCCGGCGACGGGACGGGCGCACCGGGTGAGGGGGGACGTCCGATGAGTTCCCTGCTCCTGTTGACCAACGCCCTCCAGCCGTCCACCGAGGTGCTGCCCGCCCTGGGCCTGCTGCTGCACAACGTACGGGTCGCCCCCGCCGAGGGGCCCGCCCTGGTGGACACCCCCGGGGCCGACGTGATCCTCGTCGACGGCCGACGTGACCTGCCGCAGGTGCGGGCGCTGTGCCAGCTGCTGCGCTCCACCGGCCCCGGCTGCCCCCTGGTGCTGATCGTCACCGAGGGCGGGCTCGCCGCCGTCACCGCCGACTGGGGGGTGGACGACGTGATCCTGGAGTCCGCCGGCCCGGCCGAGCTGGAGGCCCGGCTGCGGCTGGCCACCGGACGCCAGCAGGGCTCCGCCGACGAGGGTCCCCAGGAGATCCGCAACGGCGACCTGTCGGTCGACGAGGCCACCTACAGCGCCAAGTTGAAGGGCCGGGTGCTCGACCTGACCTTCAAGGAGTTCGAGCTGCTGAAGTACCTCGCCCAGCACCCCGGCCGGGTCTTCACCCGGGCCCAGCTGCTCCAGGAGGTGTGGGGCTACGACTACTTCGGCGGCACCCGCACCGTGGACGTCCATGTGCGGCGGCTGCGGGCCAAGCTGGGGCCGGAGCACGAGTCGCTGATCGGCACCGTACGGAACGTCGGTTACCGCTTCGTCTCCCCGGAGAAGCCGGAGAGGAGCGCCGAGGCCCGGCGCGCGGAGGCGGACGCCAGGGCGGTCACCGACGCCGCCGAACAGGTCACCCGCAAGGCCGCGCGTGAGGCCGGCGCCAACTGACCGGTTTCGAACGGTTTCGAGCAGGTTTCGGTAATCCCGCTGTCCCGGACCATGGGCAGCGGGATCTTCCGTTGCTAGCTTGCGGGGACGGCAAGGGCCGGAAGGCCGTACGCGAGGGCACTCGGGGGACCAGATGGCGCGGGCGCGCGGTAGGCATCGGGCACGCAGACGGCACACCTCCCGGATGACGGCCCTGCTGTCGGCCGCCGCCGTGGTCACCGGCCTCGCCCTGCACCAGAGCAGCGCCACCGCCGGCGAGGAGCACCCGGTGCGGGAGCGGGCCGCCGCCCCGCAGGTGCGCCTGGTCACCGCCAACGTGCCGTTCGGGCTGTCCGCCAAGAAGGCCGGCGCCCAGCTGAAGCACGTACTCGGGTCCAAGGCCGACGTCCTGGTCCTCCAGGAGGTACGCAAGCGCAACGTGAACCGGCTCCTCAAGGAGCGCACCAAGTCCGGCACCTGGAAGGTCCTCCAGCCCAAGGGGGCCAAGGGCGCCTCCGCCGTCGCCTGGAACACCGCCCGCTTCAGCAAGGTCGGCTCCGGCACCCGACCCGCCTTCAAGGGCCCCGACTACAGCCGCCACCTGCTGTGGGTCACCCTCAAGGACCGCGTCGACGGCCAGCTCCACACGGTGATCGGGCTGCACTATCCCCCCGACTCCAGCAAGGACCCGGCGATGCGGAAGCTGTACCGCACCATGAACGGCAACTACCGCGCACTGGTCCGCGACCTGCGCTCCCACGGCCGCCACCCCGTCGCCGGGGGCGACTGGAACCACCCCCTGGACGTACGGCGCGAGGCCTGGAGCCCGGTCCCGGTGAACCGGGGCATGGCGATGACCACCAACTGGCTGAAGGGCACCCCCTGCGCCAGCGGCACCAGCGCCCGGGGCGGACGTATCGACGGGTTCGCCTACGACCCGAAGAGGACCCGGCTGCACCGGCAGGGCTGTATGAAGCGGCTGCACTCCGACCACCGGCCGGTGTGGATCTCGGTCTCCGCCCGCTGAACCCGCCTCCCGAGGCCGGGGGTTGCCCGGGGGCACCATGATCCAAAACCGTACGACCTGGGCCTCAGGGACGGATCACGGGAGAGGAGTACGGATTCGGACAACCGGGGAACACGGTTCCGGTCCCCCCGCGTAGACTCCCGGCGTGGCCAAGGTGACGCGGGACGATGTGGCACGGCTGGCGGGAACCTCGACCGCGGTCGTCAGCTATGTGATCAACAACGGTCCGAGGCCGGTGGCAGCCGCCACCAAGGAACGGGTGCTGGCCGCCATCCAGGAGCTGGGGTACCGCCCCGACCGGGTGGCCCAGGCGATGGCCTCGCGACGTACCGACCTGATAGGGCTGATCGTCCCCGACGCCCGACAACCCTTCTTCGCCGAGATGGCGCACGCGGTGGAACAGGCCGCCGCCGAACGCGGCAAGATGGTCCTGGTCGGCAACTCCGACTACCTCGACGAACGCGAGGTCCACTACCTCCGCGCCTTCCTCGGGATGCGGGTCTCCGGGCTGATCCTCATCAGCCAGGGCCCCAGCGAGCACGCCGCCGCCGAGATCGAGGCCTGGGACGCCAGGGTGGTGCTGGTCCACCGCAAGCCCGAGGCCATCGACGAGGTCGCCGTGATGATCGACGACGTCGGCGGAGCCGAGACCGCCACCCGCCACCTGCTGGACCACGGCCACCGCACCGTGGTCTGCCTGGGCGGCCTCGACAGCACCCCCGAGTCCGGCGACCCGGTGACCTACCACGTACAGGGCTGGCGACGGGCCATGGAGGACGCCGGCCTGGAGACCGAGGGCCAGATGGTGAAGGCCCCCTACAACCGCTACGACACCTACCTCCTCGCCCTCGACCTGCTCAGTGCCCCCGACCGCCCCACGGCCGTGTTCTGCTCCACCGACGACCAGGCCATCGGACTGCTGCGCGCCGCACGGGAGTTGGGCATCGACGTACCCGGCGAACTGGCCGTGATCGGCTTCGACAACGTGAAGGAGGCCGGCCTCACCGACCCGCCGCTGACCACGGTCGGCTCCGACCGGGAGGCCATGGCCATGGCGGCGGTCGACCTGGTGCTGAACGACACCCCCCGCCTCACCGACGGCGACCGGATGCGCCAGTTCCCCTCCCGCCTCCTCATCCGCCGCTCCTGCGGCTGCTGACCCCCCCTTCAGCCCTCCGGTCGGGCGGGCCGATCCGAACGGCCCCCGCCCCACCGCGCCCCGCTGCCGCCCCGCCCCGCGTTTCCTCGCGGCTTTCCCCACACCAACCCGACCCGGGCGGGCCCTTGTTAGCGTCACGCCGTCCACCGGGCCCTGGGGGAGACATCAGTACGTCAGAAGTCCTGCGTGCCAGTGGGGTCAGCCTTCGTTACGGGGAGACCCCCGCCGTACGGGAGGCGCACCTGAGCCTCGCGGCCGGTGAGGTGGCCGCCATCACCGGAGCCAGCGGATCGGGCAAGTCCTCGCTCCTGTACTGCCTGGCCGGGGTCCTCCCGGTCGACCGTGGCGAGGTCCGGTTCGAGGGGCGCGTGCTCGGCGACCTCGACGACGAGGAGATCAGCACACTGCGGCGGGAGCGGTTCGGGTTCGTCTTCCAGTACGGCGAACTGCTCCCCGAGCTGACCGTCGAGGAGAACACCGCCCTGCCCCTCCGCCTCGCCGGCCGGCGTAAGCGTGCCGCGCTGCGGGAGGCCGGCGAGGTGCTGGACCGGCTCGGTATCGGGGACCTGCGGGAACGACGGCCCGGGCAGGTGTCCGGCGGGCAGAGCCAACGTGTCGCCGTGGCCCGGGCGTTGGTGCACCGCCCGACGGTGGTCTTCGCCGACGAACCCACCGGGTCCCTGGACAGCGCCAACGCGGGCGCGGTGCTCAGGGAGTTCCTGGAACTGGCGAGGTCGCGGGGCACCGCGGTGCTGCTGGTCACCCACGACACGACGGTGGCGTCCCAGGCGGACACCCGGTACACGATGGCCGACGGCGTCCTCGACATGGCGGGGGCCGCGCGATGAGGGAGTTCGTCCTCGGACTCCGGCTGCTGTTCGGCTCGGGACGCGGCACACGGGTCCGGTTCGCGCTGATGACGCTCGGCAGTTCCCTCGGGGTGTGCTGCCTGGCCCTGGTGCTGACCATCCCCGCCATCCTGGACGCGCGGGACGGCCGGGGCTCGGCTCGGGAGCCGGACACCCACAGCGGCAAACCGACCCAGCACCGCACCCTGGTACTGAACCGCTCCGACCCCCACGGAGCGAAGCCCTTCCACCGGGTCTTCCTCGCCCAGGGCACTCGCTACACCCCCGCCCCGCCACCCGGGCTGGACCGACTCCCGGGCCCCGGCGAGGTGTTCGTGTCCCCGGCGCTGCACGACCAGCTGCGCCGGGAGCCCGCCCTGAAGGGCCTGCTGCCCGGCCGGGAGCGGGGCCTGATCTCCCCCGAGGGACTCACCGACCCCTCCGAGCTGTACGCCTACGTGGGTACCGACAGGTCCCGGCTGCTGCGGGACGACGGCACCCGGGACCTGAGGGGCTTCGGCGTCGACTACACCCCCAGCCCCACCGTCGAACCGTCCACCCTCGACATGCTCCGTTTCACCCTGGCCACGCTGGTCCTGCTGCCGCTGGCCGTGTTCCTCTCGGTCTGCGCCAGACTGTCCGCCGCCAGCCGCAACCGCCGGCTGGCCTCGCTCCGTCTGCTGGGGGTCAGCGCCCGGGGCGTACGGCGCGTGAACGCCGCAGAGACCGTGGTCGCCGCCCTGGTCGGCGCCGTACTGGGCATCGGCGAGTACGTGTTGCTGAACCAGGGCATGGCCCGGGCGGGGCTGCCCGGAATGCGGTGGTACCCGGACGACGGGGCGCTGTCGGCGGGCACCCTCGCGGTCTGCCTGCTGGGGGCGCCGGCCCTGGCGTGGTGCACCGGCCGGCTGTCCGCCCGGTCGGCCGCCTCCAATCCGCTGGCCACCCGGCGTACCGCCGTACCCCGCCCGCCCCGGATGTGGAGCGGACTGTGCTTCGTCGCCGGACTGGGCATCGTCTCCGGTTACGCGGCGACCGGCCTCACCGACCACCCCGCGCAGAGCGTCGGCGTCCACGTACCCCTGCTCCTCGCCGGGGTGCTGCTGACCGGACTCGGCCTGGTGCTGATGGCGCCCCTGCTGTCCCATCTGCTCGCCAGGTGGCTCGCCCGCTCCGAGTCCCTGACGCTGAGCATGGCCATGCGCCGTAACGAGGTCGAACCGGGCAGCGCCATGCGCGTGGTCACCGGCCTCGTGCTGCTGGTCTTCTCCGCCTCGCTGGCCCAGGGGGTACTGGTGGAGGAGAGCCAGATCCTCCGCCCCGAGTCACCCACCCAGGAGTACGGCCTGCCCCTGGAGCGGCTCACCGCCGAGCAACAGCGCGGTATCCAGCGCATCCCCGAGGTCAGGGCCCACGCCGTGGTCATGGAGGCGCGGGGGAGCGGCGACGAACAGGTGGTCTCCGCTGACGCCGTGGTGGCGACCTGCGCCCAGTTCCGCGAGCTGGTCCACCGGGCGGCCGGCTGCCAGGACGGCCGGGTCACGCGACTGGTCAACGTCAACGAGGCGACCGAACCACTCGCCGACGTCAGCCGGTTCCCCCTCATACGGGACGGGGAGCGGACCCAGCTGACCCTCAGGGTGCCGGACAGGGGGCTGCGGTACGAGGGCAACGACCCGTCGAACCTGTCGTTGCCGCTGCTCGTCCCGCCCGAACGGCTGCCGGAGGGCGCGCGACCCGCGTCGGGCACCCTCGTGGTCTCCAGCTCCTCGGCACCGGCCACCGTACGGGCGGTACTGGACGCGATCGGAGCCGTCGCCCCCACCATCGAGGTCGAACCGGTCGGGATCAACGTCGAGGCACTGCAACAGATCACGGTCATCGAGACCCTGCTCGCCCTCGGGATGGTGCTCGGCCTGGTGATCGGTGTGGCCGCCTTCCTGGTCGCGGTGACCGACCGGTCCGTGGAGCGCCGACCCCAGGTGATCGCCCTGGCCCTGCTCGGGGCACGCGCCCGCACCCTGCGGGCGGTGCAGTGCGTACAGGTGGTGCTCCCCCTGGCGGCCGGGCTGCTCCTCGCCGTGGTCGCGGGGCGACTCGCCGAGTCCGCCTACCTGGTGACCGGCGGCGGGCAGGTCTTCTGGGACGGCGACGGGGTTCCCCTGGTCCTCGCGGCGGCCCTCGGGGTGCTCCTGGTCGCCGCCCTCGGCACCCTGCCCCTGGTCGGCCGGCGCGTGGACCCGGAGTTGATCCGTCGCGACTGACCGGGGCGACGGGGGCTCGGGGCGCCGGGTTCAGAGGCCTCCGACGCTCGTCGACCCACGTCCAGCGGGTTCACCTCCGCCCACACCCCCGATACGTGGCCACTTCGGGGTTCGGTGACGGAGCGGCGGAGGTTCAGGGGAGGGGGCGGAAGGCCGTCACCAGCAGGGTGCTCGCCGCTCGTGGTCCTTCGGCGACAGGGGGCAGGACCACGACGTCGGCGTCCACGAACCCCGCCCGGTCAAGGAGTTCGGTCCACAGGGGCTGCTGGAGGACCCAGCGTCGTAGCACGGCCGGTTCGCGGTCGGGGGTCCTCGCGGGGATCTCGGAGGCCACGACGTCCCACCGCGCGGGTGTGCCGGTGAGGTGGTGGGCGAGGGTGGAGAAGACCAGCCGGCCCCGGGGCCGCAGGGCGGCGTTCGCGGCCGGCAGCAGTTTGCGGGGGTCGGTGAAGTCGACGGCGCCGAAGACGCTGTAGAGCACGTCGTAGGTGTCCGGCGACGCGTGCAGGTGCTCCACCGCGTCGGACCTCAGGACGCGCAGCCTCGGTGTGTGGCGGCCGTAGAGGTCGCCGGCCATGGCGCACTGCGCGGGGGAGGCGTCGACCGCGACGACGCGGTCCGGCTGGTGACGGGTCGCCAGGTACGCGGCGTGCCGCGCGGCGCCCGCGCCGAGGTCACCGACGACCCGCCCCCTCAGATCGCCCAGAACCTCCGGGCCGGGGCCCCCGTCCTGGCTCCAGGTCCAGTGGAAGGCGGCGGGTACGGAACGGTCCCGCCCGGCTCGGGTGCGGCCGTAGTGGTGCCAGAGGTCCGTGGTGGTCACCCGCCCCATCCTCCGGGCGGCGCCCCGGGCACGTGGCCGGTTTCCCAGTTTCTCACCCGAGGGTGACCCACGCCCAGCGGGCTCACCTCCGCCCACACCCCCCGGTACGCGGCCACTTCGGGGTTCGGTGACGGGAGGGGAACACGACCGTGGGCCCTCCTCGGGGAGGAGGGCCCACGGGGCGCTCGGGGAGCGGGTCCCCGGTGTCGGTGACCCGACGCCGGGGGAGGGGCGCCGATCAACGGCGCCGGGGTGGTGGTTACTTCTTCACGGTGATCCGGTCCGCCTTCGGGGTGGGCAGCGGCTTGCCGTCCGAGGAGTTGGCGCTGAGGTAGTTCTCCAGCGCGGCCATGTCGTCGTCGCCCACCAGCGGGTTGGTGCCCTCGCCGAGGGTGGGGAAGCCGTCTCCGCCGCCGGCCAGGAAGGAGTTGATGGCGACCCGGTAGGTGCGGTCGGACTCCAGGGGCTCGTCGTTGAGCTTCACCGAGTCGGCGACGATCTTGTCCGCGCCGGACTTGGTGGTGTCCAGGGTGTAGGTGAAGCCGTCGGAGACCTGGAGGATCTTGTTCTGGGACTCGTTGTCCCCGGTGACCTGCTCCTGGAGGACCTTCAGCAGCTGCTCGCCGGTGAGGTCCACGACGTTCACGGTGTTGGAGAACGGCTGGACGTCGAAGGCCTCGGAGTAGGTGACCACACCGTCGCCCTCGTCACCGGAGGCCTCGTACACCAGGTCGGTGCGGATGCCGCCGGAGTTCATCAGGGCCAGTTCGGCCTTGTCGTCCTTCTCCTTGGCGCTGGCCAGCTGGGCGTCGGCGATCAGGTCGCCGAGGGGCGCCTCGGGCTGGTCGCTCGGTGCCTTGATGTCCTCGCTGATCCAGCCGATGGGCTTCTTCGCCACCGGGGCGGCCAGCTTGTTCCAGCGCTTGATCAGGGCCGTCATGTCGGTGGCCTTGGGCTGGTCCCGGTTCACCACGTGGTTGGCGGACTTGACGCTGGTGCGCACGATGTCGCGGGTCTTGCGGTCGTAGGTGAGGGTGGTGTCGGTGTAGAGCTTCCCGAAGGAGGAGGCCGAGGTCACCATCCGGGGGGCACCCGAGGGGTCGGGCAGGGTGCACACGTACGCCTGGTGGGTGTGGCCGGTGACCAGGGCGTCGACCTTGGGGGTGACCTTCTTGGCGATGTCGGCGATGGGGCCGGAGATGCCGTCGCCCGGGCCGGGGCTGTCACAGTCGTAGTTGTAGGACTGGTCGGCCGGCTCGCCGCCCTCGTGGACCAGCGCCACGATCGACTTCACGCCCTTGGCCTGGAGCTTCTTGGCGTACTTGTTGATGGTCTTGACCTCGTCGTGGAACTTCAGTCCCTTGACGCCGTCACCGGACACGATGTCCGGGGTGCCCTCCAGGGTGACGCCGATGAAGCCGATCTTCACGCCCTTGTGCTTCCAGACGCTGTACGGCTTCATCAGCGGCTTGCCGCTCTTCTTGTCGGTGACGTTGGCCGCCAGGTACGGGAAGTCGGCGCCGGCGAAGGTCTTGCCCTCCTCCGCGCAGCCGTCCACCGGGTGGCAGCCGCCGTTCTGGAGCCGCTTCAGCTCCTTGCGGCCCTCGTCGAACTCGTGGTTGCCCACCGAGGTGACGTCCAGGTCCAGGGAGTTGAGGGCCTCGATGGTGGGTTCGTCGTGGAACAGCCCGGAGATCAGGGGGCTGGCGCCCACCATGTCACCGGCCGCGGCGGTCACCGAGTACGGGTGCCCGTCCCGGGCCTCCCGCAGGCTGGAGGCCAGGTACTCCACCCCGCCGGCCTTGACCTGCTCGGTGGTGCCGTCCTCGTGCTTCTTCGTCACCTCGCCCGAGGACCCCTGCGGCGGCTCCAGGTTGCCGTGCAGGTCGTTGAAGGACAGCAGCTGTACGTCGACGGTGTCGTCGCCCTTGCCCCCGCCCCGGCCGTCCGCGCCGGCCGGCAGTGCGGTGGTCAGCAGTCCGGTGGCGGCGGCCAGCACGGTCAGTGCGGCAGCCCACTTGCGGGCCCGCGGTCTGGGGGTTCTCTTCGTGGGCACCTGGGCTCCCTCGGGGGTGGGGGGTGGTCGTGTGGCGCAGAAAAGCTAACGCAACGCGCGTAGCGTGTCAGGAGCCCTGAGGTTACGTCTGGGTCAAGCCCAGCGGGCGCCCGACCCCCCGCTGTTGGCCCCCGAGGTGGGCAACGGCCCCTCGCCGAGGCCGGGTTGGGGTACCGCAGGACCGGGGCCGGCGCTCACCCGGCGTTGACCGGCGCCCCCTTCGGTCTTCCCCAACTCCCCGGCGACTCCCCAGCCCGGCGCGTTACCCGCCCCCACACACGCCGCCCGCCGGCCGCCGGGGCCGCCCGGGAGGGGCCGCCGGCACCGTAAGCTCCGGGTATGAGCGACGTGCTGGTGGTGGACGAGGTAACTCCCGATGTCGTACCGGAGGTTGAGGCGCTGCTCGACGCCGGTGCCGAGGTGGACGGGCAACCGGCGGTGTCCGAACAGGGGCGGCTGCAACTGCGCGGCGGGCGCCGGGAGGGCGTACGGCACCTGTTGCTGAGGGACGGCCGAGCCCTGGTGGGGTACGCGCAGCTGGAGGACACCGACCCGGTCGAGGCACCGGCCAGCGAGATGGTGGTGCACCCCTCGCACCGGGGTCAGGGGTACGGCCGGGCGCTGGGCACCGAACTCCTGAACCTGTCCGGCAGACGGCTGCGGCTGTGGGCGCACGGAGGGCACCCCGCCGCCCGCCACCTGGCCCAGACGCTGGGGCTCACCCTGTTCCGCGAACTCCGGCAGATGCGGCGGTCGTTGGCCGACCTCGACCTGCCCGAGCCCACCTTTCCCGAGGGTGTGCGGGTACGGTCCTTCGTCCCCGGACAGGACGAGGCCGCCTGGCTGGAGCTGAACGCCGAGGCCTTCGCCCACCACCCGGAACAGGGCTCGCTGACCCGACGGGACCTGGCCGACCGGATGGCCGAGCCCTGGTTCGACCCGGGCGGCTTCTTCCTCGCCGAGGACACCTCGGGCACCCTGCTGGGCTTCCACTGGACCAAGGTCCACAGCGCCGAGCGGCTGGGCGAGGTCTACGTACTGGGGGTCAGCCCCCGCGCCCAGGGCTCCGGCCTGGGGAAGGCCCTCACCGTGCTGGGCCTGCGCCACCTGGCCCGGGACCGGGCACTGCCCACCGCCATGCTCTACGTGGACGCGGACAACACGGCGGCGGTGACGGTGTACGAGCGGCTGGGGTTCCACGTCCACGAGAAGGACCTGATGTACCGCACCGAACACTGAGCGCGCCCCGGGCCCACCCGCCGACGGGTGGGCCCGGCCCCCGGCCGCCCCGTGTCCGTGTGACCCCCTGGTACGGCCCGGTCGGCACGCCCCGTAGGGGAAACGCCCCGGCCCCGCCCGCTCGCCTGGCCGCCATGTCGCCGTAACCATCGATTCAACCTGGCCTGGGACGCTCACCCCATGCCGTCCCCCCGAGACACCTCGCCCCGGCCCGGCCGGGAGGGCGCCCCGCAGGCCAGCCGGCCCGGGGCCCTCGCCGAGGTGTCCGAGATGGGCACTCGGCGGAAGAATGGGGGAATGAGCCAGCCACCGTCGTCCTCCCCGGCCCCCGCCCAGCCCTCGGTGGGCTCGATCGCCGCGCACCGCCCGAACGCCGTGGCACCCTCGCTGGTGTCCGAACTGGAACCCGACCTCGACTCCGACCTGGACGCCTACCGCGAGGACGACGCCCAGCGGGCCGCCGAGGAGGACCTGCCCTCCGACCGGTTCCTGGACCGGGAACGCTCCTGGCTGGGCTTCAACGAACGCGTACTGGAACTGGCCGAGGACCCCAGCGTGCCCCTGCTGGAGCGGGCCAACTTCCTGGCGATCTTCGCCAGCAACCTGGACGAGTTCTTCATGGTGCGGGTCGCCGGCCTCAAGCGCCGCATCGCCACCGGGGTGGCCACCCGCTCCGCCTCGGGCCTCCAGCCCCGCGAGGTACTGGAACACATCTGGACCCGCTCCCGGGAGCTGATGGCCCGGCACGCCGCCTGCTACCAGCAGGACGTCGCCCCCGCCCTCGCCGACGAGGGCCTGCACCTGGTGCGCTGGAACGAGCTGACCGACAAGGAGCAGTCCCGGCTGTTCACCCTCTTCCGGCAGCAGATCTACCCGGTGCTGACCCCGCTGGCCGTCGACCCCGCCCACCCCTTCCCGTACATCTCCGGCCTCTCGCTGAACCTCGCCGTGGTGGTGCGCAACCCGGTCTCCGGCCACCAGCACTTCGCCCGGGTGAAGGTCCCGCCCCTGCTGACCCGCTTCCTGGAGGCCTCCGCGCAGCGGTTCGTCCCCCTGGAGGACGTGATCGCGGCCCACCTGGAGGAGCTGTTCCCCGGGATGGAGGTACTGGCCCACCACATGTTCCGGGTCACCCGCAACGAGGACCTGGAGGTCGAGGAGGACGACGCCGAGAACCTCCTCCAGGCCCTGGAGAAGGAACTGCTGCGCCGACGCTTCGGCCCCCCGGTACGGCTGGAGGTCGAGGAGGACATCGACCCGTACGTACTGGACCTGCTGGTACGGGAGCTGAAGGTGTCCGAGGCGGAGGTCTACCCGCTGCCCGGACCGATGGACCTGTCCGGGCTGTCCACCATCGTCGGCTCCATCGACCGGCCCGAGCTGCGGTACCCCAAGTTCGTCGCCGGCACCAACCGCGACCTGGCCGAGGTGGAGTCCGCCTCCGCCCCGGACATCTTCGCCGCCCTGCGGGAACGGGACGTGCTCCTCCACCACCCGTACGACTCCTTCTCCACCTCCGTACAGGCCTTCCTGGAACAGGCCGCCGCCGACCCGGACGTACTGGCCATCAAGCAGACCCTGTACCGCACCTCCGGCGACTCCCCGATCGTGGACGCCCTGATCGACGCCGCCGAGTCCGGCAAGCAGGTGCTGGTCCTGGTCGAGATCAAGGCCCGCTTCGACGAGCAGGCCAACATCAAGTGGGCCCGCAAACTGGAGGAGTCCGGCTGCCACGTGGTCTACGGGCTGGTGGGCCTGAAAACCCACTGCAAGCTCTCCCTGGTCGTGAGGCAGGAGGGCGAACGCCTCCGCCGCTACGCCCACGTGGGCACCGGCAACTACCACCCCAAGACCGCCCGGCTCTACGAGGACCTCGGCCTGCTCACCGCCGACCAGGAGGTCGCCGCCGACCTGTCCGACCTGTTCAACCGGCTCTCCGGCTACTCCCGCCGGGAGACCTACCGCCGGCTGCTGGTCGCCCCCCGGTCCCTGCGGGACGGCCTCATCCGCCGTATCCAGCGGGAGATCGCCCACCACCGCGCCGGCCAGGACGCCTACGTCCGCATCAAGGTCAACTCCATGGTCGACGAGGCCGTGATCGACGCCCTCTACCGGGCCTCCCGGGAGGGCGTACCCGTCGACGTCTGGGTACGCGGCATCTGCGCCCTGCGCCCCGGCGTCCCCGGGCTCAGCGAGACCATCCGGGTACGCAGCGTGCTCGGCCGCTTCCTGGAACACTCCCGGGTCTTCGTCTTCGGCAACGCCGGCGAACCCGAGGTGTGGATCGGCAGCGCCGACATGATGCACCGCAACCTGGACCGCCGTATCGAGGCGCTGGTACGGGTCACCGACCCCGCCCACCGCGCCCAGCTCAACAAGCTGGTGCAGAACGGCACCTCCGACACCACCGCCTCCTGGCACCTGGGCCCGGACGGTGACTGGACCCGCCACTCGCTCGACGCGGAGGGACAACCCTTGCGGAACATCCAGGAGATGCTCATCGACGCCCGGAGGCGCCGACGTGTCCCCCAGACCACCTAGGAACACCGCCCCCGGGGCCGCCACTCCCGCCACCCGCGCCCCCACCGTGCCCCGGATCGCGGCGCCCGCCGGCCCGCCCGCCACGGTGCCGCACCCCGGGGAGGCGCCGGTCCTGACCGACTACCTGCGCGCCCGCGCCGCCGACCTCCTGCGCGCGCTGCGCGACCACTCCGAGGCCTCCGGCAGCGCCGACCGCGCCCCCGAGGAGGCCGAGGCGGTACGGCGACTGGACCGGGCCGCCCGCCGGATCAACGCCACCCTGGAGACCTTCCACCCGCTCCTCGACCCCGACTGGGCCGACCGGCTCCGCCCCGAACTCGGCTGGCTGGCCGGCGTCATGGTCCGCGAACACGTACTCGCCAGCCGACTGGAACGCCTGCTGACCGCCCTCCACCGGCTGGCCAGCGACCCCGGTCCCGCACCCGCCGACACCGCCGGCCTGGTACGCGGCGCCCTCCCCGGAGGAGCCGCCCGGGCCGCCGCCCTGCTGGAACGCCAACTGACCCTGGCCCGCACCCGCGCCCACTCCGCCGCCCTCAGGTCCCTCGGCTCCTCCCGCTTCCACGCGGTGGCCGACGCGGTCGCGGTACTCGCCTCCGAGGTACCGCTCGCCGACCCCGGCGAGCCCGCCCGCTTCCGTACCGGCCCCCTGGCCGAGGCCACCGGAGCGGCACTGCGCGAGGCGGTGGCCGAACTGTCACCCCCCGCCCCCCACCCCTACCGCGCCGAGGGCCTCGCCCACGTCCTCGTCGCCGAGACCGCCGAGGACCTGTCCTGGCGCCGGGTACGCCTCCGGCTCGCCCGACACCGCTACGCCCTGGAGGTCACCCCCGCCCCACCCGCCCTGCCCCAGGGCACCTTGGTGTCCGCCGGCGAGGTACTGGAACGGCACCGGGACGCGGCGGAGGCGGCGGCAGCCGCCGCCGAGGCCGCCCGCACCCCCCGCATCGCCCCGGCCACCGCCTACGCCCTCGGGGTCCTGCACGCCGACCAACGGCACCAGGTCGAGGCCACCCGCTTCGCCTTCGGCCAACTCTGGAACGCCACCCCCGAGTCGGCTCACCCCGAGTCGGGTGGCCGGGAGTCGGGCGGCTGAGGGGCGGGTGACCCCGAGGGGGGCCCACCCCGAGCGCGGTGACCCCGAGGGGACCACTTCGCGTCGGGTACGCGGGAACGACCCCCGACCGTGGGGTGAGGGGGTGAGGGGGTGAGGGGGTGAGGGGGTGAGGGGGGAGGGCCCGCACGGCGGCCTCGGCCGTGGGTGAGGGGTGAGGGGGGTCGCGCGGGACCCTGTCTCGCCGGGGGAGGGGGCTGGACCAGGCGTCGGGCGGTGCCCCGGGTGTTGGGGTGCCCCGGAGGGCTCGCCGGTCGGCCACTGTCCCTGGTGGTGCGCCAACTTCGGTGTGGGCGTGGGGCGTTGACCTGGTTGAGGGCCGCCCCCCCCGGGAGGGGGCGACCTTCGCCGGTCTGAGGGGCGGGGCGTCTTCAACCCTTGTGGGTTCGCGACCGCGCCCTTCTGCGCTCCCGCTGCCCACGGAAGGCGCTGGGGCCCCTGTCAGCCGAACGCGGAACCCCCACCCCGTCGGGGTGGGGGCCTTGGGATGTCATGCCTTGAGGGACTCCAGGAAGGCGCCCCATGCCTCGTCCGAGGCGACCAGAGCCGGCAGGGACACGTCCTTGGAGTCCCGTACCGGAACGATGCCGGGGAGACCGGCGGCAACCTCAACACAGGCATTGCTGCCGTTGTCGGAGTAAGTCGACTTCCGCCAGTCCGCGTTGCTCAGATCGATCCGCATTTCCCACCGCTCCTCATACGCGATCAGAACCCTCATCGGCTGCCCCAGGGGGCGGAGCCACCGTCTTCCGTGGAGTGATTCCCCTGAAGGGCGAGGCCAGTCGTCGTTGTCACCCGCCCCACCTGGCTGACCACGTCGACGCTCCCGGTGTGCTTCGGTGCTCTCTTGATGCTGCTCACCCGGGATGGTGAGGCTTTTCCAAGGCCGGGGGATCCGCTATCCAGCAGGGGGTGGAAGTGTCGTACACGTTCCTGGGAATCATCAGTAACACTCCGACTGACGAGTCCCCGACGATCTGGCTCGACTCCGAAACGGGAGACCTGCTGATCCAGTCGTATCGGGCGACGCCGGACGAGGTGAGGAAGTGCCAGGAGGTGGGTTCCGTTCCCGGGCACTCGACCGAGGTACCGGACCACGAGGTGATGGTCCGCCTGCCCGCTGAAATGTTGCAGTACATTCACCAACTCGCGGACCAGAGCAACGGAGAGATCGACAGTGCGACCCCCAGCGCGTAGCGCACTCGCGGAAGCACGACAGTCCGCGGTGCACATCGAACTGCGCGACGGATACATGGCCGACGACCCCGGGTTCCTCGCATGGCGGGACGGTGTACGCCTGGATCCCGCCGACCGGGGGGAGTGGTGGGGAGGTTGGCACGACGCCGTGGCCGACGCGGTCGCCCGGGGGGTCGAGGTGCGGCGCGTGCGAGTCGTGTCCGAGCCGCTGAGTGACTACGTCAGGTACGAGTACGACGTGACGTTCACGAACCTCGCGGCGGGCGAACAGGTGCGTTGGCTGCCTCGTCGCAGGGCGTCGCGCCTGTTGCTGCCGGCGACGGACGGGTGGGTGTTCGACCGGAAGCTCGCCCTCCTCCACCACTTCACCGGGGACGGCCAACTCGCCGAGGACGGGCGGGAGTACGTCGAGGAGGCGACGTGCGTCCAGCGGTTCGCCGACGCGGTGGAAGAGGCGTGGGACCTGGCCGTCCCGCACGAGGACTACCGGCCCGTCTGAGATCGTGGCGCGGTCACCGTCCTCCAGTGCCCAGCGGGCCCGGCAAGCTCTCGCGGACCGGCTCGCGGAACTGTGTCGGGACGCGGGACACACCGGCGCCACCCTGGCCGCCGAGTGCGGCTGGCACCCGTCCAAGTCGTCGCGGGTGATGAACGCCAGGACCCTGCCGTCCGCCGACGACATCAGAGTGTGGGCCCGCGCGTGCGGAGCGGAAGAGCAGGCGGCGGACCTGATCGAGTCCCTGCGTTCCGCCGAGGGCATGTGGATCGGCTGGCGGCGCATGGAGCGTACCGGGCTGCGACAGGCCCAGGAGAGACGTCTTCCGCTGTTCGAGCGTACGTACCGGTTCCGTGCCTACTCCTCGTGGTTCGTGCCCGGTCTGCTCCAGACGGCCGCCTACACCGAGGCCGTTCTCCGGGCCGTACAGAGAAGACGTGTCGCGGTCGACGACGTGGCCGAGGCGGTGGCCGTTCGTATGGACCGTCAGCAGGTTCTGACCGAGGGCTCGCGCCGGTTCGCGTTTCTGGTGGAGGAGTCCGTTCTGCGCAACGGGCCGTGTACCGCCGACGCCCTGCGCGCCCAGCTCGACCGTCTCCTCGACGTGGCGAGCCGGCCGCACGTCAGCCTGGGAGTGGTGCCCGCGTCAACCAGCCGTCGGCGTATGCCGGTTGAAGGCTTCTGGATCTTCGACCAGGAACAGGTGAACGTCGAGTTGGTCGCGGGGTACCTCACCGTGACGGAGCCGAGTGAGATAGCGGCGTACGAGGACACGTTCGTCCAGCTCAGGCGTCAGGCGGTGTACGGCGAATCGCTGCGAGCCCTGGTCGCCGAGGTGCGGAGCGGCCTCCGGTAGTGGTGCGCAATCCGGTGCAATCGAGGGGGAGTCGGGCGCTCGCGGCCCCTAGCGTGGTCAGTGGTTCGACCCGGGCCGCGTTGAGCGGATCCGCGTCGCCTCGTTGGGATTCTCCCCGTACAAGGAGGTACGCGCATGTGCGTGGTGTGGACGGTCGACGACGGCAAGCACGGAGGGCCACCGGACGACAAGCCGTGGACCCCGCCGCCGCAGCCGCCGTCTCCCGACGGTTCCCGGCCGAGGTGAGTCAGGCCATGGACCAGCGGGAGATCGCCCGCGCGGAGCTTGAGGTCATGGGGGCGTTCCGGTCCCCGGGCCTCCGGTCGGCCTTCGACGCCGTCGACCGGGAGGCGTTCGCCCCGGCCCGGTTCTGGGGGTACGACACCGACGAGAACGGGCTGCACGAGGTCATCGACAGGTCCAGGGACGAGGACGCGTGGCGGTGGGCGGTGTGGGGCACCCACCGTTCCCTGATCACGCAGATCGACGACGAGGTGACCCCCGAACAGGGGCCGGCCCGGGGCGAGTTCACGTCCTCGATCTCGGCACTGGACATCGCCTTCGAGAAGCTGAACCAGCTTGACGTGCGGCCGGACCACCGTGTCCTGCACATCGGTACGGCCTCCGGCTACGACTCCGCGCTGCTGTGCGAACTGGTCGGCGGCGACCGGGTGACGACGATCGAGTGCGATCCCGTCCTGGCGGCCCGTGGAGCGGCCAACCTGGAAGGGGCCGGCTACGCGCCCACGACGGTGAACGGTGACGGGTTGGTCGGTTGGCCACCCCGTGCGCCGTACGACCGGATCATCGCGACGGCGGCCGTGCGCCACATCCCCGGGCAGTGGCGTCGGCAGGCGGGCGAGAGCGCCGTCATCCTGGCGCCGTTCAACACGCTGTTCGCCGCCGGTGGCCTGTTGCGGCTCGTGGTCAGCGGCGGGGTGGCGACGGGGAGGTTCGTCGGCGGGGCCTGTTACCTGTGGGCCCGAGGCCATCGGCCCCGGAACCGTCTCCACCCGCCTGACGTGGCGTGTAGGGAGAGCTCGGTGATCGACCCCGAGGAGGTGTTCGCCGGGGACTGGTCCCAGCGGTTCGTACTCGGCCTTCAACTGCCGGACGTCGCCTACGCCCACCGGGGAGAGGGGCAGCGGAGGCAGTCCCAGCTCTGGGACGAGGCCGGGACGTCGGTCACCGTCGTCCGCCACGGTGAGTGGTGGCGGTCGGGCGCGGTGACCGTCTACGGGCCACGGAACCTGTGGGCCGAGTTGGTCCGCGCGTACTCCTGGTGGCGGCGGGAGGGGCAGCCGCACCTCCAGCGGTTCGGCCTGACGGTGGATGACACCGGTACGCATCCGTGGCTCGACGACGCGGCGAACCCCCTGGGGCAGGAAGCCAAGTCGGGGGCCCTGCCGGGGAGTTGGTGACCGCCCGGGCTTCCGCCAGGTCGGAGCGGCTCCGTACGGCGGGCGCCCCCCGGCAGCGGGCGTCGGCCGAAGGGGGCACCGAACTCGCGGACCCTCCCCTTCCGTTCGTGCGCGAGGGGGAACGGGCCACCGCTTCCTAGGGTGGGAGCACTGTCGGGCGAACGCGGGGAGGGACGCACAGACCAACAGGCCCACTGGCGTCGGAACGGGCCCCGCCTCGCGGGTGCGGAAGGCCGTGGTCCGCGCCAGACCATCGCATGGGTCCACGGGGGCTCCGGGGAGTCGGGTGCCTGTGGCCTTCTCCCCGGAGCGCGTGTTCATGAGGTTTCGTACCGTCCTTCGTTCCAGCAGTGCCCTGTGGGCCTCTCCCGTGGTTCTGGCGCTGGTCGTCCTGTACCTGTACGTGGTCTTCACCGAGGACTACGCCCACAGCCGGGGCCCGATCGACTACGCCCCGACGGTGGTCTCCCTGGTACTGAACCCGGCCTCCGCCATCGCCTACGCCGCCGCCTCGGCGTTGGCCGCCTGGGAGGCCGGACGGCTGACGAGGGGCCAGGTCTTCCTGCTGGCGCCGGCCCGAAGCCGCTTCACGGTGGCCCTCCAGGTGCTGGTGCCGGTGGTGGGGCTGGCGTGGCTGACCGTACTGACACCGGTGGTGGTGGGCCTGGTACGGGAGGGGTTGGGGTTCCCCCTCGACGCGCTCCCACTGGTGGTGATGCCGCTGGGGGTCTGCTGCGCCCACGCGGTGCTCGGCTTCGCGGTGGGCCTCCGGGTGCCCCGACTCGTGGCCGCGCCGGTGCTCGCCGTGGGGGTGTTCTACGTGGTCGTCGCCTCCGCCTCCTCCGGCGAGACGATGTGGCCACGGCACCTGGCGGGCCAGTACTTCGGGGTGGTGGGCTTCGGCAGCGCCCTGCCCTGGGGTTCGGTCGCCCCGCACCTGCTGTTCGCCGGAAGCCTCGCCACGGGCGTCCTGCTGCTGTGGGTCACCCCCGGCCACCGGCGCCTCCGCCCACTGGTGCTCGCGCTCGCGGTCGCCGTCGGGGTCACGGGCACCCTCGCCGCGTACCACCAGGTCAGGGACTGGGGGCCGACCGCGCCCGAGGTGGCCGCCCCGGTGGACTGGAGCTGTGTGAACTCCGCTCCCCGGGTCTGCGTGCCCTCCGCCGGGCGGGCCGACCCCCGGCGGGCCCAGGCCGAGGTCATGGCCCCGCTGGCAAGGCTCCGCGCGGCCGGTGTCCGCACCCCGGAGCCGGTGTCCGTACTCGACAGTGTCGCGGAGCACCGTTCCGCCGGTACGGCCACGCGCTGGCGGCTGCCGCTGACGTCGAGCCAGCGTGCGGGTACCACCTCGTACCAGGCGCTGCGCCGGGTGAACGAACTCCCCTGCGCCGAACCCCGGGACGAGCTGGCGGCCCGCAGCACGGGACTGTGGGCGGCCCGGGTCACCGGACTGGAGAAGCCCTATCTCCGGGAGCAGCGCCGGGAGTTGGGGCGGACGGACGGTGGCGACAGGTTGGTGCGAACCGCCCGGCGGACGGTGGACGTGGTGCGGGCGAAGTCCGCGCGGGCACAGAGTGCCTGGTACCACCAGCAGCGGGAGCGGGCCTGTACGCGGTCCTCGACGGGGGAGGACGACTGATGCTCTGGTGGCTCAGGGCCCGTCGCGTCACCACGTACCTGTCGGGCGCGCTCCTCGCCTTCACCGTCCTGACGGTCCTCCTCCAGGACACCGTCGCCCGCCTGCCGTCCTTCCTCACCGGGGGCGACAACCCCGTGGTGGCCATGCTGCTGGTCCCGGTGCCCCTCTACGCCACGCTGCTCCTCTGCCTGGAGAACCGGCTTCCGGCCGAGGCCACCGCCGTACGTACGGTCCGGCTCTGGGACGTCGGGCTCGCGCTCGCCACCGTGGCCGCCGCGAGCCTGGTGGGCCTGGTACTCGGAGCCGTTCTCGACGCCCCGGCCGCCCTCTCGCTGGGGCGCAACACCGCCTTCCTCTGTGGACTGGCCCTGTGCGTACGGCCGTTGACCGGTCCGGCGGGGGTGATGGTGCCGGTCGCCTGGTTGACGGCGGTGATGCTGTTCGGCTTCCGGCAGGGGCACCCGTTGTTCTGGACGGTCCTCCCCCGCGAACCGGGTGACCCGGCCTCCCTGGTCGCCGCCACGGTCTCCCTGCTGGTCGGCCTCCTCGCCCTGGCCCTGCACCGACCCCCCACCCGCACCTGAACGGGACGACACCCATGAGCCTCCACCTGGACTCCTGCACCTTCGCCTACCGCCCCTGGGCCCCTCCGATCCTCAGGGACCTCAGCTACGAACTCCCCCCGGGCCTCACCGTGTTGCTGGGCCCCAACGGAGCGGGGAAGTCCACCCTGCTCAAACTCGCCGCCGGCGTCACCCGCCCCCGTCAGGGGACCGTCACCCACGAGGGCGTGCCCTCGCACCACCGCACCTTCCGGGCGGCGGTGGCGTGGATGCCCCAGCAGATCACCGCCATGGGCGGGCTCACCGCCCGCGAACAGGTCGCGTACACCGGCTGGCTCAAGGGCATGAACCGGCGCGACGCCTGGGACCGGGCGGCCGGCGCGCTCGCCCGGGTGGAGCTGACGCCCCAGGCGGACACCCGGACCGGGAGACTCTCGGGAGGACAGCTCCGCCGGGTCGGCGTCGCCTCCGCCCTGGTCCACGAGGCGCGCGTCCTGCTGCTGGACGAACCCACCGCCGGCATGGACCCCCGCCAGCGGCGCCTCTTCCGGGACCTGCTGGTCCCGCTCACCGAGCACGTCCGGGTACTGCTCTCCACCCACGACGTCGCCGACCTGGCCGAGGAGGCCCACCACGTCACCGTGCTCGAACGGGGAACCGTCACCTTCGACGGCACCACCACCGGCTTCCTCGCGCACGCCCCCACCGGTACCGCGCCCGGACGTCAGGCCGAGGCCGCCTACGCCCACCTCAGTGAGCCTGACGGTTCCCTCTGAGGGGGCAGTTCCACGTCGCCACCCCCTGGACCGCCACCCCGGAGGGGTGGGGGGCGTTTCGTTCCGGGGTGGGGGTGGAACATCGAGGCCGAATCGGCGTACACGGAGGAGGCCATCGATGTCCGATCCCCACCCCCTTGACGAGCCGGTACGCGCGGCTGGCTGTGTGCTGTGGCGGCCGGGGGAGGAGGCGGTGGAGTTCGCGGTGATCCATCGGCCCAAGTACGACGACTGGTCGCTGCCCAAGGGCAAGCTGCACCCCGAGGAGTCGTTCCCCCTGGCGGCGGTCCGGGAGGTGCGGGAGGAGACCGGTATGGACTGCGCGCTGGGCCTCCAACTGCCCACCGTGCGCTACGTGTCGGCGGGCCGCCCCAAGGAGGTCCACTACTGGACGGCCGAGGCGACCCAGGGGGCGTTCCGGCCCGGGCCCGAGGTGGACGAGATGGAGTGGCTGCCGGCGGGGGAGGCCCGCGAGCGGCTCACCCACGAGCTGGACCGGGGCACCCTGGACGCGGCGGTGGAGGCCCTGCTGACCTGAACCGCGTCGTGGCTGAGCCGCCCCTCGGGGCGGCTCAGGGCTGGGGGTACCGCTCGAAGACGGGGCGGGCGAGGGCCACCGACTCCGCCCACTCCTCGTCGGACAGCACCCCGGGGCCGATGTACTCCTCGAAGAAGTTCTCCAGGGTGAACTCGTGGCCGAGCAGGTACTCGTCCGGGACCAGTCCCGCCTCGAAGGCCGGGTTGAGGCCCTCCGCCGCACAGAGGTCCAGCAGCCCCCGGGCGAAGTGCCACTGTTCACCGTCGAACCAGCACGCCCCGGACACCAGCAGCAGCGAGGCGCCCGTCTCCCGGTCGGTCACGGTCAGGTTCTCGTAGGCGTCGGTGCGGTCCCCGGCGTACCGCATCAGGTCCTCGGGCACCCCCCGGTACAGGTCCCGCAGGTTCGCGAAGTCCCTCCCGTTGTTCTCCCGGCCCACGTGCAGTTCGCTGTCACGGCTGAGGCCGAGCAGCAGTGCCCGACCGTCGTCGGTGACATAGAGGGTGTTCGAGGAGCCACCGGAGTCGTTGCAGGCGTACCGGGTCGCGTTGCCCAGCCGGTACGACGGGGACGCGGACACGTACAGCGGGATCACGGCCGCCAGGTCGGTCACGACCGCCGCCCGCCGCCGCAGCTCGGGCAACGGGGTGTCGTTCAGCGCCGCGAGGATGCCCTCGGGCCGGTCCCAGTCGTACGTCGTCTCCGCCACGGCGGCATCGTAGCCACCCCGGGCCGGTACCGCTCAGGGGCGGTAGGCCCGGTGCAGGGCGACGATGCCCCCGGTGAGGTTGCGCCAGGCCACCCGGCCCCAGCCGGCCTTGCCGATCAGCCGGGCCAGTTCGGGCTGGGTGGGCCAGGCCCGGATGGACTCCGCGAGGTAGACGTAGGCGTCCGGGCTGCTGGACACCGCGCGGGCGACCGGGGGCAGGGCCCGCATCAGGTACTCGGTGTAGACGGTGTGGAACGGCCCCCACACCGGGTGGCTGAACTCGCACACCAGCAGCCGCCCCCCGGGTTTGGTGACGCGGCACAGCTCACCCAGCGCGCCCTCGGTGTCCTGCACGTTCCGCAGCCCGAAGGAGATGGTCACCGCGTCGAACACCCCGTCCCGGAACGGGAGTCGGGTGGCGTCGGCGGCGACGAACGGCATCCACGGGTGGCGCCGGCGGCCCTCCCGCAACATGCCGAGGCTGAAGTCGCCGCAGACCGTCTCGGCCCCGTCCTCGGCGAACGGCAGGGAGGAGGTGCCGGTACCGGCGGCCAGGTCCAGCACCCGTTCCCCCGGCCGGGCGGCCACTGCCCGCCGCACCTCCCGGCGCCACAGCCGCGCCTGCCCCAGGGACAGCACGTCGTTGGTCAGGTCGTACCGTGCCGCCACGTCGTCGAACATGGCGGCCACCTCGTGGGGCTGCTTGTGCAGGTCTGCTCGGCTCACCCGGCCATTCTCGCCCATGGCCCCGGCCGTCGGCCGGGACGCCCCCTCGGCCCGGCTCCATCGCGTTCAGTTCCCGGGGCGTACGAAGACCCGGTCGGGTTTCCCCTGGCGTTCCAGTCGGAAGGAGTCGCCGTCCTCGGCCAGCCGCAACCGGAACTCCCGGGGTGGGCAGTCGGCGGTCCGCTTCCCCTTCAGTACCCGGGGCTCGCTGTTCGCGGTGTCGGTGAGCAAGTCGACGTGGGCGACGAACAGTTCGACCCGTACGACGCAGGTGCCGCCGCGCCGGTCGGTGAAGGTCGCCCGAGGGTGGCCCGGCCGCTCCTCGGTGAGGGTGACCTTCGGGCCACCGTCCTTCGGCCGCCACTCGCCACGCCACGCCCGGTCCAGCGCGGGGACCGGCCCAGGCGGTTCGGGGAGCTTCCGTTCACGGGAGTCGGGTTCGGTGCGGGTGAAGCGGAGCCGGGAGACCTGGAAGGTGAGGGCGTCCCCCTCGGCGTTCAGCTTCACGAAGTCGTCGGTGCTCCAGCCCGGGCACTTCGGGGAGTAGGAGCCCCGGTCCCGGTGGACCTCGGTGAACTCGCCCACCCGGCGGGAGTTGGGCCACAGCGCGACCCGTACCACGCATTCCGTGCCGTCGGCGCGGAAGAAGGTGGCGACCCCGCCCCTGCCACGAGGTTGGACGGCCAGGCGCCACGAACCGTCGCCGGTCTTCCAGCTCCCGTGGAAGTCCCGGTCCAGCCGCTTGGGCGGGCGCTTCCTCGTACGGGGGCCGGTGAAGCCGTCGTCCCTGGTCCACCACAGAGTGGTGACGGTCTTCTCGGTGTACGCCAGGAAGGCGGCGGTGCCGCCACCGTCGGAGACGTTCACCCGGTCCCAGCCGTCGGAGTCCTTCACCAGGCGGGTCCGCCACTCGTCCAGCCCTTCCGCGCCGACGGCGGCCAGGGTCTCCTCCGGCGGCTGCCCCACCCCGGTGGGCGGCCCGAAGTCGGCGTTCACCGCGACGGTGCCCTGAGAGGAGGCCAACTCCACTTCCTGGCAGGCCTCCTGGTCACTGGCGTGCAGCTTCCGGGGCCGGGACCAGTCGCCCCCCGAGGGGCGGTGGCGTTCGCTGAGCACCCGCCGGCCGGAGCGGTCCGCGCACCGGACCTCCACCCGGGTGCCGTCGGGCAGGGTGAGCGACGCCCCGCCCTCGCCCCGGGCGCGCTGGTCCGCGCCGGTGGGCGTCCTGGGTGGGGTGGCCCCCTCGTCTCCGCAGGCGGCCACCAGCGGGGTCAACAGCAGCAGGCTCCCCGCCGTGGCGAGTGCCCGCTTCTCCCGGTCACGCATCGGACCTCCAGCTCACCGGCCCCTGGGGGCGGGCCCGTTCCCACGGTCTCGTTCGTACGGTGCTCCCGGGTGGGACCGCCCCGGGTCCGGCGCGGTTGCCCGGGGTGACCGGGACGAGACCGGGTTGATGTCCGACGGTGTCCGGGGTCTCCCGAGGGGCTGCCGGAAGGGCACGGCCCCTCAGCGGTTCCGGTACGGGAGTCGGCCGCTGGGCATGGCGGCCGGGCGTCTGGGTGGGTGCCGCCTCCGGTCCGGCGTGGTCGCCCGGGACGGATGGGTCGCCGGCCGAGGGTGTGACCCCTCAGCTCAGGGGCGCGTCAGCGGCCCCGGTACAGCAGCCGGCCCCCGACCACGGTGGCCCGGCACTCCGGTCGGTCGGTGCCGCCCCCGAGCCGGGTTTCGGCCAGGTCCCGTGCGGTCAGGGCGAGCACCGTCAGGTCGGCCGGGGCGCCGGGGGCCAGCCGGCCGAGCAGCACCTCGTCGAGGGGAGCCAGAGCCAGCGGGTCCAGTACGGGGCCGGCGTCGGAGGGGGCGGCGTACGAGGGCGGGCGGGACCTCAGCCCCGAGCGGCGTACCGCGACCTGGACGGGCGGGCGGTGGAAGGGGCCGGTCACCTCGGTGACCCCGTGGCGCAGCAGCCGTTGCAGGCCCCGTCGGGCGCTGCCGCCCCAGCGGGTGTCGTCCGGTGCGAGGGCGTCCAGGGCGGGGCCGGTCAGAGGCTGGTCGCCCAGTGCGGCGTACTCGCGGGGGTCGGGGTGGTAGGCCGCCTCCAGCAGCGGGCCGGTGTGGGGGTGGGTGAGGCCGGGCAGCAGCAGCCCGGCCCAACTCCGTACCCGCGCGGTGGGGTTGGCCTCCCGCAGCCGTTCCAGGGGGCCCAGGTCCAGGACGCGGTCACCCTCCACCAGCACCGCGCCGTCGGGTACGGGCTCGGCGCCCAGCGCGGGCAGCAGTTCCTCCGCCGCGTGGAGTACGCGGGTCAACGGGCCGGCCCCTCGGGGCGGTCGACCACCGGGCGGTACGTGTGCCCGGTGGCCGGGGCCGTCAGCCGTCGAAGCACCGCTTCGACTCCCTCCGCCGTCTCGTGCCGTGCCGTGGGTGTGCCCCAGGGGGTGTCCGGTGGCCCGCCCGGGGTCAGTTGGCCTCGACCAGCTTCAGTTCGGGGTGGGCGGTGCCGCCCTCGATGGCGGTGGAGGACAGGTGGGAGACCACCCGGTCGTCGGTGGGGTCCTGGGCCGGGTCGTCGTGGACCACCAGGTGTTCGTAGGTGGTGGCCCGCTGGGCCGGTACCCGTCCGGCGTCCCGGATCAGGTGGAGGAGTTCCAGCCGGTTGGAGCGGTGCTTGGCGCCGGCGGAGGAGACCACGTTCTCCTCCAGCATCACCGAGCCGAGGTCGTCCGCCCCGTAGTGCAGGGACAGTTGGCCGATCTCCTTGCCGGTGGTCAGCCAGGAGCCCTGGATGTGGGCGACGTTGTCGAGGAACAGCCGGGCGATGGCGATCATCCGCAGGTACTCGAACAGGGTGGCCTGGGTCTGGCCGCGCAGCTTGTTGTTGTTCGGCTGGTAGGTGTACGGGATGAAGGCGCGGAAGCCGCCGGTGCGGTCCTGTACGTCGCGGATCATCCGTAGGTGTTCGATGCGTTCGGCGTTGGTCTCGCCGGTGCCCATCAGCATGGTGGTGGTGGATTCCACGCCCAGGCCGTGGGCGATCTCCATGATCTCCAGCCAGCGTTCGCCGGACTCCTTGAGGGGGGCGATGGCCTTGCGGGGGCGGGCGGGGAGGAGTTCGGCGCCGGCGCCGGCGAAGGAGTCCAGTCCGGCGTCGCGGATGCGGCGGATGGCCTCCTCGGGGGTGACGCCGGAGATGCGGGCCATGTGCTCGACCTCGGAGGCGCCCAGGGAGTGGATGACCAGTTCGGGGTGGGCCTTCTTGATGGCGGCGAAGTGCTTCTCGTAGTACTCCACGCCGAAGTCGGGGTGGTGTCCGCCCTGGAACATGATCTGGGTGCCGCCCAGTTCGACGGTCTCCGCGCAGCGGCGCAGGATGTCGTCCAGGTCCCGCACCCACACGTCCTCGCTCTTGGGCGGGGCGTAGAAGGCGCAGAACTTGCAGGCGGTCACGCAGGAGTTGGTGTAGTTGATGTTCCGCTCGACGATGTAGGTGGCGATGTGCTCCACCCCCGCGTACCGGCGGCGGCGCACGGCGTCGGCGGCCCGGCCGAGCGCGTGCAGCGGTGCCGAGCGGTACAGGTCGACCGCCTCTTGGGGCGTGATGCGGCCACCCTCGGCGGCGCGGTCGAGTACGGACTGCTGGTCGACGTCTTCGGACACCGGGCGGTCCCTTCGGGGTGGCGGCGGGGCGGTACGGCCCCCACGGGGGCGCGGCGCCGGGCGGGCGGCGCCGGTCCAGCGTACGTCAGCGCCTCCGGCGCCCCCGGGGTGAGGCCGGCCGCCCGAGCCGTCTACCGGCGTTGCCCCAGTTCGGCCATCAGCTGCCGCACCACCGTCTCGCTGGGGAAGTGGGAGGGCTCCGACTGGTCGGTGAGCCGGGCGTCGGGCAGCAGGTCGGCGGTGGCCCGGGCGGCCGGGTAGGGCACCTGGTCGTCCCCGGGGGAGTGCCACAGCCGTACCGGTGCCCGGACCTCGGACAGCGCGAAGCCCCAGGGGCGCACCTGGAGCTTGGCCTCCCGGGCCGGGCCCAGGTGTCCGTGCCCCGCCATCTCCTCCAGCGCCCCCAGCAGGGTGGGCTGGCCGGCGAAGGTCCGGGCGAAGCGGGGTGCCGCCTCGGCGAAGCTGGCGGCGACCTCGGGCAGCGGGGCGTCCCGGTAGAACTCCCAGGCCCGCAGGGAGCTGTCGGGGTAGTGGGCCCGTACGGCGTCGTCGTAGACGTACGGCAGCCCGGACAGCACCCACACCCCACGGACCCGTTCGGGCAGCCGGGCGGCCAGGGCGTAGCAGTAGGGGGCCCCGGCGGAGACGCCGGCCACGTCCAGGTGCTCCACGTCGAGGGCGTCCAGCAGGCTCCGGGCCATCGGGGCCCAGTCACCGACGGCCGTCATGGGTACGGGCGGGGAGGCGCCGTAGCCGGGGCGTTCCACCGAGATCACCCGTATCCCCTCCCGCCGGCCCAGCTCGTCCCACAGGGGCGAGGAGAGGCTGCCGCCGACCAGGCCGTGGTGCAGCAGCAGGGGGTGGCCGCGCGGGTCGCCCCACTCGCGGTAGCCGAGGGTGGCGCCCTCCTGGTGGACGGTTCGGGGTACGGACATGGCGCTCCTCGGGTCAGGGGGCCGGGCGGGGCCGGGGTGGGGCCGGCTACTCCAGCCGTTCCAGGGTGCCGGTGGGACGGCCGCCGCGTTCGTCGTGGGACCGGAACTCCAGCCTGCCGTCGCGGTAGGTGGCCTCCTCGCGGTCGCTGCCGCCGGAGCAGACGGCGGTGTCCCGGGCCCGGGTCTCGACGGTGATCCGGTTCGCGGTGGCCTTCTTCAGCACCCACTTGCCGGGGCAGGAGGCGCCGGCGAGGCTGACCTTGCTGGTGCCGACCACCTGCCCCTCGCGGCCCTGGCGCAGGGTGACCACCAGGGTGCCGCCGGGCAGTCCCCGGCGGGTGGTGAGTTCGCCCTGCCAGGAGCCGATGAACTTCCCGGGTACCGCGCCCTCGGCCTGGGTGGGGGAGGGGCTGGGGTCGGGGTCGCCGTTCGCGTTCTTGCCGCCGGTCCACAGCCCGGGCCACCACACCGCCGCCGCCAGCAGGGCCAGGACCAGGGCCGCCGCGCCCACCAGCAGCCGACGGCGCCAGGGGCGGGGGCGCGCCTCACCACCCGGCTCGGGCTCGGCCGACCCCTCGCCGGCCGGGGTGGGGGTGTCCGACCGCTGCCGCTTCTCGGGGGGACCTGCCGGTGGGGGCGCCGGTGGCTCGGGTGACCGCTGGCGGGGGGCGACGGTGATCTGCTGGGTGGGGGTGTCGTACGGGCCCTCGCGCGGGTCCCTGGGCCTGACCGGGGTGGCCCGGTCAGCGGAGACCTCGGCCGGGGTGCCCGCCTGGTCGCCCCCGTTGGTCTCCAGCCGGGCCAACTCCGAGGCGCGTTCGCTCAGTTCGTCGGCCAGGGGTCCGGGGAGCCAGTCGTTCTGGGTGAGGGTGTGGGGGGTGGTGTGGGGTCCGGTGAGGTAGTCGATGACCTGTTGGGGGGTGGGGCGGTGGTGGGG
>NZ_JBEXEP010000006.1:0-456643 GCF_040606315.1 Streptomyces sp. NPDC005438
GGGGGCGGGGGGCATAATGCCCCTAACGAAATTCCTGGCGGAATTTCACGCCCCCATGAATTCGCCTGGCGGCGAATTCGCTGTGGTTTATTCCGGGCCGCTGACGCGGCCCTTGGTTTCGCGTGTGAATTTGCCTGACGGCAAATTCTGGATTGTTTGTGGAGATGGTTACTTATTTTTGCCTGGCGGCAAAAAGTCTTTTGCTTGGCGTGTTAGGCCGCTGGCGCGGCCTTTCCTTGTTCAATTTTGCTGTGGTGCGGTACATGTGACGGGGTATCACCTTGGTGGTGGCGCCTGACGGCGCAGGGAGGGTGGTGGGGCGCCTGGCGGCGCTGTGTAATGAGGGTGTGTGCGCCTGGCGGCGCTGTCGGGGGTTGTGACGCGTTTCGAGGGCTTTCGCCGCGAGCTCTTGGGTGCCGGCTGTAGGTACGGAATGCGTGTAGGCGAATCGTCAGTGGCTGCACGTGGCCGTCTCCCTGTTCCCGGCATCGCGTCCGTCATCGCCCTCTCCCTGGCCTGCTCCCTCAGACGTTGACACTGTTGATCCGTAGGCGAACGGATGCGCGCGCCGAGGCATGTGGTTCGGCTGCTGTCGGCTGAGGTTGTGTACGTGATCCATAGTGGTAAGCCTCTTGCGCCTTGCTATTCAAGACGTTGAGCGCGTAACCTCCTTCGTTTCGAATCCTTGGGTGGTGCGCCGTGGGAGGGTAGGGCCGCTCTGGCGAGCTGCCTCGTGTGCACCGTAGGCAGGGGGGATGGGTGTCGTGGATCCCGGCGTTAAGGCTCTCAACGGCCGTCCCGGCTCGTTCTGTTCAGCGGCTGCACCCGGTCGTTGTCAGTGCAGGGGCGCACAATCGGCGCATGGTCCACGAACTGGCGTTGGCCGGCGAGTCGGGAGCTCTCGCCGCCGCTTTGCGTTCTCACTTGATCGAGACCCGTTTCGGCTTTGATGGCCTGACCGGTAAGGAGGCAACCCGGTCCATCACCTGTGCGGTGGCGCAGTGGGCAAGGGCGTCGGGGTGGAGGAGCAGGTGGGAGGCTCCGATGCGCTACATCGATCCGCCTCGTGAGCTACACGGGGGCTGCCGCATCGTCTGGTCACCGCCCTAGTCTGCCTTCCTGGATCTTCGCCTGTTGCGCAGCGAAGGCCCCGCTATCGCCGTGGAGATCGATCGGGAAGACGACAGCACCGCGGTGGACAAGCTTCGAGACGAAGCCCTTCGCGGCCGCCCCGCGCTGTGGGTCAGATGGCATGGGGCTGTGCGTGCCGAGCTTCCGGCTGGTGTTGCCCGCTTGCACCTGCCGTCACGCTCAAGCCGCCCCCCTGTCCGGTACACGCTGGCCCCGGTCACCGACACGGCGGCTATCAGTCTCGGCCGCCGTGTCACCGCTGAGGCCCGTGCAGATGCCCTGCATCGGGACCGGGAACGGAGGAGGGAAGAGGAACGCGTCGCTGCTCTCCCGCAGCCTGCGGGCCCCCATCTGGTGAAGCATGAGGGGGCGTTCGTCATGGTGGGGAGAGGGAGATGTGGCGTTGCTGACGTCTGTGTCGGAGGGCTGTCGTCGTGGCTTAGGGCCGGGTAAGACGGTGTCATCGCGACAGAGGGGTGGGCTCGGGCGTGGTGTTGCTCGGAGTGATCGTCTTAGCGGGCTTGGGGTTCTGGTTGATCCGCAAGCGCTACCGGTATCCGGGTGGGTGGGCGTTCGCCTTCAGCCCGCAGTACGAGGGAGACCGGGAGGCTGTGGACGGCCCCCGTAGGGAGGCCCGTGGATGGGTGCGCAGGGCTGCCCAGGAGGAGGCCGTGGCCCGCAAGACGCTGGCGGCAGCCGAGGCCGACCGGGACCGGCGGCTGCACGCTCTGGCGCAGCGACGGGAACGTCTGCGTAACCCCGGCAGCGCCGAACGTCTGGGCGAGCTCGGGTCGCTGACGTTGTTTCGGCATTGTCTCGAGGTCAAGTCGGGCTCTTTGACGCACTCCGTCGAGTTGGCGGGGATGGAGGTCCGCTTCGACTCCGGTCACAAGCACCACTACCTCTACTGCACCGATTCTAGCGGGCATCCGCATCAGGCGAAGTACCCCCATCTCCCTGCGCCGCCTGACGCACAGGAGCAGCGCTTCGACGAGGACATGGTGCAGGACTTCATGGTGAAAATCCAAGGCGCGGTCGCACAGGAGAACATATTTCGCGAGGGGCTTCCGCAGAAGCTGAAGACGGTGGAGGATTCTTGGAAAGAGACCCAGAATGACACCAGAGATATAGATGCTACCCGAAAGCGGCTCGAGGAAATACGCGAGCGCAACCGTGAAGACCCTCGCAGTGAGGTACTGGAGGAAAGGCTGATGGAGGCGTTCAGGAAATGGGAGGAGCTCACCGGACGCGCTCCCCCTCGGTGACCGGTCTATCCGCCCTCCTGGCAGCGGATTCCGATGGTCTTCGTCGCCCTCGGCGGTTCCAAGGTATAGCCGGTGCCTTCTGGTGATGTGCTGCCGGTACGGTCCGTGCACGGTGAGGTGTTCCATTGCGTGCGGAGGCGATGTCTAGGGGGCCGGTCGCTCCAACTCGCCCGTCTTCGCGTTGCGGATCTCTGCGTCGTGGAGCGAGTGGGCTTTCGGGTCCATCACGGCGTCCTCCAGGGTGTGGAATCGGCCGCGAAGGCGCACCGCGACTGCGTCGGGATCGTCGATCTCGGACCAGGTCTCGTCCCGGGTCAGGGGCACGTCGGTGTAGGACGGGACGATGCGCTGGTCAAGTACGTCGACCAGGCCTCGGCTCACGGTGGGGGTGATCCGGCCCAGCCAGTGCCGGCGCTCCACTCGGTAGGTGACAAGGAAGTTGGAGACGGGCCTCCAATGGGGGTGCCCTTGGGCGTCCTTGACGTAGATGTGCATCGGTTTCCTGCTGTTGACCTGGCCGCCGTCGCGGGGCAGCCGTCCGGCGTTCCATTCCTTGGCGAAGCGCTCCAGGAGCCGGATGCGTGTGTTGCCGCCGTCGTCGGACAGGTTGGCGAAGAAGCTGTTGCGGTCATCGGCGTAGATGGTGTCGCCGGCCAGTGCTGTGTGCGTGAAGGTGGGCAGGACAACGGGCGTGAGTGTGGTCCAGAGGACAGGTAGGTCCAGGATTTCCAGCCATCTTCCCGTGGCGCTGTCGTGTAGTGCGTAGAGCTCGATGCCGAGGTTTCGGGCGTAGGTTCGGGCAGGCTTGGTGAAGCCGCTGTTGCATACCAGGACGCCGCGGTCTGCCCGGGTATCGCGCATCACCGAAGCTAGTTTGTCTAGGTGGGTGATGTCGGCGCGTCGCTGCCAGTCACGGACTTCCACGATGGCCAGGTGCGGCTCTCCGGCCGGGTCCTTCCACCTGATGCTCACGTCGATCTGGCGGTGGGTTCCGCTGAGGTGGCCGAGGATGTGATCGTTGTGCTTGACCTGGGCTTCCTGGTTTTCGAGTTCACGGAAGATCCTCTCGGCCAGGAGTTCCAGCTCACGTCCTGGCCACTCGTGCGAGGTGCGCTTGTTGGGGCCGTGGCGTCCGCCCATGTTGGTCGTTTCTCCTTCAGGAGCTGGTCACGGCCGCCGGGTGACGCGCCCCTCGTTGGACGGGGCGATGCTCGGCGTTCAAGCCAGCTGGTCTCCTCGCCGTGGCCAACTGTCCCCTGGATGTCCCGGATTCGTGAACCAGGCTACGGGGTGGGCTTCTACAGGCCGCTGGTCATGTCTGCGCCACGTTCACAGAGAGTGGGAGCGGTGGCCCTGGCGATGCGGGGCCCGTGTGAGGGCGGCTCGGTTTTCAGCGAGTTCCACTCTTTCCTCGTGCCGGGACTTATTTCCCTAGAATTCCCTTACCCGATTTATCGGTATGGGATTTTTGGGAAAATTCTCGACTCTCTATTTGAGTGTGACCTCGTTGGCTTCTGGCGATGTGCAGGAGGCTGGGGACGCTTCGGCCTCGTGACCGATGGGAACGCTGCCTCGCGTTGGTGGGGCGCGGACTACGCCGGACAGTTGAGCCGACGAACTCATACGCGGCCCGTCACTGCGCGAGGTGTACCTCGCGCAGTGACGGGTGGTAGGTGCGACCCCGGCTGGGCAGCCCTTGGTGCAGGCATGGCTATGACGGTGTCACTGTTTGATGGGGCTGGCCTGCAGCAGGGGGAGCCACTGTGTGGGCAGGGCGTCTTCGGCTCTGAAGATCTCGGCGAGGTCGGCAGGAGACAGAGCGGGGATGTTGCGCGCACGGGCGGTGCGCCAGGCTCGGACGAGCCGGTCGAGGACTTCAAGTACTGCAGGCGGCCCGATGAGGTGCAGGTGTTCGGCGGCGATCATGCGCGCGGCGGGCAGTACCTTGGACTTGGGCGACACAAGCAGGGTGATCGATCCGCTGGGTGCGGTCGCCGAGCGTTCGGCTTCGGTGTAGCTGAGGTGTCCTTGAGCCTGACGGACATTGTCGGGTCCGACCTCGCCCTTGGGGGTGGCTTCGCTCTTGGCTTCCCAGATGATCCAACGGGCGTCCTCGAAGATCCAGACGGCGTCGGGGCAGGCCGGGTTGGCGCTGTCCTCCTCGGCATAGGCTGCCGAGGCACCGGCGAGGGTGCCGAGCTCTACCAGTGCGGCTTCGTAGGCGGTGAATTCGGTGCCGGCGAGGCCGGTGCGCACGTGGGTGACGGTGGTCTCGAAGCGGTCGGTGCGGTGGAGGCCGATGGCGGCGATGATTGCGCGCATGGCGGTCTCGTCGAGGAAGTCGAGTTCATCCGGTACAGGTGCGTGGGCCTTGTCTCTGGGTGATTCGAGGTGGGCGATGAAGTTGCTGGTCTGTCCCTTGCGTTGGAGGTCGCGGTAGTAGCGGGCAGCCACGTCACGATATGAAGGATCTTGGTTCTGCCGGGCGAGGCGTTCGGCGATGCTGTAGCCGAAGTAGTTCCACAGGGCCGCGTACCGCTGGGGGGGGGCGAGGGCCGTTCAGGTGGTCCAGTACGCGCTGGACGGCGGTCAGGGCCCAGTCCCACTGGCGGTTCCACAGTGCTTCCCAGGCGGCCACTTCGTGCTGGGCTGCGTTGCTGAGCTCCGCGGCGCTGGGGGCAACGGTCCGAACGTAGCTGTCGCGGTCTGCGACGATGTCGGCGTCGACCTCGGCCCATGCCTCGCCGCGTTCCCGGAAGGTCGCCAGATTGTCGAGCATCTCGCGGGAGAGGGTGCGCAGGCTGTTGAGTCGGCCGAATTCCACTTCGGCCCGGACCTCGGGGTGCAAGGAGGCCTGGACGTCGAGTCCGGAGAGGTAGGAGTTCAAGGACCGGCCAAGGACGACGACGGCCGCCCAGTCCTTGTTGTTGCGGGTGGCGCGGCCTGCCCCCTGCATGATGCGGGCGCGGATGCGCTCCTGCAGGACCTCCGTGGCCCCGAGAGATTCGTGCAGGAACCGTTCCTGCAGATCCCCCTTGGCGGGCAGGCCGCCCAGAATCACCAGGCGGCAGTCGTCATCGGGGAGGTCGATGCCGTCGTAGCGGTTGGTGAGCAGCAGGATCGCCTTGTTCTCAGCGGTGAAGGCAGTGAGGTCGTCCTCGACGTCGGTGGCCTTCAGCACCTGGTGGCCGGCGGGAAGGTAATTCGAGGTGAAGGAGTTGGCGGTGCGGCCGTCAGGGGTCAGCACGACGGCTCGGCCGGCGCTGGTGATGACGCCGGAGACGAAGTCGGGCACGTCGGCGGGATTCGCCGAGAGGTCGGTGGTGAGTTCGGGGAAGAGGAAGAAGCGGCGCCCCGTGCCTTCCTTCTCCCAGCCTTCGGGAACGGGGATGCGGGCGATCTGCCTGCGTCCGAAGGAGCGTTCCAGTTCCCCGCCGTCGCCAAGGGTGGCGCTCATGTAGATGCGCCGGGCAGGGTCGCTGAAGGGCCGGTGCTGCATAGTGGGCGGGATCAGCGGCCGGATGAGGATCTGTCCGTAGGAGACGTACGCCAGACAGCAGTCGAGGCGCCCCTGGAGGAGCTTCCAGGCATAGGAGGCACTCGTGCTGAGCTTGCCCGCTCTGAGGACGCTCTCCAGCGCCTCCCCTTGTTCCGCAATGCCGACGGGCGAGACGAGGTACACGGACGACGCCTGCGAGGTGTTCGCCTCTGGCGCCCGCAGGCGTCGGTAGACCAGGGGGTCCAGCGCCGGCTCGAGCGTGGAGAGGACATCCAAGTAGGCGCTCTCCTCACTCTTTCGGGAGATGGCCAGGCTCCACGGATTGGCCACGTATCCCTCGGCCGCGTGTGCATCGTCGAGGACCAGTAAGTCCGCGTTGTCCAGCGCAGGGTTGGAATTGAACACGTGGCTGTAGACGCTGACTGCGAGGGCCTCGCCCGCCTCGTACTGCGCTTGGTCGGCCTGGTTCCAGGTCTTCACGGGGTTGACGAGGAGAACGTTGGGGATGCCGTACTCGTCGAACTTTGCCGCGGTCTGGCGCGCCAGCTGCCGGGTGGGACACAGGTAGGCAACACGCTCACGGTGCGTCCTTCGCCGATATTCACCGATCAGGCCACCGACGAGCGTCTTCCCGGCGCCGGTCGGCAATTCGATCGCCACATCGGCGTTGTCCTGCATCTGTTTTTTGTGCCAGGAACGGAGAATGTCCTGCTGGTGCCCCCACACGGCAGCCGGACCTCGGTTGGTGGCCGCAAGCATCCGGTACAGCTCTACCGGATCCTTCGGCACGGCGGCATCGGCCGTCTTGCGCTTGAACGCCACAATGGCCCCCATTCCCCCTGCTGAAGCATGAACTGTCTCAGCCTAGCGAGGAGAGACCGCACCGCCAGCCGTCAATCGGAAGCCACTCGGGGGCACGCCTTCCGGGGCGGCGGCACGATCCCGTCGCCCCGGCCGCCGTACAGAATGACCGGGCCCAATACAGATTCTGAAACACCATCACAGCACCCGGCTTCCGGCAGCGGCGCGCAGCGGACGGTGCAGGGCGTCGGCCAGCCGACTCACACACCCTCCGTGGGCACCACACCACCCTGGAAGAGTCTTTCCCTCCCTCTGGGCCCCATACCTCTCCCTCACTCCCGCTACTGCCCGTCAGCTGCAGCAGCCCGTGTAGCCCGGCACCAGCACGAGGATGATCGACACCGTGCAAGACAACCCCGAATCCATCGCATCACTGCTGCGTACGAATACCGGAACCGCCTGCCGTCCAGCCTCGAAGAGCTGACCGGCCCCGAGCATGGCGTGGTGGAGCTGCCCCTGCACGTCGCGTGGTCAGGGCTGCGCGCCTTCGACCTGGACCAGCCACGCCTGCGCCTGAGCCTGTACAGAACCGTGCTCGCCGAGGGCATGCGTGACGATCTGTGCTGCTTCCTCAACCGGGACATCCTGCTCGAGCTGTGGCCGCTGCTGCGCACGTTCGTCAGCAGAGCCATCAAAGAGGTCTGGGAAGAAGCGTTCCCCGAGCTACGGCCGTGATCAGCTTCACGCCTTTCCTGAATAGGCCACCTGGGGCCTACCTCCTCACACGTCATTGCGCGCTGGCCCGGACGGCCCTCCTCGAGGCCGCCGGGGCCTGACGCCGGTGGTGCGAAGCGGGCGCTGATGGTCGACGGTTCCTCGGCAGGCCCGCGGGTGGTCAGTCGAGCCAGTCGGTGGGGATCAGGGCTTGGCGGCGTCCATCAAGGGGCCTCCAGTTCTCCACGATGGAGTCCTGGAACCAGGGGTGATCGGTCAGGTTGGCGTGATCGCAGACGATGATCTGCAGTGCGCCTTCGTTGAGGTCTGCCACGTCGCGGAGCAGCTCGAAGTAGGCGGTGACGGTGTCCCAGTCGGCGTCCCGGACTGTGGTGGCGTCCTTGATCTTTGCGGGGAAAAAGGCCTGGGTGGGCTGGTCCAGCATGAGGAAGGCGGGTACGGGGCGGCGGTGGCGCCGGAGGTAGGTGTGCAGGGCGAGGTGAGCGACCATGTGGTAGCCGATCCAGTTCTTGGCGCTGCCGATGCGGTTGAGGGGCAGGCGCCCCCCTTGGGGGCGGCGGACGACCACGTTGAGCTGGCTGAGGCTGATGGTGACTTCGTCTGCCGCTGCTGCCTGTCCAAGGCCGAGGCGCTTGGCCCAGACGGTCATGTCGGCGGCTACGTCGGTGAGGCGCCGTTCAGTCTCGGCAGCGACGTCGTCCTCGTCGATCAGGGCCTGTAGGGCGGCGACGTTCTCCTGGGCCACGGCGAGGTGGTTCTGCAGGGTGGCAATGTCGCCGGACAGCGATCCGCTGCCCGTGGTGAGGGCCTGGTCGATGCGGCCCTGGATCCGGGCGATGCGCACCTGCTGATCCTGGAGGCTGCGCATGCGTTCGTCGCTGGCGTTCAGTTCACGCAGCTGGACGCCGTTGACCCGCAGCCGTTCGATGATGGCTGCGCGTTCGCTCTGCAGGGACCTGCGGTGCTCGTCGCGGATTGGCTGGACGGTCTGGGCCTGGTCGAGTTCGTCGGCGAGCTGCTCGGTCAGGGCGAGGATCTCGGTGGCCGGTGCGTCGGGGTGCTCCAGGGGCTGGGTACACAGGGGGCACACGGTGTGGTCGTGGTCGCGTTCGGGGCCCAGGAGTTTGATGGACCTCAATCGCCCCAGCTGCAGGTGCAGTTCGCCGGTGAATTCCTCACCCTGCTTCTGCCAGCGGTCCACCAGGGCGAGTGCCTGGTCGGCTTCTTGGAGCTGCTCGCGCAGTACGCGTCGTTCTTCGCCGAGCTGGTGGCGCCGGTCGGTCAGGTCGGGCGGTCCGACGACGGAGACGGTGGCGGTGAGGGCGCGCTCCAGCAGTCTGCGGATCTCCTCGGGCGCGGGGGTCTGCGGTACCTCGCTGAGCAGTCCCTCGCTCTGGGCCAGGCGCAGCAGGGCCACTCCGTCGGCGTCGACCGCCTCGCGGCGGCGGAGAGCGTCGTCGAGTTTGCGCTGGGCGGCTCGCTGGGCGCGCTGGGCATCGTTGAAGTGGTGGCGGTTGAGTGCCTGCTGGGGTCCGGCCGCGCCGAGGAAGTAGGGCAGGGTGTCCTTGATGGCCTGCGTCATACCGTTCTCGGTCTGGCGGTGGAAGAGGGCCTTCTTGTCGGCGATCTCGTTCTGGTTCTGCAGGCACAGCAGGGTCGCCTGGGCGATGGAGACGTTGAAGGCGGCCCGTGCGGCGCCGGGCGGAGGCTGGAAGCGGAAGTCTTCGATGCCCAGGCGGGCGCTGACCTCGGCACGCAGTGCGGCGACGCTCGAGGTCGCGATCAGTTCGTCGGCGCGCGGCAGCTCGAGGGTGTCGTCGCCGGTGCGGAACATGGCCTGGGTCGTAGAGGCGCCGGCGGGCCGGGGGCGGGCCAGGACCATGCGGCTGTCACGGAAGGCGACCAGCAGCGCGTACCAGCCCACGGTCTGGTCGATGGGCTCGTCGGGCAGGGTGTGGGTGGTGCGTCCCAGGCAGTAGTCGACGATGTCGAGGATCTCGGACTTTCCGGTTTCGGACTCGCCGGTGAGGATGTTGAGCGCCCCGGGGCGAAACTTCACGACCCGTGGGGTGGGCCTGCCGTCTCGGTGGTAGAGGGCCAGGGCGAGTAGCTGCATGGTGGTTCGCGATCTCCTTTGTGGAGAGGGGTGTCAGGGGCGGACGCCGAGGAGGTTGTAGGCCTGGGAGGGTTCGACGACGGCGAGCCAGCGGCCGACGAGGCCGGCCCGGCGGGCGCAGTCGACTACCTCTTCGCTGGTTGCGGCCGAGGCGGGTTTGGGGGCGCGGGGGCAGCGCAGGGCGCTTCCGGTGATGGTCAGGGCGTGGTAGCGCAGAGCGGTGCGCAGGCTGGCGCGGGTGTAGTCGGTCAGGGCGTCGGCCCGTTCGGCGAAGGCGGCCCGGTGGTGGGGGTGTTCGGTGAGCCAGGCGGACATGGAGTGCACGGCCTGGGTCGGCAGGTCGTTGCGGGTGTCGGCCGGCAGCACGAATGGCAGCACGAGGAAGGCGCTGTCCCAGGACAGGGGTTCCTCGGATCTCTTCGTGGCGGCGTGGACGCTGGTGGCCAGGAGGTAGGCGCCGAAGGCGGGGTTGAGCAGGGCCTGGGCTTCGGGGACGCGGCGGTGAGTCATCGTCATGCATCCCGTGGTTCGTCGTGGTGGTTCTGGCACAGGTCCGGATAGTCGGGGTGCCAGCCGACGGCGTCCTCGTCGTCGGCGTCTCGGGGTCGGCCGGCGAGGCTGTGCATGGTGCCGCGGCCGATCCACCCCTCGGTGGTGCTGCCGGGGCGGGCGGGCAGGTCGGCGACCTTGTCCATGGTGTCGTTGAGGACGCGTTTGCCCGCGGCCCGGCGCTCCGCAGCGGGGGTGTCGTCCTCGATCTCGTCGGTGTGCCGGGCGAAGACGTGGTCCCACTCGTCCCACAGGTGCCGGTCGTAGTCCTCCAGACCCTCTTCGGTGATCTTGAAGGTGCGCAGCCACTGCGAGCGCTGGGCGCGGGCGTGGTGGTAGTCCCGCAAGTAGGGTGCGATGGCGCGGTCCTTGAGGCCGACCCAGCGCATCTGCGCGACCACCAGGTCGTCCTGGTAGGCGGCGATCTCGGCGGCCGTGAGACGGCGCGCGGTCTCGGTGATGGGCAGGTTCTTGCCCGCGTACCGGTCGGTGATCTCCTCGAGGCGGCACTGCAGTTCCTGGGCGGTCACCGAGGCCCGCTCGCGGGTCTTGTCCAGCGACTCCACGGCCACGCCGTACCACCACCCCTTGATGTCGTCGAGGATGGCGCGGGTGTGCTCGCCGGGCCTGATCCCCAGTGTCCGTGCCAGCGTAGGGTCGAGGTCTGACATCAGCGGAGAGCCGTCGTTGATCTCGATCGCGGCCGCCAGGCGGTAGCGCTGCGCGGGCGTGAGGGCGGTGAACTTCCCCCGGTCGTCAGCGGTGTTGGCGGGTTCCTCGGCTTCGGCGATCTCCTGTATGCGGGCCAGGGCGTCGGGCACGGACCGCCCGGGGCCGGGGCGCAGCTGGTGCAGGAAGGTCCCCTCGGCCGCGACCTGCGTGGTGACCAGGCGCAGCAGCGGCATCGTGCCCGTCGACAAGCAGTCCAGCGCCCGCAGGGCGTCGATCCACGAGGCGACAGACCGCCAGACGTCCTTGCCCGTCTCGCTGAGGCGTCCGGCCTTCTCGCGGTGTTTGGACTGCAGGAGCTCGTGCGGGTCTGCGGTGGCTGCGTAGAGGAACTCGACGTCGTCGAGGACCTCCATGCGCACCTCGATGGTGGGCTCGTCCCAACTGTGTCGGGCCAGTTCCACGAGGGCCAGTTCGCACTGGTAGAGGTATCCGGTCATCTGGCCTGCCGCCGAATGCGACCCTGCTTGTGCCACGTTCCCCACTTGCGTCGAGCCTGCCTGCCGGCGGCCTCCCCCCTGGTGCACTACGGCCGCGTCGGGAAACAGTGCGAGGTGCCGCGGACAAACCCGCACATCAACTCGCTACTCCCCTGTTGCCGTAACGTAGCACCGCCTGCCGGGCACCACCCTGCGTTCAGGCGATCACCACCGGATCCATGCGAGCCGGGCAGGGCGGGTCCACCCTCGAGTCTGCCGCGGTATCCGCTGGCCCGAGCCTGGAGTTGATCAGCGTTTCGGCTGAGCCCGGGGGCGGTGTGGAGCGAAGAAGCTGCTCGCCGCCGTCATCTCACACGTAGCGAGGGCTTGTTGACGCAAGGGGCCGCGATGCCGGGTTGCCCCGCCGCACCACTTCTGGAATGCACTCCTGGTGAACCTCACGCCCTCGGTGATCACAACGGGCGCCGAGGGACGGGGCTTCCGGCACAGCCGGAAGCCCCGATCACGTTGATCGAAGCGCACCCCAATGCACTGCGGCCCAGGTCCCTTGATCACTCTCCGAGACGGGATCCTGCTCGCCAGGGTCGGCCACGCAGTGTCCGGGATACAAACCGAAACCCGGACAGGGCAGCAACATCGCCTCGTTCATGCGGGATTGACCACCCTCCTCTCCCTTCTGAGCTGCATTGATGACGCATCATCCATGGTCGGGACAGATGTGAAACAAAAGAGGGATCGTTGAATTCCGGTTGGTTCCGGGCCTGTTGAGTACGGCAAGATTCCTGGAGTGCGGCACCGGGCAGGCCCCAAACCTTCCGGTGCGGACCGCACCAACTCCGAGGCACCCATTTTCGGGGGCATGGCGACATGCCGCCAGAGATGGACGATCCATGTATGCAGAGCTGGCTTGCGTATGGCCTGGAAGGCCCCGGCGTCTCCCGCAGGGGCGGACGACCATCACCGTGATCGTGGTGGTGTCCTTGATCGCGGTGCCCGCCGCATTCTCGGCATGGCGGGACATCCTGGCCGCGCTCATCGTCGAGATGACGGCAGCTTGGCTCCTCACCGTGCTGCCCCTGCCTCGGCGCCCGCGCCGGCGCGCCTCTGCGTGATCCGATGGGACGTCACGAGCGCGAGCTGACTGCCCGGGCCGTGGAGATGGCAGAGGTCGCGCGGCAGCTTCGCCTGATGCGCGACCTCTCCGGCCTCACCTACGCCCGGCTGTCCCTGACGACAGGGCTGAGTGTCACTCAGCTGCATCGTGCCGCCAACGGCTGGCGGACCCCCTGGCCGGTCGTCGAGAAGTTCGCCCTCGGGTGCGGCGCCGACCCGCTCACCGTTCAGCAGCAGTGGCAAGACGCCATGGCAACGCCCGAGGCCGCCTCTTTCGGCATCGACCGTGTCCGGGGCATTGCCACCATGGAGGAACTGCGCGAGGCGATGCAGGAGCTGTTCAGCGCCAGCGGCCTGAGCCTGCGCCAGTTGTCGCAGCGCGCTCCGGTGGGGATGCTGCCGCGCACCACGCTGAACGATGCCCTGCGCGGCTGTGCCCGCCTGCGCAGGGACCTCGTCGAGGCGTTCATCAAAGCGCTGCAGTTGGGCACCGAACAGGAAACCGCCTGGGTGAATGCCTGGCAGCGGGCCAGCCGGGGCAAGACGCTACGACGGCGGACTCTCCAGCTCACGCCCTCACCCCGGTTGCTGCAGATGTTGGCGGACATCGACATGCCGCAGTGGAACTGCCTGGCCACGTTCGTGGACCGCGCCCTCGACGAGCAGGTTCAGGCTCATGGCCCCGAGAGCGGCCCGCTCGCCCCATCGGAGATATCGATCTCGTTCCGCCAAGGTGCCGATACCGGCAACGAGTCGATCGTGGTCCGGGATCAGGGCGCAGGCATGAACCAGTCCGAACTCATCGAGTCGGTGCGCCTGAACTGGACCCGCGGCGGCCAGACCCTGACCGGGCTCCCCTTCAACATCGCCATGCACCGCCTGGGCTCCGTCGTCACCGTGCGCACTGCTCGGCGACAGGACACGGCGTGGAGTGTCCTGACCTTGAATCTGAGATCCCTGCTCGGCACCGGAGAATGGACGGCTCCCCTGCACCTGGAGTCCAAGCAGCACAAGGACGAACACGGCACCGAGATAACAATCAGTGATCTACGCCCGCCGACCTGGCGCCCACGGGAATGGCCTCGTCTGCACCGCCGACTCGGTGACGTCTACGGTTATCTCATCCGTGAGGGACGGCTGCGTCTGACGCTGGACGGGTGCCCCGTGGCTCCCCGGCTGTCCTGCGCCTGGGACCCGGCGCGCAGCGTCCACCTCCGCGAAGGGCCAGTAGCGGCCCGGCAGGAGATCGACGTCACGCTGGCGACAGTGCAGCGGTGCCAGGACTGCGAAGAAGCACTCGCGTTCGACGCGGACGCGTGCGGCGAATGCGGGGGGGCGTCGTCTGGTTCCGCTCCCCCACCGTGTATGGGGCTGGCTGGGTGTCCAGCGTTATCTGCACCCCACCGACTACGGCATCGACTTCTTCCGAAACGGCCGCAAGATACTGGCCCGGGACAAGAGCCTGTTCACTTGGGCCAACGACGACGGCGAGGAGATGCAGGAGTATCCCGTGGAGTTGTCGAACCGTGGTGGGCGCATCATCGGGGAGATTCACTGCGATCATGTGCCGGCGACGTGGTCCAAGGAGTCCTTCGCCACCGACAGCCCGCCCTGGCGCAGCGTGGTACGAGTCATCCGCGGCCGAGGCCCTCTGAGCCCCCGCCACAGCCAACGCCACGGCTACCCGGTCAACACCAGTCCACTCGCTGTTCTTTTCCAGGCCTTCCGCAGAAACGATCCCGGACTGCGATACCTCGTGCCGGGAGACGGCAAGCGCGCCCTTCACGACAAGGCCAGGCAGTGGGGGGCCGCATTCCACCGCGGCGAGAGCGAGTTCCAGAGTGATCAGATCTGGTACGGCGCTGCAGCCGCACACGAAGCGCAACGCCTCCTGCGCCCTGCTCCCGACCTCCCAGCCGGTGTCGACCGCCCCCCGCTCGAGCTGCTGCAGCACAAACATCGCGCCGGAAACAGCGCCGCCAGGCACGACCCCGGCCCCCGCGCGCCGCAAGCCGTCTTGCGCTGCGAGTACCTCTACGACCGAGAAGCTCGCACCAACAAACACGGTCGCACCGACTACCGGGCCACCCACCAGAGGATGCGCGTGAGCAACATCGGAGCCGGCCCGGCTGACCGCCTGCGCATCATCGTGGAACCGGTCGGCGACGGAGAGGTCCCCGTCATCCTCAACGCGCGCGGCGACGGAGCTGCACTCGAAGTCGAACGGCTCCTGGGCCGCACCCACGTCGACTTCCCGATCGCCCGGACATGGGGCACAGCGGCCCAGGCACGACTCACCCTGCACTGGGAGGAAGACGGCGGCGGGTTCCACGAGATCCAGTCCATCACCTGGAGCTGACACCTCCTCCGACCGCTCAAATACCGAGCGACGGTACGAGGCAGGCCGACCCACGTTCTGTCGTCAGATTCCTTGCCGTCAGTCACGGAGCGCAGACGTCAGTCCCTAGGCGCTGGACTGTTGCCCGCCTTCAAGCCGCTCGCGTGCCCGGCCGACAGAGAGCAGACCACCATCGGCGGGCGCAGCCTCAAGTTTGGGCAGACCGGTGTCGAGGTGCTGCCCGTCGACTGTGGTGTTGCTGACGTCTGCACCGGAACGCTCCCGTCGCACGCGCGGGACCTGTATGACAGTCCCATAGCGACGGGGGGCTCGGGCATGGCGTGGCTGGTAGTGATCGTTTTAGCGGGCTTGGGATTCTGGGTGGGGCGCAGGCTGTACCGGTACCCCGGCGGCTGGGCCTTCGCCTTCAACCTGCGGTACGAGAGCGACCGGGACGCCCTGGCACACGCCCGCGGTGAAGTCCGCGCGTGGACACGCAGAGCCGACCAGGACGAGTCCTCGGCACGCAGGGCAGTGACAGCAGCCGAGGCCGGCCGGAAGAGCCGTCTCCAGGAGCTCGACCAGCAGCGGACACGGCTGCGCCACCCCGGCAGCGGTGAACAAGTCGGTGCACTGGGAGCACTGACCTTGTTCCAGCACCGGCGCATGGCGAAGGCAGACTCAGAGATCAACTCTGCCGAACTGGCACAGATGGAGGTCCACTTCACCACGGACCACACGTATCACTACATCTACTGCATCAATTCCGGCGGACAGTCGCTCCAGGCAAAGTACCGTCACCTCCCTCCCTCCCCTGAGGCAGGGGAACAGCGCTTCGACGAGGGCACCGTGCGCGACTTCGCCAGAGACATCCAGAGGGCAATCGCACGAGAGAACAGCTTCCGCGAGGAGCTGCCGAGCTGGCTCAAGGCGGTGGAGTCCGAGCGGGAAGCAGTCGAGAACGACACCAGTGCAACAGATGCCGCCCGCGCGCACCTTGAGGAGATACGGGAACGCCATCGGCAGGACCCACACAGAGAGGTGCTGGAGCAAAAACTGGCGGCGGCGCTCAAGGACTGGGAGAAGCTCACCGGACGCGTTCCTCCACGATGAACCGCCCGGACTCCACGGATGATGCTTCGTCGTCGCGCGCCCTCCTCACGCCAGCTCCGCGCCAGTGGCGAGGGGGAAGCAGGTGGTGGCGGGTCAGTTCTCCGACGGAATCCGTGCGGCGATCTCCCGGGCGAACCACTCCGCCTCCTCGGACAGTTCGTCCATTACTTCTGCGGCGATCAGCTGCAGCAGGCGCAGCAGGGCGTGGGCTTCCCCCAGGCGGCGGGCGGCCGCATCCGGGGCCGGGATGAGGTTGCTCTCATGTCTGCGCTCATGCCCGTCTCAACGACGGTCCCGCATTGCGGCATCCCCGACTCGGACAGCAGTACCCGCATGGGTGCGCTGTGGGTGAGGCCGTCTCGCCATCAGTAAGTCGCGCGCCGACCGGCTGGCACCGTGAGGACTTGCCGGGGTGAATTCAGGTCAACTCTCGGCGTCCGCAGTGAGACGCCGTGGGACACCAGCGGACACCAATGAACACCAATGAACGACGATGACCGCCAACCCCCGTGGCCGGCACTGGCCGACGGGCGCACCTGCGCTGTTTTGGCACGTCGCCGATGCGCCACACTCCCCGGTATGACGAGCTTTCAGCGAAGGAAGGATATCGGCGACGTCCACGAACAGTGCGTCGCACGGGAGTTGGACGAGCGTGGGTGGACAGTCGACGAGTGGGGGCAGGGTGCGTTGAGCCCGGTGGCACGTGCCGCGCTGCGCGGCACCGACAGCTTCCTGCGGTGGACCCCCGACCTCATCGCCGCCCGGGGCCGGCACCTGTTCATGATCGACTGCAAGAGCCGGATGACCAGCCACGCCACCGGCCGACACGCGGTCGAGGCGGCGGCCGTGACCGCCCATCTGCAGCTGGCGGCCTGGACCCAGCTGCCGGTCTGCTATGTCTTCGACAATCTGGACGTCCTCACCCCGCTCGACGTCCTCATGACGGGCCGCATCGGCCCCCACTCCGTCCGCGGCTCTGGAAGCCCCTACCACCTCGTGCCCATGCAACGCGCCCTGGCCTTCGACACTGTCTTCGGAGAAGTGCCCGGCGATGCCCGGCAGTTGCCCGCAGCCTGACAGGTCCGCGTGAGTAGGCGGCAGCTGGCCGGCGAGGCCGAAACATCGTCGTCCGGTCCCGGTACGGCACATCCCTTCGCTCCGCCTCCAGCGCCCTAGGGTTTCACGGCCCATTGCCGGAGTCTGGGCAGCCAGCCGGGCTTCCTCGTCTTCTCTGCCGCCATGTCGAACTCGTTTTTGAAGAAGTTGAGCACCGGAGTCGGGTGATGGAAGAACTGCGACCTGAACTCCGGTGGGATGCCCTCGAAATGCCAGCGATATCTGACTCCGACGGCGCCGATGTAGGCGGCCATGACGTATGAGTCGAAACGCGTGACCGCCTTGTTCGCCCACACGAAGTCGGGGCTGATGGAGAGGCTGGTGCGCATCTTGTGCACCGAGTCGGTTGAGATGAGGCACATATGGGCATCCGGCATGTCGTCGGCGCCGTCCATGAAGTCGCGCAGCGACTGCGGGACCGGCAGCCCGGTCCTCACCATTCGGCAGCCGAAGTGCTTGGCGTGGTAACGGGCGAGGTCGTGCGCCTTGTCCTGCCACTGCTCACCGTAGATCGTTTGCATGTCGATCCCGGGCGCATGCCTCAAGTGGTGCTCTTCGACGTACTTGGCGTAGACGTCGTAGGCGTCGTCGAACGGCTGGGATGCAGTGTTGTTGCAGGCCGCGCACATGGACTTGGGGAATTTGACGACGCCATGACGGTCTCTTGTGACGCCGCTCTTCCCGCGGACTTCTTTGAGGCTGTTTCCGTCACCCCACAACAGTAGTTGCTCCTCCCCCATGAGCCGCGTGAGGCTGGAACGCTTGAATTTGTGCTCCCCCGTCGTGGCTGCGTTGTTGCGGCACCACCAGCACCGCGCGTCGGCGGCCACCCGCAGATGGTCGAACTGTCCCTCCGCCGTCTGCTGGAAGGAGTGCTCAGATGTGGGATCGGGTCTGGCAGCCATGCGGGCCCCCTGTCGTCTCGGCGACCTTCGCTTGTCACGACGGTAGAGCAGTGCGGTGGCGTGCACCCGTCCGGCCTGCGCGTGGCGGGGCTGTCTAGGATCTCTGGCCTACCTGCTGCCAGCCTCTCCGTTCCAAGGAATCCCATGGCGACCGTCCACCGAAACCGCCGCATCGAACGGGCCGGCGTGAACGCGCTGCGGACGCTTCTGGACGATCACGGGCACCTGGTGCAGGAAATCGCGGGCAGTGCGGATCACGGCGAGGACTGCTTCGTCATGCTCACCCGGGGCGGGAAGAAGACCGGGTATGCCTGCACCGTGCAGGTCAAGGCGGGCAGGAAGTACAAGCGCGCACGCGGCTACGCGATCGACGTGGGCCACCACGCGGCGGACTGGCGTGCCAGCAAGCTCCCGGTCGTCGGCGTGGTGCACGACGTCGACGAACAGCGCCTGTTCTGGATCAACCTCACGCAGCAGCTCAACTGGGTGGACACGGCGCCCGGTTGGATCGCGGTGCCCCGGGAGAACGAGCTGCATGCGGGAACGATCGGCGCGTTCTGCGCGCACATCGAGGAGTTCACCGACGCGCCGGCGGCGGGCAGGCCTCCGTCCCCGCGCGTATCCGCACCGCCCGCGCCGCCGGTTTTCCGTGCTCCGAAGCAGGTGTGGCAGCACGCCACCGGGGCGCCGGGCACGCGGCAGCCGCAGGTCGCACAGGGGTGTGTCGTCGTGCGCCAGGGGTACCGTCTGCGGGTCCTGGATGCCGTTTCGGGGGCTGTGTGCTGGTCGGGCACGACCGCGTTCGACCGCACCAGTCCGGCCGGGGACGACGCCGTCTTCGTCTCCGTGGGGGCCGGACGTCTGCGGGCGCTGAGCCTGCGCGAGGGACGTCCTCGCTGGGAGCGCCGTCTGCGGGTGCGCGACGACCTCGCGGGGTACGGGGCGCAGATGCTCTACGCCCCCACCGAGCAGGGCGAGATCTTCGCGGTGGACAGCCGGACCGGCGACGTCGTGTGGGCTGCGTCGAAGCTCGCGGCGGCAACCAGTGGCGCCTGGCCGACGTCTGCGTCGCCTGTGCCGCCGCCACCGCCCACACCGCCGTAATCCCCGACAGTGCGCAGCGTTCTCTCGGCGCCCGTTCCCGTCCGCCGGCGCCGGACCGCGATGCCGCCCGCGCCGACGCACAGGCACGGGTACGGGAGATGCTCACCTATCTGGCCACCGCGCTCCCCCGGTTCTGCTCCCCCGCCGCCCGACTGCTGGCCCTGCAGTGCGCCCTGCGCACGAACGGCCGCGGTGAAGTGCACCTGCCGCACGGGCTGCTGCGCGGCATGCGGCTGCACCAACGCGCCGACCTGTGGGACGAGCTGGAGTATGCACACTGGCTGCACCGCGGTGCGGGCCCCTTCATGCGGGCGTGCCTGCTCGACGCGGCGATGCGGGCCCAGCCCGATCGTCCGCGGCGCGCCCGTGCCGCGCACTGGGCGCTGCCTCCGCTCCCCCGGCCCGCGTCTGCGGCGCTGCCCAGTGCCGTCCAGCTCACCGCGCTCACGGTGGCCGCGCACACCCGCCCCGACGGCGCCGGCAGTGCCGACATGGACCTCCTGACGCACCTGTGCGCGCAGACACCCCAGCAGCTCACCGATCTGCTCGATGAATTGACCGGCTCGCGCCTGCTTTCCTCCTGGCGCCGCGCACCGCAGGAGACCGAAGTCGTGTGGCATCTGTTGTGTCCCCGCTGAACCACCGCCCTCCCCATCCGGCGAGATCAAGACACACTCGGCCACGCAGGCGGGGGAGAGGCATGTCGGGCTGCATCGCCTGGGCAGGCATCGCCCATGACCTCATACGTGCCCTCCCCCGACGAAGTCACCGCCGCACAGACTCCCGGCGGCGGCTGGACCCGGAAGCAACTCGCCGAGTGGGGCGTACCGTGGCCGCCTCCGCAGGGCTGGCGCAAGCATCTGGCCGACAAGTGGAGCGGCAAGGAGGTGGAACCGCTCCGGACCTCAGAGCTTCCCGACCAGGACTCCCTGTTCTGACGGTCGATCGACGTCCTCCCGATGGGCAGTCAACTGCCCTGCGAGCAGCCGAGCTCGCCTCATCCCACCCATTTGGAGAGCATCATGGACCTGAGCATCACCGGCGACCCCGTTCTCGTGCACAAGGACACTCAGGTCCAGGTCGGCATCCACCTCGAGCCAGGCACTTTCACCGTCACCCGGGACGGAGAAGACTTCGCGGTGTACCACGCGCTGGTTCAGTTCGCCTCGGTCGACGCGGCTCCGTGGGCAGCGCAGGAGGTCAAGTTCTCGGCTGCGGGGGCGGACGGCCAGGCCACGGGGTTCACCGTGGAGCTCCTCAACGACGCCTTCGACGGCCCCAGGACTGATGCCCCGGCCGTGGTCTGGAAGATCGTGGCCCTCGCAGCGACCTCCGCGGGAGACGTCGGCATCACCTACGCGGCGCCCGGCCGCGCATGATGACAAAGCAGCATGAACGGCACGCCGCCGGGAATTCCGCAGGCCACGGACCGGCCCCGGGAAGCCTGAACCCTGGGCCGGTGGCCTGCCCTTTTCTAGGGCTACCAGGGACGGTTCCAGGGTCTTGGGCTCCGATTTTACCCGCCCTGGTGGCGTCGTGTCGGCCGCGCCATCTGTAGCAGGACGGTCCAGGACATCCGGGCGATGAACGTGCCGCGGGAGATGGGAAATCCGTGGGGGCGCACGTATCCGGCGACTCCCCACCTGTGGCTCCGGCAGGGATCAGCGGGGCCGCCAGGTACGCACCTCGAGGTGGACGATGTGGGCATCGGCGTGGATGCGGCCGGTTTCGATGAGCCACTGCTGGACGGCCGCCGTGACGTCTCCGCCGGCCGCGTCGACGCGCTGAGCGAAGTCGGCGGCATCGAAGCCGCCGGTGGCGGCCGAGCCGTAGGAGCGTTCCTCGGTGTGGTCGGTGCGCTGGATGACGTCGCGGCGGATGCCGGGCGAGTCGGTACGGCTGCCCGACGGCATCACATATCCGGACCGGTGCAGGCGGACGGTGAAGGCCAGCTTCAGGCCGCGGGCAGCGGCTTCGGCGATCAAGGGGCGCAGGCGAGTGGAGCCGGAGGCGATGGCCTGGGCGGCGACGCGGCCGGTACCGGTGCCGGTGGGGGTGATCAGAACGGCCTTCGACCGGACCCGGGCGCGGGTGCCCTTGGCGGTGGTGCGGCGGGTGGTGTGGCGGGCGGCCAGAGCGGCGAGTTCGGGGACCTCGGTGATGCCGCCGGTGGTGACGGCGTCGAGGACCTGGCGCAGGGCGGGGACGAAGGCGGCGCCCTTGTGTTTTGTGTAGAACTGGGAGACCAGGGAGGGGTCGCGGTCGATGATGCGGGCGATGTCGCGTTTGGTATAGCCGGCCTGCTGGAGCCGGTCGGCTAGCCGGGCGGCCTCGTTCAAATCCGGTGTCGACGTGGCCTGTTGTCGACGGCGTGGGGGCATCAGGCACCAGCCGTGGTCGAGGCGGGTGTGAGGGCGGCGCGTCCGGCATCGCGCAGCGTGAGGAGGTCTTCTTCGCTGGTGGGTGCGGCGAGCGGGCCAGCCAGGTGGCCCTTTTTGAGGTAGTCGCCGGGCTGCTGGTGATACGGCCAGGCCTGGGGCTGGGTGAGGTAGAGGGCGTCGGTGCGGAACGCAATGACGGTGCCGGGGGCAGCGTGCAGGGCCCCGGCGTAGATGTCGTCGGCGCGGTGGCGCTGGGTGAGCAGGGCGGCGCGGGCGCCGGACCAGATGGCGGCGGCCCATTCGGGGTGGGCGTTGGGGTCGCGGCTGAAGCCGGTGGGCTTCTGCCAGGTGATCAGTTCGTCGTCGAAGCCGATGATTTCGGCGTCTGCGGGGACGTCGCGTTCCTGGGTGCGGGGGGTGGTGCCGGTGACCATGCGGGGGCGTTGGGCGAAGGAGCCGATGCCGTACAGGAGGATGGCGCGGACGGCGCGGGAGGCGAGGTGGGCGGCGCGGGCCTGGCGGGCGTCCTGCTGGAAGTGGGCCTGGGCGCTCAGGTTGGACCAGGCGTCCTTGAGCTTCTTGCCCCAGTCGTCGAGGGGCTTGCCGTCCTCCCACAGCAGGCCGTCGAGGACTTCGATCTTCCACGGGGTGAGCGGGTTGGTCAGCGCGGTGTGGACTTCAGGTCCGCCGGCCCAGGTGGTAAAGGTGGTGCCGGGGGTGGCCGGGTAGTGCCAGGCGCGGTCGCTGGGGGCGGGCGCCGGGAGGAGACCGACGTGGTCCCAGGTGTCGGGGACGGTGGCACGGATCTGCCAGTGGCCGCACCCGTACAGGGCGCGTGCCTGCTCCTTGTCGGACCAGGCGGCGAACTGGCGGCCGGTGATGCGGCGGGGGGTGCCGACCGGGGACTTCCAGGTGTGCTTGGCGTAGGCGAAGGTGCGGTCGTACTCGACGAGTTGGGGCAGAACCTCGGGTACGCGCGGCGGGGCGAGGAGTTCGTTGCGGCCCTGTCCGGCGGTGGCGTGCAGCAGGCCGCGCAACTCCTCCGAGAGCACGGGGTAGCCGTCGGAGTATTGGCCGCGGGCGGGGATGGTGCGGGTCCACAGGTCGCGGCCGGTCTGCGACGGCGAACCCATCACGACGGCGTCGTCCCAGTGCCGGCGCAGCGCCTGCCAGAGCAGGACGAAGGCATCACGGGCGGTGGCGGGATCGTCACCGTCCTCGAGGTCGAACCACTCCCCCATGGAACGGATTTCGACATGCTGGGACTCGTCGTCGCGCAGGTAGCGGGCGACGGGGTGGCGGGCGTGGACGAAGTGGCCGGCCATCCGGTCGCGGCCCCGGCCGGTGTCGGTGCGCCAGCCCGGGGTCGGGGCGTTGAGCCAGGCGGCGACCGCGTCGCGCAGGTAGGGGTGGCGGTCGGCGTCGCGGTGCCAAGGGGCCCCGGCGGTGATGTAGATGCGTTCGGCGCCCTCGGGCAGTACGGGGAAGACCGCGGTCAGGATCTCGGCCGCGGACCGGGTGCCGAGGTCGAGGCGGTGGGTCTGGTTGCGGTGGACCAGGATCCCGGTGTCAGTGTCGAGGAAGACTGTGGAGCGGGCCTGCTGGGTGAAGTTGGGGCGGGTGGAGGCCAAGTTCTTGGTGTGGGTGAACCAGGCGTCGCCCGTCTCGCCGTCGGGGATGGAGGGCAGGGTGCGCGGCTCGCCCTCCTCGGTGGCCGGGGCCACGGGCGCGGTCGGGGCCGCAGGCGGCGCGGGTGCCTGCGGGGCTTCACCGGTTGGATCGGTCGGCGGTGCGGTGGGCTGGGGTACGTGCGGGTGCGGTTCAGTGTAGGGAGCTCCGGCCGGTTGGTCAGCCGCTGCCGGCTCCGGCGCGGGCGTAGCGTCGGCGGCCAGGGGTTGTGGGGCCAGTTCCGGGGCGCGGGCGACGACTTCGGCCAGGCTCAGTCCGGCGGCCGGGGCGATGCGCTCGGCCTTGGCCTTCTCGTGGGTGGCCAGTTGGGCGATCTGCTTGTCGCGTTCGGCCTCCAGCTTGGCGAGTGCCGTCTGGGTCTTCTTGATGTCGTCGCGGACCGTCCGCAGGTCGGCGAGCGTGGCGTTGTAGCTCTGTGCGTCCATCAGGGTCCTTGGCATGGGGTGGCGGGTCAGCCGGTGGGGCGAGTGGCGACGTAGGCGATGGGCCCGCTGGAGTGGGAGGGCAGCCGGGTCCCGAGCAAGTGGTCGGCGAGCCGTTTCTCGTCGTCGGTGACCCCGGTGAGGTGTTTGACGGGAGTGGCCAGGTCGGTGACGTATCCGGCCAGACGGGCGTGCGGGAAGGCGCGGCGTCCCTGGGCGTTGGTCTCCCACTGCCCCAGCCCGGTCAGTATGGCCACCACGAATCCGGCGACGGTCACGGGCAGGACGCCGGCGGCTGCGACGCTCGCGGCGTCGCAGCGCCACCACCCGCGCAGCGCTTTGAGCAGGGTCTCGGGCGGCAGTGAGGCTGCAAACCCGGTCGAGTCGCGGTCGTTCTCGGTGGCGTGCCGGGCGGCGTCCACGCGTAGGACGGCGATCTCGTCTGCCTCCAGGTGGTGAAGGGGTGCGTGGGTGCGGGCGGCGAGGCTCTGCACGGTGGTGAGCGGGATCATCACGCGCACGCCGTGGTGAGTGAGGTCGGGGAGTAGTCCGGCGTGGACCAGGCGGCGCAGGGTGGTGATGGCGCAGCCCAGTTCCTGGGCGGCCTGGCCTGTGGTCAGCAGCACTTCCGTTCCTCCTCCCGCTCCAGCATTCAAGTGAACTCACTTATTTAATCGTACTCGATTTTAGGTGTGGGGTGACAGGGTGTCAAAGAGGAAGGCGGGTCCTGTGGTTGCGTTTACCGGTCACGGGCCGTGGCCGTAGCCGGGCACCGGCCGTTGCTACGTCCACGAGGCGATCGACCCTCTGGCCGCGCTCACGCCGACGCTCGATGAAGCGATGAGGACGGCCCACTTGAAGGCGTTCGTGATTCTGGATCGCACCATGCTGCCGATCAACCGGATCGGCCGCCGACCGCCCCTACTACTGCGGCAAGAAGCGGCACCACGGCGTGAACATCCAGGTACTGACCGATCCCGTTCGGACGGCTCCTGTGGGCCTCGCCCGCGTTGCCCTGCGCCACCCACCACCTGACCGCGGGACGCGAGCACAGCATCGTCGATGCCCTCCTCGCCGCTGGCATCAACGGCTGGGCCGATAAGGCGTATCAGGGGGCGGCACAAGACGTCCGGGTTCCGTCCAAGGGGCGCCACCTCCGCCTGGTGGCAGCGCGCCCGGCCGCGCCCACACCCGGTGCAGGTGATGAATCTCCACCAGACCAGGGGACGTGAAGCCGACACCACCATCCTGCTGCTGGGCAACTCCGAGTACTACGGTCCCGAAGGCGACCCCTCCCCCAGCGGCCCACGGCTGCTCTATGTCGTCATGGCTCGCGCCGCCGCCAGGCGCGCGGTCGTCATCCCGGACGACTCGTATCCTCTGTGGGCACCGTCGTCACCGCCCGGATCAGCCTGCCTCTTCCCCCTCCTCATGCCCCGCCCCCTTCCTTCCCCCTCAGCTCCGGCGGGTCAGCTGCAGCAGCCCGGGGCCGGCACACATGATCGACACCATGGACGGCCACCCCGAATCCATCGCGTCCCTGATGCGGACGCGATACCGCAACCGCCTGCCCCCTGGCCTCTGGCCTCGATGAACTGGCCGGACCCGAACACGGGACGGTGGAACTGCCTCTGCACGTCGCCTGGTCGGGGCTGCGCGCCTTCGATCTGGACCAGCCACGCCAGCGCCTGGGCCTGTACAGGACCGTGCTCGCCGAGGGCATGCGCGAGGATCTGCGCCGCTTCCTCAACCGGGACATCCTGCTCGAACTGTGACCGCTGCTGCGCAGGTTCATCAGCAGAGCCGTCAAAGAGGTGTGGGAAGAGGCGTTCCCCGAGCTACGGCCATGATCGATTTCAACGGAACCGGTCCCCGGCCTTCGGCGGGAGTGAGCTCGGTGCTCCTCCCCAACACGGCGAGACGGTCACCGGAACCCATCGAGGGTCGCGGAGAGGGTCTCACGATCAAGAACTCGCGAACGGTGAATCGAGGACGGCCCACGCGCAGATCGTGTGGGTTGGTTCAGTCGCCGTTCGGGCGGGCGGATCGCGTACGAGGGGCGCGCATGGTCGTGCGGCGAAGATCGTTGCTCTTCATGACGATGGCCCGGATCAGCTTCTCGTATTGCTCGGTGTGAGTTGCGCCTGCAGCGGCGCGGGCGAAGACGTCCTTGGTGAGGCTCTGGTTGACGGCGTCCAGTGTGGCGAGTGCGTCGGTCAGTGGAGCCAGGTGATGGGCGATGTCGGCAGTGTCGTGAGGGGGCTCATCGGCCCCCATGCAGGCGTCTTCGGTGAGGGCGTTCGGCGATGGTGCGGCTGTGAGGCGGCGCAACGCGTCGGGGGATGGCCAGCGGATCGGCCAGTAGCCCGCCAGCTTGGGCATGGGCTGCGCTGGGGATGTGCGGGGCTCCCCGGCAGTGCGCTGTTGACCGGACGCATGGCGTGCAGCTCGCTCGCTCGGCTTGTAGCCGGCGGCGTTGTCTGCCGCGGGACTTACGGGCCGGGGTGCTGGTGCCGGCGGCTTCTGGGACATGACGGGGGCAGGGGTCCGGCACGGGCCGCGCGCCTGCCGAGCGGCCAGCGCTGTCTTGGCCCGTCGACGCCCTTGTGGCGACATCGAGTGGAACACACGCGGCGGGCGGCCCGGATGCGGCTCCTCTTCCCGTCGGAGCGTGACCCAGCCCAGTGCTGTGAGCCTGGCCAGGATCTGCGACACCGTGCTCTTGCCCAGATCGGTCAGCTCGCTGATCTTCGCTCCCCACAGCGGATCGCCCTCCGGCTCTGCAAGCAGCAAGCGCAGTACATCGATGGTCGGGCGCGTCATGCGGAGTGCAGCGGTCGTCACACCGGCAAGTGCACCATGCCGACCTCCGTGGGTCAAGAATGAACTATGGTTCGACGGCGGGTCGTCCAGCCAGGATTGGGGCGACTGACCTGCGGCGTTGGGCATGTGCGTGGGGTGAGCGTCGGCTGCCTGCCTGCGTGAATTGCCTGATGCGGCCCGTTCGACGTTGCCGGCCTTGGAACGGCCTTGCGGAGACGCTGGTGGCGCGCATCAGGCGCAGAAGCCGTGCAGGCTCACGGTGTCGCAACGGTCACGATCTGGCTGGCCGCGCGGAACTGCTCACGCGGCTGGAGGGCGAGCTTCGCTCCGAGATGGTTGACAACGCGGTTCGGCCGCCGACTTGGAGACGCCGAACAGCGGGGCGGGCTGGCGCATCGTCAAGTTCGTCCGCCAGCAGGCGCCTCCGGCGGTAGACGCCACGGCCTCCACGCCGTACTTCGCCCGCGACCTTGCGGGGCACCACGGTCACCAACTTGCCGGAGCTCGGATGGTGTGTGGGGCGAGGCGGGCGAGAACCGTGTGATGGGCTTCCCAGCCGTCGGAGGTCGTCGATGCGGCTCCGAGGTGTACGGGGGCGTTGGAGGGATGGCTGTCGAGGAGCGAGGTGATGCCGGCGCGGGCGATGACGATGCAGGCGTGGCGGTGGCGCGATGCAAGGACGCACAGACGGCCGGCTTCCAGGTGGAAGGCGGAGGCGTCCCAGCGGCCGGAGAGCGGGTGCAGCATGATGGTGACGCTGTATTCGCGGCCTTGGAGCCGGTTGGCGGTGTCGACGGTGATGCCGCGCAGTTGCGGGTAGTGACGTGTCATCAGGGCGTGGATGTGGCGGGCCTGGCTGCGGTGGGCGACGCCGATGGCCAGGTGGCGGGGTTTCAGGATGCGGCCTTGGGGGTGGGCGTCGCAGGAAGCCGTGGTCTGGCGCTCAAGCAGTCTCGTGGCTGTTTCCAGGGCGGCGTGGAAGGCTTCGGCGTCGATGCGGTGGGTGATGCGGGCGGGCAGTTCCAGCAGGGCCCATCCGGTGCGGGCGGCCGTCTCGATGGCCTTGTCGACCGGGGTGCGCAAGCCCTTCGCGGTGAAGGTGAGGGTGCGCTCCACCTGGTGGGGCGCGGCATCGAAGGGGGTGAACGGGTAGAAGGCGTCGCGGATCAGGGGGACGGCGCTGGGTGGCAGACGCCACGAGGTGGTCAGGGTGTCGACGGGCAGCTGAGGGTTCTGGGCGAGGAGGACGGCGACCGCGCTGTTCAGGGGATCGTGGGGCAGGCCGGCCCAACGGTCGGTCATGACTGGGGAGAACGGGGCGAGTTGCCCGGGGTCGCCCACGAAGAGGGCTTGTTCGAAGAGGTGGCCGACGCGCAGGAGGGTGTCGGAGCGCATCTGGTGGGCCTCGTCGATGATGGCCCATGGCCACTGGCGGTCGCGGACGGTGGCCCATTTCATGGCGGTGCCCACGAGGATACGGGCCGTTTTGAGGTCCTCGACGCGATGGCCGACGCGTACACCAGGTAGCGCCTGTATGTCGGGAGAGACGGTGCGTTCCTCGGCGATGAGTCGGGCGATGGGCGTGCGGGAGCGGGCCAGGCGCCGTACGAGGTCGTCGGCCTGGGTGTTGGTTTGCGTGATGACGATGCAGGGCTCGCCGTCCTGCATGAGGGCCTGCGCGGCGTTGATGACCAGGGTGGTTTTACCGGCGCCGGGCGGCGCGTTGACCACCTGTCCAGGGTGGGTGAGGGTGGGCAGCCGCTCCACGATGGCGTGTTGCGTCGTGTCTGCGCGCAAATGCGGCGACGGTGGCATCTGGGATGCCGCTTGGGCGCGTCGCCGACTACGGGGCGGGTAGGGAGGGCCTGCATGTGTCCAGGGAATCTGGTCAGGCGCAGGGAACTCTGGCATCCGGCGGTAGCGGTCGGGGGCGAGGGTGCACACCAGGAATTCGCCGGCGTCGGGCAGCACGGCGTGGCGGGGGCGGGCCAAGGTTCCCATGCCGGCAGTGACTTCGAGGTCGACGAGGGTGTCGCTGTCGTGAGGGGTGATGGCCAGGATGGTGTACCGGGCGCCGGAGTGGGTGTGGCAGGCGAGGGCTTGGCCGGGTTGCAGATGCAGCGGGTCGCTGGTGGAGACGGTGAAGCGGGGGCGCCACAGTGCTCGATTGCCGCTTCCGTACGCGAGGTGGTCGGCGTCGACGGTGGTGACCGTGCCACCGAAGGCTTCCCCGCTCGTGCGCAGTTCGGCGCGGGTGAAGGGGTCGTCCAGGGCGCGTTCGGCGTCGAAGACCGCGGCGGCGTGTTCCCTTTGGGCCAGGCCGATGGCGGCGGCGACGGGGTTGTCACGGGCGGGTTGGGGGCGCCCGTCCCGGGAGAGGTGGGCGGTGAATTTGGTGAACTCGGTACGTTCGCGTTTCCAGCGCTGCCGGGTGCCGGCGGCCTCGGGCAGGGCCTGCAGGAGCATGGAGGCGTGCCACATCCGCTCCCATGTGGGATGCAGGTAGTCGGCCAGGAGGATGCGGAGGTCGTCCAGGCAGGAGGCTTGTTCGCGCGGGCGGGTGCGGTAGGTGGTGAAGAGGGGGGCCAGGCAGTCGGTGTCGAAGGCCGGGTCGGTGGCGGGGCCGGCCGAGCGGTGGGTGGCGGGGTCTTGTGCCTCGAGGGCCGCCTGGTGGCCGCTGGCGTTGTGGTGGGGTGGGTCAATCCATGCCAGCAGGGTGGCCAGATCCTGGTCTTCCAAGGGGCTTTGGCCGGTGGCCCAGTGCATGGTGAGGAAGTCGGTCATGGGGATGAGGGCGGACGTGCCCGCCAGCTCGGCACGATTGGCGAAGTAGGTGAGCCACTGGCCCAGGTGTCGTATCGGATCGGAGTGTGCGGATGGTGCGCCGCCGGGGCGCAGCCGCAGGTCGCGTCCGAGGGTCTGCAGGTAGGCCGCGGCATCGGCGTTGGGCACCAGAAGTTGCGGGGCGGAGAGGAAGCGCTGCGGGCCCGGCTGGGCGGAGGTGGCCCTCGGGGGTTCGCGGCGGTGCTGGTGTTCTTCGATGTAGGCGCCGACTCTCGTGGCGAGGGTGGTGAGCATGAGGGTGGTGCTGCCGGTCGGCGGCGCCAGGAGGAGTTCGGGGCGGGCGGGGTCAGTGCCGAGCATGACGGCCAGGGGGCGGTCTGCGGTGCCGGATTGCTGCAGGGGCAGCAGCATCAGGGGCCGGTCGCTCAGATGCAGATGGCGAAGTCGGCTGGTGGCTTGGGCGTTGCCAGTGGCGTCGGCGCGCATGCGCAGCAGGCTGGTGAGCAGGCTCATGTCGTGCCCGCCAGAACGTCGGCGTGTACCCGGTGCGCGTGGCGCAGTGCTTGGGTGAGGTCGGCGCGGTCGCGTGAGGGGTGCTGGTGGCCGTCGGTGAGGCCGAGTGCGAGGGCGATGGTGTCGATGCCCGCGACGTCGTCGCGGACGGTGGTGCCCAGGACTGCAGTTCGGCCTTGGTGGCGGGCTTCGTTGCGGCAGAAGTGGGCCAGTTCGCAGTGGTGCAGGCAGCTGGGGCTGTAGTGCGCCCGGGGCGCGGACAGGGCTGCGGCGAGTTCCTCGCGAGGTCGCGTCGGCGTCGCTTCGTGGTCGAGGGCCAGGTCGAAGGTGGTGTTGGGGGGCAGTTGGTCGAGCAGGTCCGGCAGGCGGCGCAGTCGGTCCAGGTGCCGACGGAGCGATGTGATCTTCGGGGCGGCGTCGGCGAGCGTGGCGGTGGGACGGCGGGAGAAGTTGCGGGGGTTGACCAGCACCACCTGCTCGGAGACGCGCTCGGGTGGGAGGCCGCCGTCGGCCAGGAGTTCACGCAGGGCCAGGACGTAGGCCGCGGCCTGCATCAGTGCCGCGGCGACTTTGGCCGGGTCGGCTTGGCCGTCGATGACCGGGAACGATTTGATCTCCACGATGTGGAACGTCCCGTGGTGCTGGAAGGCGACGATGTCGGGTTCCAGGTAGGCGGGGTGGCCGGCGACGGTCAACCGCAGGACGGGGTGGTCGATCAGGGTGCGGGCGCGTGCGGGCTCGCGGGCCGCGCCGAGGATGAGGTTGCGGGTGTGGGTATGGCGTAGCGCCAGCGTGGACGGCTCGCGGCCGGCCACGCTGTTCACGTCGTCGTAGGACACCTCGGGCAGGGTGAGGCCCAGGGTTTCCCGGAGGAGTTTCACGAGTTCGGCGCCGGCCTGGTCGGTGACCTGGCGTTCGAAGGCGAGGCCGTGGTTGAGGGCGATCGCCGAGGTGCGCAGCGGTCGCGGCAGGTTGAGGTGTGCGGCGAGGGCGTCCTTGTCGACGCCGGCCGCATCGAGCAGGGCGCGCCGGTCGCATCCGGGGTTGGTGGTCAGTGCGGCCAGGGTGCGGGCGGTGTGGGGGACGGCAGGGCCGGGCCCTCTCAGGATGTCCAGCCGCGCGGTGAGGGAGTTCACGGTCGTTCCTTGGTTCACGTGCGGTGGTGCGGCGGCGTGCGGTCAGGAGGTGCGGCGCAGGCCGGTGACGTTGCGCAGGGTGTTACCGAAGAGCTGCTCCACGTCGGGGAGTTGCTGTGCGCGGCGGGCGGCCTCGGCGCGGGCGTCGGCGTCGTCGTCGGCGTGGATGTCCCGTTCGACTGCGGCGGCTTGGCGCAGTGCAGCAAGGTCGAGGGGGCCGTGGGTGGGGCAGCCGGGGATGTTGCGGCTGTAGTGCAGCAGGAGTCGGCGGGTGGGCTCGTGCTGCAGCGGGTCGCCGGTGCGGGCTTCGGCGGCTTCCGCGAGGCGGATCGCGGCGGTGAGGAAGTGGACGCGGTGGCTGAGCGGGCCCACCACGCGTTGTTCCAGTGGCCAGGTGCTGAGGGCGAGCAGCGCGCGTACTGGGGCGAGCAGGTCGGACGTCAGGGCCGAGCAGATGTAGTAGGTGCGCGCATAGGGCGAGGACCGGAAGGAGCGTTCCTCGTCCCGGCGCACGGCTGCCAGCCGCCCGGTGTTCAACGGGCCGGAGAAGAAGGCCTCGTGGACCTGGCTGATCAGCTTGGGTGCGGCGGGCACGGTCAGGAGAGTCAGCACCTGGTGAACCTGCTCTCGGGCCGGCAGCCCGGTCCCGCCGGGGCCGGCCTCGATCCGCGCCTGGGGCTGGCCCTGGCGGGACCGGGGCGTTTCCGGTGCGTCATCCGCGCCGAGCAGGGTGTTGTAGGCGTTCAGGGTGCGCTTGATCTCCTCGCTGAGCACACGGACACGGGCGCTGTCGTGCTCGATACGCGCCTGCCGTATGTCCTGTTGCAGCTGTTGCATGCGCGCTTCGAGAGCGTCCAGGTGCTCGTGCATGGGCGCATGATAACAGCGACACAGGATTACGCATGTTCGCTCAACTTTCTGAAGGTTTTTTGATGTACAGTCCCGACCTCGAGGGCAGACCTCTGCCTCTTCCCCCCCCATCCTGTGCACTAGGAAAGGCGCTGTATGAGCAGGCTGCTGCACACCTCCGACTGGCATTTGGGCCGCTCGCTGTACCGGCGTTCCCGGGACGAGGAGTTCGACGCCGTACTGGCCGAGATCGTGTCCATCGCCCAGGAGAGCAAGCCGGACCTGATCGTGCACACCGGGGACCTGTTCGACTCCCCCCGTTCATCGCGGGAGAAGCTGCGTGCCGTGCGGGTGCTGGACCAGCTTGCCGCGGTGGCCCCCACAGTGGTCGTGGCCGGCAACCACGACTCCCCTGACGACTTCGAGTTGCTCCGCTACCTCACCGGCCCTGCACGCGGCCGCGGGCTGTTCTTCATCGACCGGTTCCGTGAACCCGAGGACGGCGGTGTCCTCACCTTCGACACCTGCGGCGGCCAGCAGCGCATCCGGCTGGCTGTCATGCCGTATGTGCATCCCAACCGGTTCTGGGAGCGCTCGATGGTGTTCGGCACGACCCATGCCGACTATGCCGCGGCGATGCGCGAACTGCAGGCGCGCCTGACGGCTGCTCTGTTCGAGGGGCACGACCCCAAGCGGGATGTGCTGGTGTTCGCGGCCCACGTGTTCATCGCCGGCACCGAGCCTTCCAACCGTAGGCACAAGGGGGACTGCGAGAGGCACTACCCGCTGCCCGCAGCAGACCTCCCGCCCGTCGACTACGCCGCGCTCGGGCACATCCACGCCCCGCAGCCGGTAGCCGGTGTGCGGGCCGGCGCCGCCCGTTACGCGGGCAGTCCGCTCCAACTCGACTTCGGCGAGGCCGGCGAGGCCAAGAGCGTTGTCCTCGTCGAGGCACATCCCGGCCGTCGCATCGGGGCCCTGCCCCGTCCGTTGACCAGCGGCCGTCCGCTGGTCCCCTTCAAGGGCACGCTCGAAGAGCTCGCGGCCCGGGCCGACGAGTATGCGGGAGCCTTCCTCAACGCACAGATCACCGGCGAGGAGGGGGACGCGCACCTGAGCCGCAAGGTCGCCGAGATCGTGCCCGACGCGATCCTGGTCAACGCGGTGGCCGCCCAGGATGCCTCGCCCGAATCGGTGCTGGGCACCGGACTCGACGAGGAGCCGGATCTGTCCGACGCCTTCGGCGCCTACCTCACCGAGCGCAGGATGTCCGCCGGCAGCGCGCAGGACGCCGTCACCGCGTTCACGAGCCTGCTCGGCGAACTCGACGAGGAGGACCCGCCGCCGGTGCCGGCGGAGGAACTGCTGCGTGCCGCGCTGGCCCACCCCTGGACGGAGGCGTCGTGAGGCCCGAACGTCTCACTTTCACCAACCTGCGCAGTTATCGCGGCACTCACACGATCGACTTCACCGGCAAGAGCCTCTTCGGGATCTTCGGAGCCACCGGCACCGGCAAGACCACGATGCTGGAGGCGATCCTGTTCTCCCTGTACGGGCGGTCATCGTGGGCGAGAAGCGGCTACGAACTGATCAGTCACGGCTGCGCGAGCATGAGTGTGGAGCTGGAGTTCTCCTCGGGCGGGCAGCGGTGGCGTGTCTCGCGCGCCCTGACCGCGAACGGCAAGCACCCCAAGGCCGTACTCTCGCCGTTGCCCGCCGGGGATGCGGACCAGCGGGTCGACAACATGGGCGCGGTGAACGAGGCGATCGAAGACATCGTCGGTCTGAACTTCGAGGGCTTCGTACGCACAGTGCTGCTGCGCCAGGGTGAGTTCGATGCGCTGCTGAAGACCTCCCCCAGCAAACGCGCGGGCATCTTGCGCAGCGTCTTCGGCATCAACGAACTGGAGCGGGTGCGCTCCTGGGCGCTGGTGCGCATGGAGCGCCTCAACGCCGGCCTGACCGAGGCCGCCCGGGCCAAGGCGCACCTGGGGGACGATCCCCGGGCCGACGCCGCCCGGTGGGAGCGGGAGGCGACGCGCATGCGCGGCATGGCCCGCCAACGGCGTGCCCGCCTTGACATGCTGCGCACGGCGCAGGAACAGGCAGCGCAGCAGCCCCGCATCAAGGACTTGGACAAAGCGGCACGGCTGCTGCGCCAGCGCGCGGTGGACGATCCGGCCCAGGCGATCGCTGCGATCACCGCCCAGGAAGAGGAACTGGAGCGCGAGTCCGCTCTGTTGCAGGAGAACACCGAGGCGCTGACAGGCCGGCTGGCGACGGCCCGGGCAGAACTGGACCAGGCCGCTGAGGGGGGCGACACGCTCATGTCCCTGCCCGGTGCGGTGGCGGTGCTGGCGATGCTGCCCACCCAGATCAGTGATCTCAGCGCCCGGCACGAACGGCTCAAACAGGAACAGCAGGCACACCTTGAGCAGGAGCAGGAGGATGTGCGGGCCCGCCAGGAACTGCTCGAGCGACAAGAACAGCAAGCGGTACTCGAGGAGGCGGCCGCACAGGCCGAGCGGGTCAGCGGCGAGGTGCGCGGGCACAGCGAACAGATCCAGGACGCTGTGCGCCAAGCCCTGCAGGAGGCCGGTGGCGTGGCCGCTTACCGGCACGCCGAGCCGGTGCTGCGGGAGACGGTTCAGGATCTGCGCGCGCGCCAGACCGCGTTGGATGCCAAGCTCGCCGAACTGCGTGGCGCCCACGAAGCAGCAGTCGACCAGTTGACGGCGCTGCAGCAGGCTGACGCCGCCCACAGTGCCGGGGCCCATCTCACATGCGGTGAGTCCTGCCCGGTGTGCCGCCGGGCACTCCCGCAGGACTTCACTCCCCCGCCGCCCTTGGATGCCAAGGCCTTGGAAGGGGCCAAGCGGGCAGCGGGCATGCGGGCGGCCGCGGTCCGCAAGACGGAGACCGCGCTGGCCGAGACCGCCTCGGAGCTGAGCGCCGCCGAAAAGACGCTCGCGAAGCATCAGCGCGAGCGTCAGGCTGCTGCCGAAGGACTGGACACATCTGTGCGCCAGGTCCACGAGCGCATCGAGGAGCTGCGGTCCCAGTCCGCTGCTGTTGCCTCCGCCGCGTTGGCGACGCTGGACCGGGACGCTGTCGCGCGAGCCCGTGCCGTAAGCGAGCAGGATCCCGTCAGCCGTGCCCCACTCGGCCGCATCGTCCGGGGGCTGGTGGCGCCGTTGCGCACCGTGGTGGAGGCGGACTCCCTCACGGTCTTTACCCGGGCCACGCAGGAGGCGGCCGCCTTGCGGGCCGAGAACGAGGCGGCTCGTGCCGATCTCAAGCGCCGCTGCAGCCGACTGCAGCGCGACCGCAAGCGCCTGGACAAGGCCATCGCACAGCTCGAGAGCGACGAACTGGCCCTGGTGGAACAGATCACGGGGCTGCCGCCTTCGGTGCGGCCCGCCCAGCCCTCGCCCACGCAGCTGCCTGACGCATCAGCGATCGCCCGCGCACAGCAGGCGGGAGAGCAGCGCTTGGCGCAGTTGCAGAAGATCGCTGCCGATCAAGAGCAGACCCGTGAGGCCTTGGCGGAGCATGCCGCACAGCGCCGTGCATTGGAGGAACGCCGCCAGCGCACAGTCGAGGCGCCGATGGGCAAGCTCCTGCATCAGCTGGAACGGTGGGCGGACGCAACCGCCCACGCCGCCGACGTTCTCGGCGTAAGTCTGCCGCTGGAGCTGCCCTTGGTCTCCGACGAAGGTGACCTGCCGGCCGCCGGCACCTGGGCCCAGGCATTGCCGGCGCTGAGCCATCGGCTGTCCGAGGACCTGAAGGAGGCACGGCGGCAGGCCGCCGCCGTCTTGCGGGCGTTCAAGGACGAGCTCATGGCTCAGGCCGGCGCCGAGGCCACCGACACCGACCCGGACCCCGGCTTTGCGCTGCCGGATGACGGCGATCTGCTGGCGTCTGCCGTCCTCGATCCGCTCAGCCACAAGACCATCACCGCGGAGGCCGCCCACGAAACGGCCATGGCCGAACGGCGCACCGCCCTGTCGAAGATCCCTCATCACGATGCGCTGTCGCAGGCCATGGAAGCGGCCGAACAGCAGATCACCGTGTGGAAGGCGGTCACCGACCAGCTCACCGACGGCAAGTTCCTGACCTACCTCACCAACCGGCGCACCCGCTCCCTGCTGGCCGCCGGCAGCCGCATCCTGCAGGAACTCTCCAACGGGACCTACGCGTTCGCCGAGGACTTCCAGATCCTGGATCTGCCCACGAACCTGGTGCGCAGCCCGGAGACACTCTCCGGCGGAGAGACCTTCCAGGCCTCTTTGGCCCTGGCCCTCGCGCTCGTCGAGTTGCACGGCCGCGGGCACCGGCGGGTGGAGAGCCTGTTCCTGGACGAGGGCTTTGCCTCTCTGGACGCCGAGCGCCTGGACGACACGCTGTACGCCTTGAGGAATGGCGTCGTCTCGGACCAACTCGTCGCCGTCATCAGTCACCTGTATCCGGTGGTCGAGGCGCTCGATGACGTTCTGACGGTCACCAAGACCGCTCACGGCTCCAGCAGCACCTGGTTCACCGGAGAGCAGCTACTCAAGCTCGTCCGCGAAGAGCTGCCGCAGCCGGTGGAACCCGCCTGAGTACGGGCCCTGGCGTCCGGTCGGACGCACGGGCGCGCGTCGGGTGGCGTTCACGCCGCAGGGCGGCCCGCGCATCGCCCGGCGGGGGGGGATGCGCGGGCCGAACGCGCCTGCTTCGTCCTCCGCCGGTCCCCTCTGGTACGCGCATCGCTGGGCATGGGACGCAGCCAACCGCGCGCCGGGGCGCGCCTGGAGCCGGGCAATGGCCCGTACACACGGCGTCTTGCCGGCTGCGTGGCTGTCATGAGGCCTGCCCGCGTCCGCGGCACGCCCCTGATCGGCACAGCGGAAGCGACCACTGTTCGGGGGCCCGATCCCTACGCCGACCCCCTCGACCCGAAAGGAGGCCAACCGCATGAGCGGCTCCTCTCCACAACCACCGCACCCCGACCCATCGGTGCTCTCCGCCCGGCCCGGGCGTGAGGCCGCGGTACCGCGGCTGATCGCTCTGGACCGGCGAAATCAACTGCTCACTGTCCATGTGAAGCTGGCCGCGCAGGCTTTGGGCCGCTCGGAGCGCACCGTGTGGCGGTGGCTGGCCGAGGCCCGCCGCACCGGCCGGCACACCGCGCAGAGCCGAGAGCGCTTCACAATCACTGCGGAGATCCGGCAGCTGCTGATGCTGTGGGGCGGCAACGCCTCCGCCGTGCACCGGGAACTACGCAGGCGCGCCGCATCCGATGGCGGCCAGCAGGTGCCGTCGCTGGCCACCCTGCACCGAGCCCTGCGCCGGGACCTGACCCGTGGAGAGCGGTCCGGTCTCGCGCGCGGGGAGGCAGCGCGCCGTGCCTACGACATCTTCTGTGAGCGCCCGGCGCACGAGCGTAACGCCGCATGGGAAGGCGACAACAAGTGCGTGCCGGTCGAGGTGTGGGTCGAAGACGAGCTCGTACGGCCCTGGCTGACCTGGTTCATCGACTGTGCGACCTGCGTCATCCTCGGGGTGGCCGTCACCCCGCATGCGCCGAGCACCGACGCGGTGCTGGCCGCACTGCGCACCGCGCTGGACCGCACCGGCACGTTCGGCCCGGCCGGAGGGCTGCCGGGCCTGGTCCGGGTGGACCGCGGCAAGGAATATCTGTCCGCGGCCGTGACCTCCGCGCTGGGCGCACACGTCGTGCCCGTCGTCGATCTGCCGCCCTACACCCCCTACTTGAAAGGCAGCATCGAAGCCCTCAACGGTGCCGTGGAGGAGATGCTGTTCATCTCGCTGCCCCGCTATACCCGCCAGCCCACGCTGTCCGGCAAACGCGCCGTGGATCCGGATGCGCCGGCGCTCACCTTCGAGGCGTTCGTCAAAGTCCTGCTGGACTGGGTGCAGTGGTGGAACACCGAGCACACACCCAAGCCCTTGAATGGACGCACTCCGCTGGAGGCGTGGCGGGCGGACCCGACGCCCTTGTATGACGTTCCCGCCGAGCAGCTGGCCTTCTTCGGGCTCCACGACGACGGCCGCACCCGCACCATCACCACGCACGGGGTGCAGTGGCGCAAGCGGTACTACATCGCCGACTGGATGGTCGGCCGCGTCGGCACCCGGGTGAGCCTGCGCTGCCTGCCGCACCACGAGACCAGCATCGAGGTCTTCGACCTGCACGGCGCGCACCTGGGGTCGGCGTTCTTGGCGAGCGCCGCCACCTCGGAGCAGGTCCGTCAGGTCCGTCGCGCCCGCACGGCCAAGGCCCGGCGGCTGCGCACGGATGCGAAGGCGGCCGCCAAGCTGCGCCGCGAACGCTACGAAGCCGTCACCTCCGCGCAGCCGCCGCAGCGGCTGCAGGCCATGACCGAACAGGAGGCCGAAGCCGAACTGTCCGATACGGCCGCGCTGGATCTGTCCCGGATGGCCAATCCCGGCTACATCCCGCACCTGCCGGCCTGCGACGACTGGGCCCGCCCCGTGGCGCCCGACACCACCTCCGACGCCTCTCAGGATCACTCATGAACAACGCCTTCAACGCACCCATGGACAGCATCAGGAACTTCGGTCGGCTCCCCGCGGAGAGCACCGATCACTTCCACCGTCTGGACGCGCATGTGGTCGCCACGGAGAGCCTGCTGACGACCGTGGACAACATCCAGGACACCATCGAGACGCAGGGCATGATGTGCGTCTACGGGCGGGCCGGATTCGGCAAGACGACGTCCGTGAACTCCGCGCTCCGCAAACTCGCCCCCGACCTCACCTACCGCCTCGAGCTGCGCTCGGGCCCCACGCCCCGTGACATCCGGCACGGCCTGTTCAAGGCCCTGGGCCTGCCCGGCGATCCGCCGGCCCGGCCGATCGAGTTCGACACCCTGCTCAAAGAGACCCTGGCGGAAACGCCCCGAGTCCTGGTCTGCGACGAAGCGCAGTGGATGGGACGCAGCTCCTTCGAGTACTGGCGACACCTGTGGGACGACCGCGACAGCCAGATCACGGTGATCTTCGCCGGCGGGGACGGCTGCTACGAGGTCCTCAAACGCGAACCGATGCTCGCCTCCAGGATCTTCATCTGGCAGAAGTTCACACGCATGTCGCGCCAGGAGGTCGTGGCCACCCTGCCGGCCTTCCACTCCATGTGGTCAAAGGTGGATGCGCGCACCATCGTCGGGATCGACCGGGCCGCGGCGCACGGCAACTTCCGCAATTGGGCCACCATCACCAAGCACCTGCTCAACGGCATGAGAAAGATGAACCTGACAGAGATCAACGACGACTTGATCCGCTGGGTCTACAGCAAACTCGGCGGCATGTAGCCGCCAGGCCGGCCGGCACCGCGCCCGCGCCCAACACCCGCCCCAAAAAGATCGGCAGCGCCGCAGGAAGCAGAACCACTCCCCCGCGGGAGACGATACGGAAGGCAGGTGGCGGTGACGCGCGTACCGCGCAGGCTGGCCGTCGTCATCGACGAGCAGGACGATGTCGCCTCCACGCGGGCCGCCCTCAACGCCCACCAGCCCGAGTCGGGTCGCATCACCATCCAGCCGACCCCCGCCAGCAGCCACCCCGCCACGCTTGCCCACGACGTCCTCTACGCCCTGGGCAAGCGACTGGCATCAGGCCCCGACGGCCCCGACAGCCGGCTGGATTCGGTGCGCCCCGCCTGGCTGGCCGCCGCCGCATGGAGCGCCGCAACCGGGCTCCGGCACCTGGTCGTCACCCGCGCCCATCTGCTGACCACCACACGACTGGATCAGCTGCTGGCCTGGCGCGAGAAGACCGGAGTTCAGCTGACCCTGCTGTGGCAGACCACCGCGCGGCGCATGCCCCCGATGCTGGCCTGCCTCGAGCACCACCTCACCGGCCTCGATCAACTCCACGCCGCACTCGCCGAAACGGGCCCGCGCCCCGCGCGCCCGTTCTTCCCGCCACTACCAGCGTCACCGGAGACATCAGCTCCCACTCCCCCGCTCCTGCATGCAGTACAACTGCTGCCGGCACAGGCCGCTCAGGCAGGGCCGGCCCCTCCACCACGCCCCGGGCAGTCCTGCACGGGAGCCGCCGCAACAGCCCAGCAGGAATCTCCCCTTCCCGCGTTGCCCGTCCCCCCTGCGGACTCCGCATACCTCGCCGCCCTCGCCCACCCGCTCGTAGCAGGCGCCCTGAGCGTGCTCGCGTTCACCGGCACCACACAGATCGCACTCCGCGACACCCGCGACATCGACGTCAGCAGCGACGCTGCCCTGCTGCGCACGCACAGCCCCGGCCACCGGCGCTGCCGCCTGTACGAAGTGCCGACCTGGGCGCGGCCCCTGCTGGCCGCGGCACGCGCCCACCACCGTCTTGCGGATCGCCGCCCTGAAGAAAGCCTCTTCACCCCGGGCCTGTCGTCGGGCGCAAAAGCCCTGCGTGCCCATCGCGACCGCCTCCCCACCCTTTGCGAAGTCCGCGACGCGCGTGGCCGGGGGTGACGTAGCCACGGACGGCAGCGACCACCGCATCGATGGAATCCAACTGGTGGACGGTGGGAGAAGGGTATTGCGGGCCTGACGGAGCGCCGGAGCGGGGCGGCAGACGAAGCGGGTTCTCGCCGGACATGTTCTGCCACGAGGGTAGCGGCCGCGTACGTGCCGGTGATGCGGCCCGGGAGGGGTCAGAGGACGCCGGAGGCCACTGCGCGATCGCGCAGGGTGCGCAGGCTGATACGTGCGCCTGCCTCGTCTTCGATGTGCCATTCCTTCATGCCCTGGCAGGTCTTGGTGCCGCGGGCGACGGCGCCAGCCTCGTCGACCCGGCCGTAGGGGGTGCCGCCGGTCGCGGTGAGGATGATGCCGCCGTCTTCGTCGATGGTGGCCCAGTGATCGGTGGAGCGGTAGGTGAGCACAATCCGTGTGCCAGCGGTAACGATCCGGGCGGCGACCATGCGGGCAACGTCCGTGCGGCGGCGCCCGGACACCGGTCGACGCCGCGTGGCAACCTGCCTTTGCCGCACCGGTGACTGGGCCCTGTCTTCCGGCTCACTGACTGGGGTGATGGGCAGGCCGAGGCGCTCAGGGTTCCAGATGTGTTCGAACAGGCACAGATACAGCTCCTGGCGGGTCTGGACGAGTGAGGTCATCGTCTCCCGGGGGCCGAACGGCCTGAGGAGTTTGTCGAGCTTGTGGGTTTTGATGAACTCGCGCAGCAGCGGGTTCCGCTGGTCGTAGCCGGGCGCGATGATGCCCAGCAGGACGTTGCTGCGAGCGTAGTAGGCGGCCTTGTCGTGCAGGGGCAGGTCGTTGATGGATGAGTTCTCTCGCCCCATCAGCAGGCCCAGACCGCCCAGTTGGTTGCGGCGGCTACGGAAGACGACGGGGTCGGGTATTTCCTCCCTCACGCGGTAGTGGTGGTTGGCCCACAGGTGCTCGATGTGGAACCGGTCCCGGTCGAGGTAGGCAAGCACGTCATGGGGGCGCTGGCAGGCCTCTTCGACGTAGGCGGTGGCCCGGGCCAGCAGATAGCGGATCTGGTGGGCGTTGTTGCCGCGCAGTCCGAGCGTGACCGCGTCGCGGATCGAGCCGGGATCCTGGGTGGCGAGGTCGCCGAGCGCGGCGGCGACGTCGGCCACGGTGCGGCACCTGCGCAGGACGGGCACGAGGGTGTCGTGGGTCAGGGTGTCGGCGTCGGCGGACTGCACGGGCAAATCCTGCAGGACCCTCAGGGCGTACCAGCGGTCCATGTAGTCGGCGACGAGACGGCCTTTGTCCTTGGCATCGGAGGGCTGGTCGTCGGGGTCGATGGCGGCGAGGATGGCAACAGCCTGGCAGGTGAGCCCGTTACGTTCGTTGAAGAGCACCGTCTCCAGGCGGTCGCCGCCTGCCTTGAGTGCGCGGCCGGCGGCGAGGAAGGACCGAAAGAGCCTGGCCGACTTCAGCAGGTCCTGCACGAACTGCAGGAAGTTGTGCGGGCGTTCAGGAACGAGGTGCAGGTGGGCGGCGTTCTGGCGGACCCATACGTTGAGGTTGCTGTCGATCTGCCGGCGGTCCTCGTCCTGACCCTCGCGGGCGCAGCGGGCCAGCAGGAAGGCCTTGATGAAGCGGGATGCGGCTGCGTGGTCTTCCCGGTCGGTGGCCAGTTCCCGCAGCATCTCGTGCCATTGGGTGTTGAGGTGGTCCTCGTCCGCTCCGACGTGGGAGAGCAGGTGGCTCTTGAGAAGGTCCACGGCGGTCAGGCGGGCACCGCGGTCGTTCATCGTCTCGAACATCCGATAGCCGTGGTCGGCACTGGCCGCGCGGATCCCGACCAGGACCACCCGGTCCAGCAGCCACTCGGTGAACCTGGTCAGGTTTTCCGCGTCGAGTTCTTCCGCGAGCTGGGATTCGACCTGCCGGCTGCGCGCCCACAGATTGCGGCGGGAGAGCGAATCCCCCACGTCTGTTTCGTAGGTGCGAGCGTCGGCGACCGCGCGCAGGACGGGTTCGTGATCGGTAATGCCGAGCGAGAAGTGCTCCCCGTCCGTCGTGATCACCCGGTTGAGCCGGTCGACGGCCCGGTTGTCTGCACGCTCCTGGGCCGCCAGCCGCAGTTGCAGGAAGAGCAGGTGCAGCGTGACGAACCGCTGCTGCCCATCGACGAGGTAGCGCCGGTTCTTCGAGGGCTCGTAGTAGACGAACGGCCCCAGGAAGTACTGAGGTGCGGTGTGCGGCCGGCGCAGGTAGGACGGGTTGGTGGACCAGTTCCTGAACGATCCGCACAGATCCCGCAGCAGTGTGCGGACTTCGTCCTCGCCCCAGGTGTAGTCGCGCTGGTAGAAGTCAATCTCGTAGGTCACGTCACGGAACAGTTCCTTCAGGCTGAAGCCCTGGGACCTGATCTCGTCCGAACCCATGACACCACTCCCTACCTGCCCGGTTGTCCGCTCATGTTCCCAACTCCCCCGGGTTGCGTACAGACAGCGTGCACGCGGAGAGGCCACGGGTGGACGATGCGGACCGCTCACGCCAGGGCAGTCAACGACGGTGGCGTGACGGGCTGTTCCGGCTCTCCGCCCCAGCCAGTGAGCGCCCAGAGCCCGGCCGGGGCCGCTCCTTCGCTGTCGGCTCGCTGTACGCGCGGCGGGGCCGGTGGTCGCCGCCGCCAACTGCCGCCACCCGGTTGAGGTCTGGCCGCGAACCACTACACACCCTGAACGCCGGGCCGCTCAGCGGAAAGCCAAAGAACGGCCCCCGACGACGACTTGCGGCCTACTGCGGGCGACGACCCCAAAACGACCTCCTTGTGAAAATCAACGACTGTACGCAGCAGTCCACCGCGCGGTGAATGACGAGCCCGGATCGGCGTTGCGAAGTACATAGCTCAGCGGATCAAGTCATTGCAGTCAGGCACCGCTACCACACTGAAACTTCACTGGAGCGCTCGCGCCGGGTCCCCTCTTGAGCGCTACCTGCCGGAGCAATTCGACGCCAGGCGCACTCACGGGGAGTGGTTCGACTTCCAGGACCTCCCCGACCCAGCCCAAGAGAGCAACGAGGCCGCTCACGTCTTTCTCCACCGGTACGCCGAAAGTGGGATAGCGGTCTGCACGAGAACGACCTGCCCCTTCGTCACTCATGTCAGTAGCAGATGAGCATCACCCGTCAGTGCCAACTGCCAGCTCACCGGGCTTGTGCCACTGACGCTCAGATGACGATGCCCAACTGACACTCCCCTGCAGACCACCACCCGACGTTCCGGAGGCGACCTCGATGCGGTATTCGACGCGTTGGACGGCCAGTTGGACATCCTGCGCGCAGAACTCCCCCATGCGCCGACAGCGATCGACGATGTGTCAGGCAGCATGCGGAGCCTGTGGGAGTCCATCACCTTGCGCGTCACCGACCGCACGACCGCTCTCGCACAGTGCGCCTCCATCCGCCGCCGGCTCGGCCTGCTTCACCGGGCGCAGCCCGAAGCGCTGCCACCGCGCGCCGAGCGGCGGCTGCGCACCTGCCTCCACCTCACCACCGAACTCACCACGGGCATCACCCGACTGTTCGACACCAGCCGTCACACCGCTCCGTTCGACACGTGATAGCGACCCCACACCCGTCACCCGTCCACCCACGGCCTGGCCCGCAGGACCCCGGGGCGGGTCAGCGGGGCCGCCAGGTGCGGATCTCAAGGTGGGGGATGTGGGCGTCGGGATGGGTCCGGCCGGTTTCCACGAGCCAGGCGTGGACGGCTGCGGTGCCATCGCCTGCGTGGGTGTCGACGCGGTGGGCGACGTCGGTGGCGTCGAAGCCGCCGGTCTGGGCGGATCCGTAGGAGCGTTCCTCGGTGTGGTCGGCGCGCTGGGTGACGTCGCGGCGGATGCCGGGTGAGTCGGTGCGGTTGCCGGAGGGGGGCAGGTAGCCCGTTCTGGCCAGGCGGACGGTGAAGGCCAGGCGCAGGCCGCGGCGGGCGGCTTCGGCGATAAGCGGGCGCAGTCGGGAGGAGCCGGAGGCAATCGCCTGGGCGCCGACGCGTCCGGTGCCGGATCCGGTGGGGGTGATCAGAACGGCTTTGGAGCGGACGCGGGCGCGTCGGCCTGCGGCGTTGGTGCGGCGGTGGGTGTGGCGGGCGGCGAGGGCGGTGAGTTCGGGCAGGTCGATGATGCCGGCGGTCTCGACGGCGGTGAGGACTTCGCGAAGGGCGGGGACGAAGGCGGCGCCTTTGTTCTTTGTGTAGAACTGGGAGACCAGGGAGGGGCCACGGTCGATGATGCGGGCGATGTCGCATTTGGTGTAGCCGGCCTGCCGGAGGCGGTCGGCGAGCTGGGCGGCCTCGTTCAACGCCGGTGTGGGCACGGTCTGTCGGCGCCCGGACCGGCATCAGGCGTCTTCCTCTGCCGGTGAGGGGGTGTGAGCGGCGCGGCCGGCGTCCCGCAGGGTGAGGAGCTCTTCCTCGGTGGTGGGTGCGGCGACGGGGCCGGTGAGGTGGCCCCTCTTGAGGTAGTCGCCGGGCTGTTGGTGGTAGGGCCAGGTCTGGGGCTGGGTGAGGTAGAGGGCGTCGGTGCGGAACGCGATGACGGTGCCGGGGGCGGCGTGCAGGGCACCGGCCCAGGTGTCGTCGGCGCGGTGGCGTTGGGTGAGCAGGGCAGCGCGGGCGGCGGCCCATTCGGGATGGGCGTTGCAGTCGCGGCTGAATCCGGTGGGCTCTTGCCAGGTGATGATCTCGTCGTCGAAGTTGATGATTTCGGCGTCGGCGGGGATGTCGCGTTCCTGGGTGCGGGGGGTGGTGCCGGTGACCGTGCGGGGGCGTTGGGCGAAGGAGCCGATCCCGTACAGCAGGATCGCGCGGACAGCAGCAGCGAGGTGGGCGGCGCGGGCCTGGCGGGCGTCCTGCTGGGACGTCGATCCGCTCGAAGTTCACGCGGTTGAGAGTGGGCTCCCGTGCCGGTCACTTCATAGAGGTGCCGCCATGACGCAGATCACCCGCAAACGACGGCATGCGCCGAGCGTAGCCAGACACGACACAGCCCAACCCGGCGTTTCGCCACCCCCACCCACAGGAGTGACAAGCCTCCCGCCCACCGAACGACACCAGCCTCCACTGACAGAACGACACCCTGGCCCCGGCATCAGCGGCCCAGCCCGGCACCAGTGAAAACCTATGACGCACACCCAACGAACATCACGCGACACCCATCACCGAGACCGCGTGGCGCGAAGCCGGCCGTACGGGCCCGATGATCACCGACTCACGTCTACGGGGCGTAGGACGCCCCCTTCGGTCCCCCAACAGCCCGCAAAAAGACCTAGACACATGAAATGACCGCATCACGGCCATGGAAATACTGGGGTTCTCTGCGGTGTCCGAGCTGGCCGGGACGGGATAGCATCCGCGTCCATGACAAAGAGCGAAGAGATCGCGGCACGGAGGCCCGCCTACACGGCTGACCTTGCCGAAGGCACCGACCAGTTCTTCGAGGAACGCCGGGAAAGCTGCCCGTGGTGTTCCTCAACGAAACCGTTCACCGTGGTTCTGCGCACCACAGACGTCATACAGCACAAGCCCGGACGATTCGTCCTGGAATCCTGCACGGACTGTGGGCACATATTTCAGAATCCGCGCCTGAACACCAAAGGTCTCGAATTCTACTATCGGGACTTCTACGACGGGCTCGGCGCGAAAGACATGGACTCGACCCTCCAGTTCAACCGCTCAGGACACGAAGGCCGGGCTCGCATGGTCCACACCGCAGCCGGCGCACCCAAGCGGTGGCTGGACGTCGGTACCGGACACGGACACTTCCCCCACGACGCGAAGAAGATCCTGCCCGACACCGAGTTCGACGGACTGGACATCACCGAGGGCGTCCACATCGGCCAGAAAGAAGGCCGTATCGGCAGCGCCTACCAAGGGCACTTCGTCGAACTCGCCCAGGAGATCGCCGGGCAGTACGACGTGATCAGCATGTACCACTACCTCGAACACACCCTGGACCCCGGCAAAGAGATCGCCGCCGCACACACCGCGCTGCCCATCGGGGGATATCTGTCCATCGAGCTGCCGGACCCCGAGTCGACCTGGCGTCGACTCCTCGGCCGCTGGTGGACCCCCTGGCTCCAGCCACAGCACCTCCACATGATGCCGCTGGGCAACCTCCGTACCCGGCTGGAAGACCTCGGGTTCACCGTCGTCGCCGAGCAGCGCGGAGAACCCCACATCCCCACCGACGCCATCAGCGCCGTCCTGCTGAGGGTCAGCGCGGCCACCATCGGTGGAGAGGACCTGGCCTGGCGCCCGGCCCCGCCGCCACGCTGGCGCACCATCCTCCGTAAGACGGCGTTCATCGCCAGCATCCCCTTCGCCCTCACCGCCCTGATCATCGACCGCGTTTCCGCGCCCCTGGGACGCGACCGAGGCCTGTCCAACGCCTACCGCGTCCTCGCCCAACGCACCGCCTAACCCACAGGACAGCCGGAGTTCCGAACCACCCAGGTGGAACCCCGGGCCCACGGGCGCGGGCTCACCCGGTCCGGTCGTATGCCTTCACCAGTTCACGGAGCCCGTCGGTGAAGGCATCCACCAGTCGCCGGGCGGTCCGCTCTGTCAGCACCGATGTGCGGTACTGCAGCACTCCCCGCACCGCGTCCTCGGTGAACTCCAGGATGAGCGCCACCTCGAACTTGGCCTGCGGGTGGTAGATCCGCACCCGTGAACACTCCAGGCCGGGCAGCTCCAACGGATGTGGTCCGTCCATGCTCAGATAGATCTGTGGGAAGTAGCGCGGTCTCGGCCGCACCTCGCGCAGCAGTTGGCTCGCCACCGCGCCGAAGGGCACGTCCTGTGTGGTCAACGCGGTCGCCAACTCCCGCCCGCTGGCTCGCAGTACCTCGCGGTCCGTCCCTCCGCGAGAGCCGTCAGCCCGCAGCAGGATGGTGTTCACGAAACACCCGACCAGGTCCCGCGAGCCCGGTACCGAACGTCCCTCGGCCACACATCCGAGCAGGAACTCCCCCAGCCCCCACACCTGGCCCACCGCCCGCTGGAAGGCGGCGTTCAGCAGCATCGGCACCGTGACCCGCGCCGCGGTGGCCGCGCGCGCCAGTCCCTCGATCGCGCCCGTGGGCTCGTCCCACACCACGCACCGGGACTGTCCCGGTCCCTCCTCCAGCGGAGGCAGTGCCCTGACCGGCAGGCCGGCGACCCGCTCAGCCACCTCGCGGGCCCGGTCAGTGGCCGCCGAGGCGGCGGCCCGCTGTTCCAGGGCGACATCGCACACCGTCAGCCCGTCACCCGCCTCGCGTGGTGGCGCCCCCGACCACAGGTCCTGGAGCGTACGGAGGAACACCCGCAAGGACGCCCCGTCCGCCACCAGGTGGTGCCAGACCACCAGCAGGACCCGTCTTCCCGGTCCGACCGTCAGCAGCAGGCAGCGGCTCAGCTGTCCCTCGGCGAGGGAGGGGCCGCTCAGCGACTCACGGCGTAGCGTGGCGGCCAGTTCGTCGGCGTTGACCGTACGGCGTTCCACGGTGACGGGGTGGACGCCCAGCTCCATCCGGGGAAGCGCTCCCCGGGCGTGGACGGCGGCGGAGAACGCCGGATGTGCGGCGAGTGCCCGCTCCACGGTGTGGGCGAAGGCGTCCTCGTCGAGGTCGCCGAGGATCTCGTAGCAGGCGTGCTCGACGTACAGGGTCGGCTCGGCGGACACCTGCTCGTGCATCCAGATGGCCAACTGGGCCGGGCTCAACGGCGCTTCGCGCTCCCCCGTCACGGGTCACACCACCGGTCCGGTCGGGTCGGCGACGCAGGCCGCCAGGGCGTCGCGGTGGAGGTCCCAGACGCGTTCCAGTCCCGCGCTGTCCCACCAGGCGGTGTCCCCGGTGACGTCGATTCTCAGGCCCTCGCCCACCGCGTCCACGACCACGTCCACCACCAGCGGATAGCTGGTCTTGTCCCACATGCGGGTGCCGTCCACCCGGATCGGCCCACCGGTCCGGTCGGGGCGTTCCTCGGAGAGCCCCGCCCACAGGCGGAAGTGGGCGAAGTTCAGCAGCACGTCGAACAGGGGGCCACCGGCCTGCTCGCGGATCTCCTGTAGCGGGAACCGTCGGTGTGGTGTGGCCTGGCGCTCGGCGTCGAACACCCGCCTGGCCAGCTCCTCCCAACTCGCCCCGTCCAACGAGGCCGACAGCGGAACGATGTTGAGGAACAGGCCCACCAACCCGTCAGCCCCCGTCGCCTCCGGGCGTCCGTTCACCGGCAGTCCCACGACCGGCTGCCGGGTGCCGGCCAGTTCGGCCACCACCGCCAGGTGGGCCGCCCCCACCAGGCTCTTCAACGGCACCCTCACCTGGGCCGAGAGCGCCACCAGTGCTTCCCGCAGGCCGGTGGGCAGGGTGCGCGCCACCCGGAGTCGGTGGGCGCCGGGCGCGGTCGTGCGGGGCGCCAGAAGGGTCGGTTGAAGCCCCCGGCACCGCTGGCGCCAGAACTCCCGGCTCTCCTCGGACTCCCGCGCTCGCTGCTCCAGGTGTACGAACTCCTCGTAGCGCAGGGCCGGTTGGCGTGGCATCGGTTCGTGCCCGGCCAGCGCGGTGGCGTAGGCGTCCATCAGATCGGTCAGGAAGACGGTGTCACTCCAGCCGTCCATGATCGCGTGGTGGAAGCCGTACAGGAGCCGGAAGGTGTCGTGGCTTTCCCGGGCGGCGTAGACCCGCATCAAGGGAGCACGTGTCACGTCGAAGGGGCGCCCGGCCTCCTTTGCCAGCCTCTCGATCTCCGTGTCGAGCGCGTCCTCCCCCGCCTCGGTCAGGTCCACCACGGTCAGGGGCAGGGACGGGGCGTGCTCGACCAGTTGACGGGGCCCGCCCATCGCACCGATGTCGAAACGCGTACGCAGCACCTCATGGGCGCGGGCCACACAGTCCAACGCGGCCCGCAGGGCTGGTTCGTCCAGGCGGGCGTGCACGCGGTGGGCCATCACGTCGTGGTACAGCGCCTGCCCCGGACTGGCCACCGCCTCGTAGATCAGGCCCAGTTGGAGTCGTGTGGCGGGGTAGGACGCCTCGCACCCGGCCGGCGGCTTCTCCCCGTCGTGCGGGCCGTCGTCCGGGGAAGCCTCGTGGGGCGTCCCCGGGCTCGGGGGGTCGGCGGGCGCCTCGTCCGGGGGGCAGACCTCGCGGAGTACGGGGTGCTGGAACATGTCGGCCAGCGAGACGACCACTCCCCGTTCCTCGGCGTCCGCCACGGCCCGGATGGCGAGCATGGAGTCGCCGCCCAGGGCGAAGAAGTCGTCGTCCGGTCCGACGTGTTCGACGCCCAGCACCTCGGCCCACACCTGGGCCAACACCGTCTGGTTGTGGCCGACCGGGTCGTGGGGGTCGGCGGTGGGGGTGTCCGGCCGCGACGGCTCGGCGCCCGGTTCCGCCAGGGCACGGCGGTCCACCTTTCCCGAGGGTGTCAGCGCGAGGGCGTCGGCGAACACCACGCGGGAGGGTACGAGGTAGGCCGGCAGCCGTTCCGCCAGCTTCGCCCGTACCTCCGTCGCGTCGGCGTCGCCGCCCTGGTGGGGTACGACGAACGCCACCAGCTGTTTGCCGCCCTCCGGGTCTTCCCGGGCCACCACCGCGGCCTGCCGCACCCGGGGCAACGCCGACAACGCCGCCTCCACCTCGCCCGGTTCCACTCGGAAGCCGCGCACCTTCACTTGGTCGTCGACCCGGCCCAGGTACTCCAGTGCCCCGTCCGGTCGGACCCGGGCCAGGTCGCCCGTGCGGTACATACGGTCCCCCGGGGCCTCGGCCCAGGGGTCCGGTACGAAGGCGGACGCGGTCAGCCCCGGGTGGTGGGCGTAGCCGCGCGTCACGCCTCGGCCCGCGAGGTAGAGCTGTCCCCGCTCGCCGGTGGGTACCGGGCGCAGCACCTCGTCCAGCACGTACGCCCGTACTCCCTTCAGGGGCCGGCCGATGGGGAGCCGGTCCTCGGTCGTGTCCTGGAGTGTGACGGTGTGGGTGGTGGCGAAGGTGGTGGTCTCGGTCGGCCCGTACCCGTTGACCAGCACCGCCGGGGGGTCCTGCCGCGCGGTGTGGCGGAGGAACCGGGCGGAGTGGGAGGGGGAGAGTACGTCGCCACCGACGACGACCTGGCGTACGCCGTCGAGGACTTCGACCTTGCTCTGTACCAGTTCGTGGAACAGCGCGGGGGTCAGGAACAGGGTGGTGACCCGGTGTTCCCGGATGATCTGGGGCAGGTCCTCGATCGCGCGGTAGGTCGAGCCGGGGAGCACCAGCCGGGCGCCGTGCGCCAGCGCGCCCCAGATCTCGAACGCCGAGGCGTCGAAGGAGACCGGGGACAGTTGCAGGAAGGTCTCCTCGGGCCCGAAGCGGACGTAGTCCTGCCCCTGGACCAGGCCGAGGGCGTTGGCGTGGGTGACGACCACTCCCTTGGGCCGGCCGGTGGAGCCGGAGGTGTAGATCACGTACGCGGCGGCGTCGCCGGGCACCGGCACGCCTCGCGCGGGGTCTCGCTCTGCCGGTTCGCCGTTGACGGGGACCACCGGTACGTCGTGGAACGTCGGCCCGGGCCGCTCGGTGACCACCGCCACGGCCTGGCTGTCGCCCAGCAGGAAGGTGGTCCGCTCGGGTGGGTACTCCGGCGCGACCGGTACGCACACCGCGCCCGCCCGGAGTACCCCCACCATGGCGACGACCAGGTCCACCGACCGTTCCAGGTGGACCGCCACCCGGTCCTCCCGCCCCACTCCTCGGTCCGTCAGCCGTACCGCCAGGGCGTCGGCGCGCCGCCGCAGTTCGCCGTAGCTGACGCGCTCCGGTCCGGCGACCAGTGCGGTGCGCTCGGGCGAACGCGTCGCGACGGCGTCCAGCGCGCCGTGCAGTGAGTGGTCTGACATGGCCGTCTGCCCTTTCTTCTGGCCCGGGTCGGTGACCGGGCCGCCGAGTCCTGGCGGGTTCCCTGGAGGTGTCCGGGGGGTTATCGCGGGCGGCTTCGCGGGCGGAGGACGACCGGTAGTCGTGCCGGCCCTCCGACGAAGGCGGAGTAGACCGGTCCGGGCGGCCCGGCCGTCTCGATCTCCCCGACCTGTTCGCGCAACTCCTCCAGCAGGGCGGACAGTTCGATACGGGCGAGGTGGGCGCCGAGGCAGAAGTGCGGTCCGTAGCCGAAGGTGAGGTGCCGGTTCGGGGTGCGGGCCAGGTCCAGCGCCTCGGGAGCGGTGAACACCCGCTCGTCGCGGTTGGCCGATCCCAGCCAGACGCTCACCACGTCTCCGGTCGCCACGGCCCGCCCGTGCAGACTGGTGTCCCGGGTGGCGGTTCGGCCGGCGTGCAGCAGCGGGGAGGTCCAGCGCAGGATCTCCTCCACCGCACCGGCCACCTCGACCTCGCCGTCGCGGAGTCGGCGCCACTGTTCGGGGTGGTCGGCCAGTGCCCGTACTCCGCCGGTCATCGACAGCCGGGTGGTCTCGTCGCCGCCGAGGATCAGGCTGTAGCAGTTGAGGACCACCTCGTCCTCGCTCAGTCGCCGGGCGTCCACCTCCGCCCGGGCGAGGAGGGACACCGCGTCCAGCGCGGGTCCGCTGCCGCGTCTGCGGGCCAGCCGGGAGAAGAACATCAGGATCTCCGCCTGCGCCAACCGTCCCTCCATGGTGGCGGGCACCGGTTCGTGGGAGCCGAGGGCCACACTGGTCTGCCGCATCAGGAAGGGCCGGTCCTCCGGCGGCACGCCCAGTACGTCGCAGATGGCCGACAGGGGCAGGGGCGCGGCGATGTCACCGGCCATGTCCACCGGCTCGCCCCGGGCGCCGCGTGCCACCGCCTCCCGTACCAGGTGCTGCGCCGAGGCCCGGATGCTGCGGCCGATCTCCTCCAACGCCCGGGAGGTGAAGGCCTGTCGCATCTGGGCCCGCAGCTCGGTGTGGCGTGGGGGGTCGCTGACGACCAACATGCGGTTGCCGGCCGAGTCCCCCTGGGCCAGCAGTGTGGTGAGCATGTTGCCCCGCGCGGAGGAGAAGCCGGAGGTGTCCCGTAGTACGGCGACGGCGTCCTGGTGTCGGGTGACCACCCAGAACCCCCGCTCGGTGTCGGGTGGAGCGGGGTGCCAGGCGAGGGGGGCCCGTTCCCGCAGGCGGGAGAAGACCGGTGCCGGGTCCTCTTCGGCGTGGTAGCGCGGGTCGGTGAGGTCCACGCCGTCCAGGTCGTCGGCGCCCTCGGCGGGGTCGAGTGTGGCCGGGGTGCTCATGGCTGGTCGGCCGCTTCTCTGACACCACGCGGGCGTATGTCCTCCCAGTGCTGGTCGACCCAGGTCTCACAGGACGCGGCGTCGGACTGGTGTCCGGCCTCCCGCCACCCGGTGGGAGCGGGGAAGTGGGCCGGCACGATGGCGTACTGCTCCTCGTCGTTCACCAGTACACGGTGCGAGGGTGTCGGTGTCATCCGGTCGTCTCCCCTTGTGGTCGCGCTGTGGTCACGTGGTGGTCGCCGAGGTACGGCGGTCGGGCTTCGGTGGGTCGTGGTCGGCGGGCTCATCCCCCGGCCTCCGTGTCGCCGGCCTCCGGTTGCTCCTGTGCGGAGCCCATCCGGTTCACCGGCCGCCAGGCGCAGACGGCGAGCGTCAGCAGGCTCACCCCGGCGAGCAGGAACGGGGTGCGCACCCCGAACCGGTCGGCGACGGTGCCGGCGAGCAGCGCGCCCAGGGGGGCGGTGCCGGTGCCGAACAGGCGGTAGACGCCGTTGACCCGGCCCAGCACCTCGGGGGGTACGGTCGTCTGCCGGAACGAGACCGTCAGGGTCTGGTAGATGACGGCGCCGAAGCTCATCAGCAGGAACGCGGCGCCGGCCAGGGCCGGCACGGTGGTGGTTCCCAGCAGCAGGGCGGAGGTCCCGGTCAGTGCCAGGCCGCCCAGGGCGGTGGGGAAGAGTCCGAACCGGGCGCGTACCCGGGCGGCCAGGGTGCCGCCCAGTACTCCGCCCAGCGCGCCGGCGGCCAGGAAGAAGCCGTACGCCTCCGGGCGCAGGCCCAGGCCTTCGAGGGCGTAGAGGACCAGGATGGCGCTGACACCCGCGACGAAGAAGTTGATGGTGCCCAACATGCCGGCCAGGGCCAGCAGGAGTCGGTCGCCGCGCAGGTAGCGGTAGCCCTCCCGCATCATCGCGCCCCACCCGGCCGTCGGTCTGCCCGTACCCTCGGCGACCACCGGTCGGACGGTGAGCAGCAGCAGGACGCCGAGGAGGAAACCGGCGGCGTCGAGGGCGAAGGGCAGGGCCATTCCGACCCCGAACAGCACGCCGCCCAGGGGTTGTCCCACCGAGTCCCGGCACACCAGTTGGGCGGCGTGCTGGCGTCCGTAGGCGGCGGTCATCCTGCGGCGGTGGACCACCTGGGGCAGGAACGACTGCGCGGTGACGACGAAGAACACCTCGCACACCCCGAGCAGGAACGCCACCGCGCAGATCAGTGGCAGGCCGACGCTGTCGGCCAGTACGGCCAGGCTGAGCAGGCCGACGAGTACGAAGCGGGTCAGGTCCACGGTCACCAGCAGCCGCTTGCGGTCCCAGCGGTCGGCGGCGATACCGGCCAGCGGTGAGGCGAGCAGGGGCAGGGTGCCGGCGACGGTGACCAGGGCGAGCAGCTGCGGGTTGGTGGTGTAGGTGACGGCCAGCAACGGCAGGGCGGTGAGCCGCATTCCGTCGCCGAGCGCGGACACCGCCGAGGAGGACCACAGTCTGCGGTAGTCGCCCCAGCCCTGGGGGCCGAAGGCGTCGTCCTCGGTGGCGGGGGGTCGGGTGTCGTCGCCGGCCGCCGGGGGGCTCACTCGCTCTCCCCTCGGGTCGGGACCCGTCCTCGGGTGAGGTCGACGGCCACCACGGTGACAGCCTGTTCGGGCGGCTGTCTCTTCGGGGTGGTGTGGAGGCGCAGTACGCCGTCCTCGGCGGGGGGCGGGGGCGCGCTGGTCGTGGCCGGCGCGTCCTGGAACCCGGCGAACCGGTAGGCGATCTCCATCATCCGGTTGCGTTCGGTGGGCCGGAAGTCGGCGAGGAGGTCGACGCCGGCCTGTGCCGCCTGGTCCATGAGGTTGCGCAGGATCATCGAGCCGGCGCCGAAGGACACCACCCGGCAGGAGGTGGCCAGCAGTTTCAGGTGCCAGTGGCCGGGGCCGGTGGCCAGGAGCGCGACGCCGATCGCGCCGTGCGATCCGAACCGGTCCCGCATGGTGACGGCGAGGACCTCGTGGTCCGGGTCGGCGATCAGCTCGACGAGGGTGTCGTGGGTGTAGTGCACCCCGGTGGCGTTCATCTGGCTGGTGCGCAGGGTCAGTTCGGACAGCCGGTGCAGGTCGGCCTCGGTGGCCCGGGCGATGGTCATCTCGATCCGCAGGGACCGCAGGAACTCCTCGTTGGGCCCGTCGAAGTCCGCGCGGGCCTGTTCCCGGGCCATGCCCGCCTGGTACATGCGGCGGCGTCCGGCCGCGTCGGCGGTGGTGACCTCGGGGGTGAACTCCGGTCGGTCGGCCAGCCCCTCCAGGTCCTGGGGGGTGTAGCGGCGGACCTGGGGCAGGTGGGCGGCCATCTCGGCCAGTTCGTGCGCGGTGTCGTCGACGAAGGCGAGGGTGGAGGTGTCGAAGTTGAGTTGGTCGGCGATGCGCCGGAGGGAATCGGGTTTGCGGCCCCAGCCGATGTGCGCGCACACGAAGTACTCGCTCACGCCCAGTCGTTCGAGGTGGGCCCAGGCCTGGTCGTGATCGTTGCGGCTGGCGACGGCGTGCAGGACGCCCCGCTGGTCGAGGGTGTCCAGCAGTGTACGTACGCCGGGGCGCAGCACCGGTTCGTCGCCTTCCAGTACGGTTCCCCGCCACAGGGTTCCGTCCAGGTCCCACACCAGGCATTTCACCAGGGGTGCCGGGGTGGCGGCCGGTTCGTCGTCCGGGGCTGTCGGGTCGGTCGGGTCGGTCACCGCCACGGTCACACCTCCCACAGGGTCGCGGCCCACGCGGCGACGGGGCTGTTGTTGAGTACGAGTACCAGTCCGCCGGGGGCGACCTCGTTCCTGTCGAGCAGGTCCCGGAGGTTGAGGACGACGTCCATGGCGCCGAGGTGGCCGTAGCGGGCCAGGTTGTCGCGGCACACGGGGTGGACGGGGAGTTGGAGCAGTTCCTCGTAGAAGTCGAAGGCGGAGGCGGTGACGTTCTGCATGAGGACGGTGGCGACGGCCGAGCGGGGGGCGCCGGCGTCGGCGAGGACCTCCTCGACCAGTCGGCCCAGCCGCCGGTTGCTGTGCATGGCCAGTTCGAAGCGGTAGCGGTCGGGGGAGGTGCACTCCTCGCGCCACTCGTACCAGGGGCTGTCCTTGTAGTCGACCCGGAACAGGTCGTGGAAGGTGCCGTCGGTCTCGACGCGGTGAGCCCGTAGCAGGGGTGAGCCGGCCCGTTCGACGGTCATGGCGTACGCCCCGTCCCCGGTCACCGTCACCGGGGGGCGGACGCGGTCGACCCCGGTGGGCCGGCTGGCGTGGGTGATCAGCACGCGTTGTCGGCCGGGGTCGGCGCGCAGCAGGTCGGCGGCGAGTCCCCAGGCGGCGCTGGAGCCGGTGCAGCCCAGGCCGTCCACGGTGAAGGAGAAGGCGTTGGTCAGTCCGGCCTCGGCCTGGGCGCGGCAGACGTCCGAGCCGAGCAGTACGTCGGGGGCCCGGGCGCCCACGTGCAGCAGCACGTCGACGTCCCCGGGGTGGGTGTGGACGAACTCGGTGGTGGCGCGGGCGGCGAGGGCGCCGGCGCTCTCCTCGATCACGCCGACGGTGTCGATGCCGCAGCCGCTCAGGAAGTCCCTCCCGGCCGTGTCCAGGTCGGGTGCCTCCGGCAGGTCGCCGGTGGGGACCAGCTCCCCCGGCAGGAGGCAGTGGATGGGGCCGAGGCCGATCGGCTCTGTGACGGTCACCTGTACTCCCCCATGGCCTGCTCCGCCAGTTGGAGCTGGCAGATCTCGTTGCTGCCCTCGATGATCTCCATCAGCTTGGCGTCCCGCACGGCGCGGGCGACCGGGTGTTGCTCGTCGGCTCCCGCCGAGGCCAGTACCTGGGCGGCGCTGGAGGCGGCCGAGGTGGCGGCGCCGGCTCCGACGTGCTTGGCGACGAGTGCCGCGTCGAACATGTCGGGGGCGGCCTGGTCCCAGCGGCCGGAGGCGTGCTCGCACAGCCGTAGCACGGACTGTTCCAGGGCGCGGGTCTGGCCGATGTGTCGGGCCACCAGCTGGTGTCGGATCAGTGGCTGGCCGAACTGTTCCCGGGTACGGGCGTGTTGGACGGCTTCGCGCAGGCAGGAGCGGATCATGCCCAGGCAGCCCCAGGCGACGGAGAGGCGGCCGGCGGCGAGTACCGACTGGCCGACGAAGCTGAGGGGGGCGCCGGCGCCGGGCAGCAGGTGGTTCCGGCTGACGGTCACGCCGTCGAGGGTCAGGTCGGCGTGGCCGGCCGCCCGGCATCCGGCGGGGTGGGGGCGGCGGGTGACGTGCACTCCGGGGGCGTCGGTGGGCACCAGGACCATCGCGACGCCGTCGCCGTACCGGCCGAAGACCAGGACGAGGTCGGCGTAGGTGCCACCGGTCGTCCAGACCTTGGTGCCGTCGACCCGTACCGTCTCGCCCTGGTCCTGGACGGTGGTGCGCATCGCGGCCAGGTCGCTGCCCGCCTCGGGCTCGCTGAAGGCCACGGCGGCGACCGTGCCCGTCACCAGGCGGGGCAGGAAGTGCTGTCGCTGTTCCGGTTCGCCCCAGCGGGTCAGGGCCCAGGCGACCATGGACTGCGAGGTCATCAGGGAACGCGTCGAGGCGCACAGGGTGCCGGCGTGGGCGGTCAGGCGGCCGTCGGCCAGCGCGTCCAGGCCGGGGCCGCCCCACTTCCGGGGGACCCGGGCGCACAGTACGCCGGCTTCGGCGAGGGCACGTACCACCGGCCGTGGGATCCGTCCGGCGCGGTCCCAGTCCCCCGCGTCGGCCGCGACCAGGCGGGTCAGCAGGTCCGCCGGGCCCAAGGCCTGGTCGTCGGCGGGTCGGGCGTTCACCGGTCCTGCCGGAGGGTGGTGACCAGTTCGGCCACGGCGGAGGCGGACCGGAAGTTGTCCAGTTTGAGGAGGCCGCCGGTGATGGTGACCTGGTAGGTCTGCTCCACGTGGGTCACCAGGTGCATGGCGAACAGGGAGGTGACCGCTCCGGTGGCGAACAGGTCGTCCTCGGGGGCCAGTTCGAGCCCGGTGCGTTCCCTGATGAAGGCGAGCACTTCGGTGCCGATCTGCTCGGTGGTGTCGGCGGTCATGCGATCCCCGTCCCGTACTCGTGGAAGCCCGCCCCGGTCTTGCGTCCGAGCTGGCCCTGTTCGACCTTCTCCAGCAGGAGCCGACAGGGGCGGTAGCCGTCGGATCCGGTGCGTTCGTGCAGGACGTGGAGGGTGTCCACCACGTTGTCGAGGCCGATCAGGTCCCCGGTCGCCAGGGGTCCGGTGCGGTGGCCCAGGCAGCTGGTGAACAGCGCGTCGACCGCCTCCGGGGTGGCCAGGCCCTCCTGGACGACGGTCGCGGCCTCGTTGATCATCCGTTGCAGGACGCGGTTGATCACGAAGCCCGGCCCGTCGCCGACCACGACCGGGGCGCGGCCCAGGTCGGTGAGCCAGGTGTGGGCCCGGTCCAGTGCCTCCTTCGAGGTGCGCGGGCCGCGTACCACCTCCACGCCCTCGATCAGGTGGGGCGGGTTCATGAAGTGGGCGCCCACCACGTCCTCGGGTCGGACGGCGGCGTCGGCCAGTTCGTCCACCGGGATGGCCGAGGTGTTGGTCAGCAGCGGGGTGCCGGGGGCGACCGCCGCCGAGACCTCGGCCAGGACCTGGGCCTTGACGTCGGCTCGTTCGACGACGCACTCCACGACCATGTCGGCGTCGGCCGCCGCCTCCGGGTCCGGGGCGAGGACCAGCAGGTCCGGCCCGCCCGCCTCGGCGGGCAGCTTGCCCAGCATCTGGGCCATGCGCAGGTTCTGCCGTACGACGCCCTCGGCCCGGTCCCGGGTGCCTGCGTCGTGGTCCACCAGCACCACCGGGAGGCCGTGCCCCACCGCGAGGGTGGCCAGTCCCGTCCCCATGGTGCCGGCTCCGATCACCGCCAGTCTGTGGTCGCTCACCGCTGTACTCCCCTCGTCTCGGTCAGCCGGGAGCCGAGCGACCCGAGGTATTCGGGCCGGTCGGCGAGATGGCGCAGGCTCCGCATCAAGGCCCGCGACGTGACGGCGGCGGACTGGTCGTCGGCGGCCAACCAGTCCCGCCAGCCGTCCGCCTCGACGGTGACCCGGGTGTCCTCGCCGGGAGTCCCGGTGGTCTCCTCGGTACGGACCAGGGCCACCGCGGCGAGTGTCTCGTCACCGGTGTCCAGGGCGAGGTCCCCGATGGCCCGGTGCCAGGCGCCCACCGGGGTCTCGGTGGTGGGCAGGCCCTCCTCGGCCAGGCCTCCGACCAGGGCGCGCAGGGTCGTCGGCCGCTGGTCGACCAGGTGGTAGACCCGACCCAGGGTGTCGGGTCGGCGTGCCAGGGCCACCATCGCGCGGGCCACCACGTCCACCGGCGCCGCGAACAGCGGCCGGTCGTCGGCGGGGCACAGGCCGGTGGCCACGCTTCCCGCGAGTATCCGCCAGGTCATGTCCTTCGGGTTGCACGCCCCGGTGGTCGAGTCGCCCAGCACCAGTCCGGGCCGGAACACCCGGACCCGCATCCCGTCGCGTTCGGCGCGCTCCACCAGTCGTTCGCAGACCCACTTGGTGGTGCCGTAGCCTCCCGACTCCGCCGAGAGCGGTTGCTCGCGTTCCTCGCGTACCCGTCGGCGCGGGGTGCCGGTGGGGGTGGCGGCGGCCAGGCTGGAGACGTGGGTGAGGTCGGCGACGCCGCGTTCGCGCATCCAGCGCAGGAGCGCGGCGGTGGCCACCACGTTGGCGTCGCGCAGCGAGCGGTAGGGCTCGGTGAAGACCACCCGGGCCGCGCAGTGCACCACCCGGCCCACCTCCGCCGGGACCCTCGGGTTCTGGTCGAGGGCGTCCGTCCCGTCGGTGAGGTCGCCGACCACGACCCGTACCCGCCGCGGGTCGGGGGCGGGCAGCCCGTACGCGGCGGCCACGTCGCACAGTCGTCGCCAGGCGTGCCGCTCGTCCCGGGCCCGGACCAGGCAGTAGATCCGCCCTTCCTGTTCCGCGCACAGTTCGCGCAGCAGGAAGGCGCCGAGGAATCCGGTGGCCCCGGTCAACAGCACGGCCTGGCCGGGCCGTTGGGGTACCGGCTGGCCCAGGGGCAGTTCCAGGTCGGCGTCGATCAGGGCGCCGTCTCCGTCCAGCGCCTGGCCGCCCGGGCCCCGCCCGGCCCGCTGGGTGCGTACCGCCTCGGCGACCCGGCGGACGGTGGCGCGGACTCCGCCCACCCGGTGCAGGTTGAGCCGTACGTCGTGGCGGCGGCCGATCTCCAGCGCCATGCGGGTGGCCAGCAGGGAGGTGCCGCCCAGGGTGTCGAACTCGTCGTCCACCCCGACCGGTCGGACGCCGAACAACTCCTCCCACAGCGTGACGAGTTCGGCCTCCAGGGGGTCGTCGGCCGGTGTGGCGGGGGCCAGGTGTGCCGGCCGGGCGTTCGCCACGGCGGTCGGTTCCGGCTCCTCCCGGGGAGGGGCCTGGTCCGGGCGTCCTCGCAGTACGTCGCCCAGCCGGTCCAGGGCCCACAGTCGGCGGCGTTCGAAGGGGTAGGTGGGCAGGGGTACCCGACGGGCGCCGGGAAGGGCGACCGCCCGCCAGTCCACGTCCACCCCTTCGAGCCAGGCCGCGTGCAGCGCCTCGTCCACGGCCTCCGCGACAGGGCCGTCCTCCCCGGTCACATGGCGTCCGGGTCCGGTGTCTCCGGGGCCCACGACCAGCGGGTAGGTCTCGGCGGGGACGGGGTCCGGCAGCCGTTGGGCCGTTCGGACTCCGGGGCCGAGGGCCGCGAGGAGCGCCTCGGCGACCGCGTCCGCCCAGGGGGAACGCGCCGTGCGGACGACCAGGGGGGTCCGGGGCCGGGACAGTACCGTCCGGGCGCGGGGCGGGCGGGGTAGCCGCAGGGTGGCGGCCAGTCGCTCGGGGGACGCGGTGACCACGCGGCGGTGCGCGAAGTGTCGGCGCCCGACCCGCAGGGTGTGGGCGATGTCGGTCAACTCCCGCTGCCCCTGGTCCAGTTGGTCGGCGAGGGCCCGGCTGTGGGTGTCCAGGGCGGTGCGGGTACGGGCCGAGAGCACCAGCCGTACCACGGGTGGATCCGGCTCCCGGGGTACGGGGGCCAGCGCGGGGGCGGCGCGCAGGACGACGGCCACGTTGGTGCCGCCCTGGCCCATCGAGTGCACCAGGACCCTGCGGTCGGGGTCCGGGCAGGACCGCGCCTGGCTGTCGAGGCGCAGCGGACTGCCGGCCAGCACCCCGGGATCGCGGGGGCTGGTGAGTTGTGGGTGGGGCGGCAGTTGCCCGGTGTGGGCGATGTGTACGGCCTTGACCAGGCCGGCGATACCGGCGGCGGCTCCGCAGTGCCCGACGTTGACCTTGACCGAGCCCAGGCCGCAGAAGCCGGTGCGTCCGGTCGGGCTCCGCAACGCCTCGGCCAGGCCCAGCAGTTCCACGTGGTCGCCCAGTGGGGTGCCCGATCCGTGTGCCTCGACGTAGCAGAGCTGGTCGGGGCTGGTGTCGGCGGCGTCGAGGGCGGCGGTGACCACGTCGGCGACGCCCTGGGGGCTGGGTGCGGTGAACCCGGGCCGGTCGCCTCCGTCGTTGTTGACGGCGCTGCCCTCGATGACGGCCCAGACGTGGTCGCCGTCGGCCAGGGCGTCCTCCAGTCGTCGCAGCACCACCACGCCGACGCCCGCGCCGGTGGCGGTGCCGCTGGAGGCGGCGTCGAAGGACCGGCAGTAGCCGTCCTCGGAGGCGATGCCGCCGGGTTCGTGGCGGTAGCCGGCTTCTGGTACCGCTCCCCCGGTGCCGCCGGCCAGCGCCAGGTCGCAGTCACCGGCCAGCAGGGCGTTGACCGCCTGGTGTACGGCGGTGAGGGAGGAGGAGCAGGCCGTCTGTACGGCCACGGCCGGGCCCCGCAGGCCCAGCCGGTGGGCGGCTCGGGCCGGCATGAAGTCGAAGAGGCTGCCTCGGCGCAGGTCGCCGTCGGCCACCGCGAGGAAGCCCTGTTCGCGGGCCTTCGCCAGGTAGAGGGCCATGGCGTAGGTGCTGAAGCTGGCCCCCGCGTACACGCCGACCAGGGGGCCGTCGTCGCGGGGTGGGTGGCCGGCGTGCTCCAGTGCCTCCCAGCAGACCTCCAGGAAGATCCGTTGGTGGGGGTCGATCAGTTCGGCCTCGGCCGGGGAGATGCCGAAGAAGCCGGCGTCGAAGTCCGTCAGCCCGGGGAGCCGTGCGCCCACCCGTACGTAGTCGGGCGAGGCGAGCAGCGCCTCGTCGACGGAGGCGTCCCGCAGTTCCTCGTCGGTGAACTCCCGCAGGGACACCCGGCCCTGGTCCAGGTGGTGCCAGAACTGTGCGGGGCCCCACGCGTCGGGGAAACGGGCGCCCACGCCGACGATCGCGATGTCGGTCTCGCTGCTCATTCGCTCGCCTTCCGGTGGGCGGAACGCTGTGGGGTTCTGCGGCGGCGCCGTGCGGCGAGCCGGCCCCGGTCGGCCGGGCCGCCCGGGGCGGGGGCCGGTGGGGGTACCGGTTCGGGGCGCGGCTGGAGGATCAGGGCGGCCTGGGACCGTACGGTCGCGTGGCGGAACAGGTCGCCGACCTCCAGTGGCCGGTCGGTGAGCGCGCGGAGGCGTTCCAGCAGCGGGATCAGCAGCAGGGAGCTGCCCCCGGCCTCGAAGAAGGCCTGGTCCAGGGGGACTTCGGGCACCCGGAGCAGGTCCTGCCAGACGCCGCGCACCCGCTGGACGGTGTCCTGGCCCTCGTCGTCGGGCTGGTTCTCGGCGTCCTCGGCCGGCGGGGTCTCCTGGGGGTGTGTGGTCAGCAGTCGCCGTAGGGCCTGCCGGTCGATCTTGCCGGTGGTGGCCAGTGGCAGCCGCTCCAGGGTCACCACCCGGTCCGGTACCAGGTGGGCGGGCAGCGTCCCGCGCAGTCCCCGGTGGACCTCCGCCCGGTGGGTGGCCGACTCGTCGAGCACCGCGAAGGCCACGAGTTCGCCCTGGTGTCCGAGCACCTCGGCCTGCCGCACCCCGGGCAGGGTGAGCAGGGCGTGCCGTGTCTCGCCCGGTTCCACCCGGAAGCCCCGGACCTTGAGCTGGTCGTCGGCCCTGCCGCGCAGGTGCACCCGCCCTCGTGAGTCGAGGAGGGCCACATCGCCGGTGCGGTAGGTGGGTTGCCCGGAGGGGCTGGTGTGGAAGGCGGCGCGGGTGGCGTCGGGCCGGTGGAGGTAGCCAGCGCTGACCTGGGGGCCGTCGATCCACAGGGTTCCGGTCCGGCCGGGGGGTACCGGGCGTCGTTCCTCGTCCAGGATGCGCGCGGTGACGCCGGGCAGTGGCTGGCCGACCGGTGGTGCCTGTGTCTCGTCGGGGGCGAGCCGGTGGGTGAGGACGCCGACGGTGGTCTCGGTGGGTCCGTAGTGGTTGATCACCACGGTGTCGGGTCCGCGCAGGGCGGCCAGTTGTTCGGCCAGGTGTGCCGGTACGGTCTCGCCGCCGAGGACCACCACCCGCAGGTCGCCGAGGACGTTCCGCAGCGGGGTGCGCAGCAGGGCGCCGAGGTGGGAGGGGGTGAACTTGACCGCTTCCACCCGGTGTCGGCGTACCAGTTCCGCCAGGGCGGCCCCGTCGAGGGCCTGCTGTTCGTCGGCGAGGACCACGCTTCCCCCGGACTCCAGTGCCCCGTGCAGCAGGGTGACCGCGAAGTCGGTGTCCAGTGGGCTGGCCACCAGGGTGCGGCGGGAGGCGAGTTCGGGGTGGGCCCGGTGCAGTCCGTCGAGGTAGGCGGCGAGGTTGCCCTCGGTGACCCGTACCCCCTTGGGGCTTCCGGTGGTGCCCGAGGTGTACATCACGTAGGCCAGCGAGTCGGCGGTACGACCGACGTCCGCGGTACGGGGGGCCTCGCTCGCCAGGCCGTCGACCGGGACCAGGGGCACCTCCGCCCCGCAGTCGGCGGCGGCCACCGCGCCGGCCCCGTCCACGACCACGGCCGGTGCGGCGGTGTCCCGGAGGAGGAACGCCAGTCGTGACGCCGGCTGGTCGAGGGTGACGGGGCAGTAGGCGGCGCCCGCGCGGAGTACGCCGAGCCAGGCCGCGACGGCCAGGGGGCCACGGGAGACGAGCACCGGCACCACGTCGCCGGCGCCGACTCCCCGGTCCCGCAGCCGGGTGGCGAGGGCCTGGGCCCAGCCGTCAAGCGTCGCGCGGGGCACGGGTACGCCCTGGTGGATCAGCGCCGTCTCCTCCGGCGGGCCGGGCAGCGGGCCGGTGCTGAGGGCGAGGGGGACCCGTGCGGCGGGGGCGGTCGGCCACAGCGGGCCGTCCGGGTCCTTGGCGAGTTCCTCCAGGCAGTGGCCGATCTCCTGGGCCAGGTCGCGCACCGTGTCGGTGTCGAACAGGGCGGTGGCGTAGTCGAGTTCGAGTGCCGGGCCGTCCGGCCGCTCGTGGAGGGCCAGGGTCAGTTCGTACTTGGTGTGGGGGTGGTCGGCCGGCAGCCAGGCGCAGGTCAGGTCGGGCCCCAGGTCGGGCAGGGCGGGTTCGCCCTCGGCGACGCTGATCTGCACCGGGGTCAACGGCGGCCGGCTCAAGTCCCGTTGGGGGTGCAGCTCGGAGGCCAGCGCGTCGAACGGCACGTCGGCGTCCCGGAAGGCGGCCAGGCACGCGGTGCGTGCCCGGCGCAGCAGGTCCCGCCAGGAGTGGGCGCCTTCGGTGTCGATCCGTACGACGAGGGTGTTGACCAGCATGGACACCTGTCCGGCCGTGGAGCTGTCGCGCCCGCCCCAGGGGGTGGCGAACAGGAAGTCGCGTTGTCCTGATCCCCGGCCGAGGGTCACGGCCAGTACGGCGGCGGCGACCATGAACGCGGTGACGCCTTCGGAGCGGGCGAGTTCACGCAGCAGGCCGGGGCGGAGGCTGTCGGCCGGTACCGGGCACATCGCGCCGGTGGTGTCCTGCACGGGACCACGGGGTCGGTCGTGCGGCAGTGTCACGTCGACGGGGGCGCCGCGCAGTCGTGTGGTGGCCGCTTCCCGGATGTCCCGGGTGTCCCGGGTGTCCTGGGTGGTGGTGGGTCGGTGCCGGGTGCCCTCGGGGGCCGGCCTCTCGCCCTGCTCGGGTGGGCCACCACCCGTCCGGTACACCGTGCCCAGTTCGGTCACCAGCACCCGGAGCGACTCGGCGTCCACCGCGATGTGGTGGGCGCACAGCACCAGCAGGGCGCCGCTGTCGGTGGTGATCACCTCCGCCCGTACCGGGGGCTCACCGGCGAGGTCGAAGGGGGTGCGGCACAGTGCGGCGGTGCGCTGCCGCACTGTGGCCTGGACGCCCTCGGGGGCCGTCCGGGCGTCGAGGCGGGTGACCCGGGGGCCGGGCGAGGTGGTGGTGTACGTGACCTCGCCGCGCTGTGCGTCCAGGGCGAAGCGTGCCCGCAACCTCGGGTGGCGGTCCAGGACCTGCTGGAGCGCGTCGGCGAGCTGGTCCGGGTCCAGGTGCTCGCCCTCCACGGACAGCACGCAGGGCACCAGGTAGGCGAGGCGCAGTTGGGGGACCTGGTTGAGGAACCACAGCCGTCGTTGGGCCGGTCCGGCCGGGTGCGGTCCGTCCTCGGGCGGGCCCGTGCGGTCTCCGGTTCCGGTGGCCGCGAGGGGTGCGACGGGCGTGGCGGGTGGGGCCAGCAGTCGGGCCAGGCCCGCGACGGAGGGGTCGGCGAGGAAGTCCCGTAGCGGCAGTTCGACGCCCACATCCCGGGAGGCCTCGGTGACCAGGCGCGCGGCGCCCATCGAGGTGCCGCCCAGCATGAAGTAGTCCGAGTCGGCGGCGAGTCCCGGGGCGGGCTCGGGCAGGTGTTCCGGGAACAGGGCGAGGGCCCGCTCCAGTTCCCTCTCCCCCACCCCGTCCAGGGGGTCGCCGCCGGGCAGCGGACGCCGGTCCACCTCCCGCAGTGCCTGGTGGTCGACCTTGCCGTTGGTGTTCAGTGGCAGCCTGTCGACCAGCCAGAGGGCGGTGGGCAGGACGGCGGCCGGCAGCCATCGGCGCAGTTCGGTCAGCACCTGGGCGCGTACCGGCTCGGTGCCCGGCTCGGGTTCGAGGTAGCCGACCAGTCGGTCCGGTTCCTCAAGGACCACGGCCGCGGCCCGTACCCCACGGCACCGCTCCAGGGTGGTCCTGATCTCGCCCAGCTCGACGCGGTTGCCCCGGATCTTCACCTGGTGGTCGTCGCGCCCGAGGTAGGCGAGGCTTCCGTCGGCTCGCCGGGCGCCTCGGTCACCGGTGCGGTACATCCGCGCGCCGGGTTCCCGGGCCCACGGGTCGGGCAGGAAGCGGGTGGCGGTCAGGCCGGGGCGGCCGAGGTAGCCGACGCCGATTCCGGTGCCGGCGATGTACAGGTCTCCCGGGGCACCGTCCGGCACCGGTTCGAGGTCGGAGTCGAGGACGTAGACCCGGGTGCCCGGCAGCGGGGTGCCGATCCCCAGGTCGGCGGACTCGCCCGGGACGAGCCGGGCGGTGGTGGTCACGGCGGGGCACTCGGTCACCCCCCAGCCGTTCAGGACCTCGCAGCCCAGCCGGCGGGCGAACTCCTCCGCGAGTGCCCGGGGCAGTAGTTCGCCTCCGCAGGTGACCGCCCGCAACCGGGTGCTCGTTCCGGGAGGCAGGCTGGTCACGGCGGCCTTGAGCGCGCTGGGCGTCATGGTCACGACGTGGGAGTCGGCGAGGTCGTTGCCCAGCAGCGCCGGGTCGCGGCGTTGGGCGTCCGTCGACAGTCTCAGGTGGGGTGCGGTGATCAGGGCGCTGGCGACCGCCATGGTCGCGGCGTCGAAGGTCACCGAGACGCTGCACAACAGGTGGTCGTCGGGGGTCAGTTGGTCGTGCCAGGCCCAGCGCAGTCCGCAGTGCAGCAGGGTGTCGTGGTCGATCAGTACGCCCTTGGGCCGGCCGGTGCTGCCCGAGGTGTACAGCACGCAGGCGGTATCCCGTGGGGTGGGCGCGAGCACCGCCTCGAAGGGTTCGGTGGCGGTGCCGCGCAGCTGGTCGACGTCGACCAGGGGGACGACCGGGCCCAGGTGCTGGGCGGTGGCGAGGCCGCCTCGGTCGACGACGGCGGTGCGGGCGGCACTGTCGCGGGCGAGGAAGGCCACCCGCGCGCCGGGCAGGTCGATGTCGACCGGCAGGTAGGCGGCTCCCGCGCGCAGCACGCCGAGCCAGGCCGCCACCAGGGCGGGGCTACGGGAGACGACGACCGGGACGAGGTCTCCCCTGCCGATGCCGTCGGCCCGCAGTCGCGCGGCCACGGCCCAGGACCAGGAGTCGATCTCCGCCCAGGTGGCGTGCGCCTCCCCGCAGGTGACACCGGACGTCTCCGGCGCGGTGGCCAGGCGTTCGGCGACCAGGTCGAGGAAGGTGGCGGCGGTCATCTCGGCCCGTCCCCCTCGCTCCCGCTGGCGGCCCGCGCGTCGACGAACAGCTTCCGGGTCGCGGTCACGGACCGGCACACCAGCTCGTGGGCCCGTTCCGGTTCGTTGAAGGGGCCGACCTCCACCGCGAGGAGGGCGTCCCGGGCGCAGACGGAGCTGGTCAGCTCGCCGGCGAAGGCCGCCAGGTCGGCGACCCCGGCTCCGGGCGGCAGGTGTTCGTGGTACTTCCCGTTGGAGTCGGAGAAGTCGATGGTGTCGATCCGGCCGGCCAACTGCCCCAGTTCGCTGGCGGGGGTTCCCCGGACCACCATGTGGGAGGTGTCCACGTTCGCCAGCAGCGCCGGGGAGTCGACGTCGGCGAGCATTCTGGCGAGGCTGTGCGGGTCGTTGACGAAGGAGTTCTCCAGCGGTTCGAGTTCGATGCTCAGCAGCACCCGTCGCCGCTCGGCGTACTCGCACAGCCGGCGCAGGGTGTCAACCTCCAGCTTCCACTGCATCGCGTTGGGCCACATACCGCGCCAGATCCACTCGCCGAGCAGCACCTTCATCCGGCGGGCGCCCAGTTCGACGGTGAGGTCGAGTTGCCGCTGGGCCCACTCCAGGTTGAACTCCCGTACGGCTTCCCTGGGATCGCTCAGGCCGAAGGCGTGGCAGGCGGTGAGGACGATGGGGATGCCGGCCTTCTCCGCGTCGTCACGCAGTTGTGCCCGACGCTCCTCGGGCATCCCGTAGGCCTCCTCGGTGACGCTGATCCACTCGGCTCCGGCCTCGGCGGCGGCCCGCCAGGCGTCGACCCCCTTCCAACGGCTGCCGCTGTAGGCCTGGTTGGCCAGCAGTCCGATGCTGGGCGTCCAGATCGCCTCGGTGTGCGTCATCGGCTTGTCTCACACTCCTGTCGTGGGCGCGACGCGTCTGCGCTGGTCCGCGAAGAGGTCGATCTCGGGTCCGGTGAGCACGCCGGGGCGGGCTTCCCCGTGGTGGGGGCGCAGGCGCGCGAACACCGCGTCGGGGGTGGCGAGGGCCTTCTCCAGCAGGCCGAGGAAGGTGTCGCGTACTCCTTCGGCGACGTACCGGTCGTAGGGGGCGGTGGCGTAGCCGACGGTGCCGGTGAAGTCCTCGCCGGAGTCCTCCAGCACCACCGTGAGGTCCAGGGCGGCGGCCCGTGTGGGCAGGGCCAGGGAGGACACCGGCTGGCGTCTGCCCTCCACCCGGGGCGGGGTGTTGAGCATGACGAACCCGACCTGCACCAGCGGGTTGCCCGTGCGGTCGGAGGCGCCCAGGGACGAGGCCAGCTGTCCCAGGGTGACGTCCGCGTGCCGGAGCAGTTCGCGGAACTCCGCGCGGGTGTCACGGCAGGCCTCGGTGACGGTCCGGCCGGGAGGGGTCTCGCAGCGCAGGGGCACCGTGTTGACGAAGAACCCGGCGGTCCGGTCCAGCCGGGGGTCGGGGCGGTTGACCAGGATGGTGCCCAGCAGGAAGCGGCGTTCGCCGCTCCACCGCCGTACGACCTCCTGGAAGACGGTCAGGAACAGGACGTAGGGGGTGACGCGCAGTTCCCGGGCGCGTTGCCGTACGAGGTCGCCGAGCCGCCGGTCCAGTGGGAAGGAGAACTCCTCGCCGCCGCCCCCGGCGTCTTCGGGGACGGGGGTGGGCGCTCCCAGCCGCAGCACCCCGGGCAGTCCCCGCAGTTGTTCCGCCCGCGCGGCGACCCGGTCCTGGTGGGCGCGGGTGGCGTGTACGCGCCGTTCCCAGTGGGCGAAGTCGGCGTACTGCAACTCGGGCCGGTCCACGCCGGGTGGCGTTCCGGCTCGCAGGTTGTCGTACGCGGTCCACAGCTCGTCGAGCAGGAGGGCCAGGGACCAGCCGTCCACGGCGATGTGGTGCAGGCAGACCAACAGCAGGTCGCCCTCGGGGAGTCCGCGCCAGACCGCGATCCGCAGTGGCGGCGCCTCCTCCAGGCGGAAGGGTCGGGCCGCCTCCGCGCGGGCCTGTGCCCGGGCCCGTTCGGCCGCGTCCGGCTCACCGGACAGGTCGGTCCAGCGCACGGCCACGGTGGTGGGCCCGTCGATGACCTGGACCGGTCCGCCGTCCCGTTCGGGGTAGTGGGTCCGCAGGATCTCGTGGCGTGCCACCAGGTCCTCCACCGCCCGCTGGAAGGCGGTACGGTCCAGCCTTTCCCGGCAGGGCAGCACCAGGGGCACGTGGTAGGCGGTCGAGTCGGGGTGGGCGCGGTGCAGGAACCACAGGCCCTCCTGCGCGCTGGACAGTTCGGCCTCGGTGGCCTCCCGGCGTACGAGTGTGGGGGGCGCCGGGTTGCCCGTGGTCATCGTCCGCCGCCCGTGGCGTCGGCCACCGGGTCGCCGAGTTCGGCGAGGGTCTCGGCGAAGATGAGGTCGGCGGGGTTGACGTCGGCGTCGCACCGGGATCTGAGCCGTGAGGTGGCCTGGAGGGCGAGGATCGAGTTGCCGCCCAGTTCCAGGAAGTTGTCGTGCGGGCTGACCCGGTCCACCTCCAGCAGTTCGGCCAGCACCGTCAACAGTTCCCCCAGTACGCCGTCCGGTGCGCCGTGCGGAGCCTCCGCGCCTTCCGGGGCGTTGTCGGGGGCGGCCTCCGGTGGGAGCTGCCCGTCCACCATCGCCAGCAGCCGCGCCCGGTCGGTCTTGCCGTTGGTGGTGAGGGGCATCTCGGGTACGACCAGGAAGCGGTGGGGCACCATGTAGCCGGGCAGGTGCTCGGCCAGCAGCTTGGCCAGACGGGGGGTGAGGTCGTCCGCGTCCTCGGGGGCGGCCGGCCGGACGAAGGCCACGAGGGTGCCGCCCGCCGCCTCCCCGAGCTTCTCCACGGCCGCCGCCGACACCAGGCCGGTGGCGGTCAGTGCGAGTTCGACCTCCTCCAGCTCGACCCGGAAGCCCCTGAGTTTCACCTGCCGGTCGGCGCGGCCCACGAACTCCAGGTCTCCGGTGGTCAGGGTGCGCACCAGGTCGCCGCTGCGGTAGGCGCGTTGGCCCCCGGGGAGCTGGACGAAGCGTTCGTCCGTCAGGCCCGGGGCGCCCAGGTAGCCGGTCGCGAGTTGGGGGCCGGATATGTACAGCTCACCGGTGGCGCCGGGGGCCACCTCACGTCGCTGGTCGTCCAGGACATGCACCCGCGTTTGCTGTACGGGAGGGCCGAGGGGCACCCGGGTACGGCCGGCGAGGTTGTCGGGGGTGCAGGTGAAGGCGGTGGCGAAGGTGGTGGTCTCGGTGGGCCCGTAGACGTGCACCAGCCGTCGCGGGGGGCTGGCCAGCACGCTCCGCACCCGCTCGATGTCCAGGGCCTCGCCGCCGACCAACAGGTTGTCCAGCGTCTGGAAGGCGCCCGGGGCCTCGCGGGCGATGCCGTCGAACAGCGCGGTGGTGAGGAACACGGTGCCCACCGACCGGTCGCGCAGCAGGTCGACCCACTGGGTGACGGAGAGGTCCACGACATCCGGGAGCACCACGACCGTGGCTCCCGCGACCAGGGTGTTCCACACCTCGAAGGTGGTGGCGTCGAACGCGGGGTTGGCCAGGGCGGCCACCCGGTCCCCGGGCCGTACCTCGCAGTACCGGGGGGAGTCGGTGAACGAGCGCACCGCGCCGTGGGTGATCACCACTCCCTTGGGGCGCCCGGTGGAGCCGGAGGTGTAGGCCACGTACAGCGGGGTGTCCGCCTCGGTCGCCCCCTTGATCGCGGCCACGTCCGGGACCGCTCCCCCGGGAGCCTGGGTCGGGACGGTGACACGGGGAAGGCCGGAGGGGAGCGTCACCCACTCCTCGTCGGTCACCACCGCGGTCGGCAGTGCCTCGTCCGTGATGAGTGCCAGCCGGGTGGCCGGCGCCTGGGAATCCAGCGGTACGTACGCGGCGCCCAGCCGGGCCACCCCGAGCAGGGCGACCACCAGCCGGGCGGAGCGGCGGAGCGCCACCGCGACCCGGTCCCCCGGTCCCACTCCCCGCGCGGCCAGTGCCGCCGCCAACCACCCCGACCGCTCCCAGAGCTGCTGGTAGCTCAGGGGCGTACCGTCCTCGTCCACCACGGCGGGCTGGGAGGGTCGTCGATCGGCGTGCTCGGCAAGAATCCGGTGCACGGGAAGAAAGGACGCGCTGCCACCTGGAACCACGGCTCCCCCTCTGAGTGCTCTCAGCCGCCGATCAGACTCGCTGATTATTCTCATCACAGTCGCCGAAACATGGTCAACGGATCCTTTGCGACCAGAATTTCAAAGTCGCCGAAATGTCATGGAATTCGCTACTGATTGCCAGCTCAGACCCCGGCCTCCCTACCGGAACGGTCACCTCACGATGCGACAGCGAACCCTCACATTCCGGGACAGGTTCCGAGACAGCGAGGGTGTCCGCCGCACTCCCTCCGTGATCCTTCCGCCGCTCACCCCGGGTGCGGCACGCTGGGAAACGCCGCCGGACCGCGCGCTGTCGCTGACGCCCGCCGCCACCGGGGAGAGGAACGGCACTGGGCCCCTCCCCCAGCGGGGCGTCACGAGGAGTCCGGCACCCGCCCCGTCGGCGGCACCCCCGCCCCCCGCAGCGGCGGGGCGCCTCCTCGGCCTGCCGTCGCGGCGCCCTCCGGCTCGGTGCGGCCACCGGACACCCCGGTCACCCCTCCGGCACGTGTGCCGTCAGCCCTTCCGCAGCGCGGCCAGGGTGCGCTCCAGGTCGTCGGCCTCGGGCTGGTTGTGCGGGAGCCTGCCCAACAGGTGGGCCAGACCGCAGGTGTCGGTCAGCGCGGAGAACACCAGTCCCCCGCCGATCGCTGCGGACAGCAGCCGTGCCCGGGGCCGGCGCGCGCCCAGGGCGAGTCCGACGAGGACGAGGGAACCGGCGGTGAAGCGGACCTGCCGCTCCATGGACCACCCGGCCGAGCCGGTCAGACTCCGTACCGGACGCCCCTCCCGCACCCACCCGTCGGTGCCGCCGGCCAGGGACAGGGCGGGGACGCCCTCAACGGCCAGGCGGCGTACGGCTGTTGAGGAACGCGCACCGGAGGCGCAGACCAGCAGCAGTTCGCCGTCGGAGCCCGCCGCCCGCAGGGAGGGCAGCGCGACCGGCAGGTGGTCGAGGGGCACGTTGTGGGCGCCGGGCAGGTGGCCGGAGGCGTACTCGCCGGGGGTGCGTACGTCGACCACCGTGTACCGGGCGAGGTCGTCGGCCACCTGGTCGGGCACCCGTTCGGTGGGCTCGCTCATGGGGAAACGCCCCTTCCTCGGTAGGGCTGGCGGGGCGGTCATCGTAGCCAGGGCCCCGGCGGGCCCGGTAACGGCCCGAATGGTCTCCCCGGGGTTCCGTTTGTTGCCCGTTTTCCTTCCCCGGATGGGCCCCGACGTGCGGTTTTGGGCCCAGAAGGCGGGCCCACGGGCCCTGTCACTAGGACCACCACCGTCGCTACCGTCCCCTTTCCAGAGGGTTTCGCCCTCCTCCCCTCCCTTTCTTGGTGACCGAAAGCACGTCGAGGTGACAACAGATGAGACGCAGCGAACGCGAGCGCCGCGCCCGGTGGGCGAGCGCCGGCCAGGGCACGATCGAGTACGTCGGACTGCTGGGAATCATCGTCCTCATCGTCGGCGCGCTGGTGGGCACCACGGTGTGGGACCGCATCGCCAAGGCAGAGGAGCGGGAGGTCTGCCGCGTCGTGGAGGAGGGCAAGGGCGACTGCGGCAAGGGCAGCGGTGAGAACTCCGACGACTCCCACGCCCAGGGCGGCACGTCCGGGGGCTCCTCGGACACTCCGGCCGACGACGACACCGACGGCGACGACGAGGACAGGTCCGACGGCGACTCGGAGAAGGAGGTCGGCAACGCCCTGCCCAGCGTCTGCTTCGAGCCTCGTGAGCGTTCCTCCAACTCCAAGGTGTCGGTGCCCGGTTCCGGCGTGAAGGGCAACATCGCCGCCTGGGGCTACAACCAGTTGGTCAACTTCATCATCGACAAGATCAACAACGAGAAGAACAAGGAGAAGCGGGTCAAGCAGGCCCTGGACGACCTGACCTACTGCCTGCCCGACTACAACATCGTCATCGCCAAGCCGCACGAGGGGAACCTCCAGCAGATGGACGGTGCGGCCATGATCAGAACGGTGAAGATCAGCGGCGACACCTACCGCTTCTACGCGTTCAAGACCGGCAAGTTCGTCTGGGACGAGGACGCCGACCTGGGCTGGAAGAACCGGGCGTTCCACGGTTCGTTCGACGTGAGCGAAGACCGCCGTACCGTCACCTTCAACGAGCCATCGCGTCCCAAGCGGAAGAAGGACTGGAAGCCCGGCGACGAGGGCTGCCAGATCGAGGGGCAGGAGCCACCGGACCGGAACCGCTACTACAACACCTACTCTCCGCTGGACAACGAGGGTTCGGCCGCCAAGGTCCGCCAGCTGGTGAACGACATGCGCCGCTGCTACCCCGACTACAACGTGGTGGCCATGCACTCCGAGCAGTCCTCGCACTGGGTCGAGGAGCCGGACGAGTTCGTCCACAAAGGCAGGTACCGGCTGAACTCCACCGAGTACCACGACGACGAGAAGGGCGACGACATCGAGTCCGGGCGCGCGGTCTTCGACGTCTACGTCTTCGACAAGGGCAAGTTCAGCAACGACGGTGACGGCGGCTACATCAACTGGGCCTGGTACGGGGACTTCGAGCGCGACGACATGGAGGTCTCCTTCGAGCAGCCCGAACCCGCCGACCTCGACGCCGACCCCACCGGCAACGGCTCGGAGTCGGTGAACTTCAACGACGAGTCGCCCAAGTACACCGAGGGCACCTACCCGGGCACCGACTACGACGGCAAGGTTCCCGGCGACAAGGGGGATCTGCACAAGTCGCTGGTCGACGAGTACAGCAAGAGCTTCCCGGACAAGAACATCATCGCGGTGAAGTCCTTCAACGACATGCAGTTCTCCGGGATCTCCGGCTTCGAGCACCTCGCCGAGGTGGACGGGGTGAACGTCTTCGCCATCGACGACGGCACCATCACCAACGCCGGCGACGGCGGCTGGCAGAACTGGGGCTTCAAGGGACAGTACGACTACGACCAGGACGAGAAGACGGTGACCTTCAAGGGCAAGTGAGCCCCGGCGTGGGCCCGTTCCCCACCCCGGTTCCGGGGTGGGGAACGGGCCCACGGGCAGGATCAACGGTCACCTCCACCGCTTCCCCGCGTTCGAGAGCGGCGCGTACGACGTCAGCGACCACCGCCCCACCGGCACCTTCAACGGCCCCCGGGCCCCGGCCTCCGGCGAAAGGAGGACGGGAAGCCCGGCGACGAGGGGCCCGGACGCGTCCGTACACGTCAGTCAGCCCGGTCCTCCGCGCCGCCGCCCCGGACGACACGGCCGGTCCAGGTCCCCGGTTCGGTGTGCTCCCAGGTCACCTCGACCTCGATACCGTGGAACTCGCGGGCGATCTCCACCAGTCGCGACGTCGCCGCCTCCCGGGCGGCCTCGGCGTCGGCCCGTTCCCCGGGGAGACGTCCGCACAACCGGGCACCGTCCTCGGTGACGACACTGTGCCGCCACCCCTCCGGGGTCGCCATGAGCACGACGCTCCTCGGAGGGCCGTGGGGCGGTCGCCACCCACCGTCCGACATCACACCGCCTTCCCCGGTCCCGTGGAGCGGGACCGTCCCCCCGGGCGGACGCCACACGCCTCCGCCCGTCCCTGGCCCAACACCCGTCCCCGGCCCGGCCCTTCGGACCTGCCGCTTCCCGTTCCCGGGGTCAGTCCGGGGCCCAGCCCAGAGCGGGCGCCAGACGGTACCGGATGTCGGTGAGGATCTGCTCGTAGTCCGGCTCCTCGAAGGTGAACGGCAGGGCGAAGGCCACCTCGTCGACCTCGCGGAACGCGGCGTGGGCGCGCAGGCGTTCGGCGATCCGTTCCGAGGGGCCGACCAGGTCGGGGGCGAACAGCAGCCGGGCCGGCCCCTGTGGCCCGGTCGTACGGGGCAGCCGTTCGGCCGCGTACTCCTCGTACCGGGCGCGCTGTCGCGCGTCGGCGGAGTCGGTGGGGACCACCACCAGTCCCTGGGAGACCCGGGCGGCCTCGCCGTCGGGGTGGGCCGCCCGGAACGCCCGGATGTGGGACAGCTGGATGGTGGCGAAGTCCCCAGGCTCGCCCTCGTCCCCGGCCCCCTCCGACGGTGGCTCGGCCTTCACCACGCTGCTGGTGAGGAGGTTCATCGCGTTCTCCCCCGCCCAGCGGGCCGAACGCAGGCTCCCGCCCCCGTACCACACCCGCCGGCGCAGGCCGGGAGAGTGCGGCTGCACCCGGCGGGAGTAGCTCTCGATGCCCTCGGTGCCCTGGAAGGCGGTGACCGGCTCCCCGGTGACGTACCGCAACAGGCGCCGTACGCGTGCGTAGCCGAAGTCCTCCGCGCCGGAGCTGTCCGGGTAGAGCGCGTCCCGGACCCCCTCGTAGTGGGTGGGAGGACCGGTGCTGAGGCCGGGGTTGAACCGGCCCCCGGACAGCACGTCGACGGTGGACCAGTCCTCGGCCAGACGCAGCGGGTTCTCCCACCCCAGCGGGGTGACGGCGGTCCCCAGCTCGATGCGGCTGGTGCGCTGGGTGGCCGCCGCCAGGACGGCGACCGGTGAGGCGATGCCGTACTGGAGGTGGCGGTGGCGTACCCAGGCGCTGTCGTAGCCGAGCCTCTCCCCCAGTTCGATCAGGCGCAGGGTGGTCTCGTGTCCCCGGGCGGGGTCGTCCTCGTCGAACAACCCGATGGTGAGGAACCCGAGCCTTCGCAGTGGTCTGTCCGCCATCGCCACCCGCCTCCTGCCGGTACGCGGTACGGGCCCTCCCGGGCCCGGGGGTACGGTCTCCACGATCACTCGGCCGGGGGCCAACGGCCGGCGTCCAGCCCGCTGTTCACGAGACCGCAACACTGTTCCCACCATGCGGGACGGAGGCGGGGCGATCTCGACACACGGGGCCGAGCGCGGTACATCTCCTGCCATGAACCTCGCCCTGGGAACCCGTCGCGGTCCACGTGCCCCGCGCAACGTCGCGGTCCTCGCCCTCCTGCTCGCCGTCACCGCGGCCTGCGCGCCGCAGTCCGAGGAGGGGTCCTCCGGCAAGGAGGGCAAGGCCGACGGCAAGGGCTGTGCCCGGGGCTCGCTGGACACCGAGACCCGGGGCAAGCTGACCGTGGCCACCGACAAGCCGGCGTACGAACCGTGGTTCAAGGACAACAAGCCCGCAGGCGGCAAGGGCTTCGAGTCCGCGACGGCCTACGCCGTGGCGAAGCAACTCGGCTACGGCAGGTCGGACGTGGTGTGGCGGACCGTCCCGTTCAACAAGGCCTTCGCCCCCGGTGAGAAGAACTTCGACTTCGACATCAACCAGGTGTCGGTCAGCGACGAACGCAGGAAGGCCGTGGACTTCTCCAAGGGCTACTACGACGTGCGCCAGGCCGTCGTCGCCCTCAGGAAGTCGTCGGCGGCGAAGGCCAAGAGCGTCGCCGATCTGAAGAAGGCCAAGCTCGGCGCCCAGGTCGGCACCACCAGCCTGGACGTGATCAACGACGTGGTGCGCCCCGAGCGACCGGCCGCCGCCTTTGCCAAGAACGACCAGGCCAAGTCGGCCCTGAAGAACGGCCAGGTCGACGCCATCGTGGTCGACCTGCCCACGGCGTTCTACATCACCGGGGCCGAGGTGACCGACGCCAGGATCGTCGGCCAGTTCGCCGACCGGGGCAGCGAGCCCGAACAGTTCGGCCTGGTCCTCGACAAGGGCAGTTCGCTCACCTCCTGCGTCTCGAAGGCCGTGGACACCCTTCGCCGGGACGGCACCCTGGCGAAGCTGGAGAAGCGGTGGCTGTCGGACGCCGTCGACGCCCCGGTGCTGAAGTGACCGTCGTACGGAAGACCGGCCCCGGCGGTCCCGACGAGGACGGATACGTCCCCTCCGAGCGGCGTCTGGCCCGCGAGAGGTACCGGCGCGCCCGCACTCGCCGGGCCACCGCGATCGCCGCGCTCTCCTCGCTGGTGACCGCCGTGGTGCTCTACCTGGTCGTGGTCAACGCCCCCGGCTGGCCCCGTACCAGGGAGACCTTCTTCGACTGGGGCTACGCCCGGGAGGCGCTGCCGCAGGTACTGGACGGGCTGTGGCTGAACGTCCGACTGCTGCTGGTCTGCGGGGCCGCCGTACTGGTCCTCGGGATGCTGATCGCCGTCGCCCGGACACTGCCCGGGCCGGTGTTCTTCCCGCTGCGGGCCCTGGCCGCCGCGTACACCGACTTCTTCCGGGGACTGCCCCTGATCATCAACCTGATGATCGTCGTCCTGGGGGTTCCCGCGCTGCGCCTCCAGGGGATCACGGTGGACCCCGTACTGCTCGGGGGCACCGCGCTCACCCTCACCTACTCCGCCTACGTCGCCGAGGTGTTCCGCGCCGGCATCGAGTCCGTGCACCCCTCGCAGCGCGCGGCGGCCCGCTCCCTGGGCCTGACCAACCGTCAGGCGCTCCGGCACGTGGTGCTCCCCCAGGCGGTCAGGCGCCAGGTGCCCCCGCTCCTCAACGACCTGGTCTCCCTCCAGAAGGACACCGGGCTGGTGTCCATCGGGGGCGCGGTCGACGCGGTACGCGCGGCGGACATCATCGTCGGCCGCAGCCTCAACTACACCCCCTACATCGTGGCCGGGCTCCTGTTCGTCGCGCTCACCATCCCCATGACCCGCTTCACCGACTGGGTCACCGCGCGCATGGACCGGCGTCGGGCCCAGGGAGGCCTGCTGTGAACAGTCTGAGCAAGGACCCCGGCGGGACCGGCGACCCGGTGCTGCGGATGGAGTCGGTCCGCAAGACCTTCGGCCCCAACGTGGTGTTGCGCGACGTGGACCTGGAGGTCGCCTCGCACACGGTCACCGCGCTCATCGGCGCCTCGGGCTCCGGCAAGTCCACCCTGCTGCGCTGCGCCAACCTCCTGGAGGAGATCGACGACGGCGCCATCTGGCTGGACGGCGAGGAGATCACCGACCCGCGCGTCGACCAGGACGCGGTGCGCCGGCGTATCGGTGTGGTGTTCCAGGCCTACAACCTCTTCCCCCACATGACCGTGCTGGAGAACGTCACCCTCGCCCCGCGCCGGGTGCACGGCGTCCCCCGGGCGGAGGCGGAGGAGCGGGCGCGGGAGTTGCTGGACCGGCTGGGGCTCGGTGACAAGGCCCGCGAGTACCCCGACCGGTTGAGCGGCGGGCAACAGCAACGGGCGGCGATCGTACGGGCGTTGGCGGTACGGCCCCGGCTGCTGTTGCTGGACGAGGTCACCGCCGCCCTGGACCCCGAACTCGTCGGGGAGGTCCTTGAGGTCGTCAGCGACCTCAAGGAGCAGGGTATGACGATGGTGCTGGCCACCCACGAGATGGCCTTCGCCCGGGACGTCGCCGACCAGGTGTGCTTCCTGGAGGGCGGCGTGGTCCTGGAACGCGGGCCCGCCCGGCAGGTGTTGGGCGAGCCCCGGCACGAGCGCACCCGCCGCTTCCTCCGTCGGGTGACGGACGCCGGCCGCCTCTGACCCCGGAGCAGCCCCGGACCCGGGGGTGGGAAGGCGCTCCCCCGGGTCCGGGGCTGCTCCGGTACTGGCAGGTCCGCCTCGTACCGGTGACCGGTGGCACCCCGAGGGACGGGCGGGCCGAGGTGTACGGGACGTTCACCGAGGAACCGTCGAGGCCAGCCGGAACGGTTCCTGTTCCCGGAGGACGCGGACCGGGGCCTGGCCCGCCCTGCGGCGGACAGCACAAGCCCGGGTGCGCGCTCCAGATGCGCACCGTGCGAGGTGTCGGACTGCTCTGGTCGGGCTCGCTCGCGATGCGGTTGCCGCTGGTCGAGCACCTGGCCGCGCGACTCCGCGTCAAGGGCCCTCAAGGGGTGCGCCGTACGACCACGCGCCGGAAGTCCGGTGCGCGTGCCGCCGGCTCAGACACCGCGGCCCGAACCCACCCGGCCGCTCCCGCTTCACCCTCGACGCCGACCGCCAGGCACCCCGCGACCTCCGCGTGACCACGCCGGAGCCGGACGAGGACGATCAGGACATGTTCGTCCAGACTCCGCGGCGCGCTGATCCGGCCGTCGTGGAACCGGTCCGCAGGGGTCGGCGTCCTTCCACGAGTCCGTGAGATCAACTTCGCCGAAGGGCGCATCCATGACCGGTACGGCCGCCCGTCACCTCTACCTCGCCCGGCACGGCGAGGCGTCGCCGGACGAGAGTGGACTGACGGATACGGGCCGCCGCCAGGCCGCCCTGCTGGGAAAGCGGCTGCGCGAGATCCCCCTGGCGGCGATCCACCACGGCCCTCTCACCCGTGCCGAACAGACCGCCCGGGTGGTTGCTGAACAGCTCGGTGACGTTCCCTGTCACCGTTCCGAAGCCGCTGGCGACTACGTCCCCTACCTGCCCACACGCGAGGAACTGCCGCCGGAGGCAGCGGACTCCTGGATCGGGTTCCTCCACCAGTTCACGGCCGGGGAACGCGAGCGGGGTCCCGGGCTCGCGGCGGCGGCACTCGCGGAGTTCACCGGACCCGTCGCCGAGGACGAACCACGGCACGAACTGGTCGTGACCCACAACTTCCTCGTCGGTTGGCTGATCCGAGCCGCCCTGGACGCGCCGAAGTGGCGCTGGTTGGGCATCAACCACGCCAACGCGGCGCTGACCGTCATCCGCTACGCACCCGACCGTCCCCCGGCGCTCCTCCTCTTCAACGACACCGGCCACCTCCCCGCCCAGCTCCGCTGGACCGGCTTCCCACCGGAACTCCACGTCTGAGGTCTGGGGATGAGTGGCCCGTCTCCTGGGATCGGGCTCTCGGCAAACGCGCTGATCAGGCATGACGCATCGCGCGGTGAGGGCGGGCGCTCCTCCGGGCGTGGGTCGGCGTCGTACGACACTCTGGACTGGGCCCGGCAGGACGCGCGGGACACCTGCCCCTCGCGGTTACGGCGGGGCTCGATCAGCGGGCCCACGACCGCACCGGTGGCCCCGGCCCCGCCGGGTCAGGCCCACGGAGCCGACCGCCGGGCCCAGGGCCCGGCGCTACCTCACCTGGGCGCCCATCTCGCTCTCCCGACGGGAGGCGGAGCCGGGGAAGTCGTCGGGCTCGTAGGAGTGGGCCTCCTTCTCGGGCCACGCGCCGTCCCGATGAGGGAGGATCCACAGCGCGCCGACATGGTCCCCGGTGTTCGGCGCGCCCACGACCAGTTCGGCCCGGTCGTCGCCGTCGAGGTCGCCGAGGCGTACCGCGCCCGCGAACTGGTTGCCCAGGGTCGTGCCGTCCTCCTCGGTCATCTGCGGGGCGGAGTCCGGCTCCTCGACCCGACGGGCGCCCCGTCCGGTCAGCCCTTCGGAGCCGCCGCGCAGTACGGTGACGCTGCTCGGGCTCTTGTCCAGGAGCGACATGGGCGTACCGACCGCCACGTCGGCGTGGCCGTCGCCGTCGACGTCGCCGGCGGCCAGGGCGGAGCCGAAGGTCTGGGTCTTCCCGCCCGGCACTCCGGGGCTGTTCTGGTCGATCGTGGTGCGCCGGTCCGGGTCGGGGCCGTCCTTCGCGCCGTGGAAGACCTCGACCGGGCCCGACGGGGCGCTGTCGGGGGCGACGCCCTTCGGGTAGCGGCGCAAGACGAGGTCCGTGTAGCCGTCCTTGTCGACGTCGCCGGTGGTGGCCGTCTCGATACCCGGCAACCGCTCGGTGTCGGGAGGGCGGAAGCCGTCGGGGCCACCGGCCAGGTAGCTGCCACGTACCTGTCCCCCGCCCACACCGTCGTCCTCGGTGGTGTGCGAGGTGACCAGGTCGTCGGCTCCGTCACCGTTGAGGTCGCCCGCGTACGCCCCCTCCAGTTCGAGCTTCTCCCCCACCGAGGGGAAGGGGTTGGGCACCTCGTCAGTGCCGGCCGGCTCGCCCCGGCGACTGAACGGGCCCTTCAGCAGCTTCTGCCGGGCGCCGCCGACGACCAGGTCACTGTGCCCGTCACCGTCGAAGTCCCCGGCGACCACGGGAGCGTTCTCGTTGGGGTCCGGGTAGCCCTTCGGCGTCCGGCTCAGCGAGGTGCCGTGTTTCAGCCCCTCCTTCGATCCCCACAGCACCGTCAGTCCGGGGCGCCGTTCGTCGTCCCCGGTCGACTCCACCGAGGCGACGAGGTCCGTGTAGCCGTCCCCGTCCAGGTCACGGGCGGTGTGGTACTCACCGAAGGACGACGACCTGTTGTCCTTTCCGGGTACGCCCGGGGAGTCGAGGGTCAGACGGTCCCGACGCCCGAAGTCGCCCCCACCTCCCTTGCCCTTGCCGTCTCCGGCACGTGATCCGTAGACCACGAACACCGCACCGCCGTACCTCGCGGTGGCGTAGGTGTCCGGCACCCCGTCGTTGTCGAAGTCCGGCAACGGCTCCGTGCTCGCCGGGCCGTTCACCGCCCGGTGGCGTGGCCTGGGGGCCTCGTCCTCGTCCGCCTCGCCGAAGGTCCGCCAGGCGAAGGCGGCGGCCCCCACCACCACGAGGGTCGCCACCGCCGCGACAGCGAGGCGCCCCGGGGTACGCCACGGCCTGGCGCCACCGGCCGTACCCGGCGCGTCCGCACCGTCCGGCGAGGGGACCGGCCCCCTCAACTCGGTCGTGCCACCGGGGGGTTCGGGTTCAGGGGTGTCCTCAGACCGCTTCACGAGGGCTCCTCCCATGGATCGCGTACCGGTTTCCGTGAGGGACGCGCCATGATCCGCCCCTCGTTCCTGGGCCGACGTGCCGTTTCGGTGCCCATCCGGTGCCCGCCCGGAGACCGGCACGGTCGCGGTCCCTCCCCCGTCCGAAGAGGCGGCGCGCCGGGGCCCGTTGGCGGCCGGGAGGGTCCTCCCCGAGGTCGACCGGCTCGACGGCCGGGGCGTGGAGACGGTCGTCGGGGTGGGGAGTCCGCGTCAGAGGTCTTGACACCCCGTATGGTCTGGACCAATGTGTGCGCGTCTCCTCTTCCCCCACCGCTGGAGGTCGTCGTGCCGAACCGCCCCGCTTCCCCCCGCCGCCGCAGATCATGGCTCCGTACGGCGGTCGTGCCCACCGCCCTCGCCCTCACCGGACTCCTCACCGCGCAGGCCATGGCCGCCCCGGGAGGTGAGGGCTCCCCACCCGCCGCGAAGGCGCTCCCCGAGCACGCCCTGGTGGGCTACCTGCACAGCAGCTTCGCCAACGGTTCCGGCTACACCAAGCTCGCCGACGTACCCGAGGACTGGGACGTCATCGACCTCGCCTTCGGCGAGCCCACCTCCGCCACCTCCGGCGACATCCAGTTCAGCCTGTGTCCGAAGGAGGAGTGCCCGGAGGTCGAGTCCGAGGAGGAGTTCAAGGCCTCGGTCAAGGAGAAGCAGGAACAGGGGAAGAAGGTCCTGCTGTCCATCGGAGGCCAGAACGGCCAGGTGCAGCTGACCACCGAGAAGGCGCGGGACACCTTCGTCTCCTCGGTCTCCTCGATCATCGACGAGTACGGGCTCGACGGCCTCGACATCGACTTCGAGGGCAACTCCCTGTCCCTGGACGAGGGGGACGCCGACTTCAAGAAGCCCACCACACCGGTGATCGTCAACCTGATCTCGGCCGTGAAGTCGCTCAAGGAGAAGTACGGCGAGGACTTCGCCCTCACCATGGCGCCCGAGACCTTCTTCGTCCAGCTCGGGTACCAGCGCTACGGCCCCGGCTCCTCCCAGGGCGACCCCCGAGCGGGCGCCTACCTGCCCGTCATCCACGCGCTGCGGGACGACCTGACCCTGCTGCACGTCCAGGACTACAACTCCGGCCCGATCATGGGGCTGGACGACCAGTACCACCAGATGGGCACCGCCGACTTCCACATCGCCATGACCGACATGCTGTTGACCGGCTTCCCGGTGGGCGGCGACGCGGACAACGTCTTCCCCGCCCTCCCGCCGGAGAAGGTGTCCATCGGTCTGCCCGCCACCACCGAGGCCGGCAACGGCCACACCCCGCCGGCCGAGGTGAACAAGGCGCTGGACTGCCTGACCAAGGGCAGCGACTGCGGCTCGTACGAGCCGCACGGCACCTGGCCCGAACTCCGGGGCCTGATGGCCTGGTCCATCAACTGGGACCTGTTCAACGGCGGGGAGTTCTCCAAGAACTTCGGTGACTACTTCGGCGGCTGACCTCTCCCCACGGGGTGCCGGTGCCGACGGTCGGTGCCGGCACCCCGTACGTGTCCCGCCCCCCTGCTCGACCGCTCGTCCGACGGTGGCCCAGCAGACCGAGGTGACCGTGAGAGGCCAGGTCAACCGGTGTGCCCTCCGGCTGTCCGGCCGTCGGGTGACCTCGCCGGCTCCCCGTGGTGCGGCACCACACGGGGATGCCGGCACTCGATAGGGGGACACTCGTGGTGCCTTCCGCACGGGTCCGGGCATACTCTTGTTGAGTCACCCGCAACAACGTTTCGCCACAAGGGGGTTGAGGAGATGCGTCGGTACCTGCGCAACACCACCGACTGCGACCACTGCTCCGAGCCCACCGAGAATCCGGTACTGGTCGCGGTCCGGGAACACGCCTCCGCCCACTCCGGTTCGACCCACTACTGCCTGCCCTGTGCGCGCGGCTACCTCGCCGCCGCGCCCCTCCCCCGGCGGGAGCGGCTCCATGTGGAGGAGGCGGTACGGGAGGCCGAGGCCCAGCACGCGAGCCAGGCCACCCCCCGCCCCCAACTGCGCCTGGTCCGGGGCCCCGAGGGGAAGGCGTAGCCGCGCACCGTCCGGTGCGTACGGCCCTCCTCCCCCTCAGGTCGGGACGGTCCACGGCTCCTCGGGTCGCAGGAACCGTGGACCGCGCCGCGCCTGCCCGACCTCAGGCCGCCTCGGACGCCAGCCGCTCGACCACCAGCTCAGTCAGCGCACTGGGCGTGGGGCAGTCGTAGAGCACGTCGGCGGGCCACTCCACCCCGGTCAGGGTGGTCAGGTGGTCCCGGAGTTCCAGGGCGGTGACCGAGGTCAGACCCAGGTCGAAGAACTCCTCCTCGGCGTCCAGCGCCTCGGCCGAGTCGTAGCCCAGGACGGCCGCCGCGAGTGTGCGGACCCCGTTCAGCACGGCCTCCGGCCACTGTGACCGGGGCAGCCCGGCCAGCACCGACCGCAACTCCGGCTGCTCCCCGACCGACTCGCCGTTCCCCGTGTCGTCGTCAGCCGGGGGGCCGTCAACTCCCACCGGTTCCGGGGTGGTTGGCGGCCCGCCGCACTCTCCGAGCGCCTCCTCGTCCTTCTCCGGTGTGGCCGGTTCACCCACCCGCGAGGGGTCCACCAGCCGTACCACCGGCTCCTCCGACGCCAGGGCACGCCACAGTCCGACCACCGCGCTCCGGCTCCACTCCCCCGCACCCTTCCAATGCCGCCCACCCCGGGTCGGCAAGGTTTCCGCAAGGTGGACGCAAGCAATCCGCCCGGCCCCCGGGGCAACCCCTGACCGACAACGGCCGACAGACGGACACAGGGGAGGTCGGGGTGAGAGTGACGCGAGCGTACGGGGAACCCACGGGGGACGGCGGCACGGTGCCGTACCGCGTATCGACCGGGCGCCGGGGCGACGACGGTCGCCGCCGCGAGAGGGCGCGGCACGGCAGTGGTGCGGGCGGTGGTCGCTGATGGTCGGGGTGGAGTGGATGAACGGGCCGGTGGGGCTGGGCGCCAGGAGCCGGGTGCTGCGACCGGACTGCCGGACGGTGCTGGTCGTCGTACCGTTCCTGGTCGCCGGGATACGGCTGATGGACGTGCTGAGACTGCTGGAGTCGGACCACCGGGTGATGGTGGTCTTCACCGTGGCGCCGGCCTCCAACGGCGCGATCTGCCACGGCCCGGAGGAGTTCGTACGAGCACGGGGCGGCCTCCTGCTGCCCTGGCACCAGGCGGTCCAGTGCGAGTTCGACCTGGTACTGGCCGCCAGTGAGACGGCGGTCGAGCAACTGCACGGCAGGCTGATGCTGTTGCCGCACGGAGCGAACGCGCTCCCCTCCCGGCTGCGCGCCCGCAGCGCGGGACCGGGGGCCAGCCCGACCCACCGGCTGGATCGCGGAACGCTGATCCACCGGGGCCGGCTGCTCCCCGCCGCGCTCCCCCTGACCCACGAGGACGAACTGACCCTGCTGCGTTCCTCCTGCCCGGAGGCGGTCGGGGTGTCCCTGGTGGCCGGGGACGTCTGCTTCGACCGGCTGATGGTCAGCACCCCCTGGCGGGAGCGCTACCGTCGGGCACTCGGGGTCCGCCCGGACCAGCGTCTGGTGGTGGTGACCTCCACCTGGCAGCCCCAGTCCGCACTGGGGCGCCACCCCGACCTCCTGGAGTGGTTGCTGGACCAGTTACCGTCCGGGTCCCACCGGGTGGCCGCGGTGCTGCACCCCAACATCTGGGGGGTGACCGGCACCTGGCAGGTGCGGACCTGGATGGCCGACTGCCTCCGGCAGGGGCTGTTGTTGCTGCCTCCCGAGGAGGGGTGGCGAGCCGCCCTGGTGGCGGCTGACGTGGTGGTGGGCGACCACGGGTCGGTCACCAGCTACGGGGCGGCCCTGGGCCGGCCGGTTCTGCTGCCCTCCCGCCCGGAGGCCTCGTTCCTGCGGCCCGGCAGCCTGGCCGAGAGCGTCAGCCGGGAGGCCTTTCCGCTACGGTTCGACCTTCCGCCCGCGCCGCAGATCGACCAGGCGGTTCGACGGCGTCCCCCCGGGCAGCGGGACCGCATCGCCTCCCTCGTGACCTCCCGACCGGGCCGTTCGGCACGCATCCTGCGGCGCGCCATGTACCGGTTGCTGGAGCTGCCCGAACCCACCCGGCCTCCGGTACACGCCCCGGTACCCCCACCGACGCCCCTACGGCCGCCGGACGAGCCTCCCCGTCAGGAGCCGGCATGACCCGCCCGCCCTGTGCCCACGCACCGTTGGGCCGCCTGACGACCCCGCAACCGGCAGGAGCGGTCACCCTCCTCCGCTGCGACCACCACAGCGGAGGAGGGCTGACGGTCTGGACCTGGGGCCCCCACCCCCGGCCGGGGTGCCCCTGCCGGTGGGGGGAACGGTTTTTGGTGGCGGAGGACCACGGGCCACGGAACCGCTGGCAGTTGGCCGACGTGGCCCGGCTCGCACCCCGACGGACGGTCGACCAGGCGGTCACCCTGGCCGACACCTGGCTGGCGGCGGCCCCCGGCTGCGCCCTGGTCACGGTTCCCGTGCGGGGGTGGGCGACGGTGTTCCGCACCCGTGACGAGGGGGCGCTGGCCCTGCACGCGCGGGGGCGGCCGAGGGAGTGCGGACTGTGCGTCCACCCGTGGCTGGCCCAGGGGCACCGCCTGCGCGGACTCGCCCAACGAGCCGGGTTCGGGGGTGAGTCGCGGGTGAGCTGAGGTCAGGGCGAGGCGGGTGGAGGCTCGGGGCACCGGGCCTCCACCCTCTCCAGGGCGGCGTTCACCCGGCCCAGGCGTTTGGCGCCCACCCGCTCGTAGTGGGAGCGGGACCGCCGGAGCAGGTCACGGGCGGTGGGCCAGTCCTCCAGCGCCGCCGTGGCCTCGCCCCACACCATCAGGGCCTGGGCCCGGTCCTGGTCGGAGCCCACGGTGGCCAGTTCCTCCCAGGCCTCCCGCGCCACCGCTACGCCCTGCCGGGGGCGGCCGGATCGGGTCAGGGCGTCGGCCAGCCACACCATGGTCATGGCGGTGACCCGTTGGTCGTCCAGCGAGGCGGCCAGGTCGCGGCTCCGGGTGAACTGCTCGATGGCCTCCTCCACCCGGCCCATCTCGACCATGGCCTGTCCCAGTCGACGTCGGCTGAGCGCCTCCGCGCGTGGGTGGTCTCCGCGACCTTCCAGGACCAGCGCCCGACGCAGCACCCCGATCGCCTCCTCGGGACGGCCCCTGAGGCGGTGCGCCATGCCGACCAGGTTGAGCCCCTCGGCCTCCCTCTGCTCGTGACCGGCTCTACGCGCGGCGGCCACCGCCATCCTCCCCTGGCGCAGGGCCTCCTCGGCCCGGCCGAGGTTGTGGTGAGCGAAGCCCAGGCACCGGTGCATCCGGGAACGGGCCTCGTCGTCGGCGAGGCGCGTGGCGGAGGCGACCCCCAGTTCGTAGGTGGTGAGCCAGTCGTGGAAGTGCTTGCGGAGGAGGAACAGTGACCACAGGGCCTCGGCCAGTCGGCACACCAACAGGTCGAACCCCTCGACCTGGCCGGCCCTCAACACCGCCATCAGCTGGGGCAGTTCACTCTCCAGCGCCTCCAGGGCCGCCTCGGGGCTGGCGAACACCGGGCGGGACCGCTGACCGCGCGGTTCCGGGTACAACCGCCGGTCCAGAGGGGTCACCACCCGGTCGGCCACCGTGGCCCAGGACAGGTGGTGCTCCAACAGCCGGTGCACGACCAGCCGTTCCACCTCGGTCCCGTCCTCGGCCTGCGCCCGTTGACGGGCGTGGAGCCGGACCAGTTCGTGGAAGCGGTACCGGCCGGGCCCGACCGCCACCAGAAGGCTGGCGTCGACCAGCCCCTCCACCCAGCCGGCCGTCTCCTCCACCGAACTCTCCAGCACCGCGGCGGCGTCCCCCACCGAGAGGTCGGGGCCCGGATGGCATCCGAGCCACCGGTAGGCGCGCGCCGCGCCTGGGGACAGGCTGTCGTAGGAGAGGTCGAAGACGCTCACCACGGTGACCTCCTCCACCGCCAGGGCGCGTAACCGCCGCTGCTCGTCCTTCAGTTCGCCGACGATGCGGGCGACCGGCCACTCGGGGTGGGCGACCAGTCGGGCCCCGGCGATGGACAACGCCAGGGGCAGGCCCGCGCACAGCCCCACCAGGCCGGACACCGCGTCCGCCTCGTCCCGGGCTCGCTGGCCGCCCAGCGCGCGGGCCAGCAGTTTCTTCCCCTCCGGCTCGGGCAGAGGGGAGACCGGTATGAACGCGGCTCCGTCCATCGCCAGTCCGCCCAGCCGCCACCGGGTGGTCACCACCACGGTGCTCGCCGCTGAGGAGGGCAGGACGGCCCGTACCTGGGCGGCGGAGACGGCGTTGTCCAGCAGCAGGGCGATCCGCCGACCAGCCGTCAGCGAACGGAAGAGCGCGGCGGCCTCCCGGAGTTCCACCGGAACCCGATCCCCCTCGACGCCCAGCCCCCGCAACAGGCCGCCCAGCACGGCATCGGGCGGGAGGGGTTCGCCCCCGGGAGTCGACGTCAGGTCGGCGGAGAGCTGGCCGTCGGGATGACGGTCGGCCACCTCGTGCAGCCACCGCAGGGCCAGCGCGGTCTTGCCCACTCCCCCGGGCCCCCACAGCACCACCACTCTCGGACCGCGCTCCTCGCCGTCCCGGGGGGCGATCAGCTCGTGCAGGAGCCGCAGTTCGTTCTCGCGTCCGGTGAAGTGCGCGGGTACGGGCGGGAGTTGACGCGGGACACCCGGCGTGGTGCCGTCGCCCTGGTGGAAGTGGACTCCTCCGCTGATGGAACGGGCCTGCACGGTGGGCCCGTGGACCGTGGCGGAGCCGTCGACACTGTTGTGGGTGACCTGTGGCGACTCCGCGTGGCGCCGTAGCCACTCCCCGAGCGCGTCCGCCCAGCGGAGGTCGGTGGTGGTGTGCCGCGCCAGCATCCCCGACAGGTGCAGCAGCGAGGGCAGGGGCGCGTCGGGGTTTCCGGCCTCCCGCCATCGTCGTGCCAACTCCTCGTGGAGCAGGTCGTGTTCACGCAACAGACGGTCCAGTGTCCGACCGGCCGGTGAGCGGGACAGGGGCCGGTGGGCAATCATGGCCGATAACAGTGCGGCGGCCACGTCGTCTTCGCGCACCAGAGGTCCCCCTTCGGCCGGGCCTTCTCGATCTTGTCGTTCGGCGTACACGCTGCGGGGTTCCGCGGGCGTTCGGCACTGGGATCCCTCTACCCCTATACACGGCTTCTGATCTGCGGGCGCGCGGTTTGAGACCTCGCCAGGAGGCGGCATGGACCCGAAAATCCACCCATGTCATCCTCGGTCCAAGGGAAGTGCCCTACCGGCGGGAGGCGCTGGTGGAACTCCGCATACGGTTGCTGGGGGCGGTGGAGTTGCACGCCCAGGACGGCCCCACGCCCCTGGGAACCCCCAAGGAACGCCTGACCCTGGCCGCGCTGGCCTGGGACGCCGGACGACCGGTGAGCGTGGACACTCTGGTCCACCGCATCTGGGACGAGGCCCTCCCGGAGAAGCCCCGGGACGCGCTGTACCCGCACATCTCCCGGGTACGCCGGGCCCTGCACCGCGTCGCCGGTCCCAAGGCACCCCGGGTGCGCAGCCGTACCCACGCCTACACCCTGGAGGTCGACCCGGACACGGTGGACCTGCGCCACTACCTCCGCCTGCTGGAGGAGGCGCACCGACTGGCGGAGGCCGGCGAGGAGGAGGGCGCCCTGCGCGGCCTGCGGCAGGCCGCCACACTGCGCGGCGGCCCACCCCTGACCGGACTGAACGGGGCGTGGCCGGACCACCTGCGCCAGGTGGTGGAGGAGAGGCACCTGGCCGCCGCGTTGCTGGGGGCGGACCTCACCCTGCGCCGAGGGCACTTCACCACCACCGTCGCGGCACTGCGCCCGTTGGCCGAACTGCACGGCGCCAAGCAGTCCTTCGCCAGCAGGATGGCCCTGGCCCTCCACGGCTGCGGTCGTACCGACGAGGCCGCCCGCCTCCTGCACCAGACGCGACACCAGCTCCTCCACACCTCGGGCACCGATCCGGGCGAGGAGTTCCGCCACGTCCACCAGGGCGTACTGGCCGGCAGCCCGGTGGAGGAGCTTCTCCGGCCGAGGGTGCGACCCCTGCCGGTACGTCAGCCCGTCAGGGCACCGGACAACCTGCCCCGCCACGTCCCCTGTGTGGGCCGGCGGAAGGAACTCGACCTGCTGACCGCCACCCTCCTGGGAGACGACACCCTCGACGCGACCGACCTGGTCATCACCGGGATGCCCGGCTCCGGCAAGAGCGCGGTGGCCCTCGACGCGGCACACCGGCTGCGGACGCGCTTCCCCGACGGCCAACTGCTGGTCCACCTGCACGGCCACACCCCGGGCTGGGCTCCCAAGAGCGCCACCCAGGCCCTGCACGAACTGCTCCGCCCGCTGCTCCCGGACGACACGCCACTGCCGGAGGACCTCGACGCACTGGTCTCCCGGTGGCGGGCCCTCGCCCAGCACCGCGGGCTGCTGGTCGTACTCGACGACGCCGTGGACCTCCACCAGGTCGCCCCGCTGCTGCCGGGTGAGGGCCCCACCCGCGTGCTGGTTACCAGCCGCTACCGGATGACCGGGCTCCCCGGCGTCCCCACTCTGGCCCTGGACGTCCTCCCCCGGGAGGGCTCGGTCGCCCTGTTGCGTCATGTGCTGGGCGAGGAACGCGCCCCCGACGAGGCGGACGCGGACACCCTCGCGCGGCTCTGCGCCGACCTGCCGCTGGCCCTGATCCTGGCGGCCAGGCGGCTGCTGTCCCGCCCGGCGTGGAGCGCCGTCGACCTGGTGCGGCGTCTGAGCGGTACGCACCGGCGACTGCCGGAGATCCGTGCCCAACACGACGCCGTGACCCAGGCGTTCGAGGTGTCCTATCTGGCGCTGTCCGAGACCCAGCGGTTGGTGTTCCGACGCCTGGGTCTGCACCTGGGTCCCGAGTTCGGGGCCGAGGCCACGGCGGCGCTGTGCGGCCTCTCCCCGCAGGAGACCGAACACGTCCTGGAGGAACTGCTGGCCTGCTGTCTGCTGCTGGAGCACGCTCCCCACCGCTACCGTGTCCACGACCTGTTACGGGAGTACGCCACCACGCTCGCCGAGGCGGACGGCACCTCGGAGAACCGTCAGGCGCACAACCGGCTCCTCCTGTACTACCTGCGCACCGCCGACCGGGCGGACCGCGTGGCCTACCCCCACCGTCTCCGCCTGGACGTCCCCCACGCGGACGCCGCCACCCCGCCGGCCGATGACGCCAAGCGCTGGTTCATCACCGAGGGCCCCAACCTGCTGGCCGCCCTGGAGTATCTGCGCTCCCGTGGCACCGGCCGCCAACTCGCCTACCTGGCCCACACCTTGACCGGATTCCTGGAGGCCGAGGGCTATCTGACCACCGCCCTCCCCCGGTTGGAGGCCGCCGTCGACCACTGGCGCGAGACCGGCGACCTCTCCTCCGCCGGTCGGGCCCTGATCGACCTGTGCGCGGTCTGCTCCAGCGCGGGCCGCTACGACCAGGCACTCGACTGCGCCCACCAGGCCCGGCGGTGGGCCGAGGACCACGGGGACCAGGCACTGCTCGCCGAGGCCCTGCACCACCTGTCGATCATCCACTGGCACACCGCCCGGTACCCCGAGGCCCTGGACCTCCAACAGCGCGCCCTCACCCTGCGGTTGGCCGGACCGGACCGCCTCCAGCAGGGCAGGAGTTTCAACGCCCTCGGGATGATCTGCCTCGCCCTCGAACGCCACCGGGAGTCCCTGCGGTACTTCCTGGAGGCGCGGACCCGGTTCCGCGAAGTGGGCGACCGTCGGGGCGAGGGCACCGCGCTGCACAACCTCGCCGAGCTGTACAAGGAGTGCGGCCACCTCGACGACGCCATCACCACCTACCAACAGGCGCTGCGGCACTCCGACACCCTGGGCGGCACCAGTACGCACGCGATCCTGCAGATCAACCTCGCGGACGCGCTGTGCCAACGCGGCGCGCCCCGCCAGGCGCTCGCCCTCTACGAACGGGCCCTGCCCACCCTGCGGAGCGGGGGCGACCGCCGCAGCGAGGCGATCGCCCTCATCGGTGTCGGCCAAGCGCTCCACGCCCTCGGCGACAGCGCCCGGGCCGCCTCCCACCACGCCGCCGCGCTCACCCTGGCCCGCACGATCCACGCCACCCTGGAGGAGTGCCAGGCCCTTCGGGGGCTGGGCGAGGCCGAGGCGGCCACCGGCCACCGGGACAAGGCGCGACTACGCCTCCGTGCGAGTCTGGCACTCAGTCGGGAGATCAACGACCGTGCCGAGGAGGCCCGGACCCTACGATCCCTCACCCGCCTGTTCCCCCCAGCGCTGCCCGACGCCGACTGACGCCACCACGTACACCGGCCGTGCCCCCTACGCGCTGAGGTGCCGGGCGAAGAACCGTACGGCGCTGTCCAACTCCCAGCTCGGCAGCTCCCCATGGCGGCCGGCGTTGGCGTGCAGTGACTTCTCGGTGGAGCCCAACGCGTCGAACAGGGCAAGGCTCCGGGCGCGGGGCACCCTCTCGTCGTCCCACTGCACCAGGAACTCCACCGGGACGGTGATCCGCGCGGCCTCCTCGGCCAGCTCCGAACCCCCGCCCAGCCCCAACACGGCCGCTTGGACACGGGGTTCGGCGGCCACGAACGGCACCCCGAGCCCACAGCCCAACGACACTCCCCAGTAGCCCACGGGTCCGGTGCCCACCTCCGGCAACCGCCGCACGGCGTCCAGGACTCCGCGCCATTCCGGCACCGTCTGCCGGGCGACCAGGGCCTGGAACCCGGCGATGAGAGGGGCGAGGTCCTCCCCGGCCTCCACCCGGGCCTGGTTCTCGGTGGCGATCCGGTCGTACTCCTCGTCCCTCGGCCGGTCACCGTGATTCGGTACGTCGACCGACACGACCGCGAATCCACAGTCACTGACGAAGCGTCGGGCCCGTACCGCCATGGCGAGGGCCTTCTTGTGCTGGCCGCCGCCGTGCCCCATCAGGACGAGGGGGCGGGGGCCGACGGCGTCCTTCGGAGTCCACAGCACTCCGGGAACTCCGCCGACGGTGAAGAGTTGCTCGCGGACACCGTCGGATGACGGTGTCTCATCAAGGAAGCGCACAGCTCTCGCCTTTCGGGATGCCTCTCGCGGGCACTCCCTAGGCCACGTGGAAGAGGGAGCCCCGACCTGTCACAGCGTTGATCGGTCTCACCTCCTCGTACGCGTACGGAACACGGCGACGCCGAACCTACCACAGGGCCGCCGGAGGTTACTCACGCTCTCCGCACACGGAGGTCGGCATACACGGATTTCCACGGAAGAACTCCCGGCGAAGTGGCATCCGGGAGTGAGTTTCAGGCGCAATGCAAGAACACTTGTAAAGAATTCGAAAACATCCCAGGGATCGCACCAGTCCGATCTTGGTAAGCCTAAACTGCGGCGCACCCCAAGATCACACCGGGGTGTGCGATTGCAACGTAAACCCTTGCGCACATTTGCGTTGGGAGTTCTTCTGCGCATTCGCATCTCGCCATTTTTGAACTACGAGAAAGGGTGCACAGTGCACCGAATAGCCATCCTGGCGATCCTCGCGGCGCTTGTCTGCATTCCCTACGTGGATACGACGGAAGTACAGACCCAGACGTCGTCGACCGCCTGAGAACGGGGCCGTGCCCAGGGCGCCGCCCTGGGCACACCTCCGCACCACACCGAGCGGCGACAAGCAGAACCCGCCCCGACCCTCCGACGGGGCCACCACCCCAACCCTCCCCCGCCCTATGGCGAGTTGACCACCTCAGAGCCAAGGGCCGCGACACCATCCGCCGGCCGGAGCGGCGCCGACTCCCCACGGGCACCCCACCAGGCAAGACCCCTCACCGGAGAGGCCCGCCGACCACAGGGCAACCTGGAGGGTCGGGCCACCACGGCGGGCAGCACATCCCGGCAACGACGCGAAGCCCCCCGGACGTGGGGCCGGCGAACACCTGGCGAGAGCGCCGGAACGGCACCCCATCCAAGCCTCATCCATCTGGTGGCGTTTTTTCCTATTGAGCCCTTATCACTCGGATGCCCCTTTCTCGTGCGAGACACCGTACGTGAGGCTGGAATAGCTCATGGTGACCGTTCCCCACTACAGGAGTTCCCCATGGTCTTGTCCGTCTCCGGTGTCGTGCTTCTCGGCGTCATCGTCTTCCTCTTCTTCCGCAAGGACGGGTTGAAGCCCATCCACGCCGTGATCTGCACACTGTTCGGCTTCTACCTGGCCGGTACCGCGATCGCGCCCAGCATCCGGGCCGGCGGCGAGGGGCTGGCCAGCCTGCTGGGCGGCATCCGACTCTGAGACGTCGAGGGCAGGAGGAAGGCGTGGTACGTGAGGGGCTGGCCCGCGTTGGCGCGGGCCTCGCCGTGGTGCGGAGCGCCGGGCTGGGAGCCCGGGCGCGTACCGGGGCGGTGGACGTGTTCCATCCGGTGCTGTTGCTGGGCCGGGGGCTGAGGCGGCTCCTCGGCCTGGGGTACGAGTGGTGGCGGCGTACTCCCTCGGAGAAGCGGGCACCGACCCTGTGCCTGGTGGCCGCCAGTTGCTGGGCGGTGGCCGTGATGCCGCACGGCCCCCTGTTGGCGGTGATCGCGCTGGTGGCGGCGGCGGTGTGGCAGGGGCGGGAGTCCCCGGAGCCCGTGGAGACCGGGCCCGATCCACGGGAGCTGGAGCGGTTGGCGGCGCTGTACGAGGCTCTGGTGCCGGTGTTCGGACCGGCCGAGGAGGGTCACCCCTCGCCCCTGTACCACCGGCAGGGTTCCTGGGAGCAGGCGTTCAGTGGGCACCGTCTGGGCGAGGACCACCGTTTCGTGGAGCTGACGCTGCGTTACCCGGCGGGCTTCCCCGACGCCGACCCCGCACGCCGGCTGGAGGTGGAACGGCTGCTGGGCGCCAAGTGGGGCCGTGACCGGGAGTACCGCTTCCGGTGGGACGAGGAGGACAACCGGCTGACAGTGGTGGCCCTGCCCCCGTTGCCGACCACCGTGGTGGCCCAGCCCTTCGTGTCCGCCCCGGAGGAGACCGTACTGGGCTTCACCGACTCCGAGGCGGCGCCCCTGTTGGTGCCGGTGGACACCGGCAGCGGGACCCGGGACGCCGCCCCGGTGCTGTGGCGGCCCGGTCGCCGGTCCCAGGCGCGGCACCTGTTGGCGGTGGGCGCCCCCGGCTCGGGCACCTCGACGCTGCTGCGCTCGGTGGCCCTCCAGGCCCTGCGGACCGGGGAGTTGGTGATCGTGGACGGCGGAGGCGCGGGAGAGTACGCCTGTCTGCGGGGCCAGCCGGGGGTGCTGTCAGTGGAGTCGACGCCGGCCGGTGCGCGGGCGGCCCTGGAGTGGGCGGCACGGGAGACCGAACGGCGACTGGCGGCCGTCGGGGAGGCGCGGGGCACGGGCGGCTCCTCGCCCTGGGAGGTGCGCCGGCCCCTGTGGGTGCTGGTGGACCGGCCCTCGGCGCTGACCCACCAGGCCCGGGCCGAGGGGCGGGACGACCCGCAGGAGTTGCTGCGGCTGCCGCTGCGCCACGGCCATGCCGCCCGGGTACGGGTGGTGGTGGCCGAACAGTTGGACCAGGTGGAGTCGCTGTCCCGGGAGGTGTCCGGGTACGCGGGCGCGCGGGTGGTGCTGGGTCCGGCCCGTAGGGACCAGGTGGACGCCCTGCTGGGTGAGGCCCCGTACACGGTGCCCGCCCACACTCCGCCCCCGGGTCGGGGGTACGCGCGGCTGGGCTCGGAGGAGGTGGTGCGGCTCCAGGTGCCGGCCACCCCGGACCCGTACGACGAGGCGGCCGAGGAACGGGAGAGGCGGGCGGTGCTGGCGATGTTGCCGGAGCTGGCCGAACGACGGGCCGGGGTGGTTCAGGCGACGTAGCTGCGCGGGAGGTCGACCGCGCCGGGAGCCTGCTGGCGTACCCGTTCCACGGCGGTGGCCAGCCGGGTGGCGGCCTCCTCCGCGACGGGACCGCCGACGGTGAACGGCAGGCGTACGTAGCCCTCGAAGGCGCCGCCGACGCCGAAGCGGGTGCCGCAGGGCACGCGCACCCCGTAGCGTTCGGCGACCTCGGCGACCAGGGAGCCGGACAGTCCCCCGGTCTTGGCCCAGAGGGTCAGGCCACCGGGGGGCACCTCGTACTCCCAGTCGGGCAGGCGCCGTGCCAGGGCGGACACCAGCGCGTCCCGGTTCTCGCCGGCGATCCGCCGCTGGGTGGCGACCGCCTCCTCCCAGCCCCCGTCGGACATCAGCCGGGTGACCACCAGCTGCTCCAGCACCGGACTGCCCAGGTCGGACCAGGCGCGGGCGGCCACCAGAGTGCGGATCACCTCGGGCGAGGCACGTACCCACCCGATACGCAGGCCGGCCCACAGGGACTTGCTGGCCGAGCCGACGGTGATGACGGTGGAACCGCCCGGGTCGAAGGCGGACACCGGTGGCGGCGGCTCGACGGGGTCCAGCACGATGTCGGCCATGGATTCGTCCACCACCAGCGGGCAGCCGGCGGCCTTGGCCGCCGCGACCAGCCCCCGGCGCTGCTCCCCGGTGGCGAGGGCCCCGGTGGGGTTGTGGAAGTCGGCGACCACGTACGCCATCCCGGGGGCGGTGTCCCGCAGGGTGGTGGTCCACGCGTCCAGGTCCCAGCCCCGCAGTCCCTCCCGCGTCGGCACGGTGACCAGGCGGGCTCCGGCGTCCCGCAGCAGTTGGAGGACGTTGGCGTAGCTGGGGTGCTCCACCGCGACCCGGCCACCGTGGGAGACCAGCAGCCGGCACAGTGCGGCGACCGCGCCCATCGCCCCGGTGGTGACCATGATCTGCTCGGGTCGGGTGGGTACGCCCCGGCGGGTGTAGCGGTCCGCCAGCGCCTGCCGGAGGTCGGCGATCCCGGCCGGGTAGTCGCCGTGGGTGTGGATGTACGGCTGCACCACGGACAGCGCCGACTCGAATCCCCGGCTCAGCCAGGGTTCCGGTGCCGGCAGGGCGGCGCAGCCCAGGTCGATGGTGGTGCCGTGGCTGTCGGGCGGGAGCGGGGTGAGCGCCCTGGTGGGCAGGGGGTTGCCGGCCGGGACGGTGGTCCAACTGCCGGCGCCTCGACGGGATTCGAGGTAGCCGTCGGTGCGCAGGGCCTCGAAGGCGGCGGCCACCGTGGTGCGGCTGACGCGCAGGGCGGCGGCGAGTTCCCGCTCGGCGGGGAGGCGGGCGGCCACCGGGATCTGCCCTTCGAGCAGGAGCCGTCGGATGCCGTCAGCCAGCGCGCGGTAGGCGGGGCCCTGGCGGCCTCCGGGGCGTTCGGCCCGGGGTTCCGCCCCCAGCAGCCGGGCCAGTTGGGGCGCGCCCACCACTGAAGTCCACTGCGCCATCAGACCAGTCCACCTCTCCTCGATTGGCTATGGCTGGCACCCCTACACGGTCCACAGAATGCCATGCGTCAGGCCATTCCTGCCATGAGGGAGCGACTGTGGACCCCGAACCCGACCAGCCCTCGCCCTCCTCTTCCGGCTCCCCGGCCGCCCCGGGTGGTGGCCGACTCCCCCGCCGTACCGCGCAGTTGCTCGTCGGGCTGGCCCTGTACGGGGTGAGCGCCGGACTGCTGGTGCGGGCCGGGCTCGGGCTGGAGCCGTGGGGGGTGCTGCACCAGGGGATCTCCGAGCGGACCGGACTCACCATGGGCGTGGTGACGATCATCGCCAGCGTCGTGGTGCTGGTGCTGTGGATCCCGCTGCGCCAGCGCCCGGGCCCGGGCACCCTGGCGAACACCGTGCTGGTCGGCCTCTTCATGGACCTGGCGATCGCCTGGACGCCCCCGGTGGAGTCGCTGGCCGGCCGGTCGGCGCTGATGGTGGGCGCGGTCCTGCTGAACGGGACGGCCACCGGGATGTACATCGCCACCCGCTTCGGCCCGGGGCCCCGCGACGGGCTCATGACCGGGCTCCACCGACGCACCGGCCGTTCGGTACGGCTGATGCGCACCCTGATCGAGGCGGTGGTGCTGCTCTCGGGGTTGCTGCTGGGCGGCACCGTCGGGGTGGGCACGGTGCTGTACGCGCTGGCCGTGGGGCCGCTGGCCCAACTGTCGCTGCGGATCTTCGCGGTCCCGGCGGGAAAAGGCTCCCTGGTGGTGGCGCGGGGCCGCCGTAGGGGGCGCGAGATACTGCGCTGGTGAACCTGTCTCGCCATCCCTTCCTCGACGCACCCGCGCCCCTGGCCTTCGCCCACCGGGGCGGGGCGGCCGACGGCTCGGAGAACACCCTCGCCGCCTTCCGGCGGGCGGTCGACCTCGGGTACCGCTACCTGGAGACCGACGTCCACCTCACCGCCGACGGCAGGCTGGTGGCCTTCCACGACCCCACCCTGGACCGGGTGACCGACCGCGGCGGTCACCTGGCCCGGCTGCCCTGGTCGGAGGTGTCGCGGGCCCGGCTGCCGAACGGCGAGGGCGTCCCCCTCTTCGAGGACCTGTTCCTCCAACTCCCCGGCGTCCGTTGGAACATCGACGTGAAGGTGGCTCCCGCCCTGCCGGTACTGCTGGACCTGCTGCGCCGGTACGACGCCTGGGACCGGGTGCTGGTCGGGGGGTTCGACGAGGCGTTGGTGGCCCGGGCCCAGCGGGAGTCGGGGGCGCGGCTGGCGACCTCGCTGGGCCGGCGCGGGGTGCTGGGGCTGCGGCTGGGTTCCTGGGGGCTGCCCGCCGGCTTCCGCGCCGAGGCCCTGGCCGCGCAGGTACCGGTACGTTCCGGGCGGCTGCCGGTGGTGGACCGGCGGTTCATAGGGGCCGCCCACCGGGCCGGGCTCCAGGTACACGTCTGGACCGTCAACGAGCGCTCACAGATGGAGGAGCTGCTCGACCTGGGGGTGGATGGCATTATGACCGATCGCATCGAACTGCTGCGTGAGGTGCTGACGGAACGAGGGGTGTGGGGGGACTGATCCCACCCCGGGCAGGGGAGCGGGATGACGACCACCACCGAGGTGCGGGACGAGGCGGCCCGACGCAGATACGAACAGCGGGGCTGGTACTTCTACGACTGGGCCAACTCGGTCTTCGCCACCAGTGTGCTGGCGGTGTTCCTCGGCCCCTACCTCACCGAAGTCGCCAAGGCCGCCGCCGACCCGGAGGGCTTCGTCCACCCGCTGGGCATCCCGGTACGGGCCGGCTCCTACTTCGCCTACGTCATCTCCGCCTCCGTACTGCTGTCGGTGCTGGTGGTGCCGGTGGCCGCCGCCCTGGCCGACCGGCGGGGGCGGATGAAACCGACCCTGGCGGTCTCCACCTACGTGGGAGCCGCGGCGACCACCGGGATGTTCTTCCTGGCCGGCGACCGCTACCTGCTGGGCGGGGTCCTGCTGCTGGTGGCGAACGTCGCCTACGCGGTGTCGGCCACCCTCTGCGACGCCTTCCTTCCACACGTGGCCACCCCGGAGGAACGGGACCGGGTGTCCGCGCGGGGATGGGCGTTCGGCTACGTGTCGGGGGCCCTGGTGCTGGTGGCGAACCTCGGACTGTTCCTGGGCCACGAGCGGTTGGGGCTGACCCAGGGCACGGCGGTACGGATCTGTCTGGCCGCCGCCGGCCTGTGGTGGGGGCTGTTCGCCCTGGTGCCCCTGCGCCGGCTGCGGGACCGGCCGGCCGTCCGTGAACGGGAGGGCGGCCGGGGAAGCTGGCGGCAACTGGCCCACACCGTACGGGAGTTGCGGGGCTATCCGCTGACCCTGCTGTTCCTGGGCGCGTACCTGCTCTACAACGACGGCATCCAGACGGTGATCTCCCAGGCCTCGGTGTTCGGTTCGGAGGAGCTGGGGCTGGAGCAGCAGACCCTGATCGTGGCGATCTTGCTGGTGCAGATCCTGGCGGCGGTGGGGGCGACCCTGCTGGGCTGGCTGGCCCGGCTGTTCGGGGCGAAACGGGTGGTGCTCGGCTCGCTGGTGGCCTGGACGCTGACGGTGTCCGGCGGGTACTTCCTGCCCGAGGGGGAACCGCTGTGGTTCTTCGTGCTGGCCGTCGGTATCGGTCTGGTGCTAGGTGGCAGCCAGGCGCTGTCGCGTTCGCTGTTCTCCCATCTGATCCCCCGGGGCAAGGAGGCGGAGTACTTCGCGCTCTACCAGGTCAGCGACCGGGGAACCAGCTGGCTGGGGCCGTTGATCTTCGGGCTGACCTACCAGTTCACCGGCAGTTACCGGGACGCGATCGTGTCCCTGGTGATCTTCTTCGCCCTCGGTTTTGTCCTGCTGTGCATGGTGCCGGTCCAGAAGGCCGCGCGGGCCGTGGGCAACGAGGCACCCGGCGGGATTTAGCCGCCGGGCCGCCGGGCCGCTATCCTACGCAGTCGGTTCCCCACCACTTTCCGTCACCACCCCACCGGGTCCCCAAGGAATCCGGCCCGGGGCGTGACAGGAGCGACGTGGCTGGGTAATCGCGTAGGCGAGGGAAGTGGCGCGACGGGCACGGTGGACTCTCACGGGAATCATCACCGCTGGCCGGGCGTTGGACCGGAAGACGACGACAGACACCTGTCCTGTGGGCGACCAAGCCCGGGAGGCACGATTCATGAGTGAGCGAGCTCTGCGCGGCACGCGACTCGTGGTGACGAGCTACGAGACCGACCGCGGTATCGACCTGGCACCCCGCCAGGCCGTGGAGTACGCATGTCAAAGCGGCCATCGTTTTGAGATGCCGTTCTCGGTCGAGGCCGAGATTCCGCCGGAGTGGGAGTGCAAGGTGTGCGGCGCCCAGGCACTCCTGGTCGACGGCGACGGTCCAGAGGAGAAGAAGGGCAAGCCCGCCCGTACGCACTGGGACATGCTGATGGAACGGCGCACCCGTGAGGAGCTGGAGGAGGTGCTCGCCGAACGTCTGGCGGTGCTGCGCTCCGGCACGATGAACATCGCGGTGCACCCGCGCGACAGCAAGCGCAAGTCCGCCTGAGTCGCAACCGCACCGCCTCGTGAGGGGCTGGCCCACCTGCCGTGGTGGGCCAGCCCCTCACCTGTTTCCGCAGGTCTTCGTCGGGGCGCCACACACCAGAGCCCCGACGAGACGCTGCCGGGGCTCTGGTACGCGGACAGGGGAGGTCAGGCGGACGAGGACGGCCCCTGGCCGGACGGCGGCTCCTCGTCCCGTACCACCTCGCCCTGGACGACCTTGCCGTCCGGGCGGTGGATACGGGCCTGCTCCCCCATCGTTCTGGCCTGCTGGTAGGCGTCGCCCAGCCCGCCCGGGGCCAGTGCCCCCTTGCGCTCCAGATAGCGGGTCGCTCCCCCGCGCAGCAGCGCGGCGGTGGGCGGGAACAGGCACAGCAGCCCGAGGACGTCGGAGGCCAGCCCGGGCACCATCAGCAGCAACCCGCCCAGCATGGCCATGGCGTTGCCCCCGCCCCGGCCGCGCCGGGGTGGTTCACCGGCGCGCAGGCTCTCGGTCAGCTCCGCCCAGGCACGGCGGCCGGCCCGCTTGATGACCACGGCGCCCAGCACGAAGGCGCCCACCAGCAGGGCGAAGACCGTCAGCCCACCGGCGGCGGCGCCCACTCGCAGCAGCAGCCACAGTTCGAGCAGCGCCCAGGCGGCCACCACCAGGGGCAGCAGGGTCCGGGCACGTGGGCGGCGCCTGCGGGGGCCTCCGTCGGGCGGGGGCTCCTCGGAGTGCGGAGGCTGGGAGTACGGGTCGGGTACTGCGCTCGTCATGCTCTCAAGTGTGCCTGCGTCCGCGCAGTTTGTTCACCTTGCCCCGGACACCCCAGGCGGTGATCCGCCACAGCGCCTCGACCATGATGTCCCGGCTCATCTTGCTGTCGCCACGCTCGCGCTCCACGAAGGTGATCGGCACCTCCACCACGTGGTAGCCGGAGTGGACCGCGCGGTGGGCCATGTCGACCTGGAAGCAGTACCCCTGGGAGGCGACCCGGTCCAGGCCGAGGCCCTCCAGGGTCTCCCTGCGGAACGCCCGGTAGCCGCCGGTGACGTCCCGGATGGGGACGTCCAGCAGGACACGGGAGTAGAGGCTGGCGCCCCGGGAGAGGTACTCGCGCCGCTTGGGCCAGTTGACGATCCGCCCACCGGGCACCCAGCGGGAGCCCAGCACCAGGTCGGCGTTCTTCAGGGCGGTCAGCAGCCGGGGCAGCTCCTCGGGACGGTGCGAACCGTCGGCGTCCATCTCCACCAGTACGCCGTAGTCCCGCTCGATGCCCCAGGCGAAGCCGGCCAGGTACGCGGCGCCCAGCCCCTCCTTGCCCTTCCTGTGCAGCACGTGGACCTGTTCGTCGGCCTCGGCCAGACCGTCGGCGATCTTCCCGGTGCCGTCGGGGCTGTTGTCGTCGGCGACCAGGATGTGGGCCTCCGGCACCGCCTCCCGTACCCGGGTGACCGCGGACTCCACGTTCGCGGCCTCGTTGTACGTCGGGATGATCACCAGTGTGGTGCCGAGCGGCCCGTACTGTCGCTGCTCACCGCTGGTCACTGCTGTGCCTCCTCGCCTGCGCCGGCGCCTCGTGTCGTCTCCCGGGTGCCGTGACCTCGCGGTTCGGCACCCCTGCCCCTGGCCCTTCTGGCCAGCACCCAGGCGGTGCCCCAGGCTCCCACACCCGCCAGGGCGAGGATCCACTCCGGTGTCGGTCCGACCCGGTCGGCCACCGTCAGCTCGTCCCGCAACGGCAGGTCGGCGCTGATGACCTCGCGGGTGAACTCCCGGGTACGGTGCTGAACGGTCCCGTCGGGGGCGACCACGGCGCTGATGCCGCTGGTGGCCGCGGTCACGATGGCCCGGCCGTGCTCCACGGACCGCAGCTTGGACATGGCCAGCTGCTGCTCGGGCTGCCCGGTCCTGCCGTAGGTGGCGTTGTTGGTCTGGACGACCAGGGCTCGGGCCCCCTCCCGGACGGTGTCCCGGGGGATCTCGTCGTAGGCGATCTCGAAGCAGATCACGTCGCCGAGGGTGGCCGGGCCGGTGTCGAGGACGCCGGAGTCCTGGCCGGGGTAGAAGTCCCGGGTCACCCGGTCCAGCCGGCTGATGACCTTGCTCAGCTGGTCCCGGAAGGGCACGTACTCCCCGAAGGGGACGGGGTGCTGCTTGGTGTAGGTGTCGCCCGGGCCCTTGTCGGGGTCCCAGACGATGCCCTGGTTCTCCACGTACCCCGACTTGGTCGGGTGGTCCACCAGCGCACCCACCAGCACCGGTACGCCGACGGCCGCTACGGCCTCCTCGATGCGCTCGCGCACCACCGGGTACCTGGTGGGGTCCAGGTCGGAGGCGTTCTCCGGCCAGATCACCACGTCGGGCTTGCGCTCCTTGCCGGCCTCGACCCGCTTGGCCAGTTCCAGGGTGGCGTCCACGTGGTTGTTGAGGATCTTCATCGGGCGCCCGAGGAAGTCCATGCCGGGCTTCTGCACGTTGCCCTGGACCACCGCGATCCGCACGCTGTCGTCGGCCGAGGTCGGCACCGGGACCGCCAGCCCCGAGCCGGTGACCAGCGCGGCGCCCAGTACGGCGCCAGCGGTGGGGGCCACGGCGCGCGCCCCCGGGCGGCCGGTGCCGCGCAGCCGCCAGCCGGCCACCACCGCGCAGGCCAGCAGGGTGCCGGTGAGCGCCACCGCGAAGGTCACCAGGGGGGCACCGCCGAGCGCGGCGAGGGGGGTGAAGGGCGAGCCGGTGTTGGCGAAGGCGAGGCGGCCCCAGGGGAAGCCGCCGAAGGGGAAGCGGTCACGTACCCACTCCTCGGCTACCCACAGGCAGGCGCCCCACAGGGGCCACAGGGGGAGCCGGGAGGTGACGGACAGGCCGGCTCCGAGGCCGACCAGGTAGAGGCACTGGATCAGGCTGAGGCCCAACACCGCGTCCCAGCCCACCACGTGGAGCCACTTGAGCAGGAAGAAGAAGAACGGCAGTCCGAAGGCGAAGCCCAGCCAGGCTCCCTGGCGCGCGGTGCGGCCCCGGGTGAGGAGACTGAGCGCGGCCGTGGCCGCCAGGGACAGCGCCCACAGTCCGTACGGGGGGAAGGCGAGCCCGAGGGCGATGCCGCTGAGGGCGGCCAGGGCGGTGGGCAGCGCCTCCCGCCGTACCAGGGCCGTCAGCCGGAGCCGGCGGCTGCGGGAGGCGGCGGGGGCGTGCTGCGTCTCATCAGTCCGGTCGGTGCGCTCGTCGAAGGACGCGTCCGGGGACGAGGGGGACGAGCGGGGGGTGGCCGGGCCGCCCTCGGCGGTCTCGGCGTTGGTCACAGGGCCCGATGGCACGGTCGCGCCTTCCTGGAATACGTGCGGTGGTGAAGGCGACGGTACAACGCTGACGGCTACCGGTGATCCCCGGGTGGAGGAACGGCCACCGGCCGCCGGGCGGGCGCGGGAGCGCGGCCACGGCGGGCGGTGGCTGGTGGGGGACCTACGGATAGGGGCCCGGCGCCCTTCGGGCCGACCTGGGATCCGCTGGCTGCGGGTCAACCGAAAGCCGTTGTCTACTGAGCGTCCGGGCCCCATCCGGGTCCCACCCGCCGGCCGGTCGAGGTGTCCCTGCGGCGTCGCGATCGGCTGGACCTGGCTCCCAGTGGCGGTGTGCCGGTGCGACGCACCACCCCATGGCCCAGCGATCCACGCGCCGACTGCTCGGGGACCTCCCGGTCGGGCGTCCTGTGGTGGACTGGGCCGAACCTACCCGGCGACGACCGTCGCCTGTCAACAGCCGTTCCACCTGGGGTGTTTCGCGGAAGCGGCAGGTCAACACCGAGTGTGCCGCCAGATCACGGGCGAGACCCCGGTTCGCCAACTTCCCCAACCGGTCGCGGACATCACTCGTTCGGTCGCTCGAAGACGGTACGCCCCCCCACCACCGTCCGTAGACAGCGCGGCAGTTGGACACCGGGGGTGAGGTCGGGCAGTCCGGGGGTTCCCGAGCGGGGGTCGGTGGACCAGTTGCTCACCCGGTCGTCGGGGGTGAGCACCACCAGTTCGCCGGTACGCCAGATCGCGTAGTCGGCCGGGGCGCCGGGGGCGAGAACGCCCGCGTCGTCCTGGCCGACGGCCCGCCACCCGCCGCGCGTATGGGCGGTGAACCCACCGCGTACCGAGATGCGGTGCTCGGGGGTGTGGTGGAAGGCCGCCGCCCGCAGGGCTCCCCAGGGATCGAAGGGCGTGACCGGGCTGTCGGAGCCGAACGCCAGCGGCACGCCGGCCCGTTGGAGGGCCGCGTACGGGTTGAGGGTACGGGCGCGGGCGGCGCCCAGTCGGCGGGCGTACATCCCCTCCTCCCCTCCCCAGGCGGCGTCGAAGGCCGGCTGCACGGAGGCGGTGAGGGCGAGTTCGGCGAAGGCGGCGACGGTGTCGGGCGTGAGCATCTCCGCGTGCTCGACCCGGTGCCTCAGCGCCCGCACCCGCGCCAGCCCGAGAGTGGCCGCGGCCTGCCGGGTGCCCTCGACCACGGCGTCGATCGCCGCGTCACCGATGGCGTGGAACCCCGCCTGGAGCCCCGCCTGGGTGCAGGCGGTCACATGGGCCGCGACCGTCGCGGCGTCCAGGTGGGCGAGGCCGTGGTGGTCGGCGTCGTGGTAGGGGGCGCGCAGGTGGGCGGTCTGGGAGCCCAGGGAGCCGTCCACACACAGGTCACCGGCCGCCCCCACGGCGCCCAGCGCCCGGACCCGCCGGGCGTCGTCGGGCGAGCTGAGGGCCTCGCCCCAGTAGCCGTAGACCAGGGGCAGGGGTTCCTCGGCGGCGAGCTGGAGCAGCCCGGTCAGGTCGTCCTCGCTGGAGACCAGGGGGGAGGCGCACTCGTGGACCGCGCCGATGCCCTGGGCGGCGGCCTGGCGCAGCGCGGCGCGCTGCGCCTCGGTGCGCTGTCGCGGGGTGAGGGAGGCCAGGGCGAAGGTGCGTACGGCGTGGTGGGCGTCGCCGGTCAGGGGCTGGTCCGGGTCGGCGCCGGCGCGCGCGGCGGGTACGCGTTCCAGCAGCGCGGTGGTGACCAGGGCCGAGTGGACGTCGACCCGGGTGAGGTACAGCGGGCGGTGGCCGGTGGCCTCGTCGAGTTCGGTCCGGGTGGGGTGGCGGCCCTCGGGCCAGTGGGTGGCGTCCCAGCCGTGGCCCAGGAGCACCTCGTCGTCGGGCCGGTCCCGGGCGTGGGCGCGGATCCGCTCCAGGGCCGCCGCCAGGCTGGTGACCCCGCTGAGGTCCAGCCCGGTCAGGGCGAGGCCGGTGCCGGTGGTGTGTACGTGCGCGTCCACGAAGGCGGGGGTGACCAGGGCGCCGTCCAGGTGGACGACCTCCTGGACGCCGTCCGCGAAGGAGTCGGCGGCGGCCTCGGAGCCGACCCAGGCGATCCGGTCCCCCTCCACCACCATCGCGGTCGCGAAGGGGTCGGCCGGGCTGTGTACCTCTCCCCCGCGCAGCAGCACGGTGTGGCCGGGGGTGGCGGCCCCGGCGGACGAGCGCCGGGGCGCGGGGCCGTGGGGAAGGGCGGGCTGTGCGTCGTTCACTGCTTCCTCGTTCTCGTCCGCGTTCTGGTCCGCGTTCTCAGCCGCGTGACCCCGGTGGCCGTCCCGGCCGGCCGGCGACGGTTCGCCGGGGTGCTCAGATCCGGGGTGGGCGTGCCTCGTAGGGGGTGGAGAGGACCACCGTGGTGCGGGTGGAGACCCCGGCCAGGGAGCGGATCCGGGCGAGGAGGTGCTCCAGCTCGATGGGGGTGGCGACCCGCACCTTGAGGATGTAGTTCTCGTCGCCGGCGACACTGTGGCAGGCCTCGATCTCGGAGATCTCGGCCAGCCGGTCGGCGATGTCGTCGGGGGCGCTGGGGTCGAAGGGTTTGACGGAGATGAACGCCGTCATGGGCAGTCCCACCGCCTCGGGGTCCACCCGCGCCGCGTAGCCCCGGATGACGCCGCGCTGTTCCAGGCGGCGTACCCGTTGGTGCACGGCCGAGGTGGACAGGCCTGTAGCCTTGCCCAGGTCGGTGTAGCTCATACGCCCGTCCGAAACGAGCAGTTCCACGATGCGTCGGTCCAACTCCTCCACAGCGCATCAACCTACTGTGTGTGGGGCGCTCCGGCACAACCGGTGTCGGCGACCGGCGTTCTCACGCGGGGAGACCCTCTCCGCGTGCGCTCCCCGTGTGTGACCAATGCCACAGCGATGCTCCCCCTCGTCGGGGAGGTCGGCGATTACGGCAACATCACGGCGGGAAGTGCTTGCTTGGCCGCGAGCCACAGGTGCCCGGCCGGTTCACCCAAGGGGGATCACATGCGCTCCACCAAGACACTGTCCGCCCAACCCGAGTCCGCCCACGCGGAGTTCACCGACCTGGACGGCGTCGAGCCGATCACCGGTCCACGGGTGAGGTGCCCACAGTGCCGCCAGCTCATCGCCCTCTCCTCGGTCGAGGAGACCCTGCCGACGCACGGGAAGTGCGCCACCCCCTGGGACCCGTTCGGCTGGACGGTCTGCGAGGGTTCGGGGGCCTCTTCCTCGGTGACGGCGGAGGAGCCGCCCGTGGAGTGGTCGGAGGGTGACGGTTTCCTGGTGCTGACCCTGCCGCAGGGGCTCGACTGGCGTACCCAGCCCTTCTCCCACGTGGGAGGGCCCGGTTCCCGTCCGCAGCGGACGGCTTCCTAGGACACCTCCCCCTCCTGCAACGGGGACTCGTGCGGGTGGCCGGTGCGGTCCGTCGGCGTCAACAGCGCCTGCACCGGCAGGTGGTCGCTGGGGTACTGCCCGTGCAGGGCGAAGGGGTTGGCGAGAGCGGCCCGGCACCGTAGGTCCGGGCTGCTGAGGATCCAGTCGATGCGTTCGCCGCCCTGACGGGGCGCGCGGAAGCCGTGGTAGGTGCTCCAGTCCGGGCCCCGACACTCCGCCCGTTCCCAGGTGTCGGTCAGCGACGCCCCGTCAAGCAGCAACCGGTGCACCGGTTCCGCCTCGGGGGTGGTGTTGAAGTCCCCGGTCACCACCCGGGGTGTGTGAGGTGCCAGCGCGCGCAGGCGTTCGGCCAGCAGCCGTGCCGAGTGCCGGCGGGCACGGGCGCTCCTGTGGTCGAAGTGGGTGTTGGCGGACAGGAGTTGGTGGCCCAGGGCGCGGTCGCTGAACAGCACCCAGGTCACCATCCGCTCCACCGAGGTACCCCAGGAGCGGGAGGCGACCCGTTCGGGTCGCCGGGACAGCCAGAAGTGGCCGTGGTCGAGGGCGGTCAGCCGCCGGGTGTCGTAGAAGATCGCGGCGTACTCGCCCCGCTCTCCCCCACCGCGTCCGACGCCGATCCAGTCGTAGTGGTCCGGCAGGTCCTCGGCGATGTCGTGGATCTGGTGGCACAGCCCCTCCTGGGTGCCGACCAGGTGGGGCCGTTCGGTGTTCAGCAGGGCTCGGGTGACCGGGCGGCGGCGGGGCCAGGGCTGGTCCGAACGCCTCTTGGCGTAGCGGAGGTTGAAGCTCATCACGCTCAGTTCGCCGTCCGCCGGGAGTAGCGGGGTGGACGGTGGCGTGGTCATGGGCGTCCCCTCTCCGCGGTGTTCGCCGGGGCCCGGCGCCGGAGGCCCGACGTGGGCCGGGCGCCGGACCCCTCGGGGCGTCGTCGGCTCAGCGGCCCGGGGAGCCGGCCAGGTGGCGGGCGATCACCATGCGCTGCACCTGGTTGGTGCCCTCCACGATCTGGAGCACCTTGGCCTCCCTCATGTACCGCTCGGCGGGGAAGTCGGTGGTGTAGCCGTAGCCGCCGAGCAGTTGGACGGTGTCGGTGGTGACCCGCATCGCCGCGTCGGTGCAGAACAGCTTGGCCATGGCGGCCTGTTGGGAGAAGGGCTCGCCGGCGTCACGCAGGCGGGCCGCCGCCAGGTACAGGGCGCGGCCGGCCTCGATCTGGGTGGCCATGTCGGCCAGCATGAAGCGCAGCCCCTGGAAGTCGGCGAGCGGTCGGCCGAACTGCTGACGCTCGGCGGTGTACGCCAGACCCAGGTCGAGGGCGGCCTGGGCCACCCCGACGGCGCAGGCGGCGATGCCCAGCCGCCCGGACTCCAGGGCGTCCATGGCTATGGTGAAGCCCTGCCCCTCCTCACCCACGCGCCGCTCGTCGGGCACCCGTACGTCGTCCAGGTGGACCTGTGCGGTGGGGGAACCGTTCATTCCCATCTTCCGCTCGGGCACGGCGGCGCTGAGGCCCTCGGCGTCGGAGGGCACCAGGAAGGCGGTGATCCCCCGGGGGCCGTCGGGGCCGGTGCGGGCGAGGACGGTGTAGAAGTCGGCGATCCCGCCGTGGGTGATCCACGCCTTCGTACCGTTGAGCACCCAGTCGTCCCCGTCGCGGACGGCGCGGGCGCGCAGTGAGGCGGCGTCCGAGCCGGAGGTGGGCTCGGAGAGGCAGTAGGCGCCCAGGGTGCCGCCGGTGAGCATGGCGGCGAGGTGCTCGGTCCGCTGCTCCTTGGTGCCGTGGTGGGCCAGGGCGTGGCAGGCGAGGGTGTGGACGCTGACGCCCAGTCCCACGGTGAGCCGGGCGGCGGCCAGCTCCTCCAGTACCTGGAGGTAGACCTCGTACGGCTGCTCCCCGCCGCCGAACTCCTCGGAGTACGGGAGGGCGAGCAGGCCCGACTGGGACAGCAACCGGAACAGGTCGCGGGGGAAGGTGCCCTCCGCCTCCTGGGTGGAGGCGTGCGGGGTGATCTCCCGCGCGATGACCTCGCGGACGAGGGTCAGCAGGTCCCGGGCTTCCTGGGTGGGCAGGTGGCGCTCCACCGGCTGGGGGCCGTGCTCGGACATGGCGGCGTTGTCCTCCTGTCGGGTCGGCGGCACGAGGGGTGGGTGCCACCGTTGGTCGTTGGGGCGGGGTCGTGGTACCTCGGGTCGCGAGGGCGTGACCTGGGTCTGGTCGCTTGGAGTATGCCGGACGGTGGGCTCGGCCACATGTGGTGCGGGGACTTCCCGAAGACCGGCGGACAGCGGGTGGGCGGGTGGGCGGCTCCTTGGCTGGGGTCCCGTTCCGGGGGTCAGCGGTCGCGGTCGTCGATCACGCGGCGGATCTTGCCCACCGACCGTTCCAGGGTCTCGGGGTCGACGACCTCCACCTCGGCGGTGACTCCGACCTCCGCCTTGACCGCTTCGGCGATGGACTTGGCGGCCACCTCCCGTGCGGCGGGCGCGGTGTCGGTACGGGCCTCGGCGCGGACGACCAGGTGGTCCATGCGCCCGCGCCTGCTCAGGTGGAGCTGGAAGTGCGGGGCGACGTCGGGGGTGCGCAGCACGATCTCCTCGACCTGGGTGGGGAAGAGGTTGACGCCGCGCAGGATGATCATGTCGTCGCAGCGTCCGGTGACCTTCTCCATCCTGCGGAAGGCCGGCCGGGCGGTGCCGGGCAGCAGCCGGGTCAGGTCGCGGGTGCGGTAGCGGATGACCGGCATGGCCTCCTTGGTGAGCGAGGTGAACACCAACTCCCCGCTGTCGCCCGCCACTTGGGGTACGTCGGTGAGGGGGTCGACGATCTCGGGGTAGAAGTGGTCCTCCCAGACGTGCAGCCCGTCCTTGGTCTCCACGCACTCCTGGGCGACGCCGGGGCCGATCACCTCCGACAGCCCGTAGATGTCGACGGCGTGCAGGTCCAGGCGCTGTTCGATCTCCTGGCGCATCTGCTCGGTCCAGGGTTCGGCGCCGAAGATCCCCACCCGTAGCGAGGTGGTGCGCGGGTCGATGCCCTGTCGTTCGAACTCGTCCAGCAGGGTCAGCATGTACGAGGGGGTGACCATGATGATCTCGGGGCGGAAGTCGGAGATGATCCGCACCTGGCGGGCGGTCATGCCCCCGGAGGCGGGAATGACCGTGCAGCCGGCCCGTTCGGCGCCGTAGTGGGCGCCGAGACCTCCGGTGAACAGGCCGTATCCGTAGGCGATGTGCACCTTGTCGCCGGGGCGCCCGCCGGCCGCGCGGATCGAGCGTGCCACCACGTCGGCCCAGGTCTCCAGGTCGCGGTCGGAGTAGCCGACCACGGTGGGGGTGCCGGTGGTGCCGCTGGAGGCGTGCAGTCGCCGCACCCGGTCCATGGGCACGGCCATCATGCCGAAGGGGTACGAGTCCCTGAGGTCGTCCTTGGTGGTGAAGGGGAAGCGGGCGAGGTCGCCGAGCTCACGGCAGTCGTCGGGGTGGACGCCGGCCGCGTCGAACTTGCGGCGGTACAGCTCCACCTCCTGGTAGGCCAGTCGCAGGGTGGCCTTCAGCCGGGCCAGTTGGAGGGCGCGCAGTTCCGGCTCGGGCAGCCGCTCCACCTCGTCGAGCAGCTCCTCGGGGGGAGCCTCGCCGCGTGGTCCGTCGTACGGGGTCGTGGTCATTTCGCGGCTTCTCCCCTCAGGGTCCGGCTGCGGCCTCGGAACTCGGCGATCACCTGGTCGCCCCGGGTGACGCGTACGTCGTAGATGCCGTTACGGCCCCACCGGGTGCGCTCCACGGCGGTGGCGGTCAGCAGGTCGCCCTCGTGGGCGGGGGCGAGGAAGTCGATCTCCGCGGTGGCGGCGAGGGTGACCGGGCCGTGGCTGTTGCAGGCGCAGGCGAAGGCGGAGTCGGCGAGGGTGAACACATAGCCGCCGTGGGCCACCCCATGGCCGTTGACCATGTCGGGCCCGATCTTCATCCGCAGTCGGGCGTGGCCGGGTCCGTGGTCGAGCAGTTCCATGCCCAGCGACCTGGAGGCCGCGTCGGCCGCGAGCATGGCCTCGACGGGATCGCGCTCACCCTCGGGGGTCTTCGTCATGGAGTCCACCTCACCACCCCGACCGAACATTCGGTTAAGCCATTGTGGGCCCCAGTAATCCAGCAACCCGATCCGCTGTCAAGACAGCGCACGACGAGCGCGCACCCCCCGCTCCCCGGCGCCCGCCCCCACCCGCGACGGGCACCCCAACTCCCCGCTCACCTCGGCCGGGCGCCTCAGTTCAGGTGCGCCCGTGAGGCGGGACGGGTACTGCGGACCAGCAGTACGGCCACGTCGTCGTACTGGGTGCCGGAGACCGCGGGGGTCACCAGCCGTTCGGCGAGGTCGTCCAGGTCGGCGCGGTCGTCAGCGCCGTCGTACGGGGACGCGGGGCGGGTCCGGCGTTGGGCGGCCAGCCGGTCGGACAGCTCGGCCACCCCGGTGTCGTAGTCCTGGCCGGGGCGTTCCACCAGGCCGTCGGTGTACAGCAACAGCACGGAGTCCGGGGGCAGTTCGCGCTCCACCGTCTCGTACCGCGCCTGCGGGAGGACGCCCAGGGGCAGTCCGGCCGGGGCCCGCAGTTCCCGCGCGGTCCCGTCCGGGGGCAGCAGCAGTGGGTGGGTGTGGCCGGCGCGGACGATACGCAGGACGCCGCGCCGGGGGTCGGCCTCCACCACACAGCAGGTGGCGAACAGGTCGGTGTCCAGCTCGCACAGGGTCTGGTTGCCGCGCGCCATCAGCTCGTCGAGGGTGGCGTCGGTGGCGTGGGCCCGCATCGCGGTGCGCAGGTGGCCCATCACGGCGGCGGCCTGCGCGCTGTGCCCCTGGACGTCGCCGATGATCAGCGCGGTGCGGCCGTCCGCCATGGGCAGCACGTCGTACCAGTCGCCGCCCACGTCCATGCCCTTGGAGGAAGGGCGGTAGCGGACGGCCAGGTCCAGCCCGGGCAGCCGGGGCAGGTCCTTGGGCAGCATCATCCGCTGGAGTTCGGTGATCTGGGCGCGGCGCTCGTCGTACAGCTGGGTACGGGCCAGGGCCTGGCCCAGGATGCCGGCGAGCGCGGTGTAGACGGTCTGGTCCTCGCCGCTGAACTCCTGCGACGTGCCGAAGACGATCACGCAGACCCCCACCAGTCCCTCGGCGGAAGTCAGGGGCAGCAGGGCCCAGGAGCGCTCGCCCTCCAGCGGGCTCATCCCGTGGGGCCCCAGCAGCTTCCGGTACTCCCGGCGCCCCCGGAGGAAGAGGGGTTCGCCCCGCCACAGGGGCGCCAGCCCGGGGTCGGTGAACAGCAGGTGGGACGCCCGGCGCAGCACCCGTACGGCGTCCTCGTCGAAGCCCCGGCTTCCGGCCAGCCGCATGGCGCCCCGGGACTCGCGGAGGTAGATCGCCAGCCGTTCGCCCCGGACCTCGGGGAGCACGGTCTCGGTGACGTTGTTGATGACGTCGGCGGTGGACAGGGCGGCGGCGAAGCCACGGGTGGCGTTCAGGACGAGTTCCCTTCGAGCCTGGCGAGCGGCGTGCCGCTCGATCTCCTCCGTACGGTCCTGGGCCACCCCGACCATGCCCTGGGGCCGCCCCGTGCTGTCGTAGCGGACGGCGCTCTGCGCGGTGACCCAGCGGATCACGCCGTCCGCGCGGACTATGCGGAAGGTCACCCGGTAGTCGCCGGTGCGCAGGCTGCGGCTCACGGCCTCGTCGACCTGTTCCCGGTCCTCGGCGTGCACGGCGCGGTCGAAGCTCTCGATGCGGCGGTCGAACCGCTCGGGTGGCACCCCGAACAGGTCGCACATCCGCTCGTCCCAGTACAGGGCGCCGGAGGGGAAGTCCCAGTGGAAGGCGCCGATCCGGGCGTTGGCCAGGGCGAGTTCCAGCATCTGGTGCCGTCCCCCACTGTCGATGGGGCCGAGTCCCCGCAGCCGGCTCGGCCTCGGTTCCTCCCGGTTCTCGGCCCCGCGCCGCGCGCGTTTCCCGCGCGGCTCGCGCGGAGACCCCTCCCGGTGGTCTCCCGGGCACCCCTCTTCCAGAACCATCCGGCCATACTCCAACAAAAAGGACATAGGTTGCCAGTGCTCCCGCCCGGGTATGACCAGGGCCTCACCTCGTGCGACCCGGCTACCGCGCCGCATCCATGGAGGTCAACGGCCCGTGACAGGGCGAGGCCGCTCGTGTTGTGGGCGTATCGGGTGACGGCGAGCATGGAGACACAACCAACCGTCCGGCCCACCGGGCCGACGTCCCCTCAGCCCCGGGCACCGGGGTGGGTACGGCGATAGACTCCCCATCCCGAGCCGGCCCACCGGCCTCCCGTCACCGGTACGGGACAGGCCAGGTCGCCACACGGACAGGTCGACACAACACCAGATCGACAGGTCGACCCGTACGACCAGGGCACCGCGAGGAGAAGGGCAGCGCCATGGCCAACACACTGCGACACGGCTTCACCGCGCGGCACGGACTGATGGCCGCCGTACCCCCCAACCGCAGAGACTCGCTGATGGCCCTCTCCCGGCAGGTCTCCTTTCCGACCGGTACCCGGATCTTCGACGAGGGCGGACCGGCCGAACAGTTCTGGATCGTCCACACCGGCAGCGTCGCCCTGGAGATGCGCCTGCCCGGCCGGCGCCCCCTGGTGCTGGAGCGGGTGGGCATCTCGGACCTGCTGGGCTGGTCCTGGCTGCTGCCCCCGCACCGCTGGCACGTGGGCGCCCAGGCCGAGACGCTGGTACGCGCCTGGGAGTTCGACGCCCAGCCGGTGCGCGACCTGTGCAAACGCGACCGCGAGTTGGGCATGGCGGTACTCACCTACGTCGCGGGAGTCACCGCGGACCGGCTGATGGCCGCCCGCACCCGCCTGCTGGACGCGCTCGGCCCCTACGGGGCCAGCGGGCGGCTCAGCGCCTGAACCGCTCAGTCCAGGTGGCCCGCCATGGGGTCGACCGGCAACGCGCCGTCACGTGGCCGGTCCAGCGCCGCCACGTCCCGGTCGGCGTTGATCAGCAACTGGCGGGCCAAGTCGTCCAGGGCACGTCCGGCCGACAGTTCCTCCCCGATGGCCGGCACCTCGGTGTCCTCCGGGTTCCTCCGGGCCACCCCGTGCCCAGTCAGCGCCCCGTCGGCGGTCTGTAGCACCACCCTGGCCGTGGTCCGGGTGCCCTCCTCGCGCAGGTACAGCCGTACGTTCCACTCCAGTTCCCGTGTCATCGCTCCTCCCTCCTCAGTCCTGTTCGTCAGTCCTGTTCGTTCACGCTCAGCGCCCGGGTGGCGGCTCGTCACGACCACCTGCCGGACCAGCGGGGCTCCACCCAGCGCCACTCCGCGTCCCACCGCGCGTACACCCTGCGCTCCAGCAACAGCAGTACGCCTCCCCGGGTCAGCCACAGCAGGGCTCCCAGGGACAGGGTGGTCAGCCCGGCCGCCAACCAGCCCGCCAGCACCGCGTCCTGCCGGGTGGGCGGAGGGCTGGCCAGCAGTCCGTCGCTTCCGTCGGTCCAGACCCGCACCCGCTCCCCCTCGCGGGCGTCGGGGGCGACCCTGGTGACGTCGGTGTGCCGGGCACCGGAACGGTCGGTCCAGCGCACCTGCGCGGTACCGACCCCGGTCCCCGGACCGATGTGCGAGGTACGGGCGTCCGAGGTCAGCCGGGCTGTGGCGGCCTCCGCCCGGCCGGCCTCCTGGGTCGCGCCCAGGGTGGCCCCGTAGGCGACCCGCCCCATCCCGAGGGCGGCGGCCGGCAGTCCGACCAGCAGGGCCAGCGCCAGCAGCCAGCGCGCCCAGCCACGGGCCAGCGCCAGTTCGTCCTTCAGCGGGTGGGGGTGGCCGGTCGCCGGGGGCTGGTTGAGGTCGTCGCCCTCTCCGTCGGGGGGTGGCCGGTGCACGTCCATCGCCATGACACCTCGCTCCCAGCCGTATGGAGGTCCCCGGGGCCGTTCCCCTCCAGCTTGGCGCACCTCGGCCGTCCCGTCCTGGTGAGCGGGTCCGACCCCGGGGCCCGGGGGTGGGGCGGGTCGGCGAGTACGGCGCCTCCGGCCGGCTACCAGCGGTAACTTCATGGCACTATCAGCCGCAACGGACCAAGAGCCGAGCGTCACTCACCCCCGCTCGCGAGGCGCTCCCCTAACGTGCCTGCGAGGTTCCGGGCCGGTATCCGACGCTCTTGAGAGGCTCCATGAGGATCTTGCTGGTGGCGAGCGCCTTCAACAGTCTGACGCAGCGGATCTTCGCCGAACTGCGCGACCGGGAGCACGACGTCCACGCGCTGACCGTCTCCCGGGGCGGCCACGCCGCCCTGCGGGACGAGGTGGCCCGACGCGTACCCGAGTTGATCATCGCCCCCATGCTGACCACCGCCATCCCCGAGGACGTCTGGGCACTGCACCGCTGCCTGGTCGTCCACCCGGGCCCGCCCGGCGACCGGGGCCCCTCCGCCCTGGACTGGGCGTTGGGCGAGGGCGTACGGCGCTGGGGGGTGACCGTGCTGGAGGCGGTGGCGGAACTGGACGCCGGGGACGTGTGGGCGCACGCCACCTTCGAGGTGCCCCCGGTCCCCAAGAGCGACCTGTACCGCAACGAACTCGCGGACGCCGCCACCTCCGCCGTACTGCTGGCGGTGGAACGCGTCGCCTCCGGCGACTACCGTCCGGTGCCCCAGCGGGAGTTGGCCGAGGAGATCGTCAGCCGTCCCCGGATGCGCCAGGAGAGTCGACGTGTCGACTGGTCGTCAGACTCCACCGACACCGTGCTCACCAAGCTGCGGGCGGCCGACTCCCGACCCGGAGTACGGGACACGCTGCTGGGCCAGGAGTGGTTCCTCCACGGCGGGCACCCCGAGGAACGGCTACGGGGCGCTCCCGGTGAACTGCTGGCCACCCGGTCCGGGGCGCTGTGCCGGGCCACCGCCGACGGCGCGGTGTGGCTCACCGGCCTACGTCGGGCCGCCAGCCCCGGCCGTCCGGCCGGCTTCCCCCTGCCGGCCACCCAGGCGCTGGGGCATCTGCTCCCGCGCCTGCCGGAACGTCCGGCGCCGTTGCGGCCACCGCCGACCTGGCGCACCTTCAGCGACATCTGGTACGAGGAGCGGGAGTCGGTGGGCTTCGTACGCTTCTCCTTCCCCGGTGGGGCGATGCGCACCTCCCAGTGCCGTCGGCTGCTGGCCGTCTACCGCTACGCCCGCTCCCGACCGGTGTCGGTGATCGTGCTGGGCGGGGTGCGGGACCTGTTCTCCCACGGCATCCACCTGAACGTGATCGAGGCCGCCGACGACCCGGCCGCGGAGTCCTGGGAGAACCTCAACGCGCTCAACGACCTGGTGGAGGCCGTCCTGCGCACCACCGACCAGCTGGTGGTCTCCGCCCTGGGCGGGGGCGCGGCGGCGGGCGGGGTGTCGCTGGCCCTGGCGGCCGACGAGGTGTGGTGCCGGCGGGGTGTGGTGCTCAATCCGCACTACCGGCTGATGGGGCTGTACGGCTCGGAGTACTGGACCTATGTGCTGCCCCGTCGTGTCGGCGAGGAGACCACCGAGGCGCTGCGGCACGAGGCACTGCCGGTCAGCGCCTGGCAGGCGGACCGGCTGGGCATGGTGGACCGGGTGCTGGACTGTTCGCCGGCCGACTTCGCCGGCCAGGTCGCTGCCCAGGCCGGGGACCTGGCCCAGGACCCGGCGTTGCAGGCCCGGTTGGCGGAGAAGAAGCTGCGGCGGGAGCGGGACGAGGAACGCAAGCCGCTCCAGCGGTACCGCGAGGAGGAGGGGGAGCGGATGCGGGCCCAGTTCTTCGACCCCCACTCCCCCTACCACGGTCTGCGCGCGGCCTTCGTCCGCAAGCGCCCCCTGGAGCGGGCCGGCGACCGGACGCGCTGAGCCGTCGGCGAGCACGAACGGGTGGGCGGCCCCGGAGAGGGACGAGCCGCCCACCGGCCGAACCCCACGTGGCAGTGTCCCCGGCTGGCTCCGCGCCGTGTCCGGCGGTCAGCCCACGCTCGCTCCGGCCCCTCCCGCCGCCTCAACCACCCACCCGCAGGGGGCCGGTGGTGGGGCGGTCGGCGTCACGCGGACCCTCACATGGCGCGGATGCGCAGGTAGCGACGTACGTCCGGGGCGTTGGCCACGGACAGAGCGACGGCGGTCACCGCCACCGCCCCCACCATCAGCCGCACCACGGTGGCGGGGATGTGGATGCCCTCTCTCATGTCGTTCACCTCCCCTCGGCCTCGGTCTCCAGCCGGGTCGCCGGGTCCCGCAGCAACCTCGGCAGCAGGTCCCGCAGTTCCTCGGCGGCGCGCCCGGTGGCGTCGCGGACCGGTTCGCTCAGGCCCACGTCCACGTCGGGCTCGTCCCCGGTCATCCGCACCAGCGGTTCGCAGCCGAGCACCAGCAGCCTCGGCAGCGACTCGCCCTCGCTGAGGGCCTCGGCCAGCGCCATCACCCGGACCGGGTCCATGCCGTGGGCCTCGGGGGCGGCCGACGCGACGGTCTCCAGGTCGGGTTCGATGAGGTAGAGGTCGCCGGGGGTGCCGCCCCTGGGGGCGGCGTCCACCAGGACGGCCACGTCGTACCCCTCCAGGAGGCGGTAGGCCAGGTCCATGCCCCGGATGCCGAAGTCGGCGACATGGGCACCGGCCGGCACCTGGGGCAGCCACTCCAGGAGCGCGGCGACGGTGGCCGGGCCGAAGCCGTCGTCGGCGAGGAAGACGTTGCCGATGCCGGCCACCAGGACCCGGGCGGTGTCCGTCTGCCCGGTGAGCGGTTCCAACTCCTCGGGGGAGAAGTAGAAGCGGTGGCCCAGGCCGGTGGTGAAGTCCCGTCCGGGGTCGTCGCTGAGGGTGACCACCACCTGTCGGCGACCCTCCAGGTCCTCCCGTACGTCCTCCACCTCGGCCACCCGTCCGGTGAGCGCGAGGTCCATCACGTCCGAGCCGGGGTGGGGGCGCAGGCGTACCCGGGTGCCCCGGGTGGGGGGTTCGGTGGTGTGGGGTGCGTCGGTCACCGTTCCTCCAGTGGGCGGCGTTCACGGATGGTGCCCTGGAGGGCCAGCAGCTGGTCCGGTTCCAGGCTCTCGCAGCGCTCCAGCATCCGGCGGACCTCGGGGTCGCTGGCCGCGGCCTCCCGGCGTTCCTCGGCGGACATGCTCAGCACGCTGAGGATCAGCAGCCGGTCGATCTCGGTGCCGTCGAACAGGTCGCCGGGGCTCTCCGGGGCGACCGCCGGGAAGTCGTACAGGGTGATGGGGGCGGCCAGTACGGTGGTGGCGCGCCGCTGGTCCTCCCGCTGGTCCCCGGGAGTGGTGCCGCCGTCGACCAGCACCGGCCAGACCCCGCGCTGCCGGCAGGTCCCGCTGTGTGAGCGGTACTCCTCGGGCGGATCGGTCATCGAGGCGAACCGGCCGTCGGGTGAGTGCAGCACCAGGTGTGTGGAGACCAGGGCGTACGGGGCGAGCCGGTCCCGGGCTCCCCGCGCACCGGGCTCCACCGGGGGGTGGTCGCCGTGGTTACGCACGCTGACCGTCAGCCGCCACAGTCCGGCGTCCACCGGTTCGGCCTCCAGTTCCACGGTGCCGGACAGCTCCCGCCAGGAGCGGACCAGCGCGCCCGCCGGGGAACCATCCTCGCGGCGCAGTTCCTCACGGTCGACGCCGGCCGGCTGGTCCAGTCCGACCGTGAGCCGGGGGCGCCGGGCCGGGGTCCAGGTGGGGAGTACCCGTTCCCGCTCGGTGGCCTCCTGCCAGGTGAGGTGGTCCTGGCCGTCCACCTGGAGCCGGTCCACCGGGTGCTCCCCCGCCTCGGTGGCCTGGTACACCTGCCGGTCGAGCACCTGGAGGAAGCGGACGCTGACCTCCACGGTGGTGTCCGGGCCGCCCTCGAACAGCACCTGGGTGCCCAACTCCGCGCATTCCCCCAGCTGTTCGGCGCAGCTGGCGGGGTAGACGGCCCCGAAGGTCCAGCGTTGCTGGTTCTTCAGGGCCGCCCGGTGGTAGGGCCACAGCAGGTAGCCCTCGTAGAGGCAGCAGCGGGCGATGTCGGCGACCGCGTCCCGGTACGGGGGCTCGGCCGTGGACCGGTCGCCGTTGCGGTGGCTCATGGGTGGCTCCGGGACGCGTCGGGGTGGTCGGCGGGTGGGGCGTCGGCCTGGTCCAGCAGTTGGTGGACGGTGGTGCCCAGGTCGCCCAGGGCCTGGCGGGCCTGGTGGTCGCGGAGTCGTCGGTACGCCTCGTGGGGCAGCCGCAGCCAGGTCTGGTCGGGGTGGTACCGCTCGACCAGCTCCCGCCAGGTCTCCGCCGGCAGCGCGTGCTGGGCCTCCTTGTTCCAGGAGATCTGGGTGGTGCGCAGCCGCCCGTCCTCGCCGTCGTGGAAGACGGTGCCGCTGAACAGGAAGTCGAGGGGGATCTCGCCCTCGTCCACGGCCGTCAGGTAGCGGGTGGCGGCGAGTTCGGCGTCCTGTTCGCAGGGCACCGAAAGGTCCCAGGTGGTGGTCTCGTCGAAGGCCGGTACGACGGTGGTGGCCCGTACCCAGGTCAGTGGGCGCAGGGAACGGCCCCACTGGTGGGGTGCCCCGAACAGCGCGTACAGCCGCTCGGTGGTGGCCTGGTCGTAGCGCCGCCGGGCGGTGTCGACGCGGACGGTGGTGTTGAGGGTGACCGACCGCACCGGTCCCCCTCCGACCCGGGTCAGCCGCAGGGGGAAGACCAGGGTGGGGGTGGCCGCGAAGGCTTCGGGGTGGGGGGCGAGCACCTCGAAGTCCAGGTCACAGACGGGGTGCCCGCCCCGGTGGTCGGGGCGGGCCTGGGGGGTGGCGGTCATGCCGGGGACAGGTTCGGCATGTCGGGCTGGATGGGGTTCTTGGGGCCGGCGTTGATACCGGTGGAGCGTCGGGCGGTGGAGGTGCCGTCCTCCTTGAGCCCGGGCTGGTGCCGGCCGCTGTCGGGTGAGTTGCCCTGGTGTACGCCGGGCAGGTGGGCGGTGCCGTCGGGGGCGATGTCGGGAGGGCCGACGTCGATGTGTGCCATGACTCCTCCTGTGTTCCTTCGGTGTCCCGACGCCCGGGCGGGCCGTCGGGTCGTCTAGCCGGTGGGTCGGGGGTGGGCGCCCGCCGGGGTGCCTGGTGCGGGGGTGAGCTGGTCGAGGAACGAGCGGATCCGCTGGTGTACGGCCTTGCCTCCGCTGATGCCGTCCCAGTGGGCCCGTACCAGGGCGGCCAGCTGGAAGCAGACGTCGACCGGCACCCGCCAGTGCTGCTGCTCGGTGGCCGTCCGGTAGGTGAGCAGGGCCTCGACGGAGGGGGCCAGGTCCGCCAACTCGGGGTGTTCGGCGAGGAGTCGGCTCCACACCTGTTCGGGTACGTCCGCCCGCAGGGTGCCCAGCGGACTGGGGTACCGGGCGAGTACCGCGCCCTCGTGGTCGCGGGTGAAGAACACCAGGTCCACCGGCACCCCGAGGGCGGCCCACAGCTGGTCGTCGAGCCGGATGTCCAGCCGCTGCCGCCCCTCGGGGAGCAGCTGGTAGTGGTCGCCGCCGGCCACCTCCCGGTCGAACAGCAGGGAACAGGGGCGGCAGGCACAGGCCGGTTCCCCGCTCTGGAGGTCCAGCAGGTGCCGGTGCTCCCCGGGCAGGGGCTCGGCGCACAGGTCACAGCGTTCCTCGGCTCCGGCCGTGGGGCCCGGGGGTGCCGCCCGGCTGGCGAGCCGGCGCAACCGTGGCGAGGGGGGCAGCCCGGTCATGGGGTGCTCCGCGCCGTGGCACGGTCGCCGAACAGGGCGTCCACCGGGATCAGGGGCTGGGCCGGGGCGGGTTGGCGTACCTCCCAGCGGATCTCCTCGACCTCGGGGGCCGCCTGTGCCACCAGCTGTTCCAGTTCGGTCTGCCACTTCTCCCGGGTGGAGCCGCAGCCGCCCCCGGTGGTGAGGGCCACGGTGGCCACCCGCTGGTCCACGCCCAGCAGTTCGGCCTCGACGCCCACCGCGCGCAGTGCCTCGGTGGCGCTTTCGAGGGCGCCCCGGACCCGGGTGGGGGTGTCCTGGGGGTGGAGTCCGTGGACCAGCAGCAGGTGCCCGACTAGTTCGTCGCCGGCCAGGGTGTCGACCAGCGCGGCGCCGGACGCGGCGGTGCGGGCGTGTTCCAGGGTGCGGGCCAGGCACTCGCCGTAGAGGTCGAGCAGGCCGGAGACCGCGTCCAGGGCCCGCTCCCGGGAGGGGGTCTGGGGCAGGGACTCCAGGCCCGAGAGCAGTTCCTCGGTACGGGCGACCCGCCCGCGCAGGGCGTCGGTGTCGTCCGTACCGGCGGGGGGCGCGGACGCCCCCGACGGCGCTGGTTCGGCGGGCATCACTGCACCGCCCCGAAGGTCGGGGAGTGCGACTGCCGCAGGGTGCGCCCCTTGCCCAGGTACATGTGGACGCCGCAGGGCAGGCAGGGGTCGAAACTGCGGACGGTGCGCATGATGTCGATGCCCTTGAAGTCGTCCGGCCCGTTCTCCTCGAACAGCGGGGTGCCGGCGACCGCGTCCTCGTAGGGCCCGGGGGTGCCGTAGGAGTCGCGGGGGCTGGCGTTCCAGGGGGTGGGCGGGTACGGGTGGTAGTTGGCGATCTTGCCGTCGCGGATCACCAGGTGGTGGGAGAGCACCCCACGTACCGCCTCGTGGAAGCCGACGCCGATGGCCTCGTCGGGGACGGTGAAGTCCTCGAACACCTTGGTGTGCCCGCCGCGCACCTCGGCCAGCGCCCGGTCCACGAAGTACAGCGCCATGCCGGCCGCGTAGGCCACGAAGTACATCCGCGCCCGGTTGCGCTCCAGGGTGTTGGGGAACGGCGGGGGCGTCCACTCCAGCCGGGTCGCGGGGGTGTTGGGGGTCTTGGGCAGGTCGATCTGCACGCTGCGCCCGGTGGACCGTACGTGCGGGGTGTCGACCTTGCCGGCCAGGGCGGTGGACCACAGCCGGGCCAGCGCCCCTCCCCCGGTCTCCAGGGCGAGGTGGTCCCCGGTGCGCTGGTCCAGCCAGCGCGGGCTCATCACCCAGCTGTAGTTGCCGCCGTTGAGGTCGCGCTTCTGCGGGGCGGGGTTGGTGGTCTGGTTCCAGGGGTGGCGCTTGTCGACGGGGTTGCCCAGCGGGTCCCGCTCGACGAACTTCTCCCCCTCCTCCCAGTCGTCGTAGTACGAACTCCCCAGCAGGATGCGCATGTTGAGGTTGATGTCGACCAGGTTGGTGGTGACCAGCTCGTTGTCGACGATGATGCCGGGGGTGACGTACATGGCGTTGCCCCACCGGTTCATGTTCCGGTAGTCGTAGTCGACGACCTCGGGGTCCTGGAAGGTGCCCCAGCAGCCGAGCAGGGTACGTCGGCGGCCTACCTCCTCGTATCCGGGCAGCGCCTCGTAGAAGAAGTCGAAGACGTCGTCGTTCATGGCGACGGCCCGTTTGATGAAGTCGATGCAGCGCATCAGCCGCACCAGGTAGTCGGTGAACAGCTGCGGGGTGGCGACCGTCCCCACCCCACCGGGGTAGAGGGTCGAGGGGTGGACGTGCCGGCCCTCCATCAGGCAGCACATCTCGCGGGTGATCCGGCTCATCTGGAGCGCGGTCTTGTACATCTCCCCCTCGAAGGGGTTGAAGGCCCGCATGATGTCGGCGATGGTGCGGCAGCCGTGCTGGTCGCCCCGGGGGGAGGGGGTGTTCTCCGCGCGCCGGAGCACCGAGGGGTTGGTCTCCTTGACCATCTGCTCGCAGTAGTCGACGAAGACCATGTTGTCCTGGAAGATCGTGTGGTCGAAGATGAACTCCGCCGCCTCCCCCAGGTTGATGATCCACTCCGCGAGCGGCGGTGGCTTCACCCCGTAGGCCATGTTCTGCGCGTACACCGAGCAGGTCGCGTGGTTGTCACCGCAGATGCCGCAGATCCGGCTGGTGATGAAGTGCGAGTCCCTGGGGTCCTTGCCCTTCATGAACACGCTGTAGCCACGGAAGATCGACGAGGTGCTGTGGCACTCGGCGACCTGGCGGTTGGGGAAGTCGATCTTCGTGTAGATCCCCAGGTTGCCGACGATGCGGGTGATCGGGTCGAAGGAGACCTCGGTGAGTTCGCGCTGGCCTGGTTCGATGTCCTCGGTGATGGCCACGGGGGGTCCTCTCGGGTACGGGGCGGTACGTCGGTCAGCGGCCGACGCGCGCCGGCTCGTAGCCGGTGGTCAGTCGCTCACGGTTGTGGTGCCAGGTCGGTTCCTTGTTGACGCTGGCGTTGGTGAAGGAGCGGAGGGTCCGCACGAAGGGGCCGTAGATCTTCATCAGGTTCGAGGAGAGGGTGGCCCCGGGCGGCTCGTCCATGAAGGGCATGAACTTGTCGGGGAAGCCGGGCATGGTGCAGCCGATGCAGATGCCGCCCACGTTGGGGCAGCCGCCCACCCCGTCCATCCAGCCGCGCTTGGTGACGTTGCAGTTCACCACCGGCCCCCAACAGCCCACCTTCACCTGGCACTTGGGCGAGTTGTAGTCACCGGCGAAGTCGCCCTGCTCGTAGTAAGCGGCCCGGTCGCAGCCCTCGTGCACGGTCTTGCCGAACAGCCAGGTGGGCCGCAGCTGCTCGTCCAGGGGGATGGTGGGCGCCAGGCCGGCCGCCTGGTGGAGCAGCCACAGCAGGGTCTCCATGAAGTTGTCCGGCTGTACCGGGCAACCGGGGACGTTGACGATGGGCAGACCGCCGGCGGAGCGGAAGTCCCACCCGAGGTAGTCGGCCAGCCCCATGCAGCCGGTGGGGTTGCCGGCCATGGCGTGGATGCCGCCGTAGGTGGCGCAGGTGCCGATGGCCACCACACCCCAGGCCTGGTGGGCGAGTTGGTCCAGCCAGGTGTTGACCGTGATGGGCTCCCCGGTCTCCAGGTCGTTACCCATGGAGGTCCAGTAGCCCTCGCCGTTGATGTTCTCGTTGGGGATGGAGCCCTCCACCACCAGGACGAACGGGCCCAGCTCCCCCTTGGCGGCGTCCCGGAAGGCGCGGAGGTAGTCCTCGCCGGTCTCGTAGGCCAGGACCTTGTTGTGCAGGTGCACCTTGGGCAGTCCCGGTACCGCGCCGAGGACCACGTCCTCGATGCTGGGCAGGTTGGCCGCGGTGACGGAGACCGTGTCGCCGTCGCAGCTGAGTCCCTCGGAGATCCAGAGGATGTGCACCTCGTCGACTCCTGAGGCGGTCGCTTCTGAACCCATGCCGTTCCTCCCGATCCAGCGCCGTCAGTGGATAAAACATGACACAGCCGACATCACGCGGCATCGCGAGCTTCGGGCGTGCCGAGGCCCGTACGACGACCGGCCTCCGCCACCCGGGGGTACCTCGACGCCCCGACCGGCGATGCGGACGTCCCGGCCGGCACGCGTGAATAGATTGCGTGCGTCCCACGGCGACGCCCGGCGGCGGAGTCGGCCCAACCCGATCGGTCGAGGGAACCCATGCACGAGATGTCCATCGCCCTGGCCGTGATCGACCGGGCGGAGACGGCGGCCCGGTGTCACGGAGCCGAGTCGGTGGAGGCGGTACGGGTCGTGGTGGGCGAGGTCTCGGGGGTGGTCCCCGAGGCACTGCGCTTCGCCTTCGAGGTCGCCCGCGAGGGCACCGCCCTGCACGGGGCCCGACTGGTCATCGACACCGCCGAGGGCAGCGCGCGCTGCGGTCCCTGTGACACCACCTTCGCACTCGGGATGCCCCCGCAACTGTGGTGCCCGCACTGCGACGGCAGCCAGGTCGAGGTGCTGACCGGGCGCGAACTGGAAGTGACGTCAGTGGACCTACCAGACGACCACCCGGAAGGGGTGAGCCAGTGATGTGCCGTACGGTCGACCTCCGCGAAGCGGTGCTGGCCAAGAACGACGACCTGGCGGAGGACCTCCGCCAGGACCTGACCCGACGCGGGATCACCGTGGTTAACCTGCTGTCCAGCCCAGGCAGCGGCAAGACCGCGTTGCTGGAGCACACCCTCGCCGGTGCCGCCTCCCGTGACGTACCGGTGGCCGCGCTCACCGCCGACCTGGCCACCGAGAACGACGCGGCCCGGCTGTCGCGGGCGCGGGTACCGGTCAAGCAGGTCCTCACCGGCGGCCTGTGCCACCTGGAGGCCCGACAACTGCGCGGCCACGTCGACTCCTGGCTGCCCGAGGGACCCCGGCTGCTGTTCGTGGAGAACGTCGGCAACCTGGTCTGCCCCGCCAGCTACGACCTCGGCGAGACCCTGCGGGTGACCCTGATGTCGGTGACCGAGGGCGAGGACAAGCCGCTGAAGTACCCCACGGCCTTCGGGCTGGCGCACCTGGTGGTGCTGACCAAGTACGACATCGCCGAGGCGGTCGACTTCCGGGAGACGGCCTTCCTGGAGAACGTGGCCCAGGTCAACCCCGGGGTGGAGGTACTGCGCACCTCCTCCCGCAACGGGATGGGCGTCGACCAGCTGTGGCAGCGGCTGCTGGAGGTGCACCGGGGAGGCGCCGTACACCGTCCCCCGCTGGCCGGGGAACTGCTGAGGGCACACGCCCACGACCACGGCCCCGACGAGCACGAGCACCACCATCACCACGAGCACGACCCCCACGAGCACAGCCACCAGCACCAGCCGCTGGCCGCCCGGGGGGAGTGACGGTGTCCGCCAGTCCCGAGTCCGCAGTCCGGGTCGCGCCCCCCGCTCCGGGCCCGGTGGTACGGCGGCGCCTGCGGGTACGCGGGGTGGTGCAGGGCGTCGGGTTCCGGCCCCATGTGTACGCCCTGGCCACCGGACTGGGCCTGGCCGGACACGTGGCCAACGGCTCCTCCGGGGTGTCGGTGGAGGTCGAGGGCCCCAGGGAGGCGGTGGAACACTTCGGCGCCCAACTCGCCGAACGGCCACCCCCGTTGGCCCGGGTGGTGTCCGTCGAACAGGGAGAGCTGGAGCCCCTGGGGGAACGGGGCTTCACCATCCGCCCCTCCCACGAGGAGGAGGGCCGCACCCTGGCACCGGCCGACACGGCCGTGTGCGAACGGTGCCTGGCCGAGATGTGGGACCCCGACGACCGGCGCCACCGGCACCCGTTCATCACCTGCACCCACTGCGGGCCGCGCTTCACCCTGATCGAGGACCTGCCCTACGACCGTTCCCGCACCACCATGACCGGCTTCCCCCTGTGCGAACGGTGCGCGGCGGAGTACCGGGACCCGGCCGACCGCAGGTTCCACGCCCAGCCGGTGGCCTGCCACTCCTGCGGCCCCCGGCTGCGGTTCACCCCGGCCGGGTTCGGCGCGCGCCGGCACGTGGACCTGGACGCGCTGCGGGCCGCCCGGGGGATGCTGGCCCGGGGGGCGATCCTCGCCGTGAAGGGGCTGGGCGGCTACCACCTGGCCTGCGACGCCGGCAACCCCGAGGCGGTGGAGGAACTCCGCCGGCGCAAGGGACGGGGTGACAAGCCCCTGGCGGTGATGGTCGACAGCCTGGACACCGCCGCGCGGGTGGCCCGACTGGGGCCGTACGAGCGGGAGTTGCTGTCCGGCCCCCGCCGGCCGGTGGTCCTCGCCCGGCCCGGCCCGGAGGCCGGCCGACTGCTCGCGGACCGGGTGTGCGCCGGCAGCCCCCGGGTGGGGGTGATGTTGCCGTACACCCCGCTGCACCACCTGCTGACCGAGCCGGACGGCGGCCCCACCGTCCTGGTGATGACCAGCGGGAACCGTTCGGGCGAGCCCCTGGTCACCGACGACACCCAGGCCGTGGAGCGGCTGGCGGACCTGGTCGACGGCTGGCTGTGGCACGACCGGCCGATCCGGGTGCCCTGCGACGACTCGGTGGTGCGGGTACGTCCCGACGGCACCGAGGCCCTGGTGCGCCGCTCCCGTGGCTACGTACCCGAACCCCTCCCCCTGCCCTTCCCGGCTCCCCCGCTGTTGGCGGTCGGCGGCGACCTGAAGAACACCCTGTGCCTGGCCTCCGGCGACCAGGCGTGGCTGTCGGCCCACGTGGGCGACCTCGGTGAACTGGCCACCCAGCAGGGGTTCGAGCGGGCCCGCGCGCACCTGGGCCGACTCACCGGTGTCGCCCCGGAACGGATCGCCCACGACGCCCACCCCGGCTACCACTCCACCCGGCTGGCCCGGCGCCTGGGCCGGGCACTGGTGCCGGTGCAGCACCACCACGCCCACCTCGCGTCCTGTATGGCCGAGCACGGTCTCGACGGTTCCCGGCCGGTGCTGGGCGTGGCCTTCGACGGCACCGGCTACGGCACCGACGGATCGGTGTGGGGCGGGGAGGTGCTGCTGGCCGACTACCGGGGCTTCCAACGGCTGGCACGGCTGGCCCCGGTCCCGCTGCCCGGAGGCGACGCCGCCGTACGGCTGCCGTACCGGATGGCGTTGGCCCACCTGCACGCGGCCGGGCTCCCCTGGGAGGAGTGGCTGCCGTGTGTCCGGCAGGCCGAGCCGCAGGAACTGCGGGTGCTGCGGCGGCAGTTGTCCGGCGGGGTGGGGTGTGTGCCCACCTCCAGCGCGGGCCGGCTGTTCGACGCGGCCTCGGCCCTGGCCGGGGTCTGCCCCCGGGTCAGCTACGAGGCCCAGGCGGCCGTCGAGTGGGAGGCGTTGGCCCTGCGGGCCTGGGACGAGACGTCCCCCGCACCTTCCGCGTACCCGCTGCCGCTGGCCGCCGCGCCCTCCGCGCGGCGCCCCGCGTCCTGGAACCTCCGCCCCCTGTGGCGGGCGGTGGTCGACGACCTGCGCGACGGTGTGCCCCCGGCCCTGGTCGCGGCCCGCTTCCACCGTTCCGTGGCGTACGCGGTGTACGCCGGCTGCCGCACCCTGGCGACACGTCACCGGGTACGTCAGGTGGCCCTCAGCGGAGGGGTGTTCGCCAACTCGCTGCTGGAAGAGACGGTCACCGACCTGCTGCGGGCCGACGGACTGGAGGTGCTGCGCCACCAGCGGGTGCCGGCCAACGACGGCGGGCTGGCCCTCGGCCAGGCGGTGGTGGCCGCCCACCACCGTGGCCCCCTTTAACCCACCACATCCCACAGAGGGGAGAGCACCATGTGCCTGGCGGTGCCCGGCAAGGTGATCGGCATCCAGGAACGCGACGGCACCCGGATGGCACAGGTCGACTTCGGCGGCGTGACCAAGAACGTCTGCCTGGCCTACGTCCCGGAGATCGAGGTCGGCGACTACACCATCGTCCACGTCGGCTTCGCCCTGCAGAAGCTGGACGAGGAGTCGGCGTTGGCCACCCTGGCGCTGTTCCGCGAGATCGGTGCCCTGGACGAGGAGTTCGGTGACGCCTGGGGCCGCGCGGCGGCCGAGGCCGGGGTCTCCCCCGAGGCGGCACCGCCCGAGGAGGAGGCGCGATGAGGTACCTCGACGAGTTCCACGACCCGGCGCTGGCCCGCCGGCTGCTGGACGACATCCACCGGATCACCACCCGCCCGTGGGCGCTGATGGAGGTGTGCGGGGGCCAGACGCACTCCATCATCCGGCACGGCATCGACCAACTGCTGCCCGAGCGGATCGAGTTGATCCACGGGCCGGGCTGTCCGGTGTGCGTGACCCCGCTGGAGATGATCGACAAGGCGCTGGCGATCGCCGCCCGCCCGGACGTGATCTTCTGTTCCTTCGGGGACATGCTGCGGGTCCCCGGTACCGACCGGGACCTGTTCCGGGTCAAGGGCGAGGGCGGGGACGTACGGGTGGTGTACTCCCCGCTGGACGCGCTGGAACTGGCCCGGCGTCACCCCGACCGCCAGGTGGTCTTCTTCGGCATCGGCTTCGAGACCACGGCACCGGCCAACGCCATGACCGTCCACCAGGCCCGGCGGCTGGGCGTGGAGAACTTCTCGCTGCTGGTCTCCCACGTGCGGGTGCCGCCGGCCATCGAGGCGATCATGCGCTCCCCGGACTGCCGGGTGCAGGCCTTCCTGGCCGCCGGCCACGTGTGCAGCGTGATGGGCATGGCCGAGTACCCCGAGCTGGCCGAACGCCACCGGGTGCCGATCGTGGTGACCGGCTTCGAGCCGCTGGACGTGCTGGAGGGGGTGCGGCGCACCGTACGGCAGTTGGAGGCCGGCGAACACCGGGTGGACAACGCCTACCCCCGGGCCGTACAGGCGGAGGGCAACCCGGCCGCGCTGCGGATGCTGTCCGAGGTGTTCGAGGTCTGCGACCGTTCCTGGCGCGGCATCGGCACCATCCCCGACAGCGGCTGGCGGTTGGCGCCCGCCTTCCGGGAGTACGACGCCGAACACCGCTTCCCGGTGGGCGGGTTGACCACCGTGGAGCCCGCGCAGTGCCACAGCGGCCAGGTGCTCCAGGGGCTGCTGAAACCCCACGAGTGCCCGGCCTTCGGCACCGAGTGCACCCCCCGCAACCCGCTGGGCGCCACCATGGTCTCCAGCGAGGGGGCCTGCGCCGCCTACTACCTCTACCGCCGTCTGGACCACTCGACCGCCCAGGAGGCGAGCCCCGTTGGCTGAGCTGACCACGACCCCCGACGCCCCTCGCCCCCTCCCGCCGCTGCCCGACCCCGCCTCCTGGAGCTGCCCGGCTCCCCTGCGGGACCAGCCGGTGATCACCATGGCCCACGGGGGCGGCGGGGCGATGTCCAGCGAACTGGTGCGGCACCTGTTCGCCCCGGCCTACGGCAACCCGCACCTGGAGGGGTACGCGGACTCCACCGCCGTCACCCTGGGCGGTGCCCGACTGGCGATGTCCACCGACTCCTACGTGGTGCGGCCCCTGTTCTTCCCCGGCGGCTCCATCGGCGACCTGGCGGTCAACGGCACCGTCAACGACCTGGCGATGAGCGGGGCCCGGCCGGCGTACCTCACCTGCGCGATGATCCTGGAGGAGGGCACCGAGCTGGAGCTGCTCGACCGGGTCGCCCGCGCCCTGGGCGCCGCCGCCGAGGCGGCCGGGGTGACCGTGGTGACCGGGGACACCAAGGTCGTGGAGTCCGGCCACGGTGACGGGGTCTACCTCAACACCTCCGGCGTCGGGCTGGTCCCCGAGGGCGTCGACATCCGCCCCCAACGGGCCCGCCCCGGGGACGTGGTGATGGTCAGCGGCCCCATCGGGATGCACGGGGTGGCGATCATGAGTGTGCGGGAGGGCCTGGAGTTCGACGTCGAGGTCCGCAGTGACACCGCCCCGCTGAACGGGCTGGTGGACGCGGTGCTGGCGGCGACCCACCGGGTGCACGTGCTGCGCGACCCCACCCGGGGCGGGGTGGCGGCCTCCCTGCACGAGATCGCCGAGGCCTCCGGCACCGGGGTGGTGCTGCACGAGAACCGGCTGCCGGTGCCGGAGCCGGTCGCGAACGCCTGCGCCATCCTCGGGCTGGACCCGCTGTACGTGGCCAACGAGGGACGGCTGCTGGCCCTGGTGCCGCGCGAGGTCGCCGACCAGGTGCTGGAGGCGATGCGCGCCCACCCGGCCGGGGCGGAGGCCCGGGTGATCGGGGAGTGCGTGGAGGAGCACCCGGGGATGGTGGTGGCCCGGACCGGTTTCGGCGGTACCCGGGTCGTGGACCTTCCGGTGGGCGAGCAACTCCCCCGTATCTGCTGACCGTTCGGCCCGCACCCGGGCCTCACCACGAGAAGGGACCGCCCCATGTCCGCTCCGACCTTCAGCCCCACCCTGCTGTACCGGGACGCCCACGCCGCGATCCGGCAACTGACCGAGGCGTTCGGCTTCCGCGCCTCGGCGGTCTACGAGGACGAGGACGGCCGGGTGCTGCACGCCCAACTCACCTACGGCAACGGGGTGGTGATGCTCGGCTCGCACGGCCGGGAGGGACTGTTCGCGCGGCTGATGCGGGACGCCGGCCCCACGGGCGTGTACGTGGTCGTCGAGGACGTGGACGACCACCACCGACGGGCCAGCGCGCACGGGGTGGAGGTCCTGATGCCGCCCACCGACCAGGACTACGGCTCGCGGGACTACCTGGCCCGCGACCTGGAGGGCAATGTGTGGAGTTTCGGCACCTACGCCCCTTCGGTGGGTGACTGACCCCAACGGGCCGTTCCCTGCGGGATGTTCCGCGTTTCTCCACGTCAACGGGCATGTCAGGGCGGGGCATGAAGGTGCCAGCCCTCTTACGCCGCTCCGGGGTGACTGCCATGCTCACCCCACCCCCGTCCCCCCACGACTAGGGAGTTTCCGTGCGTTTCAGAGCACTTCCCGCCGCTGTGGTCCTCTCCGCGGCCGGCCTGTTGGTCACCCCCGGACTGGTGAGCCCCGCAGCTGCCGAGTCCACCACCATCCAGGCCCAGCCCCTGGACTCCGGTCCCGTCGCCACCAAGGTGAAGGCCGCCCCCGGTGGTTCCGCGCAGACCGTCGACATCGACCGTCACGGCTCCCAGCTGCGTACCGAAGGCACCGAGACCAAGGCGTCCAAGACGCTGGAGGTCGACTACCAGGTCCAGGAGACCGGCTACTGGTGCGGTCCCGCCGCCACCCGTATCGCCCTCTCCGCGCGGATCTCCCCGCCCAGCCAGGCCGACCTGGCCGCGCAGCTGGGCACCCACGAGGGCGGTACCGACCACATCGGTCAGGTCACCGACGTGCTGAACAGCAACCTCGGCGACGGCTGGTACAAGACCAGGGAGATGCCCAACGACCCGCCCTCGCAGGAGCAGAAGGACCTGCTCTGGCAGGACATCGTCAAGGACATCGACAACAACTACCCGGTGGTGACCAACATCGTCGCCCCGCCCGGTAACCAGCCCCCCGGCTACCCGTCCGACCAGACCATCTACCACTACTTCACCGTGATCGGCTACGACGACGCCAACAACAGCGTCCTCATCGCCGACTCGGCCAACTTCGGCGGCAACCAGATCTACTGGCTCTCCTTCGACCAGCTGGCCAGCCTGATCCCCCCGAAGGGCTACGCGGCCTGAGGCCACCCCCTTCCGACGGCGGCCGTCACTCCCTCGGGAGTGACGGCCGCCGTGCTCATCGCGCGGCGCCCGAGGGCACCAGCCGTTCCCGTACCACCCGGCACACCTCGGCCTCGTGGTCGTACAGGTAGAAGTGGCCGCCGGGCAGCACCCGGCACTCGAAGTCCGCCCCGGTGTGCTCGGCCCACGCCCGCGCCTCCTCCTCGGTGACCCGGGGGTCCACGTCCCCGGTGAGGACGGTGACCGGCACGCCCATCGGCGGCTCGGGCCGGTGGCGGTAGGTCTCCACCGCCCGGTAGTCGCCCCGGATGGCCGGCAGCACCAGCCGCAGCAACTCCCGCTGCTCCCACAGCTGTTCGTCGGTGCCGTTCAGCTCCATCACCCGCCGCAGCAACGCGTCGTCGTCCAGCAGGTGGGCCGGCGCCTCGTCGCGGTACCGGCTGGGCGCGCGGCGCCCGGAGGCGAACAGCCGGGTCGGCGTCCACCCCGACCGCAGCATCTCCCGGGCCAGTTCGTAGCCGACCAGGGCGCCCATACTGTGGCCGAACACCGCCGTCGGGCGGCCCCGGGCCGGGCCCAGCTCCGCGAGGACCAGCCGCGCCAGCTCCCGTACGTCCTCGACCACCGGCTCACCCATCCGGTCCTGCCGCCCCGGGTACTGCGCGGCCCACACCTCCACACCGGGGGCCAGCGACCGGGCCATGTTCCGGTACGCGGAGGCCGAACCCCCCGCGTGCGGCAGGCACACCAGCACCGGAGCCGACGGGTCGGCGGTGGCGAACCGGCGTATCCAGGGGGTGGTGGTACGAGAATCGGTCACGGTGTGCTCCCGGACGGTACGAGGATGGGCCGGCCCCAGCCGGAGCCGCGCTCGATGCTACGAGGTGCCCCGAGGGGGAACACGCCGGCCCGGGGCCACCGGGCCGGAGACGACCAGGTGGAAAGGACGGTGGCGGAGTGCACCGGCACGGCCACGCTCACGACGGTACGGAGACCGAAGCGGACTGGGACCTGATGGTGGAGCAGTTGGAGGACGAGGTGGCCCTGCACCGGGCCGCCCTAGAGGACGCCCTGGCCTGGGTACGGGAACGGCTGGGCTCCTCGGCGTCCGGGGTGCGCCGGGTACTGGACCTCGGTTCCGGGCCGGGAGCGGTCACCGTGCTGCTGGCCCGGGCCTTCCCCGAGTCGCGGGTGGTGGCGGTGGACGGCTCCCCGGAGTTGCTGCGCCGGACGCGGGAGCGCGCCGAGGTGGAGGGGCTCGCCGACCGGGTCGAGGTCCGACAGGCGCGGCTGCCGGAGGAGTTGGGCACCCTGGAGCCGGCCGACCTGGTGTGGAGCCGCAACGTCCTGCACCACCTGGGCGACCAGCGGGCGGGGGTGACCTCCTTCGCCGAACTGGTGCGCCCCGGTGGGGCGTTGGCCCTGTTGGAGGGCGGCCTGCCCCGACGGTTCCTGCCCCGGGACCCGGGGGTGGGCCGGCCCGGCCTCCAGGCCCGGCTGGACGCGGCACACGCGGACTGGTTCGAGGAGATGCGCCGCGGCCTGCCCGACGCCCGACCGGTGGTGGAACACTGGCCGGGCCTGCTGGCCGAAGCGGGGCTGACCGGGGTGGCCTCCCGTACCTTCCTCACCGACCTGCCGGCCCCCGCCGACCCGCTGGTCCGACGCTTCGTCACCGAACGGCTGGCCCGGATGCGCGACCGGCTGGGTGAGCGGCTGGAGGGGGAGGACCGCGTGGCGTTGGAGGTCCTCACCGACCCGGAGGACCCCCGCTCGGTGGGCCGGCGCGCGGACGTGTTCTGCCTGTCGGGCGACACCCTCCACCTGGGTCGGCGCGACAGCGCGCCCCTGGGGCCCGTTCACAGGGGTTGACCGGGCCCCAGGGAGTCCGTCAGCCGCTGACCGTGAAGGTCGCGGTGGTGCCGGTGAAGGCGGTGATCCGCCCGGTGAGGCTTTTGGCGTCCCCGTGGTACCGCAGGCGGTACTCGCCCGGGTCGGCGTCCTGGGGGATCTCCCAGGTGACCGTGACCTTGGAGGCGGCCACCCCGTCGCGCTTCCAGCGGAAGGTGGTGGACCAGTCGCCGTCGTCGGCCACGGTGGTCCACTCCCCGCCGTCGAGGCGCTGGACCTGGAGGTAGGTGGACCCCCGATGCAGGTCGTTGCTGGGGTGCGCGCCGGCGAAGACCACCTCGACCTTCTCCCCCGCGCCGTAGCCGTCACGGACCTGGGTGAGCACGTCGCCGAACTTCTTGGTCAGCGGCGGGGCGTCGGTCACCACCCCGGGCTGGAGGGAGAGTTGCTTGTCCGACAGGTCCGGCGGCACCTCGCCCAGGGGAACGTCCGTGCCGTCCCGCAGGGCGCGGGCCAGTTGGGCCACGGTCTGTTGCAGGGCGGGCAGTTGCCAGCGGCCGAAGAGGGTGCTGCCGCCCTCGTAGTGCTGGGCGTCGTACTCCTCGGGGGTGGTCAGGTAGTGGAAGTAGGAGTTGCTGTAGCCGGCGACCAGCACGTCCTCCAGGTCGGCGCCCACCGTCTCGGCGACGGTACGGCGCAGCCGGAGCCCGGCGCCGATGGTGACCTCCCCGCTGACGCCGACGAGGTACAGCTGGCCGATCCGCACCAGTTGTACCGGCACCCGTTCCTGGACCCACGGGTAGATGCGGTTCATCTCGCCCAGTGGCGCCACGCAGCCCTTGGGGGCCTGGGCCTCCTTCAGCTCCGGGGAGACCTCGTAGATCACCGAGTGGGAGATGGCGTCCCACAGCGGGTTCTCCCCCTCCTCGAAGCCGGGGAAGGCGGGGCCGTCCTCCATGCTGCCGGCCGCCATGGAGGCGCCCACCACGGGCCGGGCGGTCTTGTGGGTCTTGCCGTCGCCGGTGAACTCCGGGGTCACGGTGACCTCGGAGAGGTTCACATAGGTCATCCGGGAGTCCACCGGGCCCTGTACCGGGGTGCCGGCCGAGTCCAGTTGGCGGGCCGCCGCCTCGTACTGGCGGAGCCCGGACTCCCGGGTGCCGGCGAAGTCCCCCGGTGTGGTGGGGGGCTTCAGGTCGGTGTGGGGTGACATGTCGCCGGCGTTGGTCTGGGCGAAGGCGGCGACGAAGTCGGGGGCCTTCCCGTCCAGGTAGTCGCCGCCCTCGACCTCGCGCTCCCAGTGGTAGGCGGCGAAGCCCTTGTTGTCGGAGCTGATGAGGCGGTTGTCGCCGGACATGCTGGTGCCGTGGCAGGCGAACCAGTTGACGGCGCCCACCGTACGGTCGCCCCGGGTGATGCGCAGCAGGGTGGTCAGCGGGTCGATGGCGTCCGGGAAGTGGTCGCGGACGTCCCTTGGGTTGCGGTCGAACGCCTCCCTGGAGCGGTTGGCGCTGGTGCCGGTCAACTCCGCGCGGCTGAGGGCCAGTTGGGAGGGGGCCAGGTCCTCGTGGGCGCGGTGGGCGGACTCGGCGATGCCGTCGGCGACCGCCTCGAAGGTCTGGCGGTGGAAGCCCAGGGTGGTGAGGTTGTACAGCAGGTGGTGGGAGTAGCCCCCGGGGCCGCCGTGGGTGTGGGTGGCGGTGATCATCACGTTGCGCGCGGTGTAGGTGTCCCCGTGACGGTCCTTCAGGCGCTTGAGCACCGCCTGGTACACGCTGTCGAAGATCATGGGCGAGTCCACCACGATCAGCAGCACCCGGCGCCCGGTGCCGGTGTCCTCGAAGACGAACGCCCGGGAACGCAGCCGCAGATGGAGCCCCTCGGCCTGCTGGTCGATCCGTCCGTACCCCATCATGCCGACCTCGGCGATCTCGCCGGTGGCGTCGGAGACGCCCCGGCCGACGCGGTACCCCTCGGCGGCGCTGGCCGGTGGGGCGAGGGCGAGCGAGGCGGTCTGGAGTCCGGCCAGTCCGACACCGGCGGCGGCCGTGGCCTTCAGGACGGATCGCCGGCCGGGTGGGGGTGAGGAAGTCACGGGAGTTGCTCCTGGTGGGTGGGGGACGCGGGCTGCGGGGCCGTGGAGCGCGTTACCGAGGAGAGGAACAGGGATATGAACCTGATTCAGGTTTGTGTATTCGTACACTGCCCCCATGGGACTGGCAAGGGTCAACGGCGAATCGTCCACCGGCCGTCGCGCGCCGGCGCAGCAGCGCAGCCGCGAGAAGGTGCGGGCCATCCTCACCGCGGCCCGCGAACTGATCGTGGCCTCCGGGGTGGAGGCGCTGAGCACCCGGGCGGTCGCCGAACGCGCCGGGGTGCCGGTCGCCTCGCTCTACCAGTACTTCGCCCACAAGCAGGACGTGGTCCTCGCCCTGGTCGAGCAGGACACCCAGGAGATGGACCGACGTCTGGCCGAGGCGGTGGCCGCACTGGAGCGGCCGACGGTACGGGCGGTGGTGCGGGCGACCGTGGAGACGGTGGTGGGCCTGTACCGGGAGCGTCCGGCCTTCGTGGTCATCTGGTGCCAGGGGCGGATGAGCCCCGCCGTACTGGAGTACACCCGGGCCCACAACGGCCGCATCGCCGAGGCCCTGCACGCCTTCGGGGTCGACAGCGGCGCACTGCCGCCGGACACCCCGCTGTCCTCGGTACGGCTGGCGGTCGAGACCGCCGACCGGGTCCTGGAGTTCGCCTTCGAGAAGGACCTGGCCGGGGACGACCAGGTGCTCCGGGAGGGCATCGAGATGATCGCCGGCTACCTGGAGCGGCCCACCCCCTGACCGCCGGCCCCCAGGGCGCCGTCAGGGGGGCGTTCGGTTCGCCGTACGGCTCACCCGCGCTGGCGCCGCGCTGGCACCGTGGGGGTCGCGGTCCCCGGTGCGCCGCGTCCAGCTCCTCCGCCCCGCCCCACGGCAGCCCCAGGGCAGCCCCACGACTGCCCCTCGACACCGGACACGGCCCCGCCCTACTCCCCGCCGCGCAGCCGGGGCGCCGACCCGGCCGGGTCCACCACCCCGCCGCCGGCCTCCTGCTCCTCGGCCAACCGGTCAGCCCAGCGCACCAGCCCGGTCACGTCCACCCGGTACGGGGCCCGGTCGCCGAACGGGCCGACGGCCGCCGCTCCCCGGCGCAGCAGGGTCGCCGCGCCGGCCCGGTTGCCCCGGGCCGCGTGGGTCAGCCCCACCGCCAACTGGGCTAGTCCGCGCCAGAGTTGACGTTCCTCCTCGGGCCCCAGCTTCCAGGCGTCCTCCAGCACCTCGTGGGCGTGGAAGGGCCGGCCCCGGTCCAGCAGCCGCTGTGCCTCGGCCAGCGACTCCACCGGGGTGCGCTCCACCCCCTCCGGCTGCCGTTCCACCCCGGCGCTGCCGTACGGCAGCGGACGGCCCAGGCCGTCCCGGGGCCGGGCGTTGCGCGCCCGCCCCTCCTCGTCCCGATCCCGGTACCGCATGGGGCGAGTGTGCCAGGTGCGACGTGGCCAAACCCCGGGCGCGGGTCCAGGATGGTGGGCATGATGGCCGTCGTGACGTGGACGCGCGTCACCACACCGACGGCCGGGGCGGCGGTGGACGTGCCCGAGCGAAGGCCGGACGGCACCCACGACGAGGAGAGCAGTGACTGACGACCGGAACCCCAGCGAGCCGTTGCGGCTGGACACCACCGTGGCGCACAACGCGCGGGTGTGGAACTACTGGCTCGGCGGCAAGGACAACTACCTGGTCGACCACGAGGCCGGCGACCACGTGTACCGCATGTTCCCGGACATCGTGCACGTCGCCCGCGCCGACCGCGCCTTCCTCGGCCGGGTGGTACGCCACCTGACCGGAGAGGTCGGCATCCGGCAGTTCCTGGACATCGGTACCGGCCTGCCCACCGTGGAGAACACCCACCAGGTCGCCCAGCAGGTCACCCCCGAGTCCCGGATCGTCTACGTGGACAACGACCCCCTGGTGCTGCTCCACGCCCGCGCCCTGCTGACCAGCAGCCCCGAGGGCGGCACCGACTACATCGACGCCGACATCCGCGACGTGGACGCCCTGTTGGAGGCGGCCGGCGCCACCCTGGACCTGTCGCGACCGGTGGCGGTGATGCTGCTGGGGATCATCAACTTCGTCCTGGACGACGAGGAGGCGCGGCGGGTGGTCCACCGCCTGTTGGAGGCGGTCCCCTCCGGCAGCTATCTGGCGCTCACCCACCCCACCCTGGAGCTGGGCGGGGAGGGCAACGTGGAGGCGATGGCCTTCTGGAACGAGAACGCCACCCCACCGATCAAGGCCCGCAGCCGGGCCCAGATCGAGGAGTTCCTCAGCCCGCTGGAGCTGCTGGAGCCGGGGTTGGTCTCCTGCGCGCGGTGGCGTCCCGAGCGGGACAGCGACGGGCGGCTGCCCCTGGAGGTGCCGCAGTACGGCGCGGTGGGCCGCAAGCCCTGAGGCTCAGGCCCCGAGGACGTCCTCCAGCCGGTAGTTGACCGGCTCCTCCAGCTGGCGGTAGTCGCAGTCGCCCGGATCCCGGTCCGGGCGCCACCGCCGGAAGCGGGTGGTGTGGCGGAAACGGTCGCCCTGCATGTGGTCGTAGGCCACCTCGCACACCCGCTCCGGGCGCAGCGGCACCCAGCTGAGGTCCTTGGCGGCGTTCCACCTGCTGGGGCCGCCGGGCATCCGGCCGGCGGCGTGCGCGGCCTCGTCCCGCCACGCGGACCAGGGGTGGTCGGCCTCCGGGTCCAGCACCAGGGGGGCCAGTTCCTCCATCAGCTCCGCGCGCCGGCGCGTGGTGAACGAGGCGCACACGCCCACGTGTTGGAGCACGCCCCGCTCGTCGTGCAGTCCCAGCAGCAGGGAGCCGACCACCGGGCCGCTCTTGTGGTGGCGCAGACCGGCCACCACACAGTCGGCGGTGCGCTCGTGCTTGACCTTGACCATCTGGCGCCGGTCCGGCTCGTACGGCGACGCCAGTGGCTTGGCCACCACCCCGTCCAGTCCGGCGCCCTCGTATTGGGCGAACCACCGTCGGGCCAGCTCCACGTCGCGGGTGGCCGGCGCCAGGTGCACCGGTGCCCGGGTACCGTCCAGCACCCGTACCAGCTCCGCGCGGCGCTCGGACTGGGGGCGGGCCATCCAGGAGTGGTCGCCCAGGGCCAGCAGGTCGAAGGTCACGAAGCTGGCCGGGGTCCGTTCGGCGAGCGCGCGTACCCGGGACTCGGCGGGGTGGATCCTCTCCAGCAGGGCGTCGAAGTCCAGCCGGCCGTCCCGGGCGATCACGATCTCGCCGTCCACCACACAGCGTTCGGGCAGGTGGGCGGCGAGTTCCCGTTCCAGCTCGGGGAAGTAGCGGTTGAGCGGTTTGGTGGTGCGGCTGGCGATCTCGATCCGCTCACCGTCCCGGAACACCAGCGCCCGGAAGCCGTCCCACTTGGCCTCGTAGTGCATCCCCGGGGGGATGCGCGCGGCGGGTCGGGCGAGCATCGGCTTGACGGGCGGCGTCACGGGCAGGTCCATGCACCGCATTGTGCGGCCGGCCCCGCCACCGGGCACCTCGGGACAACCCGCGCGGGGCACCCGTACGCCCCGGTCGACGGGCGGGCCGGGGCGGGGGCTCCTAGCGTGGAGGGATGGCGGCAGAGGCGCGGGAGTTGACGGTCGGGGGGCGCGCGGTGCGCGTCTCCCACCCGGAGAAGCTGTACTACCCCCAGCGGGGGTTCACCAAGGGGGACGTGGCCGACTACTACGCCGCCGTCGGCGAGGGCATCCTCCGGGCGCTGCGGGACCGGCCCACCACCATGGAGCGCTACCCGGAGGGGGCGGCCGGCGACTCCTTCTTCCAGAAGCGGGCGCCCAAGAACATCCCCGCCTGGATCCCGACCGGGCGGATCTCCTTCCCCAGCGGGCGGTACGCGGACGAGATGTGCCCCACCGAACCGGCCGCCGTGGTCTGGGCCGCCAACCTGGGGTGCCTGACCTTCCATCCCTGGCCGGTACGGCGCGGGCGGGTGGACCACCCCGACGAACTGCGTGTGGACCTGGACCCCCAGCCGGGCACCGACTTCTCCGACGCCCGCCGGGTCGGGTTCCAACTGTCCGAGCTGCTGGAGGAGTACGGGCTGCGCGGCTGGCCCAAGACCTCCGGGGGCCGTGGCCTGCACGTGTACATCCCGCTCACCCCCCGGTGGACCTTCCCCGAGGTGCGCCGGGCCACCATCGCCCTCGCCCGGGAACTGGAACGACGGGACCCGGACCGGGTGACCACTTCGTGGTGGAAGGAGGAGCGGGGGCGGCGCATCTTCGTGGACTACAACCAGATGGCCCGTGACCGGACCATCGCCGCCGCCTACTCGCTGCGCCCCCACCCGCACGCCCCGGTGTCCGCGCCGCTGCGGTGGGAGGAGCTGGCGGACGCCGAGCCGGAGGACTTCGACCTGGTCACCATGAAGGAGCGGTTCGCCCGGCTCGGCGACGTACACCGGGACATGGACGAGCACGCCTACCGGCTGGAGACGCTGCTGGAACTGGCCGAGCGGGACGAGCGCGAGCACGGGCTCGCGGACCTGCCCTATCCGCCCGACCACCCCAAGGCCCCGGGCGAGCCCAAGCGGGTACAGCCCTCACGGGCCAGGGACTGAGGCCGGCGGCCACGCCCTGTACGAGGCGTCTTCCGCCGACCGCTGTCGGGCCGGCCCCCGGTGGACCGGCCCCGCGCCCTCAGCCGTGGCTCTCGGCGGCCGAGGCGCTCCGCTGCGAGGGGAGTTCCGGCTTGGCGACCAGGGTGATGGCGGTGACCACCAGCCCCTCCCCCACGCTCCAGGCGCCGTCGAAGCCGCTGACCCGGATGCCGTCCACGGTCGGTCCCGGTACGAGGAGCTCGGCGCGGAAGGTACCGGCGTCGGGGTCGACGGTCAGGGAGGCCTCGTCGAAGTCCAGCCACTTGCGGGTCAGCGGGAACCAGGTCTTGTAGACGCTCTCCTTGGCGCTGAACAGCAGCCTGCCCCAGGAGACCTCGGGCCGTTCCCGTTCCAGACGGCGTATCCACTCCCGCTCCTCGGGGCGGGAGATCATCTCGAACACCCCCTCGTTGGGCAGGGGTTGGTTGGGCTCGGCGTCCAGGCCGACCGAGCGGACGTGGGTCTGGGAGGCCACGGCCGCCGCACGGTAGCCGTCGCAGTGGGTCATGCTGCCCACCACCCCGTCCGGCCAGACGGGGGCGCCGCGCTCGCCGGGGAGCAGCGGCACCGCGGGCTGGCCGAGCCGGGCCAGGGCGGTACGGGCGCAGTGGCGCACCGTGGTGAACTCCCGGCGCCGTTTGTCCACCGCGCGGGCCACCAGGTGCTCCTCGTCGGGGTGCATCGCCGGCAGGGGGTCCGGGTCGCCCAGGCACTCCTCCACCATCACCTGGGACGGCAACAGCTTCTCGATCATCACGCCCTCCCCGCCGGCCGCGCGGCCGGCAGAATCTCCACCAGTCGCCCGGGAGTCTGCTGGCGCTTGCGCCACTCCCGGGGATAGCCCACGGACACCTCGTAGTGCGGCACCCCGTCGACGCGGATGGTGCGGGGGATGTGGAGGTGTCCGTAGACCACGGCGCTGGCCCGGTAGCGGGTGTGCCAGTCCGCGGACTCCTCGGTGCCGCACCACAGGGCGAACTCCGGGTACCACAGCACCCGGGTGGGTTCGCGCACCATCGGCCAGTGGTTGACCAGCACCGTCGGCAGGTCCTCCGGCAGCTCCTCCAGCCGCCTGCGGCTGATCTCCAGCCGGTCGGCGCACCAGTCGGGGCGGGAGGGGTACGGGTCCGGGTGCAGCAGGAACTCGTCGGTGCACACCACCCCGGCGGCGTGCGCCATCTTCAGCGCGGCCTCGGTGCTGTCGGCGCCCTCGGGCCAGAAGCTGTAGTCGTACAGCAGGAACAGCGGGGCGATCGCGACCGGCCCGCCCTCGCCCTCCCAGACCGGGAACGGGTCCTCGGGGGTCAGTACGCCCATCTCGCGGCAGGCCTCGACCAGACGCTCGTACCGTGCCTGCCCCCGCAGGCGCACCGGGTCGCGTTCGACCGTCCACAGTTCGTGGTTGCCCGGCACCCAGATGACCTTGGCGAAACGGTCCCTGAGCACCCGCAGGGCCCAGACGATGTCGGCGTACAACTCCCCGACGTCCCCGGCCACGATCAGCCAGTCCTGGTCGCTGGTGGGCCGCAGCCCCTCCACGATCCGACGGTTCTCCTCGTGCCGGACGTGCAGGTCACTGATGGCGAGCAGCCTGCCCGGGCTACCGCTCATACGGTCACTCCCCCGTTCCCCTCGATAGGTCCCTCCGCCCCCGTTCGCCTGGCAGGCTACCGGTCACCGCCGACGGTCCTCCCGGCAGCCTCCGGCCCGGGGACGGTCAGTTCTGGCTCCAGTCGTGGAAGCCCCGGCCGGTCTTGCGGCCCAGGTCCCCGGCCTCGACCTTCTCCACCAGGATCCGTGGGGGCTCGAACCGGCTGCCGTAGGTCTTGGCCAGGTGGCGGGCGATGTCCAGCCGTACGTCCAGGCCCACCAGGTCGGTCAGCTTCAGCGGCCCCATCGGGTGCCGGTATCCCAGTTCCATGGCGCGGTCGATGTCGGCCGCCGAGGCCACCTGGTCCTCGTACATCCGCATGGCCTCCAGCCCGATGGCGACGCCCAGCCGGCTGGTCGCGAAGCCCGGGGCGTCCCGCACCACGATGGTCTCCTTGCCGATACGGGCGGCGGCGGCCAGCGCCGCGTCCAGCACGGCCTCCTCGGTCGCGCCGCCCCGCACGATCTCCAGCAGCGACATGGACCACACCGGGTTGAAGAAGTGCAGCCCCAGGAACCTCCCGGGGCGTCGCAGCCCACCGGCCAGGCCGTCGATGCTCAGCCCGCTGGTGTTGCTGGCCAGCATCGCCGGCTCCCGGCCTTCCGCCTCCGCCAGCACCGCCGCCTTGAGTTCGGGCCGCTCCGGCACCGCCTCCACCACCAGGTCCAGGCCCTCGGGCAACTGCCCCACCTGGGCGACCAGTTGGATGCGGTCCGGCAGGGTCTCGGCCACCTGGGGGCTCAGCTTGCCCCGGTCCACGGCCTTGGCCGCCTGGGTACGGGCGAGGTCCAGCGCGCGGGCGCCCTGCTGGGGGTCGGGCTCGACCAGGACCGCCTCGGACCCGGACGCGGCGAACACGTAGGCGATGCCCAGCCCCATGGTTCCCGCCCCGATGACTCCGACCCGCTCACTCATCTGTCGCCTCCCGCTGTGACGGCTGTGTCGACCCTGGTACGCAGGGTGGATGGACCCTGGCGGGACGACCCTAGCCGGCCGTGGCGGGACGAGGGTGTCGGGTCGGTCACCTTCCGGTGGTCCGGTTCCACGGTTCCCGGGGAGGACGCGGGGCCGGTCCCGGGCGGACACTGGGGGCATGTGCCGAAGCATCAAGACCCTGCGCCCACCCGCGATGCCCGAGGTCGAGGAAGCCGACATCGAGGCGGCGGCCCTGCAGTACGTACGGAAGGTGTCCGGCTTCCACCGGCCGGCCGCGCACAACCAGGAGGTCTTCGACCAGGCGGTCGCGGAGGTCACCGAGGCGACTCGGCGGCTGCTGGGCGGGCTGCGGGTACGGGGCCGGTCGTCCGGGACCGGCTGACGCCCGGGGGCCGAGCCGGCGCGGGTCAGCCTCGGGAGTCACGCGGCGCCGAGGCCGGTTCCGGGGCGGCGCCGTGGGGGTGGCACGTAGGGCGTCAGGCCGAGGGATGGCTCAGCTCGGCCCACACCACTCGGCCGTTGCCCTGGGTGGGGGTGCTGACGCCCCACTGGTCGGTGACGGCGTCGACCAGCATCAGGCCGCGCCCGTTGATGTCCTCGTCGTTGGGCTGCCGGGCGGCGCACTCGCTGTGTCCGGTGCCCTCGTCGACGACCTCGATGCGCAGTCGTCCCCCGGCCTTGCGCAGGGAGCAGGCGATGAAGCTGCTGTCGGTGTGGATGACGGCGTTGGTGAAGAACTCCGACATCACCAGTTCGACGGTGTCCACGAAGTCCTCGGCGAACCCCCACAGCCGCAGCTGCTCGCTGGCCCACTCTCTGGACCGGCCCACCGCGGAGGGGCGGGCCGGCAGTTGGACATGGCGGGCGAGCACCTGAGGGGTCGGGACGGTCCGCGCAGCGCTCAGCGACGGCTGACGCTGGCGAAGCGTCATCCTCGGTCTGGTCAGAGCCACGGGATTCGCCTTCCGCTAGCTGGTCTCGGAAGGACGCGTACTGGCGATGTGCCACGTCCTGGGTGACGGGCCAATTCCCAGGCAGCCGCTGGTTCCCCCGGTCGGCACACCGCGCCGGGTTTGTCCCGGGTCTGATGGCTTCGCCGGTGCTGGATGGGCTTGGCTACGTTTCACTATGCTCACCGCCGCGGTCAGATGGCAAGTAGAGTTCTGCAATTTGCAAACGCCCCCGGGCGGAGCGTAACCCTCCCGCACATGGCACACTGCCAGGCAAAAGACCGGCTCAAGGGAGGCAAGGCGGTGGGTGAGGGCAGGTCCGCGCCGACCGTGAGTCAGCTCGTCCTGGGACTGCGACTCCGTGACATCCGCGAGCGGGCCGGTCGTACCTTCGAGGACGCCGCCGAGGCCCTGAGCGTCAACACCACCACCGTCCGCCGGATGGAGAAGGCCGAGGTCGGCCTCAAACCGCTGTACGTGGAGAAGCTGCTGCGTCTGTACGGCCGCCCCGAGGACGAGGTCGAGTCCTTCGTCTCCGAGGTGCGGGCCAGCCACCAGCCCGGCTGGTGGCAGCGGTACCGGGACGTGGTGCCCGGCTGGTACGCCCTGTGCGTGAGCCTGGAGCAGGAAGCGCCGCTGATCCGCTCCTACGAGCCGCACCACGTGCCGGCGCTGCTCCAGACCGAGGAGTACGCCCGCGCCCAGCTGGCCGGCCACTTCCCCCGGGCCGACGAGGAGGAGCTGGAGCGACGCCTGGAGTTCCGACGGCGCCGCCAGGAGATCCTGGACCGCCCCACCCCACCGCGCCTGTGGGTGGTCGTCGAGGAGCACGCGCTGGCCCGCCCGGTCGGCGGCCCCCAGGTGATGCGGGCCCAGATCGACTGGCTGCGGCAGCGGCACGCCCACCCCCGGTTCACCCTCCAGGTCCTGCCCTTCAGCGTCGGACCGCACCCGGGGCTGGGCGGCTCCTTCCAGCTGTTCCGGTTCGACCACCACGAGCTGCCGGACGTGGTGTACGTGGACGGGATGCGCCGCGCCCACTACCTCAACGAGCGCACGGACACCACCGCCTACCTGGAGGCGCTGGACCGGATGTCCACCCTCGCCTGGCCGGCCGAGCAGACCGACGCGGTGCTGCGGCGCGTCCGCGCCGAGCTGTGAGCCGGGCGGACCCCACGGCCGTACACCCCTGGTGACCGCTCCCCCGCCGCGCGGGCCGGCCCGTCTCCCCCGCCGCGGCGCTCGTCGGCGGCCCGTCACCGGCGCCGGGCCGCGTTGAGCCGGGCGGCCTGCCGGGTCAGGTGGTCACGTTCGGCGAGGTGGAGCGCCCGATGGGCGGCCTCCGCGTACAGCCGTGCCGCCTCGGCCAGGTCGCCGGCACGCTCGTGGAGGTAGGCAGCCGCCGCCTGGTGGCGCGGCAGGGAGTCGTCGACCTCGGCGAGCGCCGCCAGTCCGGCGTGCGGCCCGTCGGCCTCGCCGACGGCCACCGCGCGGTTGAGTCGGACCACCGGGCTGTCGGTCAGGCGCGCCAGCTCGTCGTACCACTCCACGATCTGCGTCCAGTCGGTCTCCCCTGCGGTGCGGGCGTCCGCGTGCAGTGCGGCGACGGCGGCCTGGGCCTGGTACTCGCCCAGCCGGTCCCGGGCGAGGGCCGCCTGGAGGACCGTCACGCCCTCGGCGATCAGAGAGGTGTCCCATCGGGTGCGGTCCTGCTCGGCCAGCGGCACCAGGCTCCCGTCCGGGGTGGTGCGGGCGGGGCGGCGGGCGTGATGCAGCAGCATCAGGGCGAGGAGCCCGGCCACCTCGGGGTGGTCGATCCCGGCCGCGAGCTGTCGGGTGAGCCGGATCGCCTCGGCGGCCAGGTCGACGTCGCCGGAGTAGCCCTCGTTGAAGACCAGGTACAGGACGCGCAGCACGGTGGCCACGTCCCCGGGCCGGTCCAGCCGTACGCCGGAGACGGTGCGCTTGGCCCGGCTGACGCGCTGGGCCATGGTCGCCTCCGGTACCAGGTAGGCGCGGGCGATCTGGCGGGTGGTGAGCCCGCCGACGGCGCGCAGGGTGAGCGCGACCGCGGACGAGGGCGTCAGCGAGGGGTGGGCGCACAGGAAGTAGAGCCGGAGGGTGTCGTCCACGGCCGGGGCGGGACCGGGCGCGGGTTCGGCCTCCACCCGGTCCTCCCGTAGTCGGCGGGCGGTGTCCGCCCGGGTCCCGTCCAGGAACCGCCGCCAGGCCACGGTGACCAGCCAGCCCCGGGGGTCCCGGGGAGGGCTGGTCGGCCAGACGCGGACCGCCTCGACCAGGGCGTCCTGTACGGCGTCCTCGGCCGCCGCGAAGTCGGCTCCCCGGCGGACGAGGAGGGCCAGCACCTGCGGCGTGAGGACGCGCAGCGGGGCCTCGTCCATGGCCGGGGTCACTCCGTGATGGTGGGCGAGGCCGTCAGGAAGGGCCGCAGTTCGAGCCACTCGTGGATCGGTTCGCCACCGGCCCCGGGGGCGGCGGACAGTTCCCCGGCGAGCGCGAGCGCGCGTTCGTGGCTGTCGACGTCGATGACCATCCAGCCGGCGATGAGGTCCTTGGTCTCGGCGAACGGTCCGTCGGTGACCGGTGGGCGGCCCTCACCGTCGTAGCGGACGAACGTGCCCTCGGGGGCGAGGGCCTGACTGTCGACGTACTCCCCGCTCTCCTGGAGGCGGGCCGCGAAGTCGTTCATGTACCCCAGGTGGGCGGAGACCTCCTCGGGCGTCCACTGGTCCATGGGGACGTCGTTGACCGAGGCCGGGGCGCCTCGGTAGTGCTTCAGCAGCAGGTACTTGGCCATGGTGGTTCTCCCTTGTGCCGATGCGGCCATTGTGGTCGCGTTCACCAGGGAGACGGAGCCGGACGACGGTTCTCGACATCCTCGGTCGGTCTTCTTCCCCTTTCCTTCCCGCGCGGGCGGCCCCGGCCGTACCAGAGGCCGCCCGTACGGGAGGTCCGGTCAGTCCCGGTCGTCGTGGCGGGGACAGCGCAGCCGATCCCCGGTGATCGGGGCCCCCTCCACACTGCTGCGGTCGACCACCAGGCGGCTCACCCGGGTCCGCTGCGTGCCGGGCGTGACCTGGGGCCGGGGACCGTGTCCGGGTTCGGCCCGCAGCCGGGCCTGGGGCAGGGCGGCGGCCAGCACCTGGGCCTGCCGCTCGTACGCGGGGGCGTAGGTGATCACCGGGTGCCGGGGCGGGGAGGCCGGCGCCTTGCCGGCGCCCCGGGTGACCTGGAACCCCTCGGCGCGCAGTCGGTCGGCCAGCTTTCCGGCGTCCGGGCCGGGGCGGACCCGTACCGAGACCTCGGCCGGGGCCATCTCCACGGGGGTGCCGGGGCCGGGCTGGGTCACCGGGTTGTCGGTGAGCGGGAGGTCCTTGCGCAGGTCGGTGAAGAGGGTGGCGGCCCGCTTCTTGTCCCACAGCAGCGAGGAGCCCCACTGGGGCGCGCGGTAGTCGAACTCGGCGATGGGCACGGTGGCGAACTCGCTGCGGTCCAGGTCCAGTTTCCGCAGGGAGCGGCCCAGGCGCACCAGGCCGGCCAGGTCCAGTTCGCTGTCGACGGTGACGTGGTCGCTCACGATCTTGGCCGTACGGGCGAGGGCGGCCGGGTCCTGGAAGACCTTCCGCTGGGCCAGCGTGCCCATCATCTGCACGACCAGCTTCTGCTGGCGGCGTACGCGGCCCAGGTCACCGGGTGGGGACACGTGACGGGCGCGTACCCAGGACAGGGCGCCGGGGCCGTCCAGCCGGTGGGTGCCGGTCGCCAGGTCCAGGCCCGAGTTCTCGTCCCTGAGCGGCCTGTCGGTGCACATGGTGGCTCCGCCGAGGTCGTCCACGGCGTCCACGAAGCGGGTGAAGTCGGTCTCCAGGTAGTGGTCGACGCGCACGTGGGTGGCCTTCTCCACGGTGGCCACGGTGAGGGCCGGACCTCCGTGGTCGTAGGCGGCGTTGATCTTGCCGGAGTGCGAGGTCATCCGCCCCTTGGGCCCACCGTCCCGGTGCCGGGCGAAGGGTACGTAGGAGTCGCGGGGGATGCTCACCACGCTCATGCGGCGCCGGTCGGCCGAGAGGTGGACCAGCATCATCACGTCGGTGCAGTGGCATTCCTTCCCGCCCACCTTGAGGCGCTCCTTGGTCTCGCGGCTGAGCCCCTCACGAGTGTCGGTGCCGACCACCAGCAGGTTCGTGCCCGGGCCCTTGGGTGGCCGGCCGGCCTCGCCGGTGGGCAGGGCGCGTACCCGGGACATCGGGTCGACCAGCTCGGGGGCCTGCCACAGCGCGCCGGTGCACAGCAGTACCGCGCAGAGGGGGAGGACCAGGGCCAACCACCGTGGTCGGGGCAGGTAGCGCGGCCTGGGGGACATCGGGCACCTCCGCGGAGCGAGGGGACGGGCGCCAGAGGGGTTCCCCCGGCGGCCCCGTCCCGCAACGGTGGCGCGGCCAGCTCACCCGGGCGGGCCACGTCCGTCCCCCGCTCACTCCAGTTCGGGCCGGCGTTCCAGGGGGGTGGTGGCGGGCCCCTGGAGCACCTCGCCGTCGACGGCGAACCGTGAGCCGTGGCAGGGGCACTCCCAGGCGAGTTCGGCGTCGTTGAACCGCACCAGGCAGCCCAGGTGGGTGCAGCGGGGGGAGACGACGAACAGCTTGTCCTCGGCCGACCGGTGCACCGCGCAACGGCGGCCCTCCAGACGGACGATGGCGCCGGTGCCGGGGGAGATCTCGTCCACCGAGTCGACGTGGGCGGGCCGCAGCCGGTCGGCGACGTAGGTACGGGCCACCGCGGACTGGTTGCGGACGATGGCGGTGGTGTCCTTCAGTGGGCGGAGCCGGCGCGGGTCGTAGATCCCGGCCCACGGGGGCAGGGCGTCCTCGTCTCCGTCGGCCGCGACATGGGCGGCGATCAGTTGTCCGGCGAGCACCCCGGAACTCATGCCCCAGCCGCCGAACCCGGTGGCCACGTAGGTGTGTTGGGCGCCGGGCTGGAACGGCCCGATGTACGGCACGCCGTCGGTGGTGGCGTTGTCCTGGGTCGCCCAGCGGTGGATGGGGCGGGCGTCGGGGAACCGTTCGTAGGTCCAGGCGCCCAGCCGTTCGTAGCGGGCGTTGACGCTGCCCTGTCCGGGGGTGCCGGGGGTGAACTGCTCGCCGGTGACGATCAGCAGCCGCTGCCCCTCGGCGTACGGGTAGGGGGCGGTGCGGACCGTGCGGCTGCCGCGTTCGGGGCTGAGGTAGAGGGCGCCGGGGTCCTGGTCGGCGGGCAGGGTCGCGGCGATCACCAGTTCCCGTCGGGGGGTGAGCCGGGTGTACAGCAGCGCGCTGTCGAAGACCGGGAAGTGGGTGGCGACGACCACGTCCCGGGCCACCACGGTGGCCCCGGAGTCGGTGTGCACCCGGCAGGGGGTGCCGTCCTCCCAGTCCACCACGCGGGTGCGCTCGTGGATCCGCCCGCCACGGTCGAGCAGGTCGTTGGCCAGGGCGAGGAGGAAGCGCCGGGGGTGGAACTGGGCCTGGTCCTCCACCCGTACCCCCGAGCGCAGTGGGGGCGCGAACGGGGGACGGTCGGCGGCGTCCACGTAGCGCGCGGGCAGCCCGGCGGTGGTGGCGGCCTCCGCCTCGGCGCGCATCAGTTCCTCGTGGTCGCCGGACTCCACGTAGAGGTAGGCGGGGACGCGTTCCAGTTCGCAGTCGACCCCCAACTGCCGTGACACCTCGACCAGATGCTCCACGGCGCCCTGTTGGGAGGTGGCGTACAGCCGGGCGGCCTCGGCGCCGAGGGTCTCGGTGAGGGGGGCGTAGCAGTAGGAGTGGACGGCGGTGAGCTTGGCGGTGGTGTGTCCGGTGACGCCGGCCGCGACCCGGTCGGACTCCAGAACGGTCACCCGGTGGCCGGCCCGGGTGAGTTCCCAGGCGGTGCTCAGCCCGGCGATGCCCGCGCCGATCACCACCACGTCGGTCTCGGTCTCGGAGTCCGGCGGGAGCGGGGTGAGGGGGTTGCTGGCGGCGGTGAGCATCCAGTACGACTCGTAGCCGATGGGCATGGTGGTCACGGGGTTCCTCCTGCTCGACGGCAGACGAGGGCCGGCCGGGGCCCTCGGTCCGGGGTGGCGCACCGGGCGCCCGCGACGGTGCGGGGTGGGGGGTGGCTGTCGCGCGGTGGCTTGTGGGGGGATCGCTGTAGCAGTGATGCCCCGGTCACGGTGTGTTAATCCACGCCGGGGAAATGCAACTCTCCGTAATCAGCGGGGAGTTGGGGTCAACTGCTGACGCGTCCGCTCCAGCAGCCGCACCACCTCGGCGTCCCCCAGCTGGTGGAAGTCCTGGTACCACTCCCCCACCGAGGAGAAGTGCGCCGGCCGTCGCACGGCCACCACCTCGTCCACCACCCTGCCCAGGGCCCGCAGCGCCTCCGCCGCCCCCACCGGTACCGCCAGCACCACCCGGGCCGGCCGGGCCGACCGCACCAGGGCCGCCGCCGCCCGGGCGGTGACCCCGGTGGCCACCCCGTCGTCCACCAGCACCACACTGTGCCCGGCCAGCCGGGGTTCCGGCCGCCCCCGGCGGTACCGGTCCTCCAGCCGGCGCACCTGGTCCCGCTCCAGGGCCACCCGCTGCGCGAGGTCCGTCTCCGACAGCCCCAGCCGGGCCATCAGGTCCCGGTCCAACAGCGCCGGCCGGTCACCACTGACCGCCCCCACCCCCAGCTCCGGGTGGTCGGGCACCTCGACCTTCCGCACCACCAGTACGTCCAGGGGTGCCGCGAGGGACTGGGCCACCTCGGCCGCCACCGGCACCCCGCCCCGGGGCAGGGCCAGCACCAGGGGGTGGGCGAGGTGGCCGGCCCGCCAGGACTCCCGCAGCAGCCGGGCCAACTGCCGGCCGCCGTCCGCCCGGTCACGGAACATGCTCGCCCCTCTCCTCGCGCGCCCGCTCCGCGCGGCGCCGCTCCCTCCGGCGGCGTCGACCCACCACGCACAGGTCAACCACGGAGAACAGCACCAGTCCGGCACAGATCAGGGTGAGCGCCCGCAGGGACTCGTAGCTGGGCGCGGAGTCGGGGCCGGCCCGCCAGGCGAGCAGGCCGAACACCACCAGCCCCACGGCGAACACCGGAACGAACAGCAGCGACAGCACCCAGCGGGTGCCCAGGGCGCTGCGGGCGCTCACCGGTTCACCACCGGTACGGCGGTGCGCGCCCGACCCGCGTCCGCCACGGGGCGCCCTCGCGAGGTGCCGCCCCTGGCGACCTTCCTCACGCCCCTGGTCGGTGACTTCCTCGGATCGACGGGACATCGGTGCCTCCGGCTCCCATGATGCGCCCGCCACGGCCGTCCCGCCCGGCCAGGCCGCCGCGCCCGGAGCCGTACGATCACCCCAGGGCCGGAACGGCACCGAGGAACGCGGGAGGACCCCCCGATGGCAAGGACCCACGTCGCCCTGCTGAGGGCAGTCAACGTCGGCGGCAGGAACCGGGTACCGATGGCCGAACTGCGCGAGCTGTGCGCGGAGGAGCTGGGCTACACCGGGGTGCGCACCCACCTCCAGAGCGGCAACGCAGTCTTCGACAGCGACCGGGAACCGGCGCGGATCGCCGAGGAGTTGGAGCGGGCGCTGGCCGACCGCTTCCAGGTGAGCACCCGGGTGCTGCTGCGCGGGGCCGGGGAGCTGGAGGAGTTGCTGACCGCCCATCCGTACGCCGCCGAGGAGCCGGACGAGGCCAAGCTGATGGTCGCGTTCCTGGAGCGCGCACCGGAGGAGGACCGGGTACGGGCGCTGACGGTACCCCCGGGCGAGGAGGCCCGCTGCACGGTCCGGGGGCGGGAGGTGTTCGTGCACTATCCGCACGGGGCCGGCCGCTCGCGGTTGGACAACGCCCTCCTGGAGCGGCGTCTGGGTGTGGCATCCACCGCCCGCAACCTGCGGACGGTGCGCGCGCTGCGCGAGATGGCCGGCTGATCCGGGGCCGGGTCGAGCGGTCGTACGGTGAGCGCCGCCGAGGGCGGCGGGGAACGGCATCGGGCGCGGAACCCCGACGGTGGGTTCCGCGCCCGTTGTGGCCTCTCCCCGAGAGAGCGGGGACTCAGCCGTCCGCCTTGCGGGACTCCTCACTGTGGGACTGCGCGGAGGGGAACTTGTCCTTGCACAGCGGCACGCTGCCGGTGTTGTCGACGTAGCGGGCGCTGACCCACCTCTCACTGCCCCGCAGCTTGTACCAGACGGTGTTGCCCTGGATGTTCTGGGCGTTGACCTTGCAGTCGAGGCCGACCTGCTCCTTGTACTCCAGCACGTCCTTGACCGAGGAGTCGGTGCTCGGGTACGCCCGGACGTTTGTCCCGTTCTGGGTGGTGACGGTGCCGTACGGCTTCGCCGGGGCGGCCGGCGCGGCCTGGGCGGCGCTGGCGCCGACCACCGAACCGCCCAGCAACAGGGCACCGATACCGACGGCGACACGAACGCGACGGGTCACGACAGACATGACGGGTTCTCCTTAACCTTGGCTGCGAGTTACCGAATACACCAAACCCAACAAAAGGGATATTGGCGACTTCACGGACCACCTTAGGTCGGTGGGCTCCCCCACGCAGTCATGACCCGACGTCGGGCGCGTCCCGTACCGAGCGCCCCAACTCCCCTCACCCGCACGGCGGTTGCCCCCTCCACCCGACCCCGGCGGGAGAACGCGCGGCGGATCGCGGCGGTCACCTTGCGCAGCGAAGCCCACGTCAGAAAGGTCGTGAAACAGCCCTGTCACAGCGTTCGACAACCCGGTAACAACCCGACCGCCCGACCGACCCCGGGGCCCAACTCCCCTCCTAAGCACGGCTGTTGGACCTCCCGACCCCGGGCGCCCGGGGTCGGCGGAGCTTGACCGGTCAACTTCCCCCCTCGTCCCGGGCCCGACGGCCAAGCCCCCGGCCCGGGCATCCACTTGGCGCCCGCTCCCGAGCGGCACCTCACGGGGCGCCAGACCCCCGTACCGCCCCCGAGGTTGCCGAGGCCCCGCTCCCGAGGCGCCGTCAACACCTTTGCGGCACCGACGTCTTGGGCGCCGCACTCGCCGGCGCGTCCTCTCGGGGTCCACCCGGCGGACAACCGCTCCCCCACGGGGCGGGGCTGACGGCGCGCCAGTCCACGTCCGGTCACCTCAGCTCGGAGCGGCGATCCCCTCGCTTTCCAGCCCCAGCAGCCGGGCCTTGCGCGGCAGCCCGCCGCCGAAGCCGGTCAGCGCCCCGTTGGAGCCCACCACCCGGTGACAGGGGACGACCACACTGATCGGGTTGCGCCCGTTGGCCATGCCCACGGCCCGCGAGGCGGAGGGGCGGCCCAGTCGCGCCGCGAGAGCCCCGTAGGTGGTGGTCGCGCCGTACGGGATGGTGGTGAGCGCCCGCCAGACCGACCGCTGGAATGCGGTGCCCCGGGGTGCCAGCGGCAGGTCGAAGCGCCGCAGCCGCCCGGCGAAGTACTCCTCCAACTGGTCGCGGGCGCGCTGGAAGAGGGGCAGCGAGTCGTCGGCCACCCAGTCCGGGCCGAGAGCCGGCCCGTAGCGGTGTTCGGTCATGTAGAGGCCGGTCAGCGCCTCGCCGTCGCTGGTCAGCAGCAGGGCGTCCAACGGGGAGGACACCCGGGTGTAGCGCACCGGGGCACCGGTACGCGCCTCGCCGAGGTCGACGGCGGGCTCCGCCTCGGGGGCGGCGGGGAAGGTCAGGGGCAGGGCGGGCTGGTTCACTTCGTGTCCTCGGTGGTGGAGGGGGCGGACCGGGCGGCCTGGGGGCCGGCCGGGGCGAGGGTCGCCCACAGGTGGTGCAGGGCGTAGGAGCGCCAGGGGCGCCAGCGCGCGGACATCCGGCGGGCCTCGGCCGGGGTGCCGGGGTGGCCCAGCCCCTCCAGGGCGTGCCGCACCCCCAGGTCGGTGGGCAGGAACACGTCAGGGTCCCCCAGGGCGCGCATCCTGACGTACGAGGCGGTCCAGGGGCCGATCCCGGGCAGCTCCAGCAACCGGGCCTCGGCCTCCTCGCGGTCCGCCCCGGGCCCCAGGTCCAGCCGGCCGGAGGCCAGCGACTCCGCGAGGGCCCGCAGCGCCCGCCCCCGCGCGCGGGGCATCGGCAGCTCCCCGGGGTCGACCTCCGCCAGGGCCTGGGGCGTGGGGAAGGCGTGGGTCAGCCCACCGTCCGGGGCGGTCAGGGGCTTGCCGTGGCGGGCGGCCAACCGGCCGGCGAGGGTACGGGCGGCGGCCACCGAGACCTGCTGGCCGATCAGCGCGCGGAAGGCCAGTTCGGTCGGGTCCACGTGCCCCGGGGAACGGGTACCGGGCGAGGCCGCGACCAGGGGCGCCATGGTCGGGCACGCCCCGAGGGCCTCGCTGACCGCCTCGGGGTCGGCGTCCAGGTCCAGCAACTGCCGGCAGCGGCGTACCGCGGCCTGGAGGTCCCGCAGGTCCTCCAGGTGGAGCCGGCACCGCAGGTGGTGGCGGCCCTCGTCAGCGGAGAGGGCGACGGTGCCGGTGGCGTGGGGGAGGGACAGCACCCGGCGGTACTCCCCCGCCACGTACTCCTCCACCCCGGGCACCGCCCGCAGCGCCAGGAAGCCCAGGACGCGGTCCAGGTCCATCGGGGGGCGGTACGGCAGTCGCAGGGTGATCGCCCCCGGGGCCGAGGCCTCGGGGCGCCGTCGGGCCGCCTCACGGAGGTGGGAGGGGGTGCGGTCGAAGACCTGCCGCATGGTGTCGTTGAACTGCCGGACGCTGGAGAAGCCGGCGGCCAGTCCGATCTCGGTCATGGACATCCGGGTGGACTCGATCAGGGTGCGGGCGGTCTGAGCCCGCTGGGCCCGCGCCAGGGCGAGCGGTCCGGCGCCCATCTCGGCGGTGACCAGTCGGTGCAACTGCCGTGCGCTGTAACCGAGTTCGTCCGCGAGGGTGGCGACCCCGCCCCGGTCCATCACCCCGTCGGCGATCAGCCGTACGGCCCGGCCGACCACGTCCGCGCGGATGTTCCACTCGGGCGAGCCGGGGGTGGCGTCCGGGCGGCAGCGCTTGCAGGCCCGGAACCCGGAGGTCTGAGCCGCCGCCGCGGAGGGGTAGAACCGCACGTTCTCCCGTCGGGGGGTCATCGCGGGGCAGCTGGGCCGGCAGTAGATGCCGGTGCTGGTCACCCCGACGTAGAACCTCCCGTCGAAGCGGGCGTCCCTGCTCCGCATGGCCTGGTACCGGGTCTCGTCGTCCACCCCTCCATCCTGGCCGGTCGGCGGCTCCTTATCTGGCGGGTTTCGGCCGTCACCGTGGGTGGGGTGCCCGGATGCCGACAGTGGCCCCCTGCCCCCCCGGGACCTGCGCGGCTCCCCCGACATCCACGCCCCCGCCCCTCGACCCTCGCCGACCCTTTCGAGGGGGTGAGATACCTCATGACCGTTTTGCCTTGCGAGGTCACGCCGACCCGGACGCCCACCCGTACCGCTCTCGCCGGGGAGGGCCGCGACGCGCTGGCCGACCGCCGTTCGGTTATCCCGAACCACCCCTCGTACCAGCGGCGTTGGCGTCCTTCACGCCGGGCAACATCGCAGGCCCGGCCCCTCGCCCCACCCTCGCCGCGACCGTCCGAAGCGGGAGTGCGGGCAGGTCACGGCGGGTGTACACACCGCCATCGGGCTTGACACCGAGAGGCGGGCGGCCGAGTCTCTCAAACTCATGAGCGACGCAGCGAGACACAGATCCACACGGGGGTGCGCAGTGAACGACGCCGGAAGTGACCGCCCGGCAGGCCAGGGCCCCAGCCGTCGCCAGGTGGGCGCGGCAGCCCTGGCACTGGGCGGAGCCCTGACCCTGGTTTCCGCCGGCGCCCACGCCACCCCCGCGAGCCCCTCTCCGAGCGAGGGCAGCTCGCCCCTCACCTTCACCTCACGTCGGCACACCACCCTGCGCCGGGGCTCCCCCCAGCGTGCCGGGCTGCTGGAGAAGCACCTGCGTGCCCTGGTCAAGGAGGCCCACACCTTCACCGGCCCGTCGCCGAAGTACCCGTACTACCCCGGCGCGGTGGTGCTGGCCGGGCGCGGGGGAACGGTCGCCCTGGAGGAGGCCTTCGGCAAGGCGGTGCGCTACCGGGCGTACGACGAGAAGAAGGACGAGGGGGTGGAGTTCCCCGCCGACCAGCAGCGTCCGATGACCATGGACACGGTCTTCGACCTCGCCTCGCTCAGCAAGCTGTTCACCTCGATCCTGACCGTGCAGCAGATCGAGCGGGGAGCGCTGGAGCTGGAGAAGCCGGTCGCGACCTACCTGCCGGAGTTCGGCAAGGCCGGCAAGGAGAAGATCACCCTCCGCCAACTCCTCACCCACACCTCGGGGTTCCGGCCGGAGCTGCCCTTCTACGAGGAGTCCGACCGCGACAAGCAGCTCCAACTGCTGTGGGACGAGAAGCCGGAGAACGAGCCGGGCACCGCCTACGTCTACTCCGACCTCAACCTGATCACCATGCAGCTGGTGCTGGAGCGGGTCACCAAGACCCCGCTGGACCGGCTGCTGCGCAGCCGGTTGACCAAGCCGCTGGGCATGTCGGGCACCCGCTACAACCCGCCGGCCAGCTGGAAGCCCCGCATCGCGGCGACCGAGGACCAGCGCAAGCCCTGGGGCAAGATGGACCGCGGACTGGTCTGGGGCGAGGTGCACGACGAGAACTCCTACTCCTTCGGTGGCGTCGCCGGGCACGCAGGGGTCTTCTCCCGCGCCTGGGACCTGGCCGTGCTCGCCCGCACCCTGCTCAACGGGGGCGCCTACGGCGATACCAGGATCCTCAAGCCGGAGTCGGTGGAGCTGATGTTCACCAACTTCAACACCGACTTCCCCGGCGACGACCACGGGCTGGGCTTCGAGCTGTACCAGCACTGGTACATGGGCGCGATGGCCACCCCGTACACCGCCGGCCACACCGGGTTCACCGGCACCTCCATCGTGCTGGACCCGACCACCGACTCCTTCCTGATCCTGCTGTCCAACGCCGTCCACCCCTACCGGGACTGGCGCTCCGGCAGCGCGCCCCGGGAGGCGGCCGGCAACCACCTGGCCCGGGCGGTGGCGGTCAAGCCGGGTGACGGCCGTACCGCCTGGTACTCCGGGATGCAGACGGCCAGCACCGGCACCCTGACGCTGCCCGCCCTGGAGCTGAAGTCCGCCAAGGCGCGGCTGAGTTGCTCCCTGTGGTGGGACACCGAGCCGGAGGCGGACTACGTCTACCTGGAGGCCTCCACCGACGGCAAGAAGTGGGAGCCGGTGCCCTTCTCCACCCGCCGGGGGCACCACGGCAAGGGCCCCGAGCGCGAGGAGCGGCCCCAGCCGCACCCGGAGGGTTCGGTGTCCGGCTTCAACGAGCGCGTCTGGCACCAGCTCCAGGCCGACCTCGGTTCCTGGCGCGGCAAGTCGGTGACCCTGCGGCTGCGGTACGCCACCGACGAGAAGTACGTCGGCCGGGGTGCGTACGCCGACCGTCTGCGGGTGCGGGACGGTTCCCGGGACGCCTTCGACGACCGCCGCCCCTCGGACGCCGGCCGGGTGAAGCTCCAGGGCTGGTCGGTCAGCCGCGACTGAGCCACCCCCGAGAACGGGTCGGCCGGTGTGGTCCGGGAGTGCTCCCGGACCACACCGGCCTTTCCTCTGTCGCCTCCTCTGTGGCCTTCGACGGGATCCGTGGCCTCAGCGGCTTCCGGCCTTCGCTCCGGCCGCGATCACCTTCTCGTTGATCTCCCGGACCTGGTCGGAGTGCACCTTGAGCACCCTGCGGTCGTAGGTCCACAGTCCGTTGAGTTCGTTCTCCAGGTCGCTGACCTGGGTGTAGACCGAACCGGACAGCCCCTCGCCCGCCTGCCGGAGGTAGTGGCGTTCGGTGTTGTCCACGTACTGCCGGGTCAGCGCGTCCTTGTCGTCCACCCCGCTGTAGATCCTGGTGGGGGCGCCGGGCCACATGTGCCCGGGGGTACGGAGGGTGAAGCCGCCGTGTTCGCCGTCCATGGCCGCGCGGTGGTCGTCCGCCTCGGGTGGGTCGTCGTTGTTGTAGTCGTGGTGGTCGATGATGTCGCCGGCCCCCGAATCGCCCTTGGAGTCACAGCAGTTGACGCCGCTGTGGGCGTTCACCACCCGGGAGGGGTCGGCCTTCCTCACCGACTCGGCGATCCGCCCGGTCTCCTCACGGTCCCACTCGCCCCAGCCCTCGTTGAACACGATCCAGGCGCTGACCGAGGGCGAGCTGTGCAGTTGCCGCATCAGCTCCCGGCCCTCGTCGACGAAGGCCTTCCGTCCGGCCTCGTTGGTGAGGGTGCCGGAGACGAAGTCCTGCCACACCAGCAGGCCCAGCCGGTCGGCGTGGTAGTACCAGCGGGCCGACTCGGCCTTGATGTGCTTGCGTACCGCGTTGAAGCCCAGGTCCTTCTGCGCCCGGAGGTCGAAGCTGAGCGCCTGGTCGCTGGGCTGGGTGTGCAGGCCGTCCGGCCAGAAGCCCTGGTCCAGCATGGCCAGGGAGAAGAACGGCTTGCCGTTGAGCACCAGCTTGGGCACCCCGCCGACCTTCCGCACCGACAGGGACCGCATACCGAAGTAGCTGTCGACCCGGTCGGTGGACCTCCCGTCGGTGAGCGTGACCTCCAGGTCGTACAGGTAGGGGTCGTCGGGGGTCCACAGGTGGGCGTCGGGCACCGGCAGGCGCAGGTCCCCGTTGGCCCGACCGGTGACCGAGCCGACCTGGCGGCCCTTCTTGTCCCGGGCCACGGCGGTGACCGAAGCCCCCTCGGAGGCGCCCTGGGAGACGGCGCGTACGGTCAGCGCCCCGTCCTCCAGGTCGGGGGTGGTGTCCAGACGGTCGACGGACGCGGGGGCGACCGGCTCCATCCACACCGTCTGCCAGATGCCCGAGGAGGCGGTGTAGAAGATGCCGCCGGGGTCGCTGGTCTGCTTGCCCTTGGGCTGGTTGTCCCCGGTGGTGTCGGTGACCGCGACCACGATCTCCTGCTTGCCGCTCCCGGTGAGGGCGTCGGTGACGTCCGCGCTGAACGCGGTGTACCCGCCCCGGTGTTCGGCGACGCTCTTGCCGTTGACCCACACCCGGGCGTGGTGGTCCACGGCGCCGAAGTTGAGCTTCAGCCGCTGGCCGTCGCCCACCCGCCAGCTCCGGGGCACGGTGATCAGCTTGCGGTAGAACATGTGGTCCTCGTGCCGCTCCAGCCCGGACAGCTGGGACTCGACCGGGTAGGGCACGGTGATCCGTTCCTTCAGGTCCCGGCCGAAGGGCGGCTTGTCGCCCTTGGCGGCGCCGGCGAACTGCCACTGTCCGTTGAGGTTCTGCCACCGCTGGCGCTTCGTCTGGGGCCGGGGGTACTCCGGCAGGGGGTTGTTCGGGTCGACCTTGTCGCCCCAGGTGGTGCGCAGCCGGTGCCGGGAGTCGTTGCGGGCGTGCCGCAACAGTTGCGGCACCTGGCGGTCACCCGCGCTCAGCTTGCCCTCGCCGTCGTAGGCGAACCGCACCTCCTGGCCCTTCTGTACGGGCTTGGCGAGGGTGACGCGCACCGACCGGGGGTCGCCCGGGTCCCGGCGTACCGAGCGCACCGGCATCGCCGTGGTGTCGGCCTCGATCCTCAGGTGGGAGGCGAGGTCCTTCAGGCCCCGGGCCGCCTTCTCCAGGCGGGCGGTGAACCGGCGGCCGTCCCCGGCGAGGGTGAGGTCGACCGGGTAGGGGTGGTAGCCCCGGGGCGGGCTGAACGCGGAGTCGGGTACGACCTGCTTGTCGACGCCGGGGGCCGACCAGCTCAGCGACAGGTGGGAGCCACCCTCGTCCTGGAACATCTCCACCCGGACGTCATGGCGCTTGCCCTTGGTGAGGTGGACCGGCTCGCTGTGCTGTTCGTTGTCCCAGTCGGGCTCCCAGTGGTCGATCACCGGCTTGTCGTCGATGAACAGGCGGAAGCCGTTGTCACCGATCATGTGGAAGGTGTAGTCGCCGCTGCGGGGTGCGGCGATCCGTCCCGTCCAGCGGGCGGTGGTGTGCTCCTGCCGACCGTTCAGCAGCTCGAAGGTCGAGGTCAGGTCGGAGAACTGGACGCGGGGTTCCAGGGACTCGCCGCCGAGTTCGGCGAAGTCCCGGGCGCCGGGCGCGGACATGCGGAAGTACTCGCCCCGTAGTCCGCCGGCCTCGGCCGGTCCGCCGTCCTCGGAGGCGCCGGGCGCGGCGTGGGCGGCCGGCCCCAGCCCGCCCCCTGGCAGCGCCACCAGCAGGGACAGCGCCAACGCCGTCGCGCACAGCAGTCCTCCCACCCCGCGCCGGCGGGCGCCGGCACGGATGCGGAAGGGATCGCGTGGTCTCATACGGGAACTCCCTCGCCCTGGGTGATCAACGAGTGGCAGGAGCACGACGCCACTTGAGCACACATTGAGACAGCAATCACCATCAGAAACCACCACGTACGCACACCCGGGCAGATTCGGTCACCCCGCCTGGCCCCACACCCCTCGGCGGACGTATACGGGCGCCCCGGAGCCCGATCGGGACCACCCGACTCCCCCGTCACACGGGCACGTTGACCGACCAGGCGCCTCGACCGACACCCACCGTGACCCCCACCGCCCCCGACCGGAACCGGAGAGCCGGCTCCGGTCGGCGAGGTCACGCCCGGGGCGGACCGGGCCTGACCTCACTGAGACGTCCCGGCCTTCCGCCCGCCTCGGCCACCCGCCCGAAGAGGGCCGCGTGGGCGGGGGTGGCCGCTGGGCGGACCAGGCGTCACCTCACGGGAGGATGGAGTCCACGTAGCCCCCGTCCACCCGCACCGCTCCCCCGGTGGTGGCGGAGGCGAAGGGCGAGCTGAGGTAGACCACCATGTTGGCGATCTCCTCCGGCTCGATCAGCCGACCCAACAGCGACTGGGGTCGGTGTACGCGCATGAACTCCCGCTGCGCCTCCTCCCAGGGCAGCTCCGGGTCGACCACCTCGCGGACGAACCGCTCCACGCCCTCGGTGTGGGTGGGGCCGGCGATCACCGAGTTCACGGTGACGCCCGTGCCGGCCGCCTCCTTGGCGAACCCCCGGGACACCCCCAGCAGTGCGGTCTTGGTGACCCCGTAGTGGATCATCTCGGTGGGGACGACCACCGCCGAGTCGCTGGCGATGTACTGCACCCGCCCCCAGGAGCGGCTGGTCATCCCGGGCAGGTAGGCGCGGGTCATCCGTACCGCCGCCAGCACGTTCACCTCGAAGTACCGGCGCCACTCCGCGTCGTCCACCTCCAGCGCCGGCCGGGCCCCGAAGATGCCGAGGTTGTTGACCAGCACGTCCACACTGGGCACCACCTCCACCACCCGGTCGGCGCCCTCCTCGGTGGCGATGTCACCCGGGGCGGCCAGGAACTCCGCGTCCGGCAGGGCGGCGGTGAGCCGCCCCACGGCGGCGTCCACCGACTCCGGGGTCCGCCCGTTCACCGCCACCCGGGCTCCGGCCCGCGCCAGGCCGGTGGCGATAGCCGCCCCGATGCCCTGGGTGGATCCGGTCACCAGGGCGGTACGTCCCGCGAGATCAATGCGCACGGTTTCAGGTCCTTCACTGTCGACAGCGGGGAAACGCCACCTCGGCCGGCCGGTCGTACGCCGTGGGACCACGACGGGTCACCGACCTCCCCCTCGGGGGCAATATGGACATGTCGCTCTATATGAGCTGTGTCTCAACAGGCCGGATTCTCCGTCACAGGCGGTCCTCCGTCGCCTCGAAAGCTCAGAGCGAAACCGCCGAGAAGGAGACGATCATGCAGGGTGAGGCAGCGAGCACCTTCGAGGAACCACCCCTGCGCCCGCGTGATTCCTCCGGGGCGGCGAGCGCGTCACAGGGGGCCGTCCACACCCCGGGCAGACTGCTGGACCGCCTGTTCTCCTTCACGGCCGGCGCCCGGGTCGGACGCTGGACCTGGGTGAGCCAGCTGATCCCCTGGGCCGTACTGATGCTCGGGGTGATCGTGGACGTCACCACCCCCAGCACGGTCAACGGCTCCCCGCTGCTGGTCGCGGCACCCATCTCGGCGGCGGTGGTGCTGGGCACCGTGGGCATCGCCTCGGTGGGGCTGACCACCCTGCTCACCCACCTGTTGCTGGCCACCGACGAACGCGCCTTCGGCTGGCAGTACGGCCTGGCCAACCAGCTCACCATCGCCGGGGTCACCCTGCTCGCGATGGGGCTGCACCAGATGGTGGTCCGACGGGAGGCCAGCATCCGGCGGGTGCAGCGGGTGTCGGAGATCGCCCAGCGGGCGATCCTGCCCACCCCTCCCGAGTCCCTGGGCCCCCTGCGGATCGCCTCGCGCTACCTGCCCGCCGAGGACGAGGCGCTGATCGGCGGTGACCTGTACGTGGTGCAGGAGACCCCGTACGGCACCCGGGCCCTGGTGGGGGACGTACGCGGCAAGGGGATGTCGGCCGTACAGACCGCCGCCTCCTGCATCGGCGCCTTCCGCTGCTACGCCGACCACGCCCGCGACCTGCCCGAGCTGGCCCGCTGGCTGGACGCCCACCTGATGCGCGAGGCGGAACGGGCCAAGGACCCCGAGCACAACGAGGAGTTCACCACCGCGCTCCTGGTGGAGTTCACCCCGGGGAGCGACCGGCTGACCATGGTCAACCGGGGCCACCCCGCGCCCCTGCTGCTCCGCCCCGACGGCACCGTGCGGGAGCTGCCGCCCTCCCGGGAGGCGCCGCCGCTGGGGATCGGGGTGCTGGAGCGGACCGCGAGCGCGGCGGACACCCTCCCCTTCCCTCCGGGGTCGACCCTGCTGTGCCACACCGACGGGCTGACCGAGGCCCGGAACGCCCAAGGGGAGTTCTACGACGTCACCACACGGCTGCCGGCCCTGGTCCGGCCCCCGGGTGGTCGCGCGCCCCGCGATCCGGCCCGCCACCTGCTGGAGACCGTGGCCTCGGACGTACGCCGGCACACCGGTGGACGCGCCCAGGACGACCAGGGGCTGCTGGCACTGCACCACACCGGCCTGCCGGCCGGGGAGAGGACGCGGCGGCCGGAGGAGGCGGCCGGGCCCCTGCCCGTCGACCTGGGCCCGCGCCCGGAGAGCACCGACCTTCCGAACCCAACTTAGGTTCACCTAAGTCACGCTCTAGAGTGGGCCCATGGACTGGCACCTCACCCTGTGGCTCACCCTCCAACTGGGGCTGGCGGCCTCGGCGTTGTTCTGCGTCGTGATCATGGGCGGCGCCGCGCTCGCCCCGGACGCGCTGCTGCACGACTACCCGCCCGCCATCCGGGAGCGCTACGTCGCCCTGCACGGCGGGAAGTCGGCCCGGGGGGCGCGGGTCGCCCGACTGATGGGAGTGGGCGTCGGCCTGGTCCTGACCGTCACCCCGGTGGTGACGGTGGCCCTGCTGCGCGGACGGGCCCCCGAGGAACCGGGGTTCTGGGCGGGGTTCACCGTGGGGTTCGGCATCTTCACGCTGATCAACCTGGTGGACCTGGTCCTGGTGGACTGGCTGGTGTTCTGCACCCTGCGCCCCGCCTTCTTCACCCTGCCCGGCACCGAGGGGATGCCCGAGTACCGCGACCTGTCCTTCCACTGGAAGGTGCTGGTACCCCGGCCGGTGCCGGTGCCCCTGCTGCTGGTCCCCGGATACGGGGTACTGGTGGGGCTGGGCACCTGGCTGGCGCGCGTCTGGACGGGCTGAGCCCCCACCTGTGCCGGAAGGCGGAGGAGGTGGGTGCCGGCGCTAACGCTGGCCCCCACCTCCCGGTCACCCCTGGGGCGGCCGCTCAGGGTGGGCGGTCACTTCCGGGGCGGCGCGGCGTCGAAGGACGGCGGGGCGTCCTCGCGGGCGCTGCCCCACTTCTCGTCGGCCTCGGTACCGAGGGTGAAGTCCACGGTCCCGCCACGGGCCACGAACTCCTCGCTCAGCCAGGGCCGTTCACTCGCCTTGCCGTTGACCCGGAGCGACTTGACGTACCGGGCCTGCTCGGAGGCGCCCTCGGCCCGTACGGTGATCGACCTGCCGTGGCCCCGGTCGATGGTCACCCACTCGAAGACCGGGCTGGCCAGGACCAGCTCGGAGCGGCCGGGCAGCTCGGGGTACATGCCCATGGAGGCCCAGACCGCCCAGGACGACATCTGGCCGAGGTCGTCGTTGCCGGTCAGTCCGTCGGGCGTCGGCTTGAACAGCTTCGTCAGCGCCCGGCGCACCACGTCCTGGGTCTTGTACGGCGCGCCCGCGTAGGCGTACGCCCAGGGGGTGCTGGCGGTGGGCTCGTTGCTGAGGTAGGCGGTGGCCTTGTCCGGTCCGCCGTTCAGCTCGGTGAAGAAGTCGTCCAGCCGGGAGTTGACCTTGGCGTCCCCGCCCATCCGGTCGAACAGCGCCCGGTGGTTGTAGGGCACCATCCAGGTGTAGTGCTCACCGTTGCCCTCGACGTACTCCTCGTTCTGCACCGGGGAGAACTCCGGCCAGGAGCCGTCGGCCTTGCGGGGCTGGAGGTAGCCGCTGTCCTCGTTGAACAGGTTCTTCCAGTTCTGGGCACGGCGGAGGAAGTCGCGGTGGGTGGTGTCCGCTCCGAGCCGCTCGGCGAACTGGGAGACCGCGAAGTCGGCGCTGGTGTACTCCAGGGTGGTGGAGGCCGACCCCCACACCCCCTCCTCGCCCGCCGGCACGTAGCCCAGCTCGTCGTACCGCTCGTGGGCGGGCCGCTCGTCACCGTTCGAGGCGCCGTCGACCATCAGCTCCAGGGCCCGCTGGGCGTCGAAGTCCCTGGCCCCGAAGGCGTGCACCCCGGAGATGATCACCGGCAGCGGGTCACCGACCATCACGCCGGTTCCCCCGTTGGCGACCGTCCAGCGGTCGAAGTAGCCGCCCTGCGCGGCCTGGTTGGTGGCCGACTGGGCGAGGTCCGAGGCCACCTCGGGTTCGATCAGGGCCACCAGCTGGACCTGGGAGCGGTAGACGTCCCAGCCGGAGAAGTTCGCGTACTGGGCGTGGCCCGGGCGGGCCCGGTGCACCTCGCCGTCGAAGCCCCGGTACTCACCGCCCGCGTCACTCAAGACGTTGGGGTGGATCAGCGAGTGGTACAGCGCGGTGTAGAAGCGCCGGCGGTCGGTGGCGCTGCCGCCACCGACGCTGATCCTGCCCAGTTTCTCGTTCCACTGGGCGCGGCTGCCGGCCCGCACCTGCTCGAAGCCCCGTCCGCCCTGCTCGACCTTCAGGTTGTCCTTGGCGTTGTCCAGGCTGACGAAGGAGATACCCACCCGGGCCTCGACCGAGCGGTCCCGCTCGGTGTCGAAGGACACCAGCGCCTGGGCCCCGGCCTCGGCGGCCTTGCCGGTCGCCTTCGGCTGGGTGGTGGGCGCCTTCCGGGTGTCCGCGCCCCGTTGGGCGCGGGCGGTCTTGGGCGAGGTGGCGGCCACGCCGTCGGAACTGCCGGTGATCTTCTTCCGGGAGGTGTTCACGGCGCCGTCCTCCACCACGCCGGACTCGGAGAAGTCCCGGTCGAAGGTGACGTGGAAGTAGACGCGGTACTTGTTGCCGGCGCCGCAGAAGCCTCCGCCGTCGGTGTACCCGGACAGCGAGTCGCTGCCGATCTCGATCTCCCCGCTGGCCTCGTTGAACGCCTTGGCCGCGTCCACGGTCAGGGAGGCCCGCTTCCCCTCGGGGTAGGTGAACCGCGCCATCCCCGACCGCTGGGTCGCCGTCAGCTGGGACCGCAGACCGTTGTCGAAGGTGACGTCGTAGGAGCCGGGGGCGGAGGACTCGTTGTCGTGGGAGAAGGTGGAGCTGTCCACGGGCTCGTCGCCGAGCACGGGCAGGAACGGGATGTTGCCGAAGTCCGAACAGCCGGGCCCGGACAGGTGGGTGAGGCTGAACCCCCGGATGCGGTTGTCGTCGTACTCGTAGCCACCGTGCTTGTGGTCGACGGTGTCGGGGCTCCACTGCACCATGCCGAAGGGGGCCACGGCACCGGGGAAGGTGTTGCCGGCGCCTCCGCCGTGGCCGAAGTCCGGGCCGCCGTCCTGGGTGCCGGTGAAGGTGTTGACGTACCGGGCGGGGTCGTGGACCTTCGGCGCCTCCTTCGGGGCGGCGACCGCCGGGAAGACGGTCGCGGGCACGGCCAGCGCGGTGGCCACGGCCACGGTGGTGACCGCGGGCGCGCGTAGGCGGCGCGCCGCGCGCCGGAGTCTGGTTCCGCTCATGGTGCTCCTCTCGGGTGCGGTGAGGACGCCCGGCGACGGCCATGGATAACGTTGTCCGATAACGTTGTCAGAGCGCCGGGCGAGGACCTCGGTACGGACAGTGGCGGTGCCAGCACTATGGCAGAAGCCCGGGCCGCGCAGAAGGGATCGGGTGAACTTCCTCCCGATCGCCGGCCGTTGGGGCCTGCCGCCCCGGACCCGGTCACCCGCTGCCGTACGCCTCGCCCACTCCCCCACCCCACAGCAGGCCCGCTACGTAAGGCCGTTGACCACCGCGACGCCCCCACGGGGCCGACCGGACCGGCCGGCCCCGTCCTCCCCGGGCCGTACCGCCCCGGGGAGTACCGCCACGACGCGACGGAACCGGCCTGGACGGCCTCCGCCCGACCGGCCACCCCCACCCGAGAACACCGAACACGACCGCCACCGGTCACCCGGACAACCACCCGACCGGCACCGGAGGCCCGGTGGTTCCCCCGGACCCGCGCACCGGTGAGGCACCCTGGCCAGTGGCCGCCCTCCCGGGGCGTCCGACCACCGCCTCCTGACGCGAAGGAAGCAGCCATGGCCCCCTCCCCGGTGTCCGCCCCCGGTCCGCGCCCTCCGGGTGGGTGGGCCCGCCCGTACGCCTCGGCCCGCGCCGGCGGGAGCCAGCGCGGACGCGCCGACGGCACGGTGGAGGTCGGCTGATGCGGGTCGCCCTGTTCGCCACCTGCGTCAACGACGCCCTGTACCCCTCGACCGCGATCGCCACGGTCCGGCTGCTGGAGCGGCTGGGGGTGACCGTGGACTTCCCCGCCGACCAGACCTGCTGTGGCCAGCCGCAGTACAACACCGGCTACCGGCGCCGGACCGAGCCCCTGGTCCGGCGGACCGGCCGGGCCTTCCAGGGCTACGACCACGTGGTGACCCCCTCCGGCTCCTGTGTGGCGATGGTGCGGGAGCAGTACCCCCGGCTGGCCGAGCGGGCCCAACGGGAGGGCCGGGGGCCGGAGTTGGCCGAGATCGCCCGCTCGCTGGCGCCCCGTACCGTGGAGCTGACCGAGTTCCTGGTGGACGTGCTGGGAGTGGTCGACGTCGGGGCCTACTACCCGCACACGGTCACCTACCACCCCTCCTGCCACGGACTGCGCACCCTGGGTCTGGGTGACCGCCCCCTTCGGCTGCTGCGGGCGGTACGGGGACTGGAGCTGGTCGAACTCCCCGGGGCCGAGGAGTGCTGTGGCTTCGGCGGCACCTTCGCGGTGAAGAACCCCGAGGTGTCCGCCGCCATGGGGGCGGACAAGGTGGACCACGCGCTGTCCACCGGGGCGCGGGTGCTCTGCGGGGCCGACAACTCGTGCCTGGCCCACCTCGACGGCGTACTGCGCCGACGGGGAGCGCCCCAACGTGCCGTACACCTGGCGGAGATCCTGGCCAGTACCGAGGAGGAGCCCCTGTCATGAACGGAACCTTCCTCGGGATGCCGGCCTTCCCCGACGCCGCACGGGACGCGGTGGCCGACCCCGTCCTGCGGGCCAACCTGCGGCACGCCACCCACACCATCCGGGAGAAGCGGGCCCGCGCGGTGGCCGAACTGGACGACTGGGAACGGCTGCGGGAGGCCGGCAGACGGATCAAGGACCGGGCCCTGCGCCAACTCGACCTCCACCTGGAGCGGTTGGAGCGGGAGGTGACGGCCGCCGGGGGCACCGTGCACTGGGCCGTGGACGCCGAGGAGGCCAACCGGATCGTGGTCGGCCTGATCCGGGACACCGGCGAGCGGGAGGCGGTCAAGGTCAAGTCCATGGCCACCCAGGAGATCGGCCTCAACGAGGCTCTGGAGGCCGAGGGCATCCGGGCCTACGAGACCGACCTGGCCGAACTGATCGTGCAGCTCGGCGAGGACCGCCCCTCGCACATCCTGGTGCCGGCCATCCACCGCAACCGGGGCGAGATCCGGGACATCTTCCGTGACCGGATGGGCCGTCTGGGGCGCCCCGCCCCCGAGGGGCTCACCGACGAGCCGGCCGACCTGGCCGAGGCGGCCCGGCTGCACCTGCGGGAGAAGTTCCTCCGGGCCAGGGTCGGCGTCTCCGGCGCCAACTTCCTGGTCGCCGAGACCGGTACCTGTGTGGTGGTGGAGTCCGAGGGCAACGGGAGGATGTGCCTGACCCTGCCGGAGACGCTGATCTCCGTCGTGGGCATCGAGAAGGTCGTGCCCACCTGGCGGGACCTGGAGGTGTTCCTCCAGACCCTCCCCCGCTCCTCGACGGCGGAGCGGATGAACCCCTACACCTCGATGTGGACCGGCACCACCGACCGGGACGGGCCCCGCGCCTTCCACCTGGTACTGCTGGACAACGGCCGCACCCGGGCCCTTGCCGACGAGGTCGGACGGCAGGCCCTGCGCTGCATCCGCTGCTCGGCCTGCCTCAACGTGTGCCCGGTGTACGAGCGGGCCGGCGGCCACGCCTACGGCTCCGTCTACCCCGGCCCCATCGGGGCGATCCTCACCCCCCAACTCCGGGGTACCGCGAGCGGGATCGACGCCTCCCTGCCGTACGCCTCCACCTTGTGCGGGGCCTGCTACGAGGTGTGCCCGGTGGCCATCGACATCCCCGAGGTACTGGTCCACCTCCGCGAACGGGTCGCCGACCAGGGCGGGCCCGGGCACCGCGCGGAACGGACGGCGGTACGCGCGGCCGGCTGGCTGCTGGACCACCCCCGGGCGCTGGCCACCGGGGAACGGCTCGCCTCGGCCAGCCGCGCCCTGCACCCGGACCGACCGCCCGGCACCGGGGCGTGGACCCGTGACCGCGAACTGCCCCAGGTGCCGGCCGAGTCGTTCCGGTCCTGGTGGAGGAGGAACCGTCCATGACCCAGCGCCCCACCAGCCGTGAGGTGGTGCTGGCCCGGATCCGTTCCGCGCTGGCCGGAGCGCCCGAGGCACCCGAGGTCCGCCGCGACTACCGCGACAGCCACGTCCCGGCCGCACCGGACACCCTGCTGGAGCTGCTCCACACCCACCTCGCCGACTACCGCGCGGTGGTCCACCGCACCCCGGAGGCCGAACTGCCCGCTCTGGTCGCCCGGCTCCTGCGGGACAAGCGCGCGCACCAGGTCGTCGTACCCCCCGGGCTGCCGCCCGCCTGGCTGGCCGAGGCCGAGGTACGGCAACTCGCCGACGTACCGGACCCGTTGACCCCAAAGCGGCTGGACGCGGCGGACGCGGTGGTGACCGGCTGCGCGGTGGCCGTGGCCGAGACCGGAACCCTGGTGCTGGACGGCGGCCCGGGGCAGGGGCGGCGGGCCCTGACCCTGGTGCCGGACCTGCACCTGTGCGTGGTGCGGGCCCCGGACCAGGTGGTGCCCTCGGTGCCGGCGGCCCTGCGCCGGCTGGACCCCCGACGGCCGCTGACCTGGATCTCCGGCCCCTCGGCCACCAGCGACATCGAACTGAGCCGGGTGGAGGGGGTACACGGACCGCGCGACCTCCAGGTGGTGCTGGTCGAGTCCGGTCGGCCGGGAACGTGACCGCCGGCGGTGGGGCCCGGGCCGGGTGCGGACCGGTCCGGGCCCCGGCCGGTCAGCGCGGCAGCTGACCGGGGTCGGTGCCCCACTCCTTGTTGGGGCGCTCGGCCAGGCGGTGGTCCAAGGTTCCGCCCGACCTGATCAGCCGGCCGCTGTCCCAGGAACGGTCGCTGGGGGTCCCGTTGACGCGCAGGGCGTCCACGTAGGGGCGCCGTTCGCCGGCTCCCGGCGCGCGCACCGTGATGTCCCGGCCGCCGGGGCGGTGGACGACGGCGTGCGGGAAGGCGGGGGCGGACAGCAACAGGGCGGGGCTGCCGGGCTGTTGGGGGAACAGCCCCAGGGAGGCGAAGACGTACCAGGCGGACATGGTGCCCAGGTCGTCGTTGCCGGGCAGGCCGCTCGGGCCGGTGCCGTACTGGGTGTCGGCGATCTGGCGCACCGTCTCCTGGGTCTTCCAGGGCTGGCCCAGCGCGTTGTACAGCCAGGGGATGTGGATGCCCGGCTCGTTGGTGGGGTCGTAGCGCAGCGGGTCGCCGCCGCCGACCGACCAGGAGCCGTCCGGGTTGTGGAAGAAGTCGTCCAGGCGCTGCGCGGCCTTCTCCCGCCCGCCCATCTTCCGGGCCAGCCCGGCCACGTCCTGCGGCACCATCCAGGTGTAGGTGGCGCTGGTGCCCTGGGCGAAGCCCAGGTCGGCGGCCGGGTCGAAGGGGGCGACCCAGGACCCGTCAGCGTTCCGGGCGCGGGCGTAGCCGCCCTGTTCGGTGGCCTTCGGGTCGTACACGTTCCGCCAGTACGTCGCCCGTTGGGCGAACCGCCGGGCGTCGGCGTCCCGTCCGAGCATCCGCGCCCAGTGGGACAGGGCGGAGTCGGCCACCGAGGCTTCCAGGGTCTCGGCCGCGCCGCCCCAGCAGTGGCAGTCGTCCTGGGGGGCGTACCGCTTGGCCAGGTACGCCTGGAGGTGGGGCCGCTGTCCCTCGCACTGTCCGGGGCAGCCGGCGTCGGAGAGTCCGTCGGGGTGCGGCACGGTGGCCTGCCGGGCCAGGGAGGCGAAGGCCCCGCGTACGTCGAAGTCGCGCACCCCCATCGCGTAGAAGGTGGCCAGGGTGGCGGCCGAGGGGTCGCCGGTCATCACGTGGGTGGGCCCGTTGATGTGCACCCAGCGGTCCCAGACGCCGCCGTTCTGCCGGGCGAAGTTGTACAGGGACTGGGCGAAGTCGCCGGCCACGTCCGGCCGTAGCAGGGCCAGCAGCTGCACCTGCGCGCGGTACTGGTCCCAGCCGGAGAAGTTGGTGTACTGCGCGCGCTGTCCACCCCGTACGCGGTGGGGCCGGCCGTCCATGCCCGGGTACCGGCCGTCGACGTCGGAGACCAGGTTGGGTTGCAGCAGCGAGTGGTAGAGCGCGGTGGTGAAGGCGGTACGTCGGGCCGGGGTGCCGCCCTCGGTCCGTATCCGCCCCAACTCCCGGTTCCAGGCCCGGGTTCCGGCCTGGGCCACCGTCTCCACGCCGGCCCCTCGGGGGATCTCGGCGCGGAGGTTGGCCTCCGCGCCGGCCTGGCTGACGTAGGAGATGCCCAGGCGCATGTGGACGGTGCGGTCCTCGCCGGTGTCGAAGCCGACGTAGCCTCCGCTCCCCTTGCCGGCCCGGTTCTCCCCGGTGTCGTAGCCCTCACCGCCGCCACCCCGGGTGGAGCCCGGGGAGAGGGTGTCGTCCTTCCAGGTACCGGTGCGGGAGAAGGGCCGGTCGAAGGTGGCGGTGAAGTACAGCCGGTAGTAGCTCTTGCGGTTGTTCTCCCCGCCGTTGGCGCGGCGACCACAGAAGGCCCCGGTGTGGACCCAGCCGCTGACCCTGCGCTGCGCCCGGTCGATCCGCACCCGGGCGTCCGCACTGCCGTTGAGGCTGTTGGAGACCCGGAACAGCAGGTTGGCCGGCTTGTCCTCGGGGAACGTGAAGTCGGCCACCCCGGAGCGGCGGGAGACCGCCAGGTCGCTGGTGACACCGGAGTCCAGGCCGAGGGTGTAGCGACCCGGGCGGGCGCGTTCGCGTTCGTGGCGGAAGTCGGAGGCGTACAGCTCGTCCTTGGTGTCGGCCGAGGGCGAGGAGGTCACCTCACGGGCCAGCGGCATGATCGGTACGTCCCCGGCGGCCCCGGGATGGCAGCCGGCGCCGTTGACGTGGGTGAGGCTCAGCCCCCGGATGCGCTGGGTGTCGTAGGAGTAGCCGTTGGCCGCCCCGGTGTCGGTCTGGTCGCCCTTGGTGCTGGTCGGCGACCAAGACAGCATCCCGTACGGCAGTACCGCGCCGGGGTAGGTGTTGCCCCCGTTCGCGGAGCCGATCAGGGGGTCGACCAGGTCGGCCGGGCTCGGACTCTCGGCCGCCTCCGCCGAGGGCGGCACCGGAGCGGTGGCCAGCAACAGGGCCAGGCCCGGGGCCAGACCCAGGACCAGGGCGCGGCGCAGCCGCCCGGGTCTGCCGGCGGGACGGTTCGGTTCGGTGGACATCAGGCACCCACTCCCTCGGGAGGTCCTCGGCGGTCAACGGTCATGGGTGTCGTGAAGGTCCCGGCCACCGCGACGACACGGACACCGTTGCCCGGGGCGCCCCCCTAGACAACGATGTCGGTCGGATTCTGCGCGGGGACACCCCACAGGGGCAACCCCCACGACACACACCTCACTGACCACATCAGCCGCCCCGGCTGTACGGTGTGCCACAACAGGACGTACGGCGGCGGAAGTTGACCCCTCGCGCCCGTTCACCCGGCGCTGGAGAAACCCTCCCGGGCGGGACCGTCCCGGCCGTACGGCACGGGAGCCGGCACCGGTGTTGGTGTCGGCGTCGGCTCAGTTGTGCTCCTCGTCGATGGTGACGGCGAGGCCCTTGTCCAGCTTGACCACGACCCGTACCCCGCCCTTCTTGGCAGCCGCTTCGAGTTGGGCTTCGGTGCAGGGCTTGGGCTCGCTTCCGGCCTCGCCGCAGATCCAGCCGGCGCCGTTGATGGTGGTGCTGGTGGTGCTGTGGAACGTGGTCTTGGCGCCGTCGCCGTTGGCGAGGGTGTACTTGCCGGGGGCCAGGTAGCCCAGCTCCCCGGAACGGGTGCCGCCGGGCTTGCCACCGTTACCGGAGTGGTCCTCCACCACGCTGACGGCGGTGCCGTTCTTCAGCTTCACCGTGGCGGAGACGCCCTTGCGGGCGGCGGCCTCCAGCTGCTTACCGGTGCACGGGGTGGCGGCCTGCCCCTCGGCGTCGCCGCAGATCTCGCCGGCGCCCTGGATGTTGGTGTCGCTGGAGGTGAAGAACGCCCGCTCGGTGTCCTTCGTGTCGGTGACCGTGTATTTGCCGGGGGCCAGGTAGGAGACGGTGCCGAACCAGGTACCGGTCACCCCCTTGTTCCCCGACCCCCGGTCGGTGCCGGTCTGCGGCTTGGTGCCGTCGCCGGCGTCGTCGGAGTCGCCGGACTTCTTCTCGGTGCCCGAGTCCGAGGTCGACGACTGGGAGTGGGACGACTTCTTCCCCCCGTCCGAGCCGCTCTGACAGGAGGTGAGCAGCGCGGTCGTCGCCATCAGGGCGGCGGCGGTGAGGACGGTGCTGCGGCGCTGGTGGTGAAGCATGGTGTCGTTCCCCCATGGTGTGCGGATGTGTGACGGCCCCTCAGCGCACCGTGCGGTACGCCTGGTTGATCTTGAGCCTGGACGATCCGAGGCGCCCGGGGGAAGGGCGGTGACGAGGTGGTGACACACCCATCGTGGCCGTGAGACGGGCGGGCACGACCCGGGCGCCGACTCCCCCGACCCGGGCGCGAACCGGGCGATCCACCACACGCGGGAGAGGTCCGCTCCACCGCGCGCCGTCGGCACGCCCCGGCTCACCCCCGTACGGGCCGGCCCTCCGGCAGCGGGTCACGGCGCCCGCGAACTTCTTGCGGGTGCCCACGCGCCCTCTTGTGGTTGCGCCCGGTGGGCAGCTTCCGACACTGCTGGCCCTTGCGACCGAGCGTCGTCGTGGCCGTCGTCGACGCCATCGGGAACCTTGCGCCATCGGACGCCGCACCTGCGTCACGGCGCCCGCCGGGGGCGTTGCCCCGCCCGCGCGGCCTACGCGGTCCGGTCCGGTGGGGTCGGGGATCCCCTTGGCTCGGCGCCACCCGCCACGTCAGCGGGGCAACGCCCCCTGGACCAGGTGCTGGTAGTAGCGGACCCCGGTGGGCAGGATGCCGTCGTTGAAGTCGTAGTCGTGGCTGTGCAGCGGGGTGCCCCCGGGCTCGCCCTGGAGGCCGTTGCCGATCGCGGTGAAGTTCGCCGGTACGTGGCGGGCGTACACCCCGAAGTCCTCGCTGGCCGTGATCGGCGGCGCCTCCGGGTCGCACCGGTCCTCGCCCACCGTGGCGCGGGCCGCGCGGACGGCCTCGGCGGTGGCCTCGGGGTGGTTGACCGTGGTGGCGAACTCCCGCGTGTAGGTGACCGTGGCGCTCGCGCCGTGCGCGCGGGCGGTGTGCTCGGCGATCTCCCGGACACGTCGTTCGAGCAGCCCGCTCACCGCCGGGTCGAAGGTGCGGGTGTCACCGGTGATGCGCACGGTTGTCGGGATGGCGTTGCGGGCGCCGTCCGTGGTGAGGTCCGTACAGGAGACGACGGCGGACTCCATCGGGTCGACGGAGCGCGCCACGATGGTCTGGAGCGCGAGGACGATCTGCGCGCCCACCACCAGCGGGTCGACGACGTGGTGCGGGGCGGAGGCGTGCCCGCCCCGGCCGGTCACCGTGATGGCGAAGTTGTCCTCCCCGGCCATGAAGGCGCCGGCCCGGGTGGCCAGGTGCCCGGCGGGGAGCCCTGGGACGTTGTGCAGCCCGTAGACGGCGTCCATGGGGAACCGGTCGAACAGTCCGTCCGCGATCATGGCCGCCGCGCCCCGGCCCGGTTCCTCGGCCGGTTGGAACAGCAGCCGCACGGTCCCGTCGAAGCCGCCGTCACGGGCGAGTACGGCCGCCGCCCCGAGCACCATCGTCATGTGACCGTCGTGGCCACAGGCGTGCATCCTGCCCTCGTGGTGGGAGGCGTAGGGCAGCCCGGTGGCCTCCTGGAGCGGCAGCCCGTCCATGTCCGCCCGCAGGCCGACGGACCGGCCCGACCCGCCCCGGGTGAGGCTGCCGACCACTCCGGTCCCCCCGACGCCCGTGGTCACGTCGACACCCAGCGAGCGCAGGGTGTCGGCGACGAACTCCGCCGTACGGTGCTCCGTGAACGCCGTCTCGGCGATCTGGTGCAGCCGGTGGCGCCAGGAGGTCAGGGGTACGGCGGTCGGTCCCGTCTCCGCCGTGTCCGTCTGGTGTTCCGTCGTCATTCCGTCCCCTTCGGATTCGCGGCCCGGCCCTCCGTGCTGAGCAGCACCACGACAGACTCCCCGGTGAGGCCCAGCGGCACGCCCCGCTCGTGGTCGGCGAGGACCGTACGCAGGGCCGCGAGAGTGGCCGCCCCGCAGGGGCCGGAGTCCACGCCGAGGTCGACCAGTTCCGTGACCGCGTTCAGGGCCTGGGGGTCGGTGACCGTGACGGACGCGTCGACCCCGTCCCGGAGCGTGGGCCAGGCGATCTCGGAGACGGTGCCGCAGTTCAGCCCCGTCATCACGGTGTCACCGGTGTCGACCGGCACGACCTTCCCCGCGTGCAGGGCCGTCGTCACCGACGGGGCGGCGGCCGGCTCGGCCACCAGCAGCGCGGGGGCGTGTACGCCGGAGCGGTAGTGGTGGACGACCGCGTGGGCCAGCGACCCGACTCCGGCCGGCACCACCAACAGGTCCAGCCGGTCGGTACCGGTCGCGGCGAGCTGCTCGTCAATCTCCCGCACGAGGGTGGCGTACCCGTCCACGATCCACTGCGGCACGTTCTCGTACCCCTGCCAGGAGGTGTCCTGGATCAGCAGCGCGTCCCCGCCCGCCCGCCTGTCGGCGTGGGCGACCACGGCGTCGTAGGGCAGGTCCAGTTCCACCAGTTCCGCGCCCTCGGAGGCGATCGCCGCCTTGGCGGGGGCGGAGACGCCCGGGGGTACGTAGATCGTCGCGGCCAGTCCCAGCAGACCGGCGACGTGGGCGACGGCGCAACCGTGGTTGCCGTCGGTGGCCGCGACCAGGGACAGCCCCTCGACGGTGCGAAGCCGGTCGCGCAGCACCTCCAGCGGCAGCGCCTCGTCGACGCCGAGGCGGGCGGAGAGCGCGCGGGCGATGGCGTAGGAGGCGCCGAGGATCTTGAACGCCGGCAGTCCGAGTCGCCGCGACTCGTCCTTGACCAGCACCATCCCGACCCCGAGCCTCTCGGCGAGGGCGGGCAGGGAGGTGAGCGGGGTCGGGGCGTAGCCCGGCAGCGAGCGGTGGAATCCGACCGGGGACTCCTTCAGTGGCTCGGTCCGCCAGGCTCGTGCGGCCGGGTTGAAGTACGGCGCGAGGGTGGGGGTGGTCATGCGTCACTCGTTTCGTCGGCCAGCCGCAGCAGGGTGTTCGCGAGCACCGTGACGCCGGCCGCGCAGTCCTCGGGGGTGGAGAACTCGCGCGGGTTGTGGCTGATGCCGTCGTACTGACCCCGCACGAACACCATCGCCGTCGGGGTGATCGCCGCCATCTCCTGTGCGTCATGGCCGGCGCCCGACATCAGCCGCATGGTCTCGTGCCCGAGGTCCGACGCCACCTCGGTGATCGTCTTCTGGATGCGCTCATCGAACGGTACCTGCCGGGTCCGCGCCATCCTCCGGGTCTCCACCCGTAGCCCCGGCGCCGGCTGCGCCTGGGGCAGGCCCTCCAGGAACGCGGCCAGGTCCGCCTCCGCGGCGGCCATGTGCGCGTCGTCGGGGTTCCGCAGGTCCACGGTCAGCTCGGCCCGCTCCGGCACCACGCTGGGAAGCCCCGGCGAGGTCACCAGGTGCCCGACGGTGGCGCGCAGCCTGCCGTACCGGCCGGAGTCGACCATCTCCCGGACCCGCACCACGAGTTGCGCCGCCGCGAGGCCGGGGTCCACCCGTAGTTCGGTCGGCGTGGTCCCGGCGTGCGCGGCCCGGCCGTACAGGGTGACCTTCTGCCAGGAGATCGCCTGCACTCCGGTGACCACGCCGAGGGCCAGCCCCTGACGCAGCAGCACCGGCCCCTGCTCGATGTGGCACTCCACGTAGGCGTGCGGGGGCTCCAGGCGCACCGGCCTCTCGCCCCGGAAGCCGATGCGGGCCAGTTCGTCGCCGAACGCCAGCCCCGAGGAGTCGGTCAGCTCGTACGCCTGGTCCAGGGTCAGCCGGCCCACGGCGACGGCGGAGCCGAGCATGTCCGTACCGAAGCGGACGCCCTCCTCCTCGGTCCACGCGATGATCACCAGGGGACGCCGGGTGGTGAGGCCGCGCTCGTCGAGCGAGCGGACGACCTCCAGGGCGCCGAGCACGCCGAGGCATCCGTCGAAGGCCCCCGCCGTGCCGACCGAGTCGATGTGGGAACCGGCCATGACCGGGGCCAGTGCCGGGTCCTCTCCCTCGCGGCGGCCGAAGATGTTGCCGATCTCGTCGACGGTGACCTCCAGGCCGGCCCGCTCCATCCACCGGACCAGCAGTCGTCGGCCCTCGGCGTCCTCGTCGGTCAGCGACTGCCGGTTCACCCCGACCAGACCGGTCGTCTGGTCGGTGTACGCCCCGATCCTCGCCAGGTCGGTCAACGAGGCCCACAGCCGGTCCCCGTCGATGGCGAGCCGGCGGGAAGCAGCCGTGGTCGCGGACGAAGTGGTCATGGTGTCCTCCCCTGTCGAGACGGCCCCGACCTGGTGGCGGAGTCGCTGAGCGGTGCTGTCCCCGAGGCTACGAACGCGTGACTCGATGAGCGATAGCATCATTCCGACGGGTACCAGTGAGGAAAACTGATGATTCGGGCCCGGGTGGGGAGGCCGCGTGTACGACCTGCACCGGCTCCGGCTGCTCCGGGAACTCAGCCATCGCGGCACCCTCGCCGCCGTCGCCGAGGCCCTGGGCTACAGCCCCTCGGCCATCTCCCACCAGCTGAGCATCCTGGAACGGGAAACCGGTGTGCCGCTGCTGGAACCAGCGGGGCGCGGCGTACGCCTCACCCCCGCCGCCACCGGGCTGGTCGCCCACACCGAGGCGATCATGCGGGAACTGGAACGCGCCGAAGCCGACATCGCGGCCAGCCGCAGCCAGGTCACCGGCACGGTCCGGGTGGCCACCTTCCAGACCGCGGCCCACACCCTGGTCCTGGACGCCATCGACCGGCTCGCCGACCCACACCCACAGCTGACCGTGACCTTCGCCCACCTCAACGCCGAGGCCGCCGTCCCGGCGCTGCTGGCCCGGGACTTCGACCTCGTCCTGTCCGAGGACTACCCGGGCCTCCCGTCCGCGCCCCACCCCGGCGTGACCACCCGTACGCTCACGACCGACCCGCTCCTGCTCGCGGTCCCCGCGCGGTGGTCCGCCCGGGAACTAGCCGAACTCGCCGACGTCCCCTGGGTCATGGAGCACCCCGGCACCGCCGCCCGCACCTGGTCCACCTCGGCCTGCCGCACCGCCGGCTTCGAACCCCGCGTCCGGTACGAGACCGCCGACCTCCACCTCCACGCGGCGATCGTCGCCAGGGGGCGTACCGCCGCGTTCCTCCCCCGGCTCGGCCACGACCCCACCCCGGGCATCCGCCTCGTCCCGACCGGACACGCCCGCACCATCACCCTGTCCATCCGCGCCGGCAGCGGCGACAACCCCGCCGTCACCGCCTTCCAGAACGCCGTCACGGCTGTCTGACCCCGCGTTCGGGTCTTCCGGCCGGGGCCCCAACTCGCCGGCCCGGCAGGGGACTTGCGGGGAAGGGATCGTCAGCGGTGGTGACGCCAGAACAGGACGACCTCAGCGCCCCCGAGGAGTCGGCGCGGTGCCCGCGCTGACGAGCTTCCTCCATCTCCGATGCCGATACGGAAACATGACGCGAGCGAAGAGTCGGACCGGAATCCCTTTCACCCCGTCCTCGATGTCGATCTCGTCGACATAGCGGCACCGGTTCTCCCCGGTGGGCACGAAAGTGAGGTGGTGGTTCCACCTCTGGACGGGCCCGCCCCCTTCCTCGGTGGATATCTCCCTGTCCTGCCACCGCACGAGCTTCAGGTGGTGCCGCCAGGAGGGGACGATTCCGAACCACCACAGACGGCCGCTCACCTTTGCACCCGGTACCAGGCGGTCCGGGATGTCCAGACGGTAGATCCGAAGGACAGGCCAGACCACGTAGAGGAAGGTCTCCGGTTTACCCGCCAACGCGCAGGCGGCCTCCGCCGAGATCGGAAGTTCGCAACCGAACCTGAGCCTGGCCATTCTTCGCGGTCACCTTTCCGGGTCTGGCGTCCGTACGGGGGGGGGAGGATCCTTCGGGGTCACTCTGCACCTGGTCCCCTTCCGAGGTCGATTCACCTGCGGGAGTCTTTTTCGCCCCTCTCCGCGCCCTCATGGTCGACGACCCGTGCCGGAGAGCGGGACTCCGCCAGGCGACGCACTCGCCCCCGAGGTGTGAGGTTCCGCCGTTCTTCAGTGGCGTTGTCGTCGGGCACGGCCGGTAGGGCGTCCTCCCTCCCACCGCCGCAGGTCGTCTCGGCGCCCGGGGCCAGCCGCCGGTTGGGGCGTGTCCCTGGAGAAGCGAGTGCGGTCAGGTGCGGTGCGCGCGGAACGTCGGAGGCCATGGCGCCCACCCCTCCCCCAAGATGCCGTGTCGACAGGTCGACCTCGCCACCGCCGCGCGGGAGGGCCGAGCCCTGACGGTGAAGGGCGCCCCGAACCAAGCCGTAGCGACGAAGAGTTGGGGGGCGAAACCGCCGCCTCGCCCCCCACCCCACACTGGGTGGGCCGCTCAAAGCCCACCCCACCGCCCACCTCCTGGTGCCCACGCATGACAACCAGTCGGTGGTCGTCCGACCCTCCCCCACCCCGCGAAGCGGGTACCGGAACGGCGGAGTGCTGGACCTCCAGCGTTCCGGTGGAGAGAGCCGGACCCCTTCAGGCTATGCGCGTCGATAATCATTTTCAATAGCTGCGCCAGCGGAGGCGCGCACCCCAAGACCCGGAACGGGCCGCCGACTTCGGGTTGCCCTTCGCCCTCACCGTGACTTAGGTTGCCCTTAGTTGGTGGCGGTAACTTAGCTTGCTGGGAGAACACGGGTGGCACGTATCGGTGGCCGACCTCGTCAGATCGAACCCGAGGACATCGTCCGGGTCGGACGGGAGTTGGGGCTGCGCAACCTGAGCATGAACGCCGTGGCGGCACGCCTGGGGGTGTCGTCCACGGCGCTGTACCGCCACGTCGACGGACGGTGGGGACTGGAGCGGCTGGTGGGCGAGAGCCTGCTGGCCGAACTCGACCTCCAGGACGACCCGGACGACGGCCCGGTCCCCCATCTGCTGTCCACCGCGTTGCAGTTGCGGTCCTTCATGCTGCGGCACCCTGGCCTGACCTGGTACGTACAGACCCTGTTCCCCCGAGGCGAGGGAGGCCGGCGACTGCTGGCCACCGCGGCCGACTCACTGGTGCGACGGGGGTACTCCACGGAGGCCGGCATCGTGCTCTCGGCCGCCGTGGCGTCGGTGGCCATCGGATACGCGGCGACCGAGGAGACCCAACGCGAGCGGGCCGACGAACTCGACGCGCAGCGCCGGGGCGTGGAGGAGGCGCTCCTGGCGGACGCCCGCCTCGGTGAGGCGCACCGCGCCCTGCCGGAGATCGGCCCGGACGAGTACGTCCGGCTGTGGTTGGGGGCCGCGATCCGTGGCTTCGTACAGGCCGCTCCCCCCGGACGACCCGTGGACGAGATCAGGGCGGCGCTGCGTGTCGCCGGAGAGGGACAGTGATGGCCAAACGGGGTTTCAACGGGGTGATCATGCGCGCCTACGGCGCGCGTGACCACGAGGCGACGGTCATCGGAACGGAGCTGCTCGCCCCGCACTTCCTGCGGATACGCATGTCCTCCCCCACCCTGCTCCAGGACGTGGTGGTCGCTCCGGCGGCCCATCTGCGGTTCTGGATGCCGGACCCGGACGATCCCGAGATCGAGCACCAGCGGGGTTACACCCTCGCCCAGGCGGACCCCGCCACCGGGGAGTTCGCGGTGGACTTCGTCCTCCACGACCCGGCCGGCCCGGCCTCCACCTGGGCGCGGCGGGCGGAACCGGGAACGACCGTACGGATCACCTCGCTGGGTTCCACCCGGTTCGACCTCCGGCCCGAGCCGCCCGCCGGGTACCTGCTGATCGGTGACGCGGCCTCCGTACCGGCGATCAACGGCATCCTCGACGTACTGCCGCCGGAGGTGCCGGTGGAGCTGTACCTGGAGGAGCACCGGGAGACCGACCGTCTCATCCCGCTCGTCGACCACCCCCGGGCGGCCGTCCACTGGGTGCCGCGCCGGGGCGAGACCTCACTCGCCGCCGCGCTCCCCTCCCGGGACTGGTCGGACTGGTACGTCTGGGTCACACCGGAGTCCGGCTCGCTCAAGCACCTGCGCACCCGCCTGCGCGACGAGTTCGGCTTCCCCCGGAGCGAGATGCACGCGCAGGCGTACTGGTACTACGGGCGGGCCTTCGGTTCCAACCGCCGCAAGGCCGTCGAGGAACCGGTGCCCGCCCGGGAACCGGCGGAAGCGACCCCGGCCACCCCGGCGGAGACCGCCCCGACGGCCACGTCGGACCCGCCCGCACCCGAGCCACGTCAGGGCACCTGGCGTGCCCGGGCCGGTGGCCGGCTCCTCAGCCCTCTGAAACCCACGCTGGTCGCCGCCGGCATCGCCCAGGCGCTGGTCACCCTCGTCCAACTCGCGCCCTTCGTCCTGATGGTGGAGCTGGCCCGTCGGCTCGCGTCGGGGCAGGACACGGACCGGCTGTGGGCGTTGGGGGCGTGGGCCGTCGGACTGATGGGCGCCGGGGTACTGCTGGCGACCGCCCTACTGCTGTGGCTGCACTGGGTCGACGCCCGGTTCGCCCGGGACCTGCGCCACCGGCTGCTGGCCAAACTCGCCCGCCTGCCGCTGGGTTGGTTCGACAGCCGGGGCTCGGGCCAGGTCAAGCAGACCGTGCAGGACGACACCCTGGCGCTGCACTACCTCGTCACCCACGCGGTACCGGACGCGGTCGCGGCGGTGGTCGCACCGGTCGCGGTACTGGTCTACCTGTTCGCCATCGACTGGCGGATCGCCCTGCTGCTGCTCCTGCCCGTGCTGGTCTACGTGGTGGCCATGGCGATCATGGTCGTACAGTCCGGCCCCCGCACCACCGAGGCGCTGCGCTGGGCGGAGCGTATGAACGTCGAGGCCGGCTCCTACCTGGAGGGGCAGCCGGTCATCCGCGTGTTCGGCGGGGCGGCGGCCTCCTCCTTCCGTACCCGCCTCGGCGAGTACATCAGCTTCCTCGACACCTGGCAGCGGCCCCTCAGCGGGCAGAAGACCTTCATCGACCTGGCCACCCGGCCCGCGACCTTCCTGCTGCTCATCTGCGCGCTGGGCACCCCGCTGATCACCACCGGACGCATGGACCCGGTCTCCCTGCTGCCCTTCCTGCTGCTGGGCACGACCTTCGGCGCCCGCCTGCTGGGCATCGGCTACGGGCTGTCCGGGCTGCGCGGTGGACTCCTCGCCGCCCGTCGGCTCCAGGTGACCCTGGACGAGCCCGAGTTGGAGACGGCCGCGAGCCAGCCGGCCACCACTCCCAGCCCGGCGGGCCGAGTCGAGTTCGACCGGGTGGGCTTCGCCTACCGCCACGGGGTTCCCGTGCTGGAGGACATCACCCTGACGCTCGAACCCGGCACCGTGACGGCACTGGTCGGTCCCTCCGGTTCGGGCAAGTCCACCCTGGCCGCGCTGCTGGCCCGCTTCCACGACGTCACCGACGGCGCGATCAGGATCGGCGGACGGGACGTACGGGAACTGACCGCCGACGAGCTGTACTCCCGGGTCGGGTTCGTGTTCCAGCAGACACAGCTCATCCACGGCACGGTGCGGGAGAACATCGCGCTGGCCGTTCCCGACGCCGGCGACGAGCGGGTCCACACCGCCGCCCGCGCGGCGCGGATCCACGACCGGATCACGCGGATGCCCCAGGGCTACGACACCGTCCTCGGCCCGGACGCCGCCCTCTCCGGCGGGGAACGGCAGCGGCTCACCATCGCCCGGGCGATCCTCGCGGACACCCCGATACTGGTCCTCGACGAGGCCACGGCCTTCGCCGACCCCGAGTCGGAGTACCTGGTCCAGCGGGCGTTGAACGAGCTGACGGCCGGGCGCACCGTACTGGTCATCGCGCACCGCCTGCACACCGTCACCGGCGTCGACCGGATCGTGGTGCTCGACCACGGGCGGATCGCGGAGACCGGCACCCACGCCCAACTGCTCGACCGGGACGGCCGGTACCGCCAACTCTGGGACGCCGCCACGGCGGGCGTCGACACGACGGGAGCCCACCGATGATCCGCACCCTGCTGTCCCTGCTGCCCGCCGGCAGCCGCCGGGCGATCGCCGTCCACCTGGCGCTGACCTCCCTGGGGGTGGTGCTGCGCGCGGTCGGCTCGGTACTCCTCATCCCCCTGGTCTCCGCGCTGTTCGGTGACGAACCGGGCGAGGCCTGGCCCTGGTTGGGGGCGCTGGCCCTGGTCACGCTCGCGGGCTGGGCGGTCGACTCGGCGGCGGCCCGGCGCGGCTTCGCCCTCGGGTTCGGGCTGCTGGACACCGGCCAGCGCACGGTCGCGGACCGCCTGGCCACGATCCGCCCGACCTGGTTCACCGCCGAGAACACCGCGACCAGTCGGCAGGCCGTCGCGGCCACCGGCCCCGACCTCGTCGGACTGGTCATCTACCTGGTCACCCCGCTCCTCGGCGGAGTGCTGCTGCCCGTGGCGATCGCGGTGGCGCTGCTGCCGGTGTCCTGGCAGCTCGGGCTCGCGGCGCTGGCCGGCGTCCCCGTACTCCTCGCGGCGTTCTGGGCCTCCGGCCGCCTGGGGCGCGACGCCGACCGGGCAGCCGAGGAGGCCAACAGCGCGCTGACCGAACGCGTCATGGAGTTCGCCCGTACCCAGCAGGCGCTGCGGGCGGCTCGCCGTGTCGAGCCGGCCCGCAGTCACGCCGGGGCCGCCCTGGCCTCCCAACACGGCGCGTCCACCCGGCTGTTGCTGCTCCAGGTTCCCGGTCAGGTGATCTTCGGCCTGGCCAGCCAGCTCGCCCTGCTCCTGCTGGCGGGCACCACGGTCGCCCTCCACGTGAACGGCACGCTGACCGCCCCCGAGGCGATCGCCCTGATCGTGGTCATCGTCCGCTACCTCGAACCGTTCACCACGGTCGCGGAACTGTCACCGGGGGTCGAGTCCAGCCTCGGTACGCTGCGCCGCATCCGCCAGGTGCTGGAGGCGCCCACCACCGGTGCCGGTGACCGCCACGTCGAGCCGTCCGCCGCCCCGGGCATCGCACTGCGGAACGTCACCTTCGGCTACGACGAGGCGGAGCCGGTGCTGGCCGACCTCGACCTGGTCCTCGAACCTGGTACCACCACCGCGATCGTCGGCCCGTCCGGCTCCGGCAAGAGCACCGTCCTCACCCTCGTCGCGGGCCTGCACCAGCCCGCCACCGGCGCCGTGCTCATCGACGGGGTGGACAGCGCCACCCTCGCCCCCCGGTCCCGACGCGACCTGGTCAGCGTCGTCTTCCAGGACCCGTACCTGTTCGACGGCACCATCCGGGACAACGTCCTGGCCGGCGACCCCACCGCCGACGAGGAGGCGGTGGAACTGGCCGCGCGCCTGGCCCGCGTCGACGCCCTGGTCGACCGCCTGCCCGACGGGTGGGCGACCCGGGTCGGCGAGGCCGGCACCACGCTCTCGGGCGGCGAACGCCAACGGGTCTCCATCGCCCGGGCGCTCCTGAAGTCCGCGCCGGTACTGCTGATCGACGAGGCGACCAGCGCCCTGGACTCGGAGAACGAGGCCGCCGTCACGGCCGCCCTGACCACCGACCCGACCCCTCGTACCCGGGTGATCGTCGCGCACCGCCTCAGCAGCATCCGGGTCGCGGACCGGGTGGTCTTCCTGGAGGACGGCCGCGTGGTCGAGGACGGCACGGTCGACGAACTGCTCGCCGCCGGCGGCCGGTTCGCCGACTTCTGGAGGCGTCAGGACAGCGCCGGCGGCTGGCGTCTCGCCGACCGGGCAGCGCCGTCGGCGCCGTCGGCGCCCTGAGGGGGCGTACCCGGCGACCGTGATCACCGGGCGGCCGTGGTCGCCGGGCGCGGGCACCCGGGAGTGATCCCGGTGGCGCCGGTACGAGGCTGGTTCCGCCGGTGCGGGCACGCCAGCCCGTACCGGCGGCGCGTCAGGCGGGCGAGGGGTCCCCCACCGGGGTGGCCGGATCCGGTCGCAGTACGGTCCTGGCGCGCAGGGCCTCGTACGGCGAGTGCTCGCGCCAGTCGGCCAGCAGCTGGTGGAAGGCGACGGCACCGTGCGGGTAGGCCGTCGGGCCGTTGGGGCGGCCCCGCCCTTCGCGGTTGTAGTAGCCGGGGGTGCACTCGGCGTGGAACCACTCGTGGTCGGGCGCGCCCTCGGCCAACAGGGCCATCCAGGCGTCCTCCGCCTCGGACGAGGGCTCGACGAGGGCGTTGGTGGCTTCGGCCGCCGCGACGAGGGCGGCGATGTGGACCGCCTGCTCGTCCAGGACGTGGGTGAAGTTGACGCTGCTGGCGTTCTGGAGGCTGCCCATCTGGAGGAGGTTCGGGAAGCCCCGGCTGGTGAAGCCGTGCAGGGTTCGTGGGCCCTGGTCCGCCCAGAGGCGTTGGAGGGCGACGCCGCCACGGCCGTGGACGGGGATTCGGCCGGAGTGGACGCCGGAGGCGCCGACGAAGAATCCGGTGGCGAAGATCAGGCAGTCGATCTCCAGGACCCGGTCGCCGACCACGACACCGTTCCGGGTGACACGTTCGATGCCGTGGGTGTCCGCGGTGTCCACCAGGGTGACGTTGGCGCGGTTGAACGCCGCGTAGTACGTGTCCGAGAAGGTGGGGCGCTTGCAGGCGTACCGGTACCAGGGCTTGAGCTTCTCCGCCAACCCGGGGTCGTGGACGCTCCGTTCCACGCGGGCGCGCAGCTCGTTCATCTTGACGGCGTCGGCCACCTCGTAGGCGGCCTCGAAGGTGTCGCGGTCGCCCCGGCGGCGGAAGCTCGGCAGCAGCTTCTCCAGCAGGCCGGCCGAGGCGGTCCACTGGTCAGCCACCAGGTCCCGGGGCTCCGGTTCGCCGGAGACGATGCGCAGGTAGTTCTCGCGGCGTTCGCGGGCCCAGCCCTCGTGGTCGGCGCCGACGTCGCACGGGCTGGTGCGGCGGTTGCCGCGTTCGTCGACGGTGGAGGGAGTGCGCTGGAAGACGTACAGGTGCCCGGCGTCCTCGGCCAGTTTCGGGATGACCTGGACCCCGGTGGCGCCGGTGCCCACGACGCCGACCCGCTTGTCCGCGAGACCGGTCATGCCGCCCTGCGGGGTTCCGCCGGTGTAGGCGTAGTCCCAGCGGGAGGTGTGGAAGGTGTGGCCCCGGAAGGTCTCGATGCCGGGTATGCCGGGCAGCTTCGGGTGGGTGAGGGTGCCGGTGGCGGTGACGACGTAGGTGGCCCGGACGGTGTCGCCACGGTCGGTGGAGACGGTCCAGGTCTCGCTTTCCTCGTCCCAGTCGAGCGAGGTCACCTCGGTGGAGAACAGCGCGTCGGAGGAGAGCCGGAACCGCTCGGCGATCCGCACCGCGTGACGGCGGATCTCCTCCCCCGGCGCGTACTTCCACTCGGGTACGTAGCCGGTCTCGTCGAGCAGGGGCAGGTAGACGTGTGACTCGATGTCGCAGTGGACACCCGGGTAGCGGTTCCAGTACCAGGTGCCGCCGAAGTCGCCGCCCGTCTCGATGATCCGTACGCGTTCCACGCCCCGTTGCCGCAGTCGCGCCCCGGCGAGGATGCCGCCGAACCCGCCGCCGACCACGACCACGTCGACGGTGTCCCGCACGGCCGGGCGCTCGGTCGGCTCGGTGTACGGGTCGGCGGCGTAGTAGCCGAACTCGGCCTCGGCGCCCTGGTACTGGCTGGCGCCGTCCGGGCGCATCCGGCGTTCGCGTTCGGCGCGGTACCGCCTCCTCAACTCGGCGAGTTCCTCGGGGGTGGGGGGCTGAGGGAACGTCATGGAGGGCCTCTGTCCTACCGGTTGGCGCTGTGGACGAGCGGTGCGGGCGTTACCGTAACAACTACCGGACACCACTGTCCGGTTGGGCGTCGGTGAGCCACCACTTCCGGCCACCGCGCGCTCCCCCTCGGGGCGACGTGATCCACCCGGCCGCGCGCCCACCCACGACCAGGAAGAGTGAACTCCCATGCGACGACACCCGGTTCGCGCCCTCGCCGTCCTCGGGGCGCTGAGCGCGGTGGTCCTGACCGGATGCGGTACCGAGACGGCCACCCCCGGCGACCGGGCCGCCACCGACCCGGACCGCACCCTGCGCGCGCGCCAGGTCATGCGGCTGACCACGCCCCACCAGGAGACCGGGATGACCCTGCTGGAGGGGCCGGTGTTCGACCGACGGGGGCACCTGGTGGTCGTCGACGTCACCGCGCCCGAGGGCGAGCCCAAGGTGATACGGGTCAACGTCGAGGACAGGACGTCCCGGCCCCTGTCCTCCAGCGGCGACGCCGCCTACACCTCGGCGCAGTTCAGCCCCCACGACGGCCGGCTCTACCTCACCGACTTCGCACACGGCGAGATCGTCAGCATGGCGCCGGACGGCGGCGACCGACGTACCTTCTTCTCCGGTCCGGTGGACGGCGCCAGGATGAACCCGGACGACCTCGCCTTCGACCGGAAGGGCAACCTCTACCTCAGCGACTCCCGTGGCCTCAGCGAGGGCAAGGCGCACGGGAGGGTGGTGCGGATCAGCCGGGACGGCGACGACGCCACGGTGCTGGCGGGCGGGTTGGCCGCGCCCAACGGCATCTCCTTCGACACCGGCTACCGTGGCCTGTGGTTCAGCGAACTGACCCGGAACCGCGTCTCCTACCTGCGCCTGGACGGCAAGGGCCGGGTCACCTCCCGACACATCGCCCTCCGTATCAACGCCGGCATCGCGCAGACCGACTCGATCGCGGTGGACGCGGACGGCAACCTGTACCAGGGGCTGCACGGCCGGCCGGCGATGGCGGTGTACGACCAGCACGGTGAGCGCCGGGCGACCGTCGAACTCCCCCGAGGGAGCAAGGGGTTGGAGTCGGCGACGAACGTGGCCATCACCCCCGGCGGCACCAGGGCGTACCTGACCGTCAGCGGCCCCGCCGGCGGCTACCTCTACACCTTCGACGCCCTCGCCAAGGGCGTACGGCAGTCCAACGGCGGCTGAACCCGGGCCCGTTCACCCCTCGAAGGGTCGTACCGGCCCCACCTCGACCCCCAACAGCCGCCAGGCGTCCCGCGCCCGGCGCTCCCGCTCCTCACGGGTGGGGCCGGTGACGGTGGCGGAGACCATGGCCACCGCCAGTTCCAGGTCCTTGGCGTTCAGCCGGTGGTCCGCCGGCAGGTGCGCGCGCAGGCTGTGCTGGACCCGCTCGGACAGGGCCGACGCGTGCGCCCCCAGCCCCGAGCGGCCGGCCACCTGGTCGACGTGCAGCAGCCCGATGAACGCCGCCGACTCCGCCAGGTGCCAGGTCAGCACCCCCAGCAGCCCGGCGAACGTGGCGGACTCGGCCGCCGCGGCCTGCTCGACCTGCCGCACGTTCTCCTCCAACACCGCCTCCACCAGGGCCGTACGGTCGGGGAAGTGCCGGTACAGCACGCCCTGCCCGACCCGGGCCCGGCGAGCGATCACGGACAGCGGCGCCGTCAGCCCCTGCTCGGCGAACACCTCCCGGGCGGCGGCGATCACAGCGGCCCGGTTACGGGCGGCGACCTTCCGCCCCTGGTTCGCGGGGCGCCGCACCTCGGCCCCGGGCTGCTCCGTCACCCCGGCAGGGTATCCCCCGCCCAGGGGGACGGGGGGCGCCACCGTCGGGCCCGCCCGTCCGACGCCCGGGGCCGAGGCTGGCCACGGGTGTGGAGGTCGGGAGCGGGTGGGCGTCCGTACCCCGGGGCCGCAGGGCATTCCCGAACCCCCGCGGCCCCCGCACCTCGTCACCGACCACCGCGCCCCACCTGCCGGTGGGCCGCTCCCCTTCGGGGCGTGACGCGCGTGGACGCGCCGACGGCGCACGGCCCGGTCACGGCACTCCGAGAACACGCACCTGTCGGACCCGCCGGGACCCGTCGCCCGCGAAGTCCTCCCCGGCTCCGGGGCGGTGGACGTCCGGGGGCGCGCCCTCCTCGTCGTCCGGTCAGGGATCGAGGCCGAGGAGCCGGGCCTCGCTCCGTGGTCCCTCAGCGGTCCAGCTCGCGGAGGTACTTGCCGAACTTCTCCAGACCGTCGATGTTCCGCGGGCCGCTGATGCCCTCGTTGTAGTTCAGAACGAAGAAGTTGCCCTTCTTCACGGCGGGCAGCTCCCTGGTCTTCGGTGACTTCCTGAGGAACTCGATCTTCTTGCTGGCGGGCTTGTCGCCGTAGTCGAGAATGATGACGACCTCGGGCTCGCTCTTGGTGACGCTTTCCCAACTCACCTGTGTCCAGCGTTCGTCGAGGTCGGAGAACACGTTCTTTCCGCCGGCCTTCTGGATGATGTCGTGGGGTGGGACCTGGTTTCCGGCGGTGAAGGGCTGGTCGGTGCCGGAGTCGTAGAGGAAGACCGGTACGGGACTCCCCTCGGGGGCCTTCGCGGTCACGGCCTTCTCGCGCCGTTCGAGTTCGCCGACGACCTTCTTCGCCTTCTCCTCCACCCGGAAGATCTTCCCGAGCCGTCGCAGGTCGGTGTGGAGCGCTTCGAAGGGCGCCTTCTTCTCCGGGTACTTCGGGTAGTTGTAGCAACTCTCGGTGTGCAGGAAACTCTGGATCTTCAACTTGTCGAGGATCTCCGGCGTGATGCCACGCTGGTCGCTGAAACCGGAGTTCCAGCCGGCCACCACGAGGTCCGCCTTGGCGTCCACGACGATCTCCTTGTTGAGCAGGTCGTCGCTGAGCTTCTTCACCTTGGCGTACTCCGACGCCCACGGCGACTGGCTCACCGGCGGGTTGGCCGGGGGCATCACGTAACCGTGGACGTGCTTGGTCAGTCCGAGGCTGAACAGCTTGTCGGCGCTGCCCCCCTCGTAGGCGACGGTGCGCCGGGGGGTGGTGTACTCGACCGGCTCGCCGCACCGGTCGACGGTGGTCCTCTCCGCGCTCTTGCCGTCGCTGGCGACGTCCGCTCCGCAGCCGCTCAGCAGAAGTGCGGCGACGGCGGTCGAACCGACCACGGCGCGCCTTCGTACGCGACCCAGCCGTGCGGAACTCGGTGGCCTGGTGGAGGTCATGGGGTGTCGCTCCCGTTCGGTGATGGAGGGGTGAGGGAATACAGCAGCTGCGGATCGCCGGTCAGCGGGTGGCGGACGACCGTGGTGCGCACCCCGAAGACCTCGTGCACCAGTTCCGGGGTGAGGACGCTCTCGGGGCTCCCGGTGGCGACCAGGTGCCCCTCGGACAGCACGCCGAGCTGGTCGCAGGCCGCCGCCGCGAGGTTGAGGTCGTGGAGCACGACCAGGGTGGTGAGGCCGGTGTGGCGCAGCAGTGACAGCAGTTCCACCTGGTGCCGTACGTCGAGGTGGTTGGTCGGCTCGTCCAGGACCAGGATCCGGGGTTCCTGGACGAGGGCCCTGGCCACCAGGACGCGTTGCCGTTCGCCCCCGGAGAGCGTCAGCACTCCGCGTCCGGCCAGGTGGCCGATGTCGACCTGTTCCATGGCCCGTTCGCAGAGTTGACGTTCCCGGGCGCCGAGGAGCTGGTTGCCCCGGAGGTGGGGGGTGCGCCCCAGTGCGACGACCTCCTCCACGGTGAAGTCGAGGTCGATCTCTCCGTCCTGGGTGAGGGCGGCGACGAGTTGGGCGCTGCGGCGCATACTCAGTGCCGTGAGTTCCTCCGCGCCGATCCGTACGGTGCCCGAGCTGGGGCGCAGGGCGCGGTAGACGCACTTGAGAGCGGTGGACTTGCCGCTGCCGTTGGGGCCGATGAGGCCCACGCACCGTCCGTCCGGCACGTGCAGGGACAGCTCGCGCAGCAGCTTCCTGCCATCGGTGACGACGGAGAGCCGGTCGAGGGTGAGGTCCATGTCAACGGCCTCCGAACATGTAGGCCCGACGGCGCATCAGGGTCACGAACACCGGTACGCCGACCAGTGCGGTGATGACCCCCAGCGGCAGCTCGCGGGGGGCGACGAGGGTCCGGGCGACCAGGTCCACCCACACCATGAAGACCGCGCCGACCAGCGGGCTGACCACCAGGACACGTGCGTGAGTCGACCCCACGACCATGCGGACCAGGTGCGGCATCACCAGGCCGACGAAGCTGATGGCACCGCTCACGGCGACCATGGCACCGGTCACGAGCGAGACCAGGACGAGCAGCCCCTTGCGGTGGCGGTCGGGGTCGACGCCGAGGCTCGCCGCCGTCTCGTCGCCGAGCGCCATCACGTCCAGGGCGCGGCCACAGCGGGTGAGGACGACCACGCCGCCCACCACCGCTAGGGCGACGACGGGGAGGGAGCCCCAGGTGGCGGCGCCGAAGCTGCCCATCGTCCAGTACAGGACCGTACTGGTGGCCTCACTGCTGGGGACCAGATAGATGATCACGCTCATCACGGCCTGGAAGCCGAGTGCCATGGCGACGCCGGTGAGGATGAGGCGCAGCGGTGACATCCCGCCCCGGCTGGCGGAGGCGGCGTACACCAGGGCGGATGCGGCCAGCGCCCCCAGGAAGGCCCCGGCGGACACGGCGTGGAGGCCCAGTCCGGCGAGCCCTCCGGTGACGGTGACGCTGACGGCGCCGACGGAGGCTCCCGAGGAGACCCCCAGGACGTACGGGTCGGCCAGCGCGTTGCGCACCATGGCCTGGATGGCGACGCCTATGGCGCTCAACCCCGCCCCGACCAGGGCGGCCAGCAGCACGCGCGGGGTGCGGATCTCCCAGATGATCTGGTACGTCGTCGCCTCGCTCGCCGCGATCCGTCCCCCGCTGAGGGCGGCCCACAGGTACCGGGCGGTGTCGCCGGGCGTGACCACCGCGGCCCCGAAGCCGATCGCCACCACCACGGACAGCAGGAGGAGGACGAACAGGCCGACGCAGAGCGGGACCAGGCGTCCGCGTGAGGCGCGGGGCCGGGAGTCGCGCTCGGGTGGAGCCTTCCCGGTGCTCCCCCGGGGTGGACGGGAGTCACGGCCCACCGTCGACTCGGTGGGTACTGACCGCATACGTGGTCCTGCCTTTCCGGGGTGGTCGTTCTGGGCCTGCGTCAGGTCGGAGGGCCCGGGGGTTCCGGGTACGGCGCTCCCGCGCGCGCCGAGGCTCGACGGGCTCCGCCACGCGGAGCCGCGCGGGGGACGCGACCGCCGGTGGGGAGGCGGACTCCCTCGCTGCTGGGGGACCACCTCGGCGAGGTCGTCTGCCGGTGGCGTGGCCGTTCCGGGACGAGGGGCGTGGGCCGTTCGCCCTCGCGGGGGACGGCCCGGGAGCGCGGGTCACGAGGTCGTGGGCGGGCCGGGAGGTTCCGCCTCGTCGCCCTCGTCTCGGCCGTGGTGGCCGTCCGTCAGACGCGCGAGGGGCAGCGCGGCGCCCAGTGCCGCCAGGGTGAGGGCGCCGAAGACCAGCGCGACGCCCGGATAACCGGCCAGGCCCAGGCCCAGGCCGCCGAGGGAGGCGCCCAGGAAGACGCCGAGGCTCATTCCCGCCGCGTTGAGGCTCAGCGCGGATCCGCGAAGCGGACCGCAACGCCGTACCAGCAGGCTCACCGCGCAGGCGGCGACGACCGCGTGGCTCGCCGCGTGCAGTGCGGTGAGGCCGAGGGCCAGCGGAAGCCAGTGGGTGAAGTAGAAGCCGACGACGGACACCAGCGCGGTGACGAGCCCGAGTACCAGCAGGTTCTCGGTACGTACCCGGGGTCGGGCGGAGTTGGTGAGCCGTCCGGTCAGCAGGTTGCTCACGAAGAACGAGGCACCGCTGAGCGTCCAGACCAGGGAGAACAGCCCGGGGTCGAGGTCGAAGCGGCTGTCGTAGGAGGCGGCCAGGTAGGCCAGGTACCCCATGAAGACGGCCGTGCGCAGCAGGGAGATCAGCAGCAGCGGAACGGCTCCCGGCACCGAGGCGAGGGCCTTGAAGGAGGCGAGGTAGCTCAACTTCCCACCGCTGGCGGTCGGTTCCTCCGCAGCGGAACGGCCACGCCTGGACAGCAGGACCGCCGCCAGCAGCAGGCAGACGACCGTGACCGCGAGGAGGTCGCCCTCCCACCCCCAGAACAGCGCGGGCAGCGCGATCACGGGTGCCGCCAGCATGGCCGTCATCGACTGCGTGGCGGTGACCAGCGTCGCCGCCCGGCTGGCCGCCTTGCCGGTACCGAACCGGTCGGCCGCCGCCGCGGTCAGGGCCGGGTTGAGTACGGCGGTGCCGGCCCCGACGAGGAGGCAGAACGTCACCAGGAGGACGTACCGGCCGCTGGCCCCCAGGGCGGAGGAGACCGCCAGCGCTCCCAGGCCGGCGGCGGCGGCCCACTCCTTGGGGAAGCGGTCGATCAGCGGTGCCAGTGCCGCGCCCACCAGCAGAGCGGCGAGGCCCCCGAGTCCCCGGAGTCCGCCCATCGCCGCGACGCTGCTTCCCGACTCGTCGGCGATGGGCACCAGGTAGGTGCTGAAGATGGTGAAGGGCAGCAGGCCGACGGCGGAGGCCAGCAGGATCGGCCAGAGGGTACGGGTCATCCGCAGGTCGCTCGGCATCCGCTCCCCGGTTCCCTGGTCCTCGTGGCTCCTCGGCGGGGTGGTGGGGCCGGCGCTCACGACGCCTCCTCGAGCTCGGGCGCCAGGTTGTCGGCCCGGTAGCGGTACAGCACGGTCGCGTCCGCGCTGAACTGCGAGAAGGGGAAGGCCTCCGCCGACAGGGCGGTGACGCCGCTGGGCAGGAAGGCGCGGGCGACGGCGCTGCCGGTCTGGGCGTAGACCACGAGCGGGACCGCGTGCTGCCGGCAGTGCTCCAGGATGAGGTCGAAGGTGCCGTTGCTGAGCGTCATCCCGGTGGCCACCACGGCGTCAGCCCGCTCCAGCACCTTGGTCATGTCGTCCGAGACCGGCTCGCCCCACTGTGTGGTGCGGAGGTTGAAGTCGCACGGCAGACAGGTTCCGCCCCGCTGCCTTATCGCCTCGACCAGGGGGTTCACCACTCCGATGAGGGCGACCCGGGCACCGGGCGCGAGGTCGAGGAGTCCGGCGATGGCCGCGTCCCGCGCTCGTGCCCGCGTCTCCGGGCTTCCGGTGGGGAGGGTCACCCGCTCCGCCTCGGCGGCTTCCCGGTGCGGCCGTACGCGGGAGAGGTAGGCGTCCAACGCGGCGATCCGTACCGGGGAGTTGTCGCTGCGGAGAAGGGTTTCCAGGGTGTGCCCGGAGGCGTTCTCGCAGAAGTCGGGGCTCAGTTCGCCCGCCTCGAAGGAACAGGCTCCGAACCCGTCTCCCACCCGCAGCAGGAGGTAGTGGTTGTGGTAGGTGACCTCGCCGTTCGCCAGCCGCGTCGTGTGGTAGAGCCAGAAGGCGCTGGTGACCGTCAGGTCCCTCGGATCGGGTCCGTAGGCCCCCTTCCGTACTCCCTCGATCAGTTCCGCGACGTTGTGCGGCTTGGGGTGTGGCATTCTCGGTTCTCTCGTCTGGGGGTGGATGGACGCTCTTCTTCGGGCGGCAGGTCGCGTACGGGGGGCCGCTCGGGGTGGGTCAGGTCAGCCGCTTCGCGGTCTGGGGGAGACGTCCGGCCAGGAGGCCGTCGACCAGGGGGGCTTCAGCTCGTCGAGGGACGTGATCTCCCGGGGGCTCAGGGCTTCGAGGCTCTGGGCCTGTCGGTGCTGGGCGTAGGCCTCGACGTAGCGGTGGCCGGTGTCGGCCGCGACGAAGACGTGGGTGCGGGAGGTGTTCTCGCGCCGTTGCCAGTGGGTGGCCAGATAGGCGGCGCCGGAGGACAGGCCGGCGAATATCCCGGTGGCGCGCAGGAGTTCGACGGACCCGGACAGGGCGCAGGCGAAGTTCATCCAGTGGATCCGGTCGTACAGCTCGTGCCGGACGTTCTCGAACGGGATGGCGCTTCCGATGCCCGCGATGATCATGTCGGGGTCCGGTACCTTCTCCGACCCGAAGGTCACGCTGCCGAAGGGCTGGACGCCCACCAACGACACGTCCCGGCCGGCCTCCTGGAGGTAGGTGGCGAGGGCGCCGGTCGAGGCGCCGGAGCCGACGCCGCCGACCAGGGAGACGCCGCCCGGGGGCAGCTCCCGGTCCAGGGCTTCGGCGACCTCGCGGTAGCCGTGGTAGTGGATGCCGTCGTGGTACTGCCTCATCCAGTGGTAGGACGGGTTCTCCCGGAGGATCTCGGTGAGTCGGCGCACCCGTAGTTCCTGGTCGAGGCGGAGGTCGTTGGACGGCTCGACCTGCTCCAGGGTGACGCCGAGGATCTCCAGCTGGAGGCGGAGCGTACGGTCCACCGTGGTGGAGCCCACGATGTGGCACCGGAGGCCGTGGCGGTGGCAGGCGAGCGCGAGTGCCTGCGCGTAGATTCCGCTGGAACTGTCGACGAGGGTGTCACCGGGCTTCACCGCGCCGGAGTCGAGCAGGTGACGGACCGCCCCCAGCGCCGAGTAGATCTTCATGGTCTCGAAACGCAGGCAGACCAGATCCGGCTGGAGGCGGACCAGGGCGGGCCGCTTCATCACTTCCGCTATGTGTGCGTACATCGCGGCCCGTCAGATCGCCACGGCGCGACGCAACCGGAAGAGGAAGGTCTGCACGTCGTCGGTGTCCCAGGTCTGGTGGTGGATCACCCGGGGCAGAAAGCCGGACTCGATGGCGTGGGCGACGATGTCCCGGAGTTCGGAGGTGTTGGAGACGACGAGGTAGACCTCCCCGTCCTCCGCCAACAGGTCTCTCAGGACGACCTGTTCGAAGAACCGGCGCACGATGCCGCTTCCCACGCACACGTTCCGTACGACGGCCGGGTCCTCGCTCACCGTCTCCCGCACGGCGGGCGGGTTGAAGGTCACGAGGTCGAACCGCGCACCGTCGGGCACCCTGGCGAACAGGTCCGAGACCCACGGGCGGAAGACGGTGCCGGGGCGGTCGCCCACCAGGCGCGCGTAGGCCTCCGTCGTCGCCCGTACGCTCTCCGGGTCGACGTCGATCGCGTGGACCTCCTTCGCCCCGCGCAGCCCGGCGGCGACCGCCTCGACCCCCAGGCCGGAGCCCATCGCGGCGTACGAACGGCCGGCGACCGGGATGGTCCCGTCCAGCAGCCGGTCGTGGATCATCCGGCTCGTCTCTCCCGGGAGGAAGACGCCGGGTGGGGCCTCGAACGACCAGTCCCGGTAGGTGTAGGCGCGTGGGGTGTGCAGGTCCGCCCCGGGGGTGTTGAGGGCGACGATCTCGCCGGCGGGAAGTGTGGGCGGCAGGCTCTGGCACAGCGCCCACGCCGCGTCCTCCTCCTCGGACGTCGCCGTTCGCGTGCGGTTCCCCTCGCCCATGGCTCCTCCTGCTCGGGTGCTTCCTCTGCGGACACGTCCGGCTGGCCGCGCTGGCACGGGGCATCGCCCACGGAGGGTGAACTCCCTGGCGCTCCGCCCCGGTTCACGCGGGGGTCGCCCAGGTCCTCGCGGCGTACGACCGCTGTACCCGGGCGACTGCCCTGCGTGAGCGAGCATTGATCAGATGGAAATGATTGTCAAGAGCGAAAGTATCCGCGACCCGACCCCCCGACCACCCCGCGCGCGGACGGAGTCGACTTGCCGCGCACGCTCTCGATAGATTAAAACGATCACCAGTTTCATCCAGCGTTCGTCGAGCCCGCCCCACAGCGCCGCCCGACCGTCAACCAGCCCTCCCCCCGGGCGAGTTGGGCCCCTCGGCCCGCACCCGCGCCTCGCCGACTCCGCGTACGACTCCTGACGACGCCACGGAACCCGCGCCACGCTCCGCCCCGTCACGCCGTTCACGCCGGACCCCACGCACTTGGCGCGCACCCGTGGAACCACGCGGCGGCATCCCGGACGGAAGCAACGACGAGAGAAGGAGAAGCAACGTGCAACGCCCCCACGACGGGACGACGCGTACCGGCCTGGTCGGTACGGGAACGGCCTTCGGCACCTTCGGCGAACTGCTCCAGGGCACCCTGCCGGGCGGTGACGGCGACTTCCTGGTCACCCTGCCGGTCGCGCGGTGGAGCATGGCGACCTTCCGACAGGACCCGGACGCCCAGGGGATCGCCGTACGGCCGGCGCACAAGAGGAAGGCCCTGCGATTAGCGCGGCTGATCGCCGCCGAGGAGCACCGCCCGGTCCGAGGCACCCTGACCGTCAGCAGCGTGATCCCCGAGGGGAAGGGACTGGCCAGTTCGTCGGCGGACCTGGTCGCCACCGCCCGAGCGGTGGCGAAGGCCCTCGGCACCCCCATGCCACCCCGAAGGATCGAGCGGCTGTTGGGGCGGATCGAACCGACGGACGGCGTGCTGTACCCGGGAATCGTCGCGTTCCACCACCGTGCGGTCCGACTCCGGGCGGTCCTGGGCTCCCTTCCGCCGATGACCGTGGTGGGCATCGACGAGGGCGGTTCGGTGGACACCGTCGCCTTCAACCGCGTCCCCAGGTCCTTCTCCACGGCGGAGGGTCACGCGTACGCGCACCTGTTGGACAGGCTCAGCCACGCCGTCTCCCGTCACGACCTGGCGGAGGTCGGACGGGTCGCGACCCGGAGCGCGCTGATGAACCAGTCGCGCCGCCACAAGCCGTCACTGGAGCCCCTGATGGAGATCTGCCGCGAGGTCGGCGGACTCGGGGTGGTGGTCGGACACAGCGGCACCATGCTCGGCGTACTCCTGGACTCGCGGGACCCCTCCTGCACCCGCAGGGCCACCGAGGCGGCCTCGGCCTGCGCCACGCTGCACGGCGGCGTCGCCGTCTACCGGACACTCAGCTTCCCCGACCTACGCCTCCCCACGGCCCGGCCCCTGCTGCCCGCCTGACGAGAAGCCGGGCCCCTGACCGAGGGGCTCCCCCTCCCGGCGGGAGGACGCTCCCTCGCTGTTGTTCGGGGCCGGAACTCCACGTTCTCCAGGGCGAGTTGACTCCTCCCACCGTACGGCCGCCCCCTGGGGCGAACCACCGGTCACGGGCCCCTGGGACGTGGACGGTTCCCGGGTCCGCCGGTGTGACGGGCGCCCACCGTCCTCCCCCGAAACCTGCGAAATCTTATGCGAAGTAGATGGATTGAGTGAATCTCAGGACGTAAGGAGCAAGTGGCACTGCTAGCTTCTGGGACGCAAGATCACGGACCCGAGTGCCGTGACGACAGGGTGAACCGAAGGGCTCGTGGTGGCTGAAGCGCCGAAGGACAACGAAGCGACGGACATGACCCGCAGGGCCGTGCTGCGCGGTACGGCGGGACTGACGGCGGGTGCCGTGTCCGCGGCGGCGCTGGCGGGCGAGGCGACAGCCGCGTCCAGGCGGGACGCGGCGACCACCATCGCGGCGGCCGAGCGGCTGGCGGCGAACCAGGACCCGTATCTGCGGCGCAAGCAACTGTGGATGTTCGAGGTGCTGGACGACGACGGCGACGGCGCCGTCACCCCCGCCGACACGATGCGGTTCGCGCACCGGCTGGCCCGGCTGACCGGCCACGCCGAGGACTCCCCCCGGGCGCGGCAGTTGGTGGCGACGGTGGACCGGATCTGGCACGCGCTGGTGGTCAAGCCCGCGTGGGTGGAGGACCCCAAGCGGCTGGACGCGGAGCAGTTCGTGACCGTGATGGCCAACAGTGTGGCGGAGACCCCGGACAAGACCCTGCAGTACATCGGGGTGGTGACCAACCTGGCCTTCGCGATGTCGGACACCGACAACGACGGGCGGGTCGACAGGGACGAGGCGATCCGCCTCGTCACCGAGGTGTTGCGGGTGCGCCGGCGTCAGGCCGAGTACGCGTGGACGGTGCTCGACGCCAACGGGGACGGCTACCTCGGCTACTCCGAGATGCTCACGGCCGTCACCGACTTCATCATCAGCACCGACCCGCAGGCCCCGGGCAACCGGGCGCTCGGACGTGTCTGACGCGGTGTCAGGGATGGCGGGGACGCTCGGCGACGCGGACCTGGTCCCACTCGCCCAGCGGGTGACCAGGCCCGTACACCTGGTGCCCCACGAGCGGGACGGCACGCTGGGGCTCTCGGAGGTGCCGGCGCCCACGAGCGTCGGCACCCTGCCGGCCCTGTACCCGGAGTGGCTGGGTGAGAGGTCCTTCACCGAAGCGCACGGCGTCCGGTTCCCCTATGTCGCCGGCGAGATGGCCGGCGGCATCGCGGGGGTGGCCCTCGTGGAGGCGATGGCGCGAGCGGAGATGCTGGCGTTCTTCGGGGCGGCCGGGCTCGAACCGGGGCGGCTGGACCGGGAACTGGCACGGTTACGGACCTCCCTCGCCGGGCGGCGCAACTGGGGTGTCAACCTGATCCACCACCCACAGGACCCGGCGCTGGAGGACGAGGTCGCCCTACGCCTGCTACGGGCCGGGGTGCCGAAGGTGTCGCTGTCGGCGTTCATGGACATCACGCCCGCGGTGGTGCGCTGCGCGGCCTCCGGGCTGCGGACCGACCCGACGGGCCGCGTCGTACGGGACAGGGCCGTGTTCGCCAAGGTGTCGCGGCCCGAGACGGCGGAGCTGTTCCTGTCCCCGCCCCCGGCCGACCTGGTGCGCCGGCTGGTGGAGCGCGGTGAACTCACCGTCGAGGAAGGGCACCTGGCGGCCCGGGTGCCGGTGGCCGACGACATCACCGTCGAGGCGGACAGCGGTGGGCACACCGACAACCGCCCCCTGGTGGCGGTGCTGCCCGCCGTACTCACCCTGGCCCGCCGGAGCGGCCGGGGGGTACGGGTGGGCGCGGCGGGCGGGCTCGGCGATCCGGCCTCGGTGGCGGCGGCGTTCGCCCTCGGGGCGGCGTACGTGGTGACGGGGTCGGTGAACCAGATGGCGGTCGAGGCGGCCGTCAGCGACGAGGCCAAGGCCATGCTCGCCCGGGCCGGGGTGGCGGACGTGGCGATGGCGCCGGCGGGCGACATGTTCGAGCTGGGGGCCCGGGTCCAGGTGCTGCGTCGGGGAACGATGTTCGCCGCCCGAGCGGCCCGGCTGCACCAGCTGTACACCACCCACCCGTCGCTGGAGTCCCTCCCGGAGACGACCAGGCGAACGTTGGAGCACGAGGTGTTCGGCCGGCCGCTGGACGAGGTGGAGAAGCTGACCGAGGAGTACTGGTCACGGCGCCGCCCGGCGGAGGTCACGCGGGCGCGGGAGGACCCCAGGCACCGGATGGCCCTGACCTTCCGTTGGTACCTCGGCATGGCGGCGGCCTGGGCCACCGAGGGCGAGGCGTCCCGGCGCGGCGACTACCAGCTGTGGTGCGGCCCCGCAGCCGGAGCCTTCAACACCTGGGTCGCCGGCAGCTTCCTGGCCGACCCCGCCCGGCGCACCGTCACCCAGATCGCCCGCAACCTGCTCCAGGGAGCGGCGGTGGTGACCCGGGCGCACCAGCTGCGCACCCTCGGTGTCCGTCTTCCGGCCGAGGCCTTCGCCTTCCGGCCCCGCCCCCTGAGCTGAGGAACCGCAGATGCGCCCAGACCCCCGGATCGACCACCGGATCGCGATCGTCGGCGTCAGCGCGATCATGCCCGGCGCCCCGGACGTGGACGCCTTCTGGCGCAACGTCGTCGAGGGCCGCGACCTGATGACCGACGTACCGGCCGACCGCTGGCTGATCGAGGACTTCTACGACCCCGACCCGGCCGCGCCGGACAAGACCTACGCCCGACGCGGGGCGTTCCTGCCCGAGGTCGAGTTCGACCCCATGGCGCTTGGTGTGCCGCCGCGCAACCTGCCCTCCACCGACACCGCCCAGCTGCTGGCCCTGGTCGCCGCCGAACGGTTGCTGACCGGCCTGGCCGGCGCCGGCCTCGGTGAGGTCGACGGCGAGCGGGTCGGGGTGTTCCTCGGCTGCGCCTCCCTGCAACTGCTCGGAGAGATGGCGGGTCGGGCCGGGCGACCGCACTGGCGCCGGGCGATGCTGGACAGCGGACTGTCCGAGGCGGACGCGGAGGCCGTCTGCGACCGGATCACCTCCTACTCGGCGCCGTGGCAGGAGGCGACGTTCCCCGGCCTGCTGAGCAACGTGGTCGCGGGTCGCATCGCCAACCGCTTCGACCTGCGCGGCGCCAACTTCACGGTGGACGCGGCCTGCGCGAGTTCGCTGGCCGCCCTGTCGGTCGCGGTCGACGACCTGCTGCTGGGCCGCTCCGACCTGGTGGTCACCGGCGGGGTGGACACCCTCAACGACCCGGTGACCTTCCAGTGCTTCAGCAAGACCCCGGCCCTCTCCCCCACCGGTGACTGCCGACCGTTCGACGCACAGGCCGACGGCACGATGCTGGGCGAGGGCGTCGCGCTGTTCGCCCTGAAGCGGCTCGACGACGCGGAACGGGACGGCGACCGGGTGCACGCCCTGATCCGGGGTGTCGGCTCCTCCTCGGACGGTGGCGGCACCTCGGTGTACGCGCCCCTGGACAGTGGGCAGGCGCGGGCCCTGCGCCGGGCGTACGCGTCCGCCGGGTACGGCCCGGAGACGGTCGGCCTGGTCGAGGCGCACGGCACGGGCACCGCCGCCGGTGACGCCGCCGAACTCTCCGCCCTGCGCTCGGTGTTCGAAGGGAGCGGCCGGACCGACCGCCAGTGGTGCGCGCTCGGGTCCGTCAAGTCGCAGATCGGGCACACCAAGGCCGCCGCCGGTGCCGCCGGTCTGCTGAAGGCCACCCTGGCGCTGTCCCACCGGGTACTGCCACCGACCATCAAGGTCGAGCGGCCGAACCCCGCGCTGGAGTTGACGGACAGTCCCTTCCACCTCAACACCCGGACCCGGCCGTGGATCCACTCGGCCGACCACCCCCGGCGGGCCTCGGTCTCCAGCTTCGGCTTCGGCGGCTCGAACTTCCACGTCGCGCTGGAGGAGTACGTCTCCACCCGCCCCTCGCCGCGCTGCGACGCCCGCCCGGTCGAACTGGTGGTGCTGTCGGCCGCCACGCCCGGGGAACTCCTCGCACACGACCTGTCGGGCGACCTGACCACGGTCGCGCGGCGCGGCCAGGAGTCCTTCCGCGCCAGCCACCCGTACCGGCTGGCGGTCACCGCCTCGTCCCCCGAGGACCTGTCAGCCAAGGTGGAGCAGGTGCGCGGCCTGGTGGGAGCCGAACCCTTCTCGACGCCGTCGGGCGTGCACTACGGCGTGGGACGCCCCCCGGGCCGTGTCGCCTTCCTCTTCCCCGGGCAGGGCGCGCAGTACGTCGGCATGGGTGCCGAACTGGCCACGCACTTCCCGGCGGCCCACGCGGTGTGGGACCGGCGGGAGGTGTCCCGACTCGTCTTCCCGCCACCGGCGTTCACCGACGCCGAGCGGCGGGACCAGCAGGGGGCGCTGACCGACACCGCCGCCGCGCAACCTGCCGTCGCCGCGCACAGCCTGGCCCTCCTGGCCGTGCTGGAGCGGGTGGGGGTGCGCCCGGACTGCGTGGCCGGGCACAGCCTCGGCGAACTGGTGGCCCTGCACGCGGCACGGGCGTACGACGAGGACACCCTGATGCGGTTGGCCGCCCGCCGGGGCGAGTTGATGCGTACCGCCTCCGGGGTCATGATCGCCTTGGAGGCGGACGCCGACCAGGTGACCCGGCTGCTCGCCGGCCCCGACCTCGACGGGGCCTGGATCGCCAACCACAACGGCCCGCGTCAGGTGGTGGTGGCCGCCACCACCGAAGCGGGCGGGCGGGTGTGCGAGCGGGCTGCCGAGGCCGGGATCACGGCACGGCCGCTGGACACCTCGGCCGCCTTCCACAGCCCTCTGGTCGCCTCGGCGGTCGAGCCCCTGCGGCGGTACCTGTCCGAACTGACCGTCCACGCGCCCCTGTTGGACGTGTACGCGAACGCCACCGGGCGGGTCCATCCGGTGGCGCCGGACGCGATCCGGCGGGCGCTCGCCGACCACCTGGCCGCACCGGTCCGGTTCGACGCCGTGGTCCGGGCGATGCGCGCCGACGGGGTGCGGGTGTTCCTTGAGGTGGGCCCCGGCGGTGCCCTGACGAGTCTGGTCGGGCAGATCCTGGACGACGTCCACGCGGTCGCCCTCGACCGGGCGGGGCACCACGGGGTGACCGGGCTGATGGACGCGCTGGGCCGGCTGTGCGCCCTGGGCGTACCGCTGGACCTCACGGCGCTGTGGCCCGGCCCCGGCGGGCCGGAGCCGGTACGGCCGGCGATGCCGGTACGGATCAGCGGCGGCAACCTCGGCAGGCGCTACCCCCCGGGCGAGGAGACTGCGGCGTTCCCGCCGGCACCGGTCCTCACCTCCCCACCAGCCACCGACTCCCCCGGCCCTGCCGCGAGCGGTGACACCCTGCTCGCGGTCGCGCGCGCCCAGCAGGAGATCGCCCGCGCGCACGCGGCCTATCTGAGTCTGGCCGAGAAGTCGGTGGACGCCCTGAGAGCGCTGGAGGGCGCACCCAGCTCCCTCCCCCAGCCGGCACCCGGCACCGCGCCACTCCAACCCGCCGTTCCTTCGCCCGCTCTCCCGGACGTGCCGCCGACGCCCGCCGTGGAGCCGGTCCCTCCACCCGTCGCGCCGCGCGGCACCGACGAGTTGGAGACCGTGGTGCTGGCCGCCGTGGCGGAGAAGACCGGCTACCCGGTGGAGATCCTGGCGCCGCACATGGAGTTGGAGGCCGACCTCGGCCTGGACTCGATCACCCGCACCCAGGTGCTCGCGGCGCTGCGCCCGGAGTTCCCCCAGCTCGAAGCCGTGGAACGGGCCCAGCTCGCCCCGCTGCTGACGTTGCGTACGGTCGGGGAGGTGGCCGAGCGGCTACGCGCCCTGTTGGACGCCCCCGCGCCGTCCCCCGCCGCCCCGTCGACAGCCGCCCCGGACCGGACGGTCCGCCGCCACGTACCGGCCCTGCGGCGTACGCCCGCGTCGGGCACACCCCCACGGGGCCTGGGGCCCCTGGTGGTCACCGACGACGGCGCGGGGGTCGCCGAGGAGGTCGTCCGGCTGCTCGGTGAACGCGGCGTCCACGCGCAGGTCACCGCCACCGACGAGGTGGCCTTGGCCGAGGCGACCGGCCTGCTGTACCTGGGCGGACTAGCCGAAGTCGACTCCGTCGACGAGGCGTTGGCGATCCAGCGGGACGCCTTCCGGGCCGCGCGGGCTCTGGCCCCCCGGCTGCGTACCGAGGGCGGGGTCTTCGTCACGGTGCAGGACACCGGTGGCGGGTTCGGCCTCCGGGACGCGCGGCGCCCCTGGCTCGGCGGCCTGGCCGCGCTGGCCCGCACCGTCCGCTGGGAGTGGCCGTCAGCCTCGGTGAAGGCCGTCGACTGCCGTCGCGGGGACCGGACGGCGACCGAGGTCGCCGCCGCCCTGGTCGACGAACTCCTGGGCGGAGGGCCGGAGGTGGACGTCGCGCTGGACGCGGACGGTACGCGCTGGACCCTGGACCTCGCCGAGGGCCCGGCCCCGGTGCCCGGTCCACGTACCGCCGAGGGCTTCGGGCCCGACCCGGTGATCGTGGTCTCGGGCGGGGCCGGTGCCGTCACCTCGGCGGCACTGCGGGAGTTCGGCTCCCGTCACCCGACCCGCTTCGTCCTGCTGGGCCGTGGTCCCGCCCGCGGGGTGGAAGGCCTCGACCGGGCCCACTACCTGCGCGTCGACGTACGGGACGAGGGGGCCGTACGGACCGCCCTCGCCGAGGTCCGACAGCGGTGGGGGCCGATCACGGGTGTGGTGCACGCGGCCGGCGTACTGGCCGACCAGCGGGTGGAGGACAAGACCGAGGAACAGTTCGACGCGGTGTTCGGCACCAAGGTCGAGGGACTACGGGCGCTGCTGGCCGCGACCCGTGAGGACCCGCTGAAACTGCTGTGCGTGTTCTCCTCGGTCGTCGCCGCGACGGGCAACGCCGGGCAGTGCGACTACGCGATGGCCAACGAGACCCTCCACCACGTGCTCGCCGCCGAGCGGAGCGCCCGCCCCGAGGCGGTGGTCCGCTCCCTGCTGTGGGGCCCCTGGGAGGGCGGCATGGTCACCCCCGAGCTGGCCGAGGTGTTCCGGTTCGGCGGGGTCGACCTCATCCCGCTCCCGGTCGGGGCACGCTCCTTCGCCGAGGAGCTGACCTCGACGGCGGAGAGGCCTCAGGTGCTGCTCACCGCCGGCCGGGCGCTGGCGCGGCTGCGGGAGGTGGCCCGTGGATGACCTGAACGACGCCGAGGTCATGCCCCGTCCCCCACGGACGCACCAGCCGGCCGTCCCCGCTCCCCTGGCCCCAACTCCGGCTCCGGCTCCGGCTCCGGTGGACGCGGCGTCCCTGATCCTGGAGCAGCTGCAGCGGGCGGGCGAGCTGCACCAACGGTTCCTCGCCGCCCAGGCCGGGGCGGGCCCGGGCACCCCGAGCCCGGCACCGGCGCGTACCGCGTCCACGGTCGTGGACCCCCACGGCTGGTATCTGGACCGGGCGGGTCGGATGACGGCCGGGACCGTGCTGCACCAGGTGCTGGAGCTGTGGCCGCACCAGGACGGGGTACTCGACGCCGCGCTCACCTTCACCGGCGAACTCCCCGCGCCCGGCGAGAGGTTGGCGAGTTCGCTGACCGTCACCGGGCCGACGGTACGGGGCACCGTCGACGGGCGGCTGTCCCTGCGCGGCGACCTGGTGGACGCACTGGACCAGCGGCCACCGGCCGAGCGGTCGGGCGAGACGTTCGGCGCCGAGGCGGTCGCCGCCTTCGCCGAGGGCCGGCCGGCCGACTGCTTCCCCGGCCCCGCCTGGACGGTGGCGCACAGTCATGTCCGCAGCCCCGGCCTGGGGACACGTCGCACCCTGCTGCTGCGCGAGGTCACCGGGTTCACCCCCGAGGGCGGACTTACCGCGACCGGGCGTGCGCTCCCCCCTGTCTGGCGGGCCCCCGCCGCGCTGTTCGAAGGCTGCTGTCAGGCCCTGGCCTTCCAGCTCACGGCGACCGGCGGCACGGCGACCCGTGACGGTTGGCGGTTCGAACCGCTGCCTCGGGAGACCGTCCGCCTGCGGTGCGTCCTCAACCCGCCGGCCGGCACCCCCCGTTACCACCTGTCGGTCCGGTCGCTCACCGACACGTCCGTCCAGGCGGACGTGGTCGGTACGGTCGGGGACCGGGTGGTGCTGCGGGTCGAGGGGCTCGCGCTGCGTCTGGTACCGGACACGCCCCTGGCCCACTGGCGCCTCCTCGGGCCGCCCGCCGTCCAGCACACCGGCGATCCGGTGCCGTACGGCGTCCTCGCCGGTCTGCGGGGCCACGACGATCCGGCCGCCGTGACCGTGGACGGTGTCCGGTACGACCACGCGACCCTGCTCGCCACCGCGTGGGGGTCGTTGGCCGAGGCCTTCCCCGGGGCGAGCGACGACGGGTTCCGGCTGCCGGGGCCTCCGTACCTGTTCGTCACCAGGCTGACCGAGGTGTCCGCCACCCGGGGCGCGCCCCGTACCGGGTCCCGTCTGGTCGCCGAGTACGAGGTGCCCGAGCGGGTGTGGTTCCGCGAGCAGAGCGGGACGGTGCCGGTCGCCGTACTGCTGGAGGCCGCGCTCCAGCCCTGCGGCCTCCTCGCCGCCTTCCTCACCGACGGGGACGCCAACCGACAGCTGCGGATCCGCAATCTCGACGGCCGGCTGACCACGGTCCGCCAAGTGCCCCCGGGCGTACGGTCGTTGCGCACCTCCGTCGAACTCGTCGCGTCGGACCGCTGGGACGGCACGGTGCTGGAGACGTTCCAGCTGTACTGCGAGGCCGACGGCGCACCCGTACTGGAGGGCACCACGGTCTTCGCCCTGACCCCCGGAACCGAGCTGGGTGACCAGATGGGCCTACCGGTCACGCCGGAGGACCGCGCCCGTCTGGCCCGTCCCTGTGACCTCCCGGTCATCGACCTGAGGGCTCGGCCCGCGCGGTACTTCGGGCACTCCGCCCGCCTGCCGGGCCCGATGCTGCTGGTGCTCGACCGGATCACCGGCTACTGGCCCCAGGGCGGCCCCGCCGGCCTGGGATCGGTGCGCGCCGAGTGCGACGTCCGCCCCGACGCCTGGTACTTCAAGGCCCACTTCCTCAACGACCCGGTGCAGCCCGGCTCGCTCGGCATCGAGGCGATGGGCCAGCTGCTGTGCTGGTACCTCGTCGAACGCGGGGTCGGCGACGGCTTCCGGTTCGAGCCCGTCGTACCGGACACCTGGACCTACCGTGGCCAGGTCGTCCCCACCGACACCCTCGTCACCGTCGAACTCGACGTGCGGGAGGTCGAGTTGGGGAAGGACGGCGGGTACGCCGAGGCCGAGACCCGGCTCTGGGTGGACGGCCGCCGGGCCTACCACGTACCCCGCCTGCGGGTACGCGTGGTCCCCGGCGCACCCGAGGCACCGGCCACCGTCGACACCGTGCTCGACCCCCGCGCGGACACCTGGCTGTCGGACCACTGCCCCACCTGGACGGTTCCCGCCTTGCCGCTGATGTCGACCGCCGACCTGCTCGCCCGGGCCGCCGGCGACCAGGCCGGGCGCCCGGTCCGCGTGCTGGGCGACCTGTCGGTGCGACGGTGGCTGCCCGTGACCGGGCCGACCCGGCTGCGGACCACCTGCGAGGAGGGCACGGCCCGGCTCGCGGTCTGGCACGAGGCCGGCCACCTCTCCCGGTACGCGCCGGTGGCCGCCGCCACGGTCGGCTTCGTACCGCCGCCCCGCCCGGCGCGCTTCGCGCCCCTGCCCGACCTGGTCGACGTACCCGACCCGTACGGCAACGCGGACCTCTTCCACGGACGGAGCTTCCAGTACCTCACGGCACTGCGCACCGCTCCCACCGGCTCCAGCGGCGTCCTCGACGCCGGGCGCGGACTGGTGCCGCGCGGCACGCTGCACCAGGGGCTGCTGGACGCCGCGCTGCACGTCATCCCGCACAACGACCTACACCACTGGGACCGGACGATCCGGCCCGGCCGGCTGGCGTTCCCGCACGGGCTCGCCCGGCTCGCGGTGTTCGAGCCCCTGCCGGACCAGGGCGAGGTCGAGGTGGAGGCCCGGTACGCCGGTGCGCTGCCGGACGACCTGGTGGCGGTCGACGTCCAACTGTGCCGGGAGGAGCGGGTGTTGGTCGCCTTCCGCGTCCTCGAGGTGCATGTCGACGCCGGTCCCCTGGCCGGTGTACCGGGCCGCGACCGCCGCGCCTACCTGCGCGACCGCCGGCCCGACCCCCGGCTGCTGCTGACCGGTGCGGACGGGGTGCTGCACCGGCGTGACGTGGAGCGGATCGACGCCCTGCCCGGGACCGCCAACGCGCTCTACGACCTTCCCCCGGACACCCGCGCCACCGACTGGCTGCCGCACATCGCACTCAAGGAACACCTCGCCCGAACCACCGGAGTCCACCCGGGGACCGTCCGGGTCACCGACCTCGACGGCGTGCAGGTGGACGACGACAGCGCCACTGTGAGGACCTCATGATCCTGGTCACCGGAGCGTCCGGCCTGGTCGGCTCCGCACTGCCGCGCACGCTGCACGACACCGTCGCGCTCACCCATCACAAGCCGGTCGCCGGGGAATCGGTTCGCGGGGACGTGACCCGGCCCTGGCTCGGCCTCCACCCGGCCGACTACCGCGACCTGGCCGAGAGGGTGGACGTCGTCGTGCACTGCGCGGCCAACGTCAACTTCTCCGCCACCCCCGCGCACCTGCACCGGGTCAACGTGACCGGTACCGGTCACGTCCTGCGCTTCGTCGAGGACGCGAAGGCCCGCCTGGTGCACGGCTCCACCGCCTTCATCGCCCGCGCCGGCGACGGCACCCCCTTCAGCGCCTACGCCGAGTCCAAGGCCACCGGCGAGACGCTGGTACGGGAGTCCGGGCTGCCCCACTGCGTCGCGCGTATCTCCACGGTGATCGGCGACTCCCGCTCGGGCGAGGTCACCCGGCTCCAGGCCTTCCACTACCTGCTCGGCGTCGCCCTGTCCGGCCAGATGCCCTTCCTGCCCTGCGCGCCGGGCACCCTGGTCGACCTCGTCCCGCGCGACACCGTGGCCGCCGCCCTCGCCGCACTCGCCCGTGACGAGCACGCGCACGGCGAGCACTGGCTCACGGCGGGCCCCGCCGCCCTGCCGATGCAACGGGTCATCGACATCGCCAGCGACGTCTCGGCGGAGCGCGCCCAACGGGACCCGGAACGCCGGGACATCGACCAGAGCGTCTTCCGTACCCGCCTCATCGACCCCGCCGTCGCCGACACGGTCATCAAGGCCGTCCTCGCCCGCGCCTCCAGCACCGCCACCCCCAGCGTCATCCAGCGCGCCGCCGACCTGATGACCGCCTACGACGGCGCGGACCCCTTCCCCACCTCCCTGGGCCGCATTCCCTCCGGCCCACCCGCCCCCACCGCCGAGTCGAACGAGACGGCCCTGCGCCACATGGTCCACCGCCTGGCCGAACTCCCCCTCGACACCTGGGACCTCCCCTGACCGCGACGCGCTGGACGCCCGCCAAGGTCAGGAGGCGGTGGGATCCCGTGGGACGGTCGGTCAGTCCGCCCAACTCGACGAGCCCACCGGCCGTGGCTCCAACCCGCCAGGGGTACGGACGCGGTCGCTCCCACCGGGGGTGCCGGTACGCGTCCGGGCCCGGCTGCGGCCCAACCCCTGGCCGTCCACGTACGGTTCGCCTCCGGGCGGTAGCCGGGAGACGAACCGACGTGGCTCCACCGTGAGACCGTCAGCCCCTCACCCCGGGCCTTCCCGCAGCCGTGGGCGCCGTCGGCCCGGTACTCCTCGTACTCCTCGAAGCCGAACCCGAGGGGGCGGCTTCGGGGCCTGCCGGGGCCGGCCGTCCCTCAGGGCAGGCCGGCCCCGGCAGGTGGAGCATCAGAGACTCCTCCCCACCGATACTGGTCCAGGGTCAGAAGTCCCAGTCGTCGTCGGAGGTCTCCTCGGCCTTGCCCATGACGTAGGAGGAGCCGGAGCCGGAGAAGAAGTCGTGGTTCTCGTCCGCGCCGGGTGACAGCGCGGCGAGGATCTCCGGGTTGACCTCCGTCTCGTCCCCGCCGAAGCGTGCTGGGTAACCGAGGTTCATCAGCGCCTTGTTGGCGTTGTAGCGGACGAAGACGGCCACGTCGTCCATGAGGCCCAGCGGCTCGTACAGCTCGCCCGAGTAGCGCAGCTCCAGCTCGTAGAGCTCCTCCAGCAGGTCGTGGGTGAACGTCCGCATCCGGTCCCGCTCGGTGTCGGTGAGCTTCTCCAGGCCGCGCTGGTACTTGTAGCCGGAGTAGTAGCCGTGCACCGCCTTGTCCCGCAGGATCAGCCGGATCATGTCGGCGGTGTTGGTGAGCAGGGCGTGGGTGGAGAAGTGCAGCGGCAGGTAGAAGCCCGCGTACAGCAGCAGGGAGGACAGCAGGGTCGACGCGACCTTCCGCTTCAGCGGGTCCTCGCCGTAGTAGTGGGTGAGGACGGCCTTGCAGCGCCGCTGGAGCACGTCGTTGTCCACGGCCCAGCGGTAGGCGTCGTCGATCTCCGGGGTGTTGGACAGGGTGGAGAACACCGAGGAGTAGCTGCGGGCGTGGACGGCCTGCATGAAGGCGATGTTGGTGTAGACGGCCTCCTCGTGCTCGGTGCGCGCGTCCTGGATCTGGACGATCTCACCGACGGTGGCCTGCACCGTGTCCAGCATGGTGAGTCCGGTGAACACCCGCATGGTCAGGGTGCGTTCCTCGGGGGTGAGCCGCTGCTGCCAGGCGCCCAGGTCGCCGGAGAGCGGCACTTTCTCGGGCAGCCAGAAGTTGGCGGTGAGCCGGTTCCACACCTCCAGGTCCTTCTCGTCGGTGACCCGGTTCCAGTTGACGGGGCGCAGCCGGGCGGTGGGGTCGTGGCGGTAGGAGGGGGGCGTGACCGACAGGTCGGTCAGTGGTGCGGTGGTCATGGTGGGTGGGTTCCTCGTCACAGGGTGCAGGACAGGCAGTTCTCGATCTCGGTGCCTTCGAGGGCCTCCTGGCGGAGCCGGATGTAGTAGAGGGTCTTGATGCCCTTGCGCCAGGCGTGGATCTGGGCCCGGTTCAGGTCGCGGGTGGTGGCGGTGTCCCGGAAGAACAGCGTGCAGCTCAGGCCCTGGTCGACGTGCTGGGTGGCCGCCGCGTAGGTGTCGATGATCTTCTCGTGGCCGATCTCGTAGGCGTCCTGGAAGTACTCCAGGTTGTCGTTGTCCATGTGGGGGGCCGGGTAGTAGACGCGGCCGAGCCGGCCCTCCTTGCGGATCTCCACCTTGGACGCGATCGGGTGGATGGAGGCCGTGGAGTCGTTGATGTAGCTGATCGAGCCGGTCGGCGGTACGGCCTGGAGGTACTGGTTGTAGATGCCGTGTGCGGCCACCAACCGCTTCAGGGCGCGCCAGTCCTCCCGGGTGGGCAGCCGCACCCCGGCGTCGGCGAACAGTTCGCGGACCCGGGCGGTGGCGGGTTCCCAGACCCGCTCGGTGTACTTGTCGAAGTACGACCCGTCCGCGTAGGCGGACCGCTCGAACCCGTCGAAGGCGGTGCCGCGTTCGATCGCCAGCCGGTTCGAGGCGCGCAGCGCGTGGTAGGCGACGGCGTAGAAGTACATGTTGGTGAAGTCGACGCCCTCCTCGCTGCCGTAGTGGACGCGCTGTGAGGCGAGGTAGCCGTGCAGGTTCATCTGGCCCAGGCCGATGGAGTGCGAGAGGGCGTTGCCCTGGGCCACCGACGGTACGGCTCGGATGTCGGACTGCTCGGAGACGGAGGTCAGCCCGCGCACCGCCGTCTCCACGGTGGCCGCGAGGTCCGGTGAGGCCATCGCCGCCGCGATGTTGAGCGAGCCGAGGTTGCAGGAGATGTCCCTCCCGACCGTCTCGTAGCCGAGGGAGTCGTCGTAGGTGCTGGGCGTGTTGACCTGGAGGATCTCGGAGCACAGGTTGGACATGTTGACCCAGCCGGGGATGGGGTTGGCCCGGTTCACCGTGTCCTCGAACAGCAGGTAGGGGTAACCCGACTCGAACTGGAGCTCCGCGATCGTCTTGAAGAACTCGCGGGCGCTGAGGGTGGTCTTGCGGACGCGCGGGTTGGCGACCAGTTCCTCGTAGCGTTCGCCGACCGCCAGGTCGGACAGCGGGGTGCCGTACTCCCGCTCGACGTCGTACGGGGAGAACAGGTGCATGTCCTCGTTGCGCTTGGCGAGTTCGAAGGTGATGTCGGGGACCACCACGCCCAGCGAGAGGGTCTTGATGCGGATCTTCTCGTCGGCGTTCTCCCGCTTGGTGTCCAGGAACCGCATGATGTCGGGGTGGTGCGCGTGGAGGTACGCCGCGCCCGCGCCCTGTCGGGCGCCGAGTTGGTTGGCGTAGGAGAAGGAGTCCTCCAGCAGCTTCATCACCGGTACGACGCCCGAGGACTGGTTCTCGATCTTCTTGATGGGTGCGCCCTGTTCGCGCAGGTTGGTCAGTAGTACGGCGACTCCCCCGCCGCGCTTGCTCAGTTGGAGCGCGGAGTTGACGCCCCGGCCGATGGACTCCAGGTTGTCCTCCATGCGCAGCAGGAAGCAGGAGACCAGTTCGCCGCGCTGTGCCTTGCCGGCGTTGAGGAAGGTGGGGGTGGCGGGCTGGAAGCGTCCGGTCAGCATCTCGTCCACCAGCCGGGTGGCCAACTCCTCGTCGCCGGCCGCCAGATGGAGGGCGGTGGCCACGATCCGGTCCTCGTACCGCTCCAGGTAGCGCGTGCCGTCGAAGGTCTTCAGGGTGTACGAGGTGTAGTACTTGAACGCGCCCAGGAAGGTGCGGAAACGGTGCTGGTGAGCGTGGGCCCGCCGGTACAGCTCCTCGACGAACTCCCAGCCGTGGCGCCTGAACGGGGCCGCCTCGTAGTAGTCGTTGTCGATCAGGTAGTCGACCTTCTCCCGCAGCGTCGCGAACGTCACCGTGTTGGGGTTGACGTGCTGGAGGAAGTACTGACGGGCCGCCTCACGGTCCTTGTCGAACTGGATGCGTCCGTCGCAGTCGTACATGTTCAGCATGGCGTTGAGCGCGTGGTAGTCCCGACGCGTGCCGACCGATTCCCGCGCGGACGGGGCGGGGGCGGCTTCGGCGCTGTTCACGTTCCCGGTGTTCACGCCACCGGCCTCGCCGCTGATGAGTGTGGTGTCCAAAACTTCCGCAGTCCTTCCCTCACGGCGCGGACGTCGCGGTCCGTGCCCAGCAGTTCGAATCGGTACAGCTCCGGGACCTGGCACTTGGCGGCGATGACCCGGCCCGCCAGGCAGTAGTCCGCGCCGAAGTTGGTGTTGCCGGAGGCGATCACCCCACGCAGGAGCGCCCGGTTGGCCTCGATGTTGAGGAAGCGGACCACCTGTTTGGGCACCGCTCCGGCCCGCTCTCCACCGCCGTAGGTCGGCACGATGAGGACGTACGGTTCGGTGACCCGAGGCATCCCCTCGCGGTGGGGGTGCAGCGGGATGCGTGTGGCGCCCAGACCGAGCTTCTCCACGAACCGCCTGGTGTTCCCCGAGACGCTGGAGAAGTACACGAGACCGCTCATCCGTCGCCGCCTCCTCTCGCTCGTTCCCGTCTCCGTCGACCGAGGACCGGGGCAGGGAGCGGTGGCGTACGAGGCGGACCGCGGGCGGCGACAGGAAACACGCCGGACCCCGGTCCGTACGACGGCCACGCGACCCTCCCTCGGGGCCTCGAAGCGCGCGGCGGGCATCGCCGCGCACCGGTGGCAGGTCTTCGAACTCGCGGGCACGGCCTGACGGGAGTCAGGACGCCTACTGACCGTCGCTTCCCGGGCCCGCTCGGCGGACCCAGTGCTCATGACGGCGGTCGTTCCCACTCACCGCTGCGGGGCAGTCCCGGATTCCCACCGGGTTCCCTCTTGCGACGCCGCACGCTCTCACGTCCGGCGAACCACCAGCACCGCCAACACTACATCTAGAGCACCCCGTTGTGTACGGCACCAGATATTGTGTTGCGAGAAGAATTTAGGTATACCTAAGTTCGACGGCCGGCAGAGGCCGAACCCCGGGTGCGCGCGCCCCGCGAAAGGCGGCACGCGCACCTTCGGCACGCCCGCGCACACACGCCCCCAACTCCCCCTGGCGGCAACCTCGTTGAGGGTTCCCCGGGGGCGGACACCGAGGGCATCAGGGGGCGAGCCGGAGGGTGACGCGGCCACCCTCGGACGGCCGCTCGGCGTCGACGTCGAGGGGGCCGGGGGCAGCGCCCCCCGGAGGTGGCGGAGTCACCCCCCCGGGGAAGAGGGCGGGGCGACGCCACGGGGCGAGGTGGGCGACGCGCCCGACCTTGCCGCTGTCGACGCGGGGACGCCCTCGGCGCTCAGCCTCTTCGGCGGGTCACCGGTCCGCCCGGTTCCGTGGAAGCCCTCAACTCGGGGGTGGGGGCGGCCGGGAGGCGCGGTCGCGGGCGGCGGGGCCGTCGTTCGGGGTACGGAGGGTCCTCGCCAACCCTCCCCCGGGGCGGGAGAGTTCGCCGGACACCGAGGGCGATGGTCCGGTCGGCCGACGACAGGCACCGTGGAGAGCGGGCGGTCACGGTGATCGGGCAGCACCCCGAGGGTGGTCGACGCCAGCCGGGGTCGGCGCCGAAGTACGGGCATGGCGTTGCCCGTCAGGGTCGACGTACGGGGGGTGGAGGCGTTCGGTCAGCACCCCGGGGTCGGAGCACCCTGGGGTCGGGGGGAGATCGCCCGGGGCTGATCAGCTGTGCGGCCCGGATGCCCCCGGGGACCTGATGGAGCCTCGCCACCCGGGCGCCGCGTACGCGCTCTCACCGGGGAACGCGATCGAGGTCCCGGCCACCTTCGGATGCGGGCACACCACCCCGCCCCGTTGACGAACGACAAGGCGCCCTCAGACAGAGGAAGTTGACGTATCCGGGCGAGGCCAGGGGCTGACCGCGCCGGGCCCCGACTCCCGGACCTCGACCCGCGAGAGCCCGTGTTCGCCGAAGCCACGGCGGCTATGTCCGGCCACGACCGGAATAGTGCCCCGCACAAGCGGGAGAGCAGTGGTGAGCGGTGAGGTCAAGACCAGGGATGGGCGGGTTTGGTGTCGATACGCCTATGGAATCTGCACGTTCTTGCACTTGTCGTGAGCGGAACCCCGATGAGAATTAAGCGATCGGAGCCGGCTTCTGGCTGGCCGAGACCCCCCACACACTCCGCTGGAGGAGAAGTGACCGAGCACAGACCACAGCAGGCCCCCGCGCCCGCTGCCCCCACGAGCAGACGCAGGTTCCTCGGCGCCGCTGCCGCAGGACTGGTCGGCGCGGCCGTGGCCGTACCGGTACTCACCTCGGGATCGGCGTCCGCCGCCCCGGAGAAGTCCTCCACCGCCGCCGGCATCGACCCCTTCAACGGCGAACCGCTGGACGCCAGCGTGGACTGCGAGTTGTCAGGGAGGAAGTCCTGATGGCGACCTTCGTGACCCGCTCCGAGTGGGGCGCCCGAGCCCCCAAGAGCGTCAGCAAGAACATCACCCCCAAGGGCGTCAGCGTCCACCACGTGGACGCCGTCAAGGTCGCCGCCAGCGACCACTCCAAGTGCGCCGGCCAGGTCCGGGGCCACCAGAACTTCCACATGGACGACCGGGGCTGGTCGGACCTGGCCTACAGCCACATGGTCTGTATCCACGGGTACGTCTTCGAGGGTCGCGGTGAGGGCGTCCGCACCGGCGCCAACGGCACCAACGACGGCAACCAGAACTGGTACGCGGTCTGCGGTCTGGTCGGCGGCACCACCAACGACTACGACCCCATCACCGACGAGCTGATCGACGCCTTCCACTCGGCGATCACGCGGCTACGCGACCAGGGCGGTTCCGGCGCCGCGGTCAACGGGCACCGCGACCACAAGTCGACCGACTGCCCGGGCAACCTCTACCCGCTGGTCCTCGACGGCACCCTGGTGCCCGGCGGCGGCGACGGCCCGCCGCCCTGGCCCGGTGTCCTGTTCAAGCAGCCCCCGGTCTTCCGGCACCCGAGCGTGGGCACCTGGCAGGGCCGGATGAAGAGCGCCCACGGTTACGACATCGGCGTCGACTCCGCGTACGGCCCGGCCTCCGAGGAGGCCTGCCGTGACTTCCAGGGCGCCAAGGGGCTGACCGTCGACGGCGTCGTCGGGGAGAAGACCTGGAAGGCCACCTTCGCCTGACCTTCCGTGTACGTCAGGCGCGACGTGCCCGCACGGCGGCCCGGTCCCCTCGGGGGCCGGGCCGCCGTCGTCGTCTGGGCCGGGGCGAGGGCGCCCCACTTCAAGCCGCCAACTCCCCCTGCCCCGGCTGACGTTAACAGCGACCGGGCGCGCCGGACGTACGGGAGGTACCCCTCGTCGGGGGAAGCGCCCACCGGCTCCCCGTACCGTGGGCGAACCCGCGTACGGCGGGTGCGACCAGCTCTGGTGGCCGCCGAAGCACCGACCGGCCTCCTCAACCGCCGCCAGCCGCGCGGGGAAACGCACCGCCCCTCTCGGGCCGGCCCCGGGCCGGGCGAAGGCGCGGACCCGACCTCAGGTGTCGGAGCCGGTGAGCCGCCACCCCTGCGCCTTGTGCAGGCGGCCCCAGAACTGGGCGTAGGTTCCCCCCGCCGCGAGCAGTTCCTCGTGGGTTCCCTGTGCCTCCACGCGGCCGTCCTGGTCGAGGGCGACGATCTGGTCGGCCGCGGCGATGGTGTCCAGGCGGTGCGCGATGATCAGGATCGTGGCCCGCTGACGCAGATACTCGATGGCGGCGACGATGTTCGCCTCGTTCTCCACGTCGAGCGCCGAGGTGGCCTCGTCGAGCAGCACGATGGGCGACCGCTTCAACAACGCGCGGGCGATCGCGACCCGCTGACGCTCGCCACCGGACAGCGCTCGGCCGCCCTCGCCGACCCGTGTGGCCCAGCCGTCGGGGAGCCGCTCCGCGATCTCGGTGACTCCCGCCAGGTCGGCGGCCTCGCGGACCTCCTCCCAACTGGCGGCCTCGCGGCCGACGGCGATGTTGGCTTCGAGCGTGTCGTCGAACAGGTAGACGTCCTGGAAGACCATCGACAGCTGGCCCATGAGCTGCTCGGTGGTCTGTTCGGTCACCGGTAGCCCGCCCACCCGGACGGTGCCGGAGTCCGCGTCGTGGAAGCGACTGACCAGGCGCGCGATGGTGGTCTTGCCGCTGCCGGACGGGCCGACGAGGGCGACCATGGAGCCGGCCGGCACGGACAACGACACGTCCTGGAGTACCGGTTCGGTATCGGACCCGTACGAGAAGCTCACGCGGTCGAGTGCGACCGTCCCCGGAGCCGGCAGCTCGACCGGCGCGGACGGCTCGGGCAGGGGCTCGGCGGTGAGGACCTCGTCGACCGCGTCCAGCAGCGGACGGCGTGACTCCAGGGACATCGCGCTCTCGGTGATGGTCGACAGCGTCGAGGTGAACCGCAGGGCCAGGCCGATGAAGGCCAGCGCCGGGATCGGCTCCAGTGAACCGGAGACCGCCAGGGAACCGGTGACGCTGATCAGCGCCACGATCACGCCCTGGGTCACCGCACCGCTCAGCAACAGGCCGACCGTCTCGATCCACTGGGCGCGGGTCCTGGCCGCGCGGGTGTCCTCCAACGCGGCGGTCAGGGGCGGGAAGGCGTCGCCGCGACCACAGGAGCGGAGCGTGCCCTGGCACTGGGCGTACTCGACGATGCGGTTGGCCAGGTTCACCTCCTCGGGTTCGTGCAGGGCGGCGCCCCGGCGCATGAAGTGGGTGGAGGCCAGGGTGATCAGGACGAAGACCGGTGCCGCGACCGTCAGCACCAGCCCCAGCAGGGGGCTCCAGAACCAGGCGGCGACCACGATGACCACGGCCGAGACCATCCGGCCGACCAGTGGACCGATCATGTGCGCGAAGATCTCCCCGGCGCTCATCAGCTCCACCGAGACCATCCGGGACAGGCGTCCGGCCAGCGGCCGGGCGAACCAGCCCAGCGGCTGCTTGGCCACCTGGTCACCGACCAGCCGGTGGATGCTGAAGAGGAAGTCCAGGGCGACCGCGTACGTACGGCGTTCCTGCAGGTAGTTCAGCCCGAAGCAGGTGGCCGCGAGGACCCCGAGGACCCACAGCCAGCCGCCGATACGCAGTCCCCAGACGGCGTCGTCGGAGGCGAGGGAACTGATCGCGGGCAACAGCGACGCCAGGGCGAGGCCCTCGACCAGTCCGCTCAGCACGGCGACCAGGAGTGCCGGGCGCAGCGCGCGGGGTCGGGAGACCATGCGCCTGAGGCGCGGAACGATGTCGATCAGGGGGAGGTTCACGCGTCCACTCCTCGGTCGAGCGTCGCCGTGGTGGATTCCCACAGGCGGGCGTACCCGGGGTGCCCCAGCAACTCCTCGTGGGTGCCGGCCGCGACGACGCGACCACCCTCGACGAGGACGATCTGGTCCACGCCGCTGATCACCTCGGGCCGGTGGGCGATCAGCAGCACCGTCTTGCCGCGTACCAGGTCCGACAGCGCCTGTTGGATCTGGTGCTGCGACTCGGGGTCGGTGAGGGCGGTGGCCTCGTCGAGGACCAGTACGGGGGCGTCGACCAGGACGGCCCGGGCGATCGCGATGCGTTGCGCCTGGCCGCCGGAGAGTCCGGTGTCGGCGCCGTACACGGTGTCGAAGCCGTTCGGCAGCTCCTCGATCTCGTCGAGGACGCGGGCGGCGCGGGCGGCGTCGCGGACCTGTTCGTCGGTGGCGTCCGGGCGGCCCAGCGCGATGTTGTCCCGGATGCTGAGGGACGGCAGTTGGGGGTCCTGGAGGACGAAGCCGACGTACGAGTACAGCGCGTCGATCCGGTCGACCGGCGCTCCCCCGAGGCGGATCGTTCCCGAGCGGGGGTCGTCGAAGCGGGCCAGCAGTGCCGCGATGGTCGACTTGCCGGACCCGGACGGTCCCACCAGCGCGGTGACCGTGCCCTCCCGCAGGGTGAACGAGACGTCCTCCAGGGCGAGTTCGACGTCCGGGCCCTCGCCGTAGGAGTAGCTGACGTGCTCGAAGACGACCTCGTGTCCGGTGGGCACCGGGTGCTCGGAGTCGTGCTCGGCCAGGACCGGCGTCTCCAACAGGTCGGTGAGGCGGCGGGCCGACGCCCCAGCCATCTGCTGGGCCCACATCGAGGTCATCAGCACTTCGAGGCCGTACGGGACGAGCAGGGCGATCAACGAGGTGGCCAGTACGTCGGCGGCGGTGACCGAGCCGTGGTGCGCCAGCCAGGTGCCACCACCGATGTTGATCAGCAGGATCAGCGGCACCGCGAGCAGGGAGTTGCCCAGCGAGCTGACGGTGATCAGCGGGCGCACCCAGGCGTAGTAGAACTCCTGGAACTCCTCGGCGGCGTTCTGGTAGGCGCGGTGCGCGCGCCCGACCCGGCCGAACGCCTTCACGACGGTGATGCCGGTGACGAACTCCACCATGCGCGCCGAGACGACGCCGAGCTTGACGTCCATCTGTACAGTCTTCTCGCCCATGCCCCGCATGGACAGCGCCATGGCCGCGACGTAGAGCGGGAGCGTCGCGATGGCGAGCAGGCCGAGCCGCCAGTCGATGACGAACGCGTAGACCATCAGCCCCAGCGGCATGACGACCGCGTTGGTGGCCTCGACCGGACGGTGCGCGATCAGGTTGTGGATGGTGCCGATGTCGTCCTGCAAGGCCTTGCGGACGCGCCCGGAGTTGGTGGAGGTGAACCAGACCAGCGGCACCCGCGAGAAGCGCCGCACCATGCGCAGGCGGATCAGGTGGCCGAGCCTGATGTCGGCGAGGTGCGTGACGAGCAGCGCCAGGAAGTAGAGGGCCAGCCGCAGGGTGAACGCGATCAGCAGGACACGCAGCCACCGGTTGACCTCGTCGCCGTCCACGCTCACGTCGGCGCGAGCCGCGTCGAGCAGTACCTCGCCGATGTGCACCAGGGCGACGTACGGCACGACGGCCAGGAGCCCGGAGAGCGCCGCGAGGAGCCGGCCCACGGTCAGGTTCCACGCCACCGGGCTCATCAGTTCCTTGAGGGTCCGCGCGTCGGCCTTCTGCTGGACCTTGATGTCGGCGGCCTGGTCAGCGGCCTCACCTGCGGGTGCCCCCGTCGTCGCCATGTCTCTCCCGGAGTGAACTCATCCACCTCTGAACTTAGGTAAGGCTCACCATACTAAGACGCGGTCCGCTGCTGTCGGTTCGGGGCGCCTCCGACAAGTCCCGCAGGAGCGGGGGCGACCCTCGCGGGCAGGTCCGACCCGAGGGGCTCACCCCGCGTGCGGCCGGAGGACTCCCGGCGCCCCTCGGGCACGAGGAGGCGGGGCGTGAAGCCGTGGAACGGGTACGGGCGCCCCCGTCGCGAGCCCCTCACCCGATCCCCTCTCGACCCGGGCTCCGACGCTGACGCCCGACCGGCCGCCGTCACGAGTCGTTCGCGTCCCCGAACCCGTCGGTCATCGCCGAGAGGATGTTGCGGAGGCTGTTGTTGATGTGCGTCGCCGTCAGGTCCGCGGCACGCGCCTCGTCACCTTCGGCGACCGCACCACAGATGTGGGCGTGCTCCACGGCGCTGCGCGCGATCCGGCCCGGCGTACGGCGGGCGATCCTCCGCAACCGGCGGAGCTGGTCCCGCAGGGGCAGTGCGGCGGCGGCCAGGTAGGGATTGCCGGCGACCTGGTCGATCCGCTGGTCCAGCCTGGCGGTCAACTCGTAGTAGCCGTCCAGCCGTACGGCGTCGGGGGCGGTGTCGAGTTCGGCGTGCTGTCGTGTGAAGTCCCGTTCCAGCGCGGCGAATTCGCCGCGCCGGGAAGACCGGGCGCACAGCCGTACCGCGTAGGTGTCCAGCGCCTCGCGGAGCTGGAAGAGGTTCCTGACGTCTTGGAGGGAGATGTCCGTGACGAAGGCGCCCCGCCCCGGTACCACCTTCACCAGGTTGTCGGCGGCGAGTCGTTGCAGGGCCTCTCGCAGCGGAGTGCGGGAGACACCGAGGCGCTCGGCGATGCGGATCTCGCTCAGGTGCGTGCCGGGCGGCAGTTCCCAGGCGACGATCTCCTGACGCAGCTGTTCGTAGGCTCGTGTGCTGTGTTTCATGGCTCCTCCGCGAGTGCCGCTCACCTTGCGGGCGCGAAGGTGCTCGGAGTCCTGACAACGTAGGGCGGCGCGGACCGGGTGGCGAATCCTCCCCGGGGAACGCCCCTGGACAGGAACGGTATACCGTCTGTATACAGTGAGCTCGGCCGCTCCCCTGCGGTGTTCGGCTCCCCTCCACACCGCAGTCTCCGTCCCGAGGAGTTCCATCTCATGCGCCCCACCACCCGCCTCCGCCACATGATCGAGAGCGACGGAATCCACCTCGCCCCCGGCGCGTACGACGGTCTCACCGCCCGCCTCGTGGAGGAGAGCGGCAGCGAGCTGCTGTACGCCAGCGGAGGTGCCATCGCGCGGAGTTGCGGGGTGCCCGACATCGGGCTCCTCGGGCTCACGGAGATCGCGGACCGGCTGGCGCAGATGGCCGCCGTGACCAGCCTGCCGATCATCGCCGACGCCGACACCGGCTTCGGCAACGCGGTCAACGCCGTCCGTACCACGCAGGTCTTCGAGCGCCTGGGGTTGGCGGGACTGCACATCGAGGACCAGACCTTCCCCAAACGCTGCGGGCACCTCGACGACAAGTCGCTGGTGAGCACTCAGGAGATGACCAGCAAGATCCGGGCGGTCGTCGAGGCCCGGCAGGACCCCGACTTCGTCGTGATCGCCCGTACGGACGCGATCGCCTCCGAGGGCCTGGAGAGCGCGATCGACCGCGCCCACGCCTACCTCGCCGCCGGCGCCGACGTCATCTTCGTCGAGGCGCCCGAGACCGTCGAGCAGATCGAGCAGATCGCCGAGCGGATCCCGCAGCCGAAGCTGATCAACATGTTCCACGGCGGGAAGACACCGATGGTCCCCCGCGAACGACTGCGGGAACTGGGGTACCGGCTGATCATCGTCCCCTCGGATCTGCAACGCGCCGTGATCACCGCCGTCAGGGAGACGTTGGAAGCCGTCAACCGGGACGGCGACAGCTCCGCCGTCCAGGAGCGGTTGGCCTCGTTCGCCGAGCGTGAGCGCATCGTGCGCACCAAGGAGTACCTGTCCGTCGGGGCGTAACCGGCCTACGACGGCAGGGCGCGCGGGGCGCCGTCGGAACCCGAGGGCGCCCCCGCTCGCACGAGCCGCACCGCACGAGAGGGGTTCGGCCAAGGACCGCCTCCCGTGCGGTCCGGTGCTCGGTCGGCGTCACCGCACCGTAGGCCTCGACATGGTCGAGGTCGGCCGGCGTTGATGACACTGGTGCTCCACGCACCCGGCACCACCGTTCGTCGGGGGGGCACCGCCGGACCAGGGGCTAGCGTTCCTCGGGCAGACTCATCGCGGTCTCGAAACTCTCGCCGACCAGACGACGCCCGTCGAACACGGGCTCCTCGTCGAGGGTGGCGAGGACGCGCGGGTCCCTGGTGGCAGCCGCGTTACCTCGGTCGCGGACCTCCCGCGACGGCCATTCCGTGAGGGTCACGACGACCGACTCCCGGTCTGACGCACCGGTCAGGCTCGCGAGCCCCCGCAGTTCCCCCGGGCCGTGGTCGACCCCCTCCGCGTGGAAGTCGTCCGGGCTGGCCGAAGCGCCCGCCTGCCAGTAGTCGACGATCCTGGTCGCCCCGTACTCGCGGTAGACCTCGGCCATCCGGCGCGAGAACGCCAGGAAGGCGGCCCTACGGTCACTCGGTACCGGCACGATGGTGATGTCGGTGAACGTCATACGTACTCCTCGCGCCGTGCGATGCCACGACCGGCCTTCGGCCGGCCGTCCTGAGCGCGGTCGGCTCCTCTGTCAACAGTCCCATGCCGGTGCCGCGCGGCGACCCGACGCCCGACACCGTCACCCTCGCGGCGAGCGGCGGAGACCTCAGGAGGGGGCGCCGGGGAGGTGGGCCGGGCGCGCGTCATGCGCGGGCGCGCTCTCCACCGGGTAGGGCACGTAGCTGCGACGGTCCGGGTCGATGGTGAGCCGGCCGCCGGCGGGCGGCCGGGCCCGCTGGGCGCAGTCGCGGCGTTCGCAGATGCGGCAGCCCAGGCCGATCGGGGTCGCGGCGAGGGGGTCGTCCAGGGCCACGCCCTCGGCGTACACCAGCCGGTGGGCGTGGCGCAGTTCGCAGCCGAGGGCCACCGCGAACTCGGCGCGTGGCGCCCGGTGCCCGTAGCCGCCCCGGGTCACGGTGCGCGCCACCCAGAAGTACCGCTTGCCGTCGGGCATTTCGGCGACCTGGGTGAGGATCCGGCCGGGCGAGGAGAACGCCTCGTAGACCGTCCACAGGGGGCAGGTGCCGCCCAGCCGGGAGAAGTGGAAGTCGGTGGCGGACTGCCGCTTGGAGATGTTGCCCGCCCGGTCCACCCGCAGGAAGGAGAAGGGCACCCCTCGGCGGCCGGTGCGCTGGAGGGTGCTGAGCCGGTGGCAGATGGTCTCGAACCCGACGCCGAAGCGCGCGGAGAGCAACTCGACGTCGTAGCGGGCCTCTTCGGCGGCGGTGTGGAAGGCCGTGTAGGGCATCAGCAGCGCGCCCGCGAAGTAGTTCGCCAGGCCGATACGGGCCAGGCGCGGTGACGCCGGGGAGGTCAACCCCGTGGCGCTGTCGGCGAGTTGGTCGATCAGGGGGCCGTGTTCCAGCAGGGCGAGTTGGGTGGCGAGTTGGAACGCGCGCTGACCGTCGCTGAGCCAGTGCGAGAGGAACAGCAGGCCGGTGTTCGGGTCGAAGCGCCGCGCGTCGCCGGACCGTTCCGGCGCGGCCGGGACGACGCGGACGCCGTGGCGTTCCGCGAGCAGCACGGAGAGGGGTTCGGCCGCTTGGCCGGTGCGCAGGCCCAGGGCCTCGGCGGTCCGTTCGGCTTCGGTGTCGAGGGGTTCGAAGTGGTTGTGGTGCGTGTAGAAGAAGTCCCGGACCTCGTCATGCGGCTCACTGGAGGGCAGCAGCACGCCGTCCGCGTCGGGCGAGCCGAGGGCGGCGGCCTGTTCGGCGGCGTCGCGGTATCGGCGGTGCAGGGCGACCAGGGCACGAGCCATGTCCGGGTGGTCGCGGGCCATGTCGCCGATCTCCTCGGCCCCAGGCGGCGTCACTCCGCACGCCTCGTCGGCGAGGGCGGTGCGAAGCTCGGTGGCGAGCCGGTCCTCCGCGACCTCGGAGAAAAACTCCGGGTCGACGCCGAACACCTCCGCGATCCGCAACAGTACCGGTGCCGTCAGCGGGCGCTGGCTCTGCTCGATCTGGTTGGCGTAGCTGGTGGAGATGCCCAGCGCGCCCGCCATGTCGACCTGGTTCATGCCACGTTCCCGGCGCAGTCTGCGCAGTTTCGCGTGGGCGTAGATCTTGCGGTCGGCTGCTCGTCGGGCCATGAGGCACTTCCTTGTTCGGGCCCCGGTGGACGGCGTTCCGCCTTCGGGAACCTTGCGAAGATAACATCCGCGCGATCCGCAGATTCCGCAGATTCACAACGGTTCGCTGTACGGATTCCGCACATTGGAGTGGTGGCGGAACAGGTACCGGACGGGCAGTGTCGATCACGTTCCCCCATGAGCGCCGCGCCCCGAAGGAGCCCCGTGATCGACCACCAGGTACGCGTCCACCCCAGCGCCGACCAGCTGGCCCGCGAGGACCAGCTCGCCTGGAAGCTGGCCGCCGTGGCCACCGGAACCCCGCACGTCGGGGAACTGGACGCGGAGGCCGCCGCGATGGCCGTGAACCGGATCATCGACAACGCCTCGGTCGCCGTCGCCTCGCTGTACCGCCGGCCCGTGGCCGTGGCCCGCGCGCAGGCCCGGGCGCACCAGGCCACCGTGGCCGGTTCCTCGGTGTTCGGCACCGGGGTGCGGGTGTCGCCGGAGTGGGCGGCCTGGGCCAACGGCACCGCCGTACGCGAACTCGACTACCACGACACCTATCTGGCCGCCGACTACTCCCACCCCGGCGACAACATCCCGCCCCTGCTGGCGGTCGCCCAGCACAGCGGTCGCGGTGGCGCCGACCTGCTGCGGGCCGTGGTGGCCGCGTACGAGATCCACGTCGCGCTGGTCAAGGGCATCTGCCTGCACGAGCACCGTATCGACCACGTCGCCCACCTGAGCGCGGCCACCGCCTGCGGTCTGGGCGCCCTGCTGGAACTGGACACCCCGACCGTCTACCAGGCGGTCCAGCAGGCCGTGCACACCACCACCGCCACCCGGCAGTCCCGCAAGGGGGAGATCTCCAGCTGGAAGGCGTACGCCCCGGCCTTCGCCGGCAAGGTCGCCATCGAGGCGGTGGACCGCGCGATGCGGGGCGAGGGCTCCCCCTCACCGATCTACGAGGGCGAGGACGGGTTCCTGGCCTGGATGCTGGACGGCCCCGAGTCCTCGTACACCGTGCGCCTGCCGGAACCCGGCGAGCCCCGGCGGGCCATCCTGGACACCTACACCAAGGAGCACTCCGCCGAGTACCAGGCGCAGGCGATCATCGACCTGGCCCGACGGCTCCGGGAGAAGGTCGGCCCGCTCGCGGCGGTGCGGTCGGTGGTGCTCCACACCAGCCACCACACCCACCACGTCATCGGCTCCGGCGCGAACGACCCCCAGAAGTACGACCCCACCGCCAGCCGGGAGACCCTGGACCACTCGGTGCCCTACATCCTGGCCGTCGCCCTGGAGGACGGCGGCTGGCACCACGAACGCTCCTACGCCCCCGAGCGGGCCCGCCGCCCCGAGACCGTCGCCCTGTGGCGGAGGATCAGCACGGTCGAGGACCCCGAGTGGACCCGCCGCTACCACGACCCCGACCCCGACCGCCGCGCCTTCGGCGGCCGGGCGGTGATCACCCTCGACGACGGTTCGGTGATCGAGGACGAACTGGCGGTGGCCGACGCCCACCCCGCCGGCGCCCGCCCCTTCGACCGCCCGGCCTACGTCCACAAGTTCCGCACCCTCGCGGAGGGAGTGGTGACCGAGGCCGACCAGGAGCGGTTCCTCCGGGCGGCGGAGGGGGCCGCCGGGCTGACCGGTGCCCAACTGGGCGGGCTCTTCCCCTCGGTGGACACCGAGGCGGTCGCCGCCCACGACTCCCGGCTCCCCAAGGGGCTGTTCTGATACCGCGCACCCCCACCACCCCGGCCGGACGCCGACGAGCCCTCCGCGCGGTGCCCCCGTACTCCGCGCGGCTGACCCCGCTCGCCCGGCCACCTGCGACCCCACTCCCGGTACCTGACCCACTGGAGACATCCACCATGACCGTCGTCCCGCCCGAGATCCACCGGGGGTTGGCCGGTGTCGTCGTCGACACCACCGAGATCTCCACCGTGATCGAGGAGACCAACTCCCTGACCTACCGGGGTTACCCGGTGCAGGACCTGGCCGCGCACCGCTCCTTCGAGGAGGTGGCCTACCTGCTGTGGTACGGCGAACTCCCCGACCCCGACCAGCTCCGGGACTTCCGCGCCCGGGAGCGCGCCCTGCGCCCGCTGGACCGGGCCACGCTGGAACTCCTCGCCCGGCTCCCCGAGACCTGCCACCCCATGGACGTGCTCCGCACGGCCGTCAGCTTCATCGGCGCCGAGGACCCCACCGAGGACGACGACAGCCTGGTCCGCAACCGGGCCAAGTCGCTGACCCTGCTGGCGAAACTGCCCACCGTGGTGGCCGCCGACCAGCGGCGGCGGCGCGGACTCGACCCGATCCCGCCCGACCCCGAACTCGGCTACGCCCAGAACTTCTTCCACATGTGCTTCGGCACCGTGCCGGAGCCCGAGGTGGTCCGCTGCTTCGAGATCTCCCTGGTGCTGTACGCCGAACACAGCTTCAACGCCTCGACGTTCACCGCCCGGGTGGTCACCTCGACCCTGTCCGACCTCTACAGCGCGGTCACCGCCGCCGTCGGCGCCCTGAAGGGGCCGCTGCACGGCGGCGCCAACGAGGCCGTGATGCACATGCTCAACGAGATCGGCGACCCCGGGCGCGCCGGGGAGTGGCTGGACCAGGCGCTGGCGGACAAGCGCAAGATCATGGGCTTCGGCCACCGTGTCTACAAGCACGGCGACTCCCGGGTGCCGATCATGCAGGAAGCCCTGGACCGTCTGGTCGCCCGCGCCGGTGACCCGGAGGTGACCCGGATGGCCACCCTGCACACCGCCCTGCGGGAGGCCATGGTCCAGCGCAAGGGCATCCACCCCAACCTGGACTACCCGGCCGGGCTGGCGTACCACCTGATGGGCTTCGACATCCCGGTCTTCACCCCCATCTTCGTGATGAGCCGTATCACCGGCTGGACCGCCCACATCACCGAACAACTCGCCCACAACGCCCTCATCAGGCCGCTGGCCTCCTACGACGGTCCGACGCAGCGGCCGGTACCGTCCGCATGAGGTCCACGGCACCGAGTACGACGGCCCAGGGCACCGCGACCTGTCCAAGGGAGGCCCGAGCCGGGTTGTCGGATGGCCCTGAGGATTTCAGTACCGCAAGGTTCATTTCAGTGGGTACTTCAGTAATGCACGAAAGGACTCAGTGCGGTCACTCAAGGTCATCAAAGAGTGCTCGTGAAAGGGGCGGGCAGGACATGTCGGCTGTCGCCACTCGCGTTGTCCCGGCTGGCTGCCCAGCACGATGAGGTGCCCCGGCTTCGGCGCCAACCGACTGAGGCTTTTGAGGCGGCGCCTGCCAGCGGGGGCTGACTGCACGGCTACGGTCGGGCCCCGCAACTGAACCCCACGGGTCTTGTGGAACATGACACCGCGTTCGCGTCGGAGAGTGAGGATGAACAGCACGTCATCCACGCAGAGTTGAGGGGAGGTAGTGGCTGATGGGTATTGACCGAGCCGGGCGACGGGAGCGGACGCGAACCCGTCCGTGCGGACACCATCGTGGGCGTCAGCGGCGATGATGAACGCGTGGTCGCTACCTGTCACGTTCCTCCAGGCGCTGGATGAGGCCAAGCGGGATAACCAGAACCTGGACCGCATCATCACCGGTAAGTGGGTTATCGAGACCGGGGAATGACAGTGGCGGTCGAAGACGTCGAAGGCCTCGACCCGCGCCAGCTCGGAGGGCGCTCAAGCGCGACGTTGGACGCCTCAGCGGCGGCAGTACCGGCCGGCTTTCGCACCGACGGTGAGCCTCATGCTGCGGCTGGCCGTCGCGCTACGGTCGGGGCCAGGCGGCGGGCGTGGCGGGTGGCAGCGGGATCTCATCCAGCCGCAGCCACCGCTCCTGCCCGTCCTCGGCGGGCAGATGGAACCGGATATCCCGGGCCTCGTCCGGCCCGTACGGAGCGTCACCGACGGCCCGCAGTAGTGCCCGCAGTCGTGGACCTTGTCGAACTGCTCCACGGTGGCGTCCACGATCCGCTGCGAGTCCGGGCAGCACCAACACGCAGTGCCCGTTCCACGATGTGCCTGTCCAGGACGGTTCCAGACTGCCGAAACGGTTCCGGTCATCGCCCTCGTCCTCGATCACGAGGTCCACCGGCTGGAGTTCGGCCCGCACCCCCAGTTGCCCGTAGGCGTGCCGCAGTGTCGGACAGGCGTCCACGCACACGTTCGCCGGGAGGCCGTCGACGTCGGAAGCCCACAGGTACGGCAGCATCAGCTCCACCAACTGTGTCCTGCCAGCCGAGGAGCGGGCAGGCGTCCCAGCCGAAGACCGCGAGGCCACCGCGAGCTTCGGCGTCCAGGACGAGCGCGGCGGCCGGTGGTCAGGGCGCCGTGGGCGACGCGGTGGGTGGTGTGCAGCAGCCTGGCGGCACCGTGGCACAATCCGGCGTCGGTGATCCGGTCGAGCTGGGCGGTATCGCCCAGGGAGGCGAGCAGGGTCGCTACAGTCGTCGCTCTCGAAGGACCTGATGATGTCGCTGGCTTGGCCCGACAGATCGTCAACTCAGCTGATAACGCCCGGTGGGAGGCGATTGCGTCCGGCGTCTTAGAGAGGATCCGCGACGGGGAGGCCTCCCCGAAGGCCCCCTCCACGCCTCCCCCTGCAGGCGATCGGCCGCTTCACCGACGCCGCTCGCGCACACCTCAACGGCGAAGGGCCGGGGCGACCAAGCATGATCGAGGTGTTCCGACGGGTGGTTCGTATTTCGGCGTCGTAGCCACGAGGCGCCCCGTTCATAGCGGTGACGCTGGCCCCGTCTGGTTGCGTAAGGTAATGCGGACCTGCTGAGTGGATCCGCACCAAGCCAGTTGTCCCGGCCGTCAGACCTCGTCCGTTCAACCGGAGACCTACCACTGGAGTAGTACGGCGGCCTGGAAGGACCTTCCGGGCGCGGCCCCTTCGCGAGGACTCGCACGAAGCCATGGTGCGTGCCTTTGCCCACCACATTGGGGAGACCAGCGGACTCGACGGTAGGGACGGGAGGCGGAGCACCGTGACCTGATGCTCGGAGCCGGCCGAACGCGGGGCCCATGGTCCCGGTCAGGTGCCGTGCCATACGCAGTCGTCGATCCACACGCACAGTTCGTCGAGTGCGGCTTCGACTCGCGCTTTGTCCCCCGTGACGAGGTAATCGTTCTGCAGACTCGAAAAGGCGCTATTGAGAAGCGTTGCTCTGGTCAGCGCACTGCTCTGGGGCAGGCCTCGGTGCACCAGACAGGAGGCGACGAACTCGGCCCGGCCTCGCACGAATCCGGCGTCGGGCAGTGTCAGCCGGCCGGCGGCTGCGAGCCCTTCGATCTCCCGGATGAGCCGGGTCATGGCCAGCTCCTCGGCGCCGAGGTTCCGCTCCCATGCCGACCGGACGAGGGAGCTGACCCTGACAGCGGGGTCGTGCCAGCCTGGCGTTGAGCGCAGCGCCTCGTGCTGCCGTTCGTCGAGCCGTTCGAGGACGGCCGAGAGAAGGGTGCTCTTGTCGGTGAAGTGATGCGTCAGCACACGAGTGCTCTGGCCGATGCCCTCCGCCAGCGTTCGCAGGGAGAAGCTGCCGATGCCGGTAGTGGCGAGCTGCTCGATCACGGCGTCAATCACCTCGCGTCGGCGTTCGGGCCTGACCGGTCTGGGCACTTCGACCCACCTCCTCATCGTGCTGTGGGAGCACTCTGCCCACAGTTAGAGAAACGATCGTTACCCTTACGGTATGAAGTCCCGTACTACAGCCCGTCCAGTGTGGCTGTTCGCCCTGGCGCTTGCGGCGTTCGCCGTGCAGACAGACGACTACATCATCATTGGAGTCCTCCCGGCGATCTCGGCCACCGTCCACCTGTCCGAGACCGCCACTGGCCAACTGGTGACGGTGTACTCGCTGACTTACGCACTCGCCGCGCCGATGTGGGCGTTCTTGCCGCTCCGCATTCAACGACGGCGCGCACTGTGCGTGGCCCTGACCGTTTTCGGCGCCGCGAACTTCGCGGTCCTGCTCGTCGACACCTACGCAGCACTCATGACGCTGCGTGTCCTCGCCGCGTTGGCCGCTGCCCTGGTTCTGCCCACGGCATTGGCCGCAGCGAGCGCCGAGGCACCGCCGGAGCGTCGGGGCCGCTACCTGGCCACCGTCATGACCGGCCTGACCGGGGCAGTGCTGCTCGGTGTCCCGGCCGGCACCTGGATCGGCGCGGTCCTCAACTGGAGGGCAACCTTCGTATTCGGCGGCCTTCTCGGTGTTGCCGCACTCCTCCTGCTCGTGCGCACGCTCCCGCGTGCGGAAGCGTGCGCGGTCATGGAGCGCAAAGCACTCGCCGACATGGTCCGCCCGCTGCTCAACGGCACCGTCACGGCAATCCTGGTGGTCACCGTCCTGACCGTTGCCGGTAACCTCGCCTTCCAGACTTACATCGCGCCCTTCCTGTCCGGGGTCTCGGGAGTCACGCCCACCATGTTGGCCGTGTTGTTGGTGTGTTCCGGCGCCGGAGGCCTACTTGGTACCCAGGCCTCCGGGCGCCTGATCGACCGATACGCCCCCGGCCGGGTCTTTGCCCTCGCGAGCCTGGTCTTCTGCGCCACGATGCTGGCCTTCGCGGGACTCTGGACCGTCAGGCCGGTCCCCGTCGCGCTCACCGCCGTGTTGCTCGTTGTCTGGTCGGCAGCCGCGTGGGCGGTGCCGCCCAGCATCCAGTCTCTGATGCTTGCCCGAGTGGGGACGGAGGCGGCGACGCAGGCGATGGCCGTACAGAGTAGTTCCGTGTATGTCGGCGCGGCGCTCGGGGGAGCGGTCGGAGGCGGTGTCATCGCGGTCGGCCTGGGGCTCGTGCCGGCCGCCGCAGTGGGCCTGGCGTTCCTTGGCCTGGTGACGCTGCTGCCAGCTATGCGGAGCCGCGCTGCGGCACCGGAGAAGCAGCAGGAGACGGTCTGACCTCTTCGCGTCCAGGATTGTCCACTCAGAGAAGGGCGAGGTGGACAATCCCGGGCGGGCCGACGCTGAACTCAACGACTGCCGTTCTTCGGCACGAACTCCATCAGGTACAGCCCCTCCCCCTCGGTCGGCAACGTGGCCGTTGGGCGAAGGTCTGCCTCCTTCACCAACCGGCGAAGTTCCTCTCTCGTACGCTCCACACCACCCAGGACGACAAGCATGGCCATGTCCCGCTGACTCACCGCGAGTTGTCCGTAGGACGCCTGAGCGTCGTCACGGATCCGGTCCACGACGAGCAGTCGACCCGGGACGGGGAGGGCATCGGCGCAGCGACGCAGGATGGCGATGGCGTCATCGTGGGCCAGTCGTGGAGGACGTGCGTCAGAAGACATACGTCTGGGTTGCCTGGCAGCGGGTCGAAGAAGTCACCGCTGACGGCGGTCGCCCGCTCTGCGACACCTTCCTCGGCGAACAGCGCGCCCGCCCGCTTCGCTGTCCGGTCCTGCTCCACAACTGTGCCTCGCAGGTGGGGGTGGGCGCGTAGTACAGCGGACAGAAGCCTCCCTGTGCCCCCGCCAACGTCCGCTACGTGATGGACGGACTTCCAGTCCCACGTGTTGGCGAGCCACGGACCGATCCCGGTTACATGCACCGACATCGCTCGGTCGAGTGCCTCCGCGAGTTCAACGTCGGTGCTGAGCGCGTCCCAGAACGGTTCCCCGAAGGTGTGCTCCCACGCAGGCCTTCCGGTACGGACGGAGTGCAGCAGTCCCGGCACCACGCGATCACCTGCCCGTGCCCAAGCATCACTCTGGTCGAGGAAACCCGCGACTCCCGCCGGGTGGTCACTGCGTAGGGCCTCCCCCAACGATGTCACTAATAGCCCCCGGGTTCCTCCCACCGCAGCAGCCAAGTTCGCCAATGGCACAGGAGACGGGACAGAGCCTTCGGATCAGCTCCCGTTCGTGAGGCCAGGGCCTCGGGCCCGGCAACGCCTCCGCGATCAGGTCGGGTAAGCGCAGGCTGACAGCAGCGCGTATCGCCCAGGGAGTGAAGAGCGTTCCTATACTCGGTGCTCATCGAGTTGTCCCTTCATAGGAGAAGGGGGAGTTCAGTCCTTTTCCGGTCGGGCCCCCTCAGTGGCCGACCGAGTAGAGCGCGTCGGGCGGACGTCGTTCCGTGCGCTGCTTCTCCGCGCTGCCAGGGGTGGCGGGTCGTCCTCTCCGGCTGTTTCTTGCGGCCCGAGGTGTTCCGGGTAGAACTCCGACAGGCGGCTCAGCGACCCCAGACTCAACACGGCGGTGGCCACGACGAATCCGGCCACCGACCACGCAGACCCCGTCAGCGCGACCAGCCGGTCGGAAACCATGGGCGCCAGGGCGCCTCCTGCCATCACCCCAGTGTTGAAGACCAGGGCGACAGCGGTAAATCGGAAATGGGTCTCGAAAACGCCTGCCAAATATGCGCTCAGCGGCCCGGAGTAAATGGCGTAGACGAGCATCGACACGCAGAACCCCAGCACGATCATCCATGGCGTCCGGGTTCGGAGCAGCCAGACCAGAGGAGCGGCCCACAGAGCGCAAAGCACTGCGCCGGCGATGCACAGCCGCCGCCGCCCGAGCCGGTCCGAAAAAACTGCCGATGCGAAACCGACGACGGACTGCACGCCAATGGAGCTCAGGGTGGCAACCAGCATCGTGTCCTCAGAGATACCGAGAGTCGTTGTGCCGTAGGAAAGCGCAAAAATCTGCGTCACGAAGTAGAGGACGTTACCGACAACCATCGCACCTACTGAGAGGAGCAGCGCCCGCGGTTCGCGGCGGACGACCTCGACAATCGGGATTCGTAGCCTCTCCTCGCGCGCCATGGCGGACGTGAACACAGGGGTTTCAGAGATCGACATCCGCACGAAGACGGCGATTGCTGCCAGGGCAAGACTGAAAAGAAACGGAACGCGCCAGCCCCAGCTCTGGAACTGCTCCGGAGGCATTTCGGTGGAGAGGGCAAGGAAAACCGCATTGGCAAGCAGGGCTCCGAGTGATGCGCCGACTCCAGGGAACGCCGAGTAGAGGCCCCGGCGCCGCGGCGGAGCATGCTCGACGGCCAGCACGACCGCCCCCATTCCCTCACCTCCGAGCGCCGCCCCCTGCGCCACACGCAAGAGGACAAGGAGGACAGGGGCCGCGACGCCGATACTCGCGTACTCGGGAAGAAGGCCGATTGGGAAGGTCGCAGCCGCCATCATCAGCAAGGAGACCACAAGCACCGATCTGCGGCCGTACCGGTCGCCGAAATGACCGAAGACGAGTGCCCCCAACGGACGCATTACAAAGGCAACGCCTATAGAAGCGAAGGCAGTCAGAGAGGCAGTAGCGGTATCGGACCCCGGGAAGAAGATATCGGGGAAGACGAGCACCGCGGCAAGAGCGTAGCTAAAGAATCCGAAGTACTGGCTGGTGGTTCCCACCAAGCCGGCGAAGGCGATTCTGCCGACCTCAGAATTCTTACTCACAAAGGAAGTTTCTTGTATCACGGTGCCCCCATCTACCTACGGCGATCTTTGATCGAGTCCGCAGAAAGGCAGCGTACCGGTGCTAGCCATCGCGCCGAACGTGCAGATTCAGCCCCTAGTTGGGCTATCGCTTGACCCAGCGACCCCACACCGTTGTTGACGTCGGGCATTACGGGATGAGACTCAAGCAGTGTTCCGAAGCAGCCCAAGTGCGCCCGTCACTTCAAGTATTTTTGGCATCTTGCTTCACGCACGTTACGCGCATACTGACTCAAATAAGGCGCCTGCTTAACATTGACTTTCTCCTCTTGTCGGGCACAGACTGTCAAAGGTCGAGGCGAATTCATGCCCAATTACGAAGGCATGGGGACACTCGAAGTCCACGCCTCGATGACCTCCCCTTTTCTCTTCGTTCGCCACTCAGTCGGGAGAGTTGATTCTGCTCGCGATCACAAAACGTGGGGTGAACTCCGAGGAGGAGGTAGCAGCAGTCTCCGTTTCCAAAGGATTGGAGAGCAACATGCGCAACGAGCGCACGGAATGGGCTCCCGTCAATACGGCGTGGATGCCTGAGCGCACCCAGTGGGCTCCGGTCGGCACCACGTGGCTGTCCGAACGCACCCAGTGGGCTCCGGTCGGCACCACGTGGCTGTCCGAACGCACCCAGTGGGCTCCGGTCGGCACTGCGTGGATGCCTGAGCGCACGCTCACCTGACCGTTGCCGCACTTCGCACACCACGCAGCCGCCGCTTCGGCGGCGGCTGCGTACGTCGGAGCACCACACCACCGAGAGCTGAGGGGAACCATGATGTCCAAGAATGTACTGGTCACCGGGGGAGCGGGGTTCATCGGGCGCAACATGATCCGGGGCATGCTCGGAGATGGATACAACCTCACTTCCTTGGACAACTTCAAGATCGGTGGCTGGCAGCACGTCCCCGAAGACATCCGCGACCACGTCGAGTGGGTCCAGGGCGACACCCGGAATCTCGATCTGCTGATGCAGGTGATGCGAGGTAAGGACGCAGTAATTCACTTGGCCGCGCCGTCCTCTTTCCTCATGTACGAAGAGGACCCGGTGGGCGGTGCCTCGGTAACGACGCACGGGTTCATCAACCTTCTCGAAGCCATGCGCCGGCAGGACATCCGCAAGCTGGTATACGCGAGCACCAGTGCCGTGTACGAGGGGAACCCTGTTCCCTACGTCGAGAGCATGGAACTGAACCCCCCGGACCTCAAGGCACTGTCGAAGAAGTGGAACGAGGAGGTGGCTCGGCAGTACTCGGAGAGGTACGGGATTACGGCCATCGGGATGCGCCCATTTAGTGTCTACGGCCACGATGAGTTCAGTAAGGGCGGTTACGCGAACGTCATTTCGCTGTTCGTGTGGGCGCTGCTAAACGATGCCACACCGATAGTATGGGGGGACGGAAGCCAGACTCGTGACTTCATCTACGTCGAGGATGCCGGCCGAGCTTTCCAGGCCGCCTTGGAACGGGATCTGAAGACCCAGGAGTTCAACCTGGGAACGGGGGTTGAGACGTCCTTCAATGAAGTTCTGGACCTGGCCGGTCAAGAATTGGGAAAGAGAATCGAACCAAAATTCGTGGAAGTGCCGATTGCGATCTATGCAGAGCGACTTCTGGCGAATATAGATCAAACTGTGGACGTCCTCGGCTTCCGTCACGAGGTCGATGTGCGTGAGGGGATACGCCGCGTAGTCAAAGCCGCCAGAGAGGCGCAAGCGACGCGAAAGTGGACGGGTATGAGCAGCGCACAAATGTACTTCGAAACGCTGTCCGCCACCCAATAGTTCGGATGGGTGCCCCGCAGTAGCCCCCGGGGCACCTACACCGATGCGCAGCAAGGATGGAAGGAGAAGTATGGTGACCAAGATCCTGGCTCTCACGGACTCATCCGACGATATCAGAAATTTCTGTGAGGAGGCAGATACACTCTTCTTCCGGTTGCATCCGCTACCGCCCACAGAGCATACATACGAGCGCTTCTACGAGATGTACCGGGCGTTGAAGTCGTCCTGTGATCTCTCCATCGTGGATGTTGTGATCGCTGAATATGTCGAAGCGGTGCCGCTCGTATACTTCATGCGGCGGGACGGTTACAACGCCCCGGCTCTCATGATCCCCCACAGCAATCCGTACCCTCTAAACCTCCTCTTCTACTTCCTACTTGTCGCGGAGCTCTCTCATCCGCAAGACCTTGTCATCTGCGGTTCCGAAAACGCAGTTCGGGCCTATGAGCACCTCACCGGGATACCAGCAGCGAATATCTGCACCTTCGGAATCAAAGATGTGTACGGCAGACAAGACAGGAGCGAGTGCCGGCAGCTCCTGGGACTTCCCCAAGACCGCCAGATCCTGCTGTATACCGGACGGTTCATGAACGACAAGGGTTTGGGTGCCCTCCTTTCTGGTTATCACCTACTGCGGAAGGACAACCCGAGTGCGCTTCTTGTCATGTCCGTGACCCATATTGATCCTCCGTACTACAACCGGTTGGCGGCGCAGATGGAAGATGTGCTCCTATTCCATCGGCTGGAGAAATGGCAGACGGCCTCTCTCTACAACGCGGCTGACCTTTTCGTTTCCGGCGCCACGAGCATCTTCGAGACCTATGGGAAGTCGCCGCTGGAAGCCCTGGCCTGCGGAATACCGGCAGTGGTGCCCCGATGGGATGGCTTCCCGTACTTCATCGACGACACGAACGGCGGCCTCGTGGATGTCGATTACCTAGATCACAGCAACGACAACCCATACGAGTTCGCCCGGATGTCGGAGAGTCATTTCGCGACGGTCTGCCAGCAGGTCCTGGAACGTCCCGACCCCTTCAACTACCGGGTCCCGGAGTGGGCGAGATACGACCGGACCATGAAGGTTCTCCCCGGTGTACTGAAACGCATGGCCGGCAGTGGCTTCCGGCAGGAACCAACCCGCACACACAAGATCGACAAGAGCCGGTACCCGAATTCGGTCACCGCGATCCTTGAGCACTACGGCCTGGCGGAGTCGGAGGACCTCCTCGCGAAGGCCGACCGCCTGGGGCTCATCGATCGATCGGAGGGGGGCAAGGAAACGCTCTTGAGGAACCTCCACCACGACCTGTTCGGAGTGATGGTCTCCGTCACCGATGCACCGTTGCGCAGCGGGAGCGCGACCCGATGACGGATCCTCGGTATGCGGTGCAAGTCATCTTCGATGACATAGCCCCGGAATACGACCGGTCGGGAGTCACCTATTTCGGCCCCGTCGGTGAACGGCTCGTCGCTCTAGTGGGCATCGTCGCGGGGCAGACCGTCCTGGACGTGGGGACCGGCCGAGGGGCCGTGCTTTTCCCCGCGGCGAGGGCCGTGGGGAAAAGCGGGCGGGTCACGGGTATCGACCTCTCGCCGGCCATGGTGGAGGCGGTGCAGGAAGAAGCCCGTGGGCAGGGTATGAGGCAGATTGATGCTGTGGTGGGGGAGGGACAGTCACCGCAGTTCCCACCCGGGGCCTTCGACGCCATCACCGGTGGGATGAGTGTGCACATGCTCGCCGATATCCCCGCTGCGCTGCGCACCTACCATCGGCTGCTGCGTCGTGGTGGGCGGCTCGGACTTTCTGCGCCGGCAACAGTTGATCACCCGGAGCCGGAAGTCTTCGGTCTGCGCTCGATCGCCCGGTTCTGTGCGGCCCACGATTCGGGAAGCGGCATCTATCCCTATGCAGAGGCCTTCGGCGGACCGCAGCAGGTCCGTTCCGATTTGCTGGCAGCGGGATTCGCGAACGTCGAGGTGGGCGAGGAGTCCGCATTCATCACCACAGCCTCGTCAGATGCGTTCCTGCGGTGGACCTGGACACATGGCATGCGAAAACTCTGGGAGCGGGTGTCTGCGAGCGAACGGGAACGCGTGAGTCGGGCCATCACGGCCGAAGTGAACGCCCGCAGCGAACACGCTGATCACGTCGTCCTGCGTACGCCCGTCATGTACATCACCGCTTCGAGGCCGGAAGCCTCCGATACGGGGCACACCCCGACCTGAGTCCGCCAGGTCCTCCGGGGCCCGGAGGACCGATTCTGCGAACAATCATCTTCTGAAGGTATGCGGCCGGATCAGGCCGATGTGATGGGACGGAAGGACGAGATGACGCCCACAAACTCTGATCTGTCATCTGCAACCGAGGCACGGCCAGGAGAGGCCCGGCTTTGGGAATGGGCCCGCGAGCAGTTCGACTTGGATTCCTCCTACATACACCTGGCCCTGTCGATGTTGGCCCCTCACCCGCGTCCCGTCCGCGAGGCCATCGCCTACCACCGGGAGCGACTGGACCGAAACCCTGCCCTCCATTTCCACCAGCGAGACGAGCGCGTTCGGCGAGTGCTCGAGCGGGCGGGCGTCTATCTCGGTGCCGACCCCGACGTGATAGCCCTCACCGAGAGCACCACGGCCGGTATGGCCGTTGTCTACACCGGCATGCGGCTGCGGCCCGGTGACGAAATCCTCAGCACTCGGCACGAACACTATGCGGCCTCCGAACTCCTGCGCTTCAAGGCGGCTGCCAGCGGTGCCACGCACCGCTGTGTGAGCCTCTACACCCACGGACCGGCCGCAACACGTGACGAGATTGTCTCCACCATTGTCCGGGAGATCCGAGATAACACCCGAGTCCTCGCCCTGACCTGGGTCCACTCAGGCACCGGAGTGAAACTCCCACTGGCAGAGATCGGGAAGGCGATGACGGCGGTCAACGCTGGCCGCTCTGAGGACCGCCAAGTGCTCATTTGTGTGGATGCCGTCCACGGCTTCGGGGTGGAGGACTTCGCGGTCGGGGAGCTCGGTTGCGACTTCTTTATGACGGGATGCCACAAGTGGCTCTTCGGCCCCCGGGGTACGGGGCTGGTCTGGGCGAGCAAGAAGGGATGGAAGGCGGTCGAGCCCATCATGACCTCTTTCGATGTGGAGGTGTTCTGGCCGTGGTATCTGGGCCGGACCCCCGACGCGGAGGCTCCGCGAGCTCGGCTATGCACTCCTGGAGGCTTTCCCGCCTACGAGCACCGCTGGGCACTGGCCGAAACCTTCGACTTCCAACTCGCCATGGGGAAAGACAAGGTCGCCGCACGCATCGCAGACTTGAACACCTACTGCCACCAACGGCTGTCGCAAATCGATGGCGTCACCGTGCGCACTCCGTCCGATCCCGCGATGCGCTCGGGTATGACCTGTTTCGACATCGAAGGCCGAGAACCGGGAGAAATCGCTGCCGCTCTGGAGGAGCGGCGTGTCATGGCCGGGCAGACACCTTACCGGGAGAGCGCAGTGAGGTTTGCCCCCGGCATCCTCAACTCGGCAACCGACATCGACCGAGCTGTCGACGTTCTGGAAGGGATCATCCGCGGTTGAACCCCACAGGGACACACCAAGTCCTCAACCGTTCGCCCGTGCGACAGAAGAGCAGTGATGACCAACAGTGGCGTACAGGGAGCCAACCTTGCCGACCAGTCACTCGAGTACGAGGCGCTGGTGGCCTGGCGGACCCGTATGCGGAAGATCTCCCCCGTGCACCACGAGAAGAACTCGGTTACTGGCATATGTTCAGGCACAACGACGCCACCGCGGTGCTGGCCGACCATGAGACGTTCTCCTCCGACATGCGTGACCTCATCGCCCAGTCCGAAAACTTCGCCACAGTGGCCAACAGCGCGTTCTTGGGTTCGACCCACCCCAGCACAAGAAGTTGCGGAACTTGGTCATCAAGGCGTTCACCCCGCGTGTGATCCAGGAGCCGGGTCCGCGCATCTCTCAGATCACCGAAGACCTACTTGACACCATGGGGGACGCTGAGAAGGTAGAGCTCATCGAGCAGTTCGCATACCCACTCCCACTCACTGTCATGGTAGAGCTGCTGGAAAACCGCTCGTCGAACGCATTCACTTCAAACGGTGGTCCAACGCCTTGTTCTTCCGAGGACGTACGGACGAACCTGTCGTCGTCGCTCCCCATGAGGTGCTGGAGTCGGTGGAGCCGGCGATCGGGGAGATGAACGCCTATTTCCTGGAAATCATTCGGGCACGCCAGGCTGAGCCCGGAACCGACCTGATCAGTAAGCTCGCCACCGTTGAGAGTGACGGAGAGCGACTTGAGGACGAAAAGATTCTAGGAGTCTGCGGTTTCCTTCTCGTCGGCGGGCACATCACTACGACGATGATGCTGGGCAGTGCCGTACTCCTCCTCGCCGTTCGCCCCGAGCTCCTCAAGAGGTTGCGCGGGGACCTTGGGGCTGTTCCCCGCGGCGGTTGAGGAGGTACTGCGTACAGAGGGCAGTTGCCTGCTGCTCCGCGCCGCACAATGCGAAAGACGACGGTGCGAGACAAGGAGTTGCCCCCAGACGCGATCGTCCTCGTCTGGCTGACGTCAGCCCTCCTTGATGAAGCGGTCTTCCCCACCGCCGATCGGTTCGACATCGGACGTAGCCCCAATCCGCATCTTGCTCTTGGCCGGGGCATCCACTACTGCCTCAGTGCGCCGCTGGCTCGGCTGAAACTAAGGATCGCGCTGGAAGGCAGCTGCGGCGGTGGAGCGGATTCGAGGTCCTGGACGGGGTCAGATTGGAGGATCCGGACCGTCGTACCCGGCCCCCGCCGAGTGGCGCCCCGCTCCCCGGGTCGGGGTGCCACTCGGCGGACCGAGGCTCCGTAGCCGCTCCCCCGTCCAGGGCGGGCGGCGTCCCGGCGGGTCCCGGTGGTGAAGGCCACGGTCCCTGACCTCCCCGGGTCCGTGGACCGGTGCGCTGGTGCTCCCTCTCACGTGGTGGTGCCGCTGCGGCGGTCCCGGCCCTCCAGATAGCGGGTGTGGGACTCCTGGCGGCGGGCCTGGGTCTCCCGCAGGTCCACCGCCAACCGTTCGGCCTGGTCCGTCAACAGCCCCAATTGGCGTTCCAGATGGTGCTCCGGGGAGTCCTGGCCCGGGGCCAGCCGGGTCCACCAGCGGGTCCTGACGTAGGTGTCGACCGCTTCCGGCAGGTCCTGTCGCACGATCCGGGACAACGTGTGCACGCCCTCCGGGTCGTGGCTGAGGAGTTCCGTACCCCAGTCGGGGTGGAGGAGGGCGGCCAGCAGTTCGGTCAGTTCGGTGAGTCGGCCGCTGGCCTCGGGGGGCAGCGTGACGGCGCTGAGGTAGGTCTCCAGCGTCTCGAAGTCGCCGCGTACCGAGTCCAGTGGGGCGGACGGGTCGGGGAACTCGGGCCGGGGTGACCGCTCCGGTGGGGCGATCAGCGCCCCCGCGCCGTACAGTCCCGCCACGACGACGGGCCAGTACGGGCCCGCGACCTTGCCGAAGGTCAGCGCCAGGCCGGTCAGCCCGCAGGCGGCGCCGGTGAGGTTCCTGCGGGACTCCAGGTACCGCAGGAACCCGCTACTGGTAGCCACGGATCTCCTCGAAGGCGTCGTCGAGCGAGGCGGTCCGGGCGTCGAAGAGCCGGCCTCCGGTCAGGTCCGCGATGTGGGTGAGTTCCGTCCGGTCGGAGTCGCCGAAGAGGACGGGAAACACCGGTGTTTCCCGCTCGGCCCGGGTGAGTCCCCGGTAGAAGGTGTCGAAGTGCCCGGCCGGCGAGCCGGTGGTGTTCTCACCGTCCGTCATCAGCACGATCGACGTGAAGGTGTCCTTGTCCGCGCCCAGATGCTCATAGGCCTTCTCCAGCGAGGTGTACACGGCGGTGTCGCCGGACGCGGCGAGCGCGTCGGTGTCCTCGCGGATGGCGGTGAGGCCCTTCCGTGGGTCGGAGGGGCTGACGACATGGGTCCGTACGCTCTTCACCACCGAGCCGAACGGCATCAGGGTGACCTCCTCGCGTTGCCGGAAGTCCCCGGTGAGGCCGATGAGCGCCTTCTTCAGCTGGCGGAGCCGGTCGCCGCGCATCGAGCCGGAGGTGTCCAGGACGTACACCGTCCGTGAGGGCCGGCGCAGCTTGTTCTCGTACGAGTCGAGGAGGCCGTCGGCCACCGAGCGGGTTCCGGGGAAGGGCAGTTCGCGCCGTCGGCTGGTGTCGAGCCCGGTGGTGGGCGGTACGGACGGGACGACCGGGCGGCGACGGGTGCGGTCGGTGATCAGTTTCTGCACGGCGTCCGAGCGCAGTGCCTCGGTCAGCCCGCGGAGGTCGGCGCGGGTGCCGGCGCCGCTCGACGCGAGGGTGGAGAGCGGGTAGTCGGCGGTGACCACGCCGTCCCGGGGCCGGACCACGGTGAGGCCGCCTACACCCCGGAGCACCGATTCGTAGTTGAGCAGGGCGTCGACGTTGCCACGCCGTGTGTACGCCTGGGCCAGCCACCCCGAGGACCCCGAGGTCAGCTGCTGCCCCTGGAAGAACCTCCGCAGCCTCGGAGTCGCCTTCGCCACGTCCGCGTCGGTGAGCGCGGACTGGGCGCCCGAGAGCGCGGCGGCCACCGAGATCAGCGTGGCGAACCCGGAGTGGGAGCGCGCCGGATCGGTCATGCCGTAGGTCAGTTCGCCGTCCCGCACGGCCCGTTCGACCTGGGACCAGGTGACGTTCCCGGGTTTCCAGCGCAGCCGGTCCATCGCCTCCGCCCTGACGCCGATGGCGACCGGACTCGACATCACCGGCGTCTCGGAGACCACCTTCTTCGCCGCGTCCGGGCGCAGCCGCAGGTAGTCGTTCGACGACAGCCACAGCGCGTCGTACGTCCGGTCCGCCTCGCCCCTCGCCACCAGGTCGACCGCGTCGAGGGTGCCCGTGTAGGTGGGCCGGACCGTGATGCCGGTGTCCTTGCGCACCTGGTCCAGGACCGGTGCCATGTCGGCGAGTTCGCTGGAGGCGAGTACCCGCAGGGTGCGGTCCGCGCGGGGGGTGGCTGACGGGTCGTCTTGGTGCCGCTGGCCGGAGGTACAGGCGGTCAGCAGGGCGGTGGCCGCCGCGAGGGCCAGGGCGATCCGTCTCAGGTGTGGTCTCATGTGAGGCCTCCGGCCTGGGCTTCCCGCGAACGGCTGCGTTCCAGGTAGCTGTTCGCGTTCCGCAGTTCGGCCGTGAGGTTCTCGACGGTCGTCGCCATCACCTCGGTCGCCCGCGTGGTGTAGGTGTCGATGGTGTCCAGGGTCCGGTGGATCTGTTGGAAGGCGGTGCGCAGGGTCTCGGCGCTCACGGCCGGGTCGGCGGCGATGCGCTGGATGTCGCCGCTCTGGGCGGACAGCATCTCGGCATTGCCCCGGATCAGGTCGTCGGTGGTCCCCCGCAGCGCGTCGACCTGTTCGATGACCTTCTTCTGGTGGTCGAGCGCGGAGGCCAGCATCACGGAGATGCGCAGGGCCGAGACGGTGGTGGTGGCCGCGCGGTCCACGCCCTTGATCAGTTCGTCGTTGCTGCGCCGTACGACGTCCATGGCGAGGTAGCCCTGCGCGCAGACCGCGAGTTGGGTGAGCAGGTCCTGCCGCTTCTGACGGACCGGGAAGAGCACGTCCGCGCGCAGGCTGTCGGCCTGTTGCGGTTCGCTCGCCTCGACCCCCGCCACACGCTCCTCGACGGCCGTGTCCAGGGCCTCGGTCAGTACGACGTACTCCTGGAGCTTGCCCATGGTCTCCCAGAGGCGCACCCGCTCGGTCTGGAGTGCGGCGTTGTCGCGGCGCAGTTCGTCCTGGCCGCCGCGCAGCGCGCCCACGATGGTGTTCAGGGTGGCCTGCGCGGAGGCGTACCTGGCGAGGTGGTCGCGCAGCCTGTTGCCGCCGGGCAGCCTGGAGAGGAACCTGCGGGCCCGGTTCGCGGGCAGGTCGCCCGGGTCTAGGTCCTCCACCACGCGCCGCAGTGCGACCAGTGATCCGGCGACCTGGGCCTGGGCGTCGCCGCCCTTGTGCGGCAGGCCGCGGACGGTGCGTTCCAGCATCCGGTTGGACTGCTGGGAGGCGGTCCGCATCTCGGCGGCGCCGAGGGCCACGATCTCACCGACCTTGCCGGCGAACTCGGGTGAGCGGGCGTCGAGGGTGGCGAGGCCCTCGACGTACTCGGCGGCCTTCCGTGCCGTGTCCGTGCGCACCCCCTCGTCCACGGGCACGAGGCCGCCCGCCTTCCCCTTCGGCACCGGCTCCACGGCCTCGGGCGGCGTCAGCGTGAACAGGTCGTCCCCGCTCAGGGTGAGCCCGCTGGCGTGCGGGCTGACGTGGTACTCGGTCATCGCTGTTTCCCCTGGTCATCCGTGGGCCCGGCGCGCCATCTCGTGCAGCACCGTCGAGGTGGGCACGGGCGTCTGCCGGACACCGGTCAGCTTCTGGTTGAGGTACGAGGTGTACGGGGCGGTGGCCGTCGTGAACTCCGTGGCGTCGCCCTGGGGCCGGAACCCGTGCCGTACGGCCAGCTCGCGCAACGCCGGGTCGGTGGCGAGGAGTTCGCCGAGGTCCCGGCCGTTCCGGGTGAGCGGTACGACGGTGCGGTCACTGGTGGCGGTGTTGTCCGGGTAGAGGACGGTGAGGTCGCCGGGGTCCCGCTCGCCGAGCAGTAGGGAGGCGACCTGGGACTCGTACACCAGGACCAGCGGGTTCCCCGCGTTGCTGACGAAGTCCCGGAACGGGGCGTCGGAACTGGACTGTTGGGCGCCCTGGACGCTGACCAGACGGCGCATCAGCGGGGCGGTGCGGTCCACGTCGGCGCCGCTCGCCACCACCTTCCCGCCCTGGGCCACATAGGAGGCGGCGGCGAGGTAGAGGGCGCCGGAACTGGAGGTCTTCGGGTCGGTGCTGGTGACGAAGAGCGTGCCGGTCAACTCGCCGTACTTCTCACTCCCCTTGAGCTGCTGCCAGGTCCGTCCGCGCCGGGCCGCGTCGAGGTAGGCGCCCATGCGCAGCACGCCCCGGTGCCGGTCCAGGGTGGCCAGCCCGTTCGACGCGAGCACCTGAGCGGCACCACGATGGGCGACCACCACCAGCGGGGAGTGGAACGGCCTCGGAAGCGGGCGCCGTACCCGGAGCCTGGCGGCGAGGGCCTCGGCGGGCGCCTGGCTGGAGGGGAACGCGAGGTCGAACCCCCTGAGGTCCAGCCCCTCCATGGCCCAGGACCCGGAGGTCTCCGTCGTCACGGTGTAGCCCCTGTCGGCGAGGGCCTTCACCACGTCTGGATCGGCGAAGAAGTCGGCCTTCTCCGAACCGATCACCGCACGCACGGTCTTCGTTGCCGTGCCCTGGTCCTCGTCCTGCCGGCCCGCGATGGCGGCGACCACCACACCGCTGAGCAGCAACAGCGCGAGGACGATCCCTGCGATACGTCTCACGTGGAGGAGGATGCTCTCGGAATCCAACATTCCCAGTCGGGGAACATGAACGGAGGGTGTCGGACCGATCCCGTTATGCAACGGGAGTCCATCGCTCCGCATGACCGAGGCCCCGGTGGTGGGCGCGGTACGGCCTCCGGTGATCATCGGTGCTTCTACCCATGGGCGGGAGGCGTTCGGCGGCGGAGCCCGGAACAGCGGGCCAGTACGCGGGAGTGGGGTTCCGGTTCCGGGTACGGGGCTTCGTGTGGGCCTCTGCCGGTCCTGTCCGCGCCCCGACGGGGCTCACCAGGGGGCCCGCCGAGGTGGGCAGCCCGCATTCACGCCCGTACGAGTACGGCCCGTCGGTCGGGACGTGGCCGCTGGAGCGCCACGGCTCCCCAACTTCCCTGCGCGGGCCCGACGTTCAGCCCAGGTGTCCCTACGCCTCCCGGGCGGGGAAGGCATAGGGACACCTCGTCAGGTCACGAGCGTGACGCCGAGGTAGGCGACGGTGGCGACCAGAGCGGTGGAGAGGGCGGCCAACGCGAAGGGCCTGAGCCCCACCGCCGCCAGGTCGCGGACCTTCACGCCACAGCCGAGCCCGAACATGGCCGCCGCCAGCAGACCGGTCTGTAGCACCCCGCCCAAGGTCGGAACGACGTCGGGCAGGGGGACGAACGAGCGCAGGAGCACCATCGCGACGAAGCCGATGACGAACGGTGGCACGACCGGCGGCAACTTCGCGGCAGATTCCCGCTGGCCCGACTCGGCCGCACCCCGGCTGAGCCGGCGTTGCCGGAGGCTGAGGGTGGCCACGACGGGCGCGAGCAGCAGCACACGGGAGAGCTTGACGACGACCGCGACGGCGAGGGCTCCCCCGCCGATGGCTCCTCCAGAGGCGACGACCTGGGCGATCTCGTGGATGGCCCCGCCGGCCCACATCCCGGCGGCCTCCGGCCCGAGCCCGAGTGACCTCGCGGCCAGGGGTACGAGGGGGATCATCAGCGTCCCGAAGACCACCACCAGGGCGACCGCGGTGACGGTGTCCTCCTCGGCTTCGTCGTCCGGGTCGGTCACTCCCGCCGCTCCCGCCACGGCGGCGGCGCCGCAGATGGAGAACCCGCAGGCGATGAGGAGCGAGAGCCCGGGCGGGACCCGTAGCAGCCGGCCCAGGAGCACGGTGCCGAACAGTCCGGCACCGACGATGCAGGCGACGACGACCAGCGTCGGGGTTCCGAGGGCGAGGACGTCGGCGAGTACCAGGTGAAGCCCGAGCAGGAGGATGCCGGCGCGCAGCAGCTTCTTGGCGGAGAAGTCGACGCCCACCGCCGCCCGGGGCGGGACCCGTGCGACGTTGGCCAGGAGCACGCCCAGCACGATCGCGACGATGAGCGGACTCACCCCCGGCAGCGGCAGGCTGATCCCGTACGACGTCCCGGCCGCGACCAGGCACAGGGTCAGCCCCGGCAGGAGGGCACGGAACCGCTCCTGACGGGTCGTCGGGTCGCTCCGGGTGGGTGTCATGCCCTTCATCGTTCCGCCGCTGATCACGTACGGGTAGGGGCAGATCACGCGCGTGCCACAAGTTATCCTTGTGGCTGACCGATTGAGGGGGCATGGGCGACGAACCGGACCTGAAGGCGTTGCGCGCGCTGACGATCGTCGCGGAGGAGAACAGCCTCTCGGCGGCGGGCGCACGCCTCGGCGTGAGTCAGCAGGCGGTCTCCCTGCGTATCCGGGGCCTGGAGAGGCAACTGCGGTTGCGGCTGCTGGTGCGCTCGGCGCGCGGTTCCCGGCTGACGCCCGCCGGCGAGTTGATCGTGGGGTGGGCGACGACGCTGCTGGCGGCCGTGGACGAGTTCTCGGACGCCACGGCGTCGCTCCGCTCCGACCACGCGAAGAGGATGCGCATCGCCGCGAGCCTGACGCTCGCGGAGCACCTCCTACCGGACTGGATCGCCCGCTGGCGCGACGCGGTCGGCGACGCGGGGCCGGTCGCCCAACTCACGGCGGCGAACAGCAGCGCCGTGGTGGAGGCCGTACGGGAGGGGGCCGCCGACCTGGGGTTCATCGAGGCGCCGACCCTCCCCACGGATCTCGGCTCCGCCGTGGTCGCCCACGACACCATCGAGGTGGTCGTACGGCGGGGACACCGGTGGGCCCGCAGGGCCCGGGTGTCGCTGCGGGAACTGTCCGCCACCGGCCTGGTGTTGCGCGAGGCCGGCAGCGGTACCCGACAGGCCTTGGAGGACGCCCTCGCCGAAGCGGGCCACCCCCTGGCCGCCGAGCCGGCGGCGGTCGCGTCCACGACGCTCGGGGTCCGCAGCGCGGTCATGGGCGGCGTCGGCCCCGGCGCGCTGAGTTCCCTGGCGGTGTCGGAGGACGTGCGCGCGGGACGGCTGGTACGTGTCCCGGTCGAGGGCCTTCGGATCTCCCGCCCACTCACCGCCCTCTGGTCCGGGAAGGCCCCGTACCGGGCCGTGCGGGAGTTCCTGGAGTCCGTTCCGCGCGAAGCCTGACCACCCTTCCGGGTCCGGCGGGGCCACTCTTCCGGGTTCCGCCCGCCCCCTCGTCCGCTCCGGCGCTGTCCCCCGTCGCGGCTCTCGCGGCCCTCCGTGGGGGGATCGGGATGGAGGTCCGTGGAGACCAACGCGCACCAGCTGACCCTGCTCTTCTCCGACCGTCGGGTGAGTGAGGTCCCGCTCGGGTACGCACCGTTCGTCACGGAGTAGCGGCAAGGCCGCGTACGACCACGCACTGTCGGCACCCTCGCGGGCACGGACCGGGTAGGGCGGTGTGCCCCGGAGGGATGAGGCCCTCGGCGGAACCCGACCACGCCCGCTCCGGCGAGCCCGGCTCGTGGTCGCAGGACCGTGGCATCGGCTGGGACTCCCGGGGGCACCCCTCCGGTCCGGCGCACGTCCGTATGCGGGCCACCCGTCTCCTCTCCGGGGACAGCCCCCGGAACAACCCCAGCACCACGGCCTCCCCCACTCCCGGGGCACCGTCCGACGAGGGGCGTGGCCGTGGCACGCGTACGGGAGGGGCTCCCACCGTGGTGCGGTGGGAGCCCCTCCCGGTGAAGCGGTGGCCCCGGGGGCCGAGCCCCTAGAGGAGACCCAGCCTCTTGAGCACCTTGGCCTGCCCGGCCTTCAGCTCGGTGGGGAAGTAGACGTAGACGACACCGCCGGAGCCGCCGACGACCTCGCCCTCGTCGTTCTTGCGCTTGGTCCTCAGCCAGATGTTCTCGAACTGCCGTCGCTTGTAGACGTGGCGCACCGAGGGGTTGTCCGGCGAGGCCGGGTCGTTGGCGATCACGTCGCCCTTCTTGGTGAAGCCGATGACCGTCATCAGGTGACCGGCGGTGCCGTACCCGGCGCCGTCCAGTTCGGACTCCAGGAAGGACTGGGAGGTGATCACCGGGATGCCGGCGGCCACCAGCAGCTCGATCTCGTGCAGGCTGTCGAGCCGGGTGACGGCGGCCTGCATGTCCTTGTAGGTGGCCGCGTAGGCGGCGTTGAACGGCCAGTTGCCGCAGCCCTCGTACTGGTAGTCGAAGGTGTGGCGGGCGGCGTGGCAGACCTGGGGGTCCGCGTAGTCGGGGTTGACCCACTCCAGGTCCTTCTTGGTGGGCTTGCGGCCCCAGTACTCCAGGATCATCTGCGAGGAGGTGGGGCTGCACCAGGCCTCGCCGCCACCGTCGTACTCGGGGTACTGGCCCTCGTGGACGTTCTGCGAGTAGCGCGGCACCTTCAGCTCGACCCCGGCGGCCGGGCCCGGCTTGCTGGCCGGCACCTCGAAGCGGTCGGGTACGTCGGAGCTCATCGCGCCCAGGCGCCACACGGTCGGGGTGGCGTCGCTCTTGGGGGTGCGGTAGAGGGTGACGCGCAGCTGGTAGCCGGTCAGGCGTACGCCGCTGGCCGGGTCGTCGATGGCCAGGGTGTCGGTGCCGACGCTGCTCTTGTCGTCGCTCTGGTCGTCGACCGAGGTGCGGCGCACCACGTCGTCGCCGTCACCGGAGGTCCACACGCCCAGGGTGTACCAGGGGGTGGTGGCGCCGTCGGTGTAGGTGCCCTGCGCCTCGACGCGGATCCAGGTGCCCGCGGGGGTGTGCGCGTTCCAGGAGGCGATCAGCTGGGAGGCGGGGACCGAGGGCGAGTAGCTGGGTGAGGTCCAGCTGGCGTACTCCCACTCCGCCTTCTTCTTGGTGTGCGGGTCGGTGTACTCGACGGTGCCCTGGGACTTGCCGATCACGATGCCGGGGCGGGCGCCCTTGGCGGCCTTCACGCCCTTCCCCTCACCCTTGGCCCAGTCCGCCTTGCTGCGCCAGGCGCGGAAATCCACGAACGACTCCCGCGGGTGGTGGTGTCCGGTGGGGCGGTGACCGGTGGTGTTGGCGGAGGCGAGGGCCGTGGGCACGGCCACGGCTCCGGCGGTGGCGGCGAGCGCCGCGGCCAGTACGGTTCGGCGGCTGGCGGGTCTGTTCATGGCAGAGGGTCCCCCAAGATGATCGGGTACGGGCAGAGCCTTCCAGGAAGAACCCACTATCGCGGCTTGAGCTGCGCTGGGCCAGCGATAGAGCCGTATGGCCGTCCCCAATATTGGAGTGGACCTGTGAAAGCCTTACCACGTCCCACCTGCCCCTCCTGCCACACTGGTCACCGGGCGCCGACCGGTCGTCACCGACGGGTGGCCGGTCCACGTTCGGAAGATCACACTCGGCCCACGAGGAGGAGACGGGATGCCGGGTCCGGCGTGGCGTGAGGGCGAGCGGAGTACCGACCTGGGGGAACTGGCCGCGCGGCTGCGGGCGCTGCCGCCGTCCTGTGGGCCGGTGCGGCTGGTGGCCGTCGACGGGCACGCCGGCTCGGGCAAGAGCACCTTCGCGGGGCGGCTGGCCGAGGCGCTGGGCGGGGCGCCGGTGCTGGGCCTGGACCAACTGGCCCACCACGGCTCGTACTTCGGCTGGACCGACCGGCTACGTGAGCAGGTGCTCCGGCCCCTGTTGCGGGGGGAGGAGGCCCGGTACGAGGTGTACGACTGGCGGGCCAGGGCCTTCACCCACCGGGCCCGGCTGCCGGTGAGCGAGGTGGTGCTGGTCGAGGGGGTGGGCGCGGGGCGCCGGGCGCTGCGGGAGTGGCTGGCCTGTGTGCTGTGGATGGACCGGGACGCGCGTTCCTCCTGGGATCGGGGGCGGGCACGGGACGGCGCGGAGCAGCGGGAGTTCTGGGCGAGTTGGGTGCCCCGGGAGCGTCAGCACTTCGCCGAGGACCCCAGTGAACCCTTCGCGCGGCTGCGGGTGCGTGAATCCCCGGAGGGGTATCTGTGGCGGGTGGGGCCGGTGGGACAAGGGGCCCCACAGCAGTGTCACGCTGAGTGAGAACGCGCCGGTGGCGCGGCGGATCCGGGGCACCCGGGCGTTCCGCCATCCGCTTGACCGCGCCTCGACCCCGGGATTACGTTCGTTAGGTGCGGTCTTACCGATACGCACCCAGAGACGCGGAGCCCCCGGTTGTTCCCCCGTGATCGGGGGCTTCGTTCTGTCCGCACCCCACCGGCGGGCACCCGCTCTCACCCTCCGTGATCGCGGCCCATGGCCCGGGGTCCCCTTCCACCGCCCCGCGTGGCCCTACCACGCTCTTCGTTGGCGTGCCCGGCGCGGGTACGATGCGAAGCGGTGTCAGGACGCGCCGTGATTCCCTCATCCGGCGCCAACTCCCCGATCCCCTACGACAGTTGGGAGCGCGCACTCGGCAGGCAGGACGGTTGTGCGAAGGCAGGACAGGGGAGAGACGCGTGGGGCACGAGAGGGACTTCGAATCGTCGGGCACGGCCGGAGCGGCATCGGGCCCGGCGGACCTGGCCTGGTTGCGGGGGCTCGACGCGTACACCGTGGGCAGCTACCCCCAGGCCGAGGAGGAGTTCGCCACCGCCGTACGCCTCGACCCCGGCATGGCCGACGCCTGGCTGGGGCTGCACGCGCTGCGGGTGGACGCCCCCCGGGCGCTGCTGCGGATGTACGCCAGCCGTCAGCGCTTCGGCGAGCAGCGGTCCCGTCACCACCGGTCCCTCAACTCCTGGTACTGGCTGGGGTGGTGGGTGCAACCGGTGCTGGAGAACGAGCGTGACCTGCTGTTGGCCCACGCCTCGCACTGGTTGGACGGCCGCCACGTGGGCGAGCTGGACCGCGCCCTGGCCGAGTGCCCGCCGGTGGACACCGACCCCCAGGTGCGGTTCCTGCACGCCTGCCGCGCCTATCTCACCAAGGACTGGGACCAGCTGCTGCGGCACACCGAGCCGCTGCTGAACGACCCGGTGCTGGGCATCGAGGCCGGACTCTTCGCCGGTATGGCTCGGGTCCGCCTGGAGATGTACGCCCAGGCCGAACCGGTACTCGCCGCCGCTCTGATGCGGTGCCGCAGTGAGCAGCCGCAGCGCAAGGAACTGCGCTACTGGCTGGCGCGGGCCCGGGAGGGCACCGGACGCAGCGCGGCGGCCCTCCCCCTGTACCGGGCGGTGCTCAGCGTGGACGCCGCCTTCATGGACACCGCCGCCCGGCTCACCACCATCGCCGAGGGCGACGACCTGGAGGGCGCGGTGGAGTGGGGCGGTGTGACGACCGCCCCGGGGTCGGCCGACGGCACCCGCCCCGGCCTGCTCGGCGGACTCGGAGAGCCCGGCGACCCGACCGGCGCCCCCTCCGACCCCGCTCTGGAGGCCCTCGGCTGGACCCCCGAGGTCGGCGGCACCGGTGGGCCGGTCGCCGGTGCGCGGCTGGACGGACCGGTGGGGCCACCCCCGGGGTCGCAGGGCCTGCCGATGGGGCCGTCCGATCCGGTGCTGCTGGAGCGGGCGTTGGAGGAACTGGAGCGGATGGTCGGCCTGGAGCCGGTCAAGCGCCAGGTACGGGCGCTGTCCGCCCAGTTACACATGGCCCGGCTGCGCGCGGGCCAGGGGCTGCCGGTCCGCCCGCCGAAGCGGCACTTCGTCTTCTCCGGCCCCTCCGGTACCGGCAAGACCACGGTGGCGCGCATCCTGGGGCGGGTCTTCTACGCCCTGGGCCTGCTGGGGGGCGACCACCTGGTGGAGGCCCAACGGGCCGATCTGGTCGGGGAGTTCCTCGGGCAGACGGCGGTGAAGGCCAACGAGCTGATCGACTCCGCCATGGGCGGTGTGCTGTTCGTGGACGAGGCGTACTCCCTGTCCAACTCCGGCTACTCCAAGGGCGACGCCTACGGGGACGAGGCGCTCCAGGTGCTGCTGAAGCGGGCCGAGGACAACCGCGACCGGCTGGTGGTGATCCTGGCCGGCTACCCGGAGGGCATGGACCGCCTGCTGTCCGCCAACCCGGGCCTGGGTTCCCGCTTCACTACGCGTGTCGACTTCCCCAGTTACCGCCCGCTCGAACTGACCGCCATCGGCGAGGTGTTGGCCTCCGAGGGTGGGGACCGCTGGGACGAGGAGGCGCTGGAGGAGCTGCGCAGCATCGCCGGCCACGTGGTCGACCAGGGGTGGATCGACGACCTGGGCAACGGCCGTTTCCTGCGGACCCTGTACGAGAAGAGCTGCGCCTACCGGGACCTGAGGCTGTCCGGCTACGGCAGCACCCCGGGCCGGGAGGACCTGGCCACCCTCCGGCTGCCGGACCTGATGCAGGCCTACGGTGAGGTGCTCTCCGGTCGGGGCCCGGAGGGACGGCGCCCGGACGACGTGCTGTGACCGTTCCCGGTGCGCGTACCGGCCCGGGTGCGGTTCCGGGCCCGGCGAGGTCAGGGGGCGGCGAGCCGTGGCCCGAGGTGACCGGCACCGGTCCCCCACCCGCTACGAGGTGGGGGCGCGGCCCCGCACGGTCCGGCGTAGGAACGCCCACCAGTGGCGGCGCGTGCACAGCAGGGCGATGCCGACCGCCACGCACCCGAGCACGACGAAGGGTGTCGTGGCGATGTGGTCCGGTCCGGTGCGGATGACGATCTTCGCGGTGTCGTTGTCGGGCTTGGGGTCGTTCCGGGGCAACTCCCCCTCGTCCTTCCTGAGTCGCACCTTGCCGACGCCGTCCTTCCCGGGACGTACCAGGAAGTCGAAGGTGGTGTAGGCCTTCCCCTTCCTCAGGGCCCCGACCTCGCAGGTGTAGGACCTGTCGTGCCGCTCGCACAGCGGGGAGTAGCGCTCCTCGCTGTCGATCAGTTCACGGGGGCCACGCACCAGTTTGGTGCCCGGCGGGAACGTCACCGTCAGGGCGACGCTCACCTCCGGGTCCTCCGGGTCGAAGACTCCGGGGCCGTTGTTCCGGGCGCCTACCCGGACCCGGACGGTCTCGCCGGGAGGGGCGGTGACCATGGTGCCGCGCACCTGGTAGTCGGCGTGGACGGCCTTCCCCCGGGTCAGTTGGTACATGTCCGGTCCGTCGGGGCCGGTGTGGAACACGTCGCCCTTCTTCTCGGAGGTCCTGACGGCCCGTACCGGGCCACCCCGGCCGCGTTCGCCTCCCTCGTACGTCCGGTCGCCCGGCGACCCGCCGAACCTGTGGTTCATCGGGAAGACGCCGTAGTCGAACTTCTCGTACAGCGAGGAGCCCAGGTTCCGCACCCCGGGCCCGGGGCTCAGCCTCCAGACCTCGCCGGGGTTGACGTGGACGTCGGGGAGGAAGCACCACACCCCGCTGCTGTCGTAGTGGTAGCGGCAGTTGCGGTGCCGCTTCTCGGGCGGGATGTTCACCCCGCCCGTGATCCACACCCCCACGCCGTGGACGGGGAGTTCACCGGTGTTCTTGAAGACCATCGGCAGCCTGACAACGTCCCCGCGAGCGACGTCCTTCCGTACCGGAAGTTTCTGGACGCCCAGGCGCGGTTGGCCGATCACCACCGTCGTCGTGGCGGTGCGGACCGTGCCCTCGGGTGAGGTGTAGGTGAAGCGGACCGGGCCGGAGTCACCTGCGCGTGCCGACTTCCGGGCCAGCAGGTCGAACTGCGCCCGTACCAGCTTGTCGAGGACTTCGGCACCGCAGTCGATCCTCGTCTTCGTGGGCTTCTCGCAGCGGTAGGAACCCTTGAAGCGGACCCTGTCGGCGAGTTGGCTGATGTCCGCCGTCATCCGGCCCCCCTCGTGCTGGAGGGCACCGCTCCTGCCCCGTGTACGCACCTTGACCTCCAGGCGTTCCTGGTACGGCTCGGGAGACTCCTTCCGCACCCGGTCCAGGGCGAGGTGGGTGGTCCCCGGCGCCTTCAGGTCGAACCGCTCCTCCTTCGGTTTCCCCGGGGCGCGCCCGTCAGCGGCCCACGCCTCCGTGGCGCCGCCGGGGAGTCCGAGGAGCGTCACGAGGACGGTCACCAGCGCCACCGTCAGGAGTCCCGGGAGGGCGCCGGATACCCGGGCCGCCACCCTCGCGAGGCGGGAGTGGGATAACAGGACCTGTGTCCCAGGCATGTGGGGTGACTCCTCGGAACCGACGGTGAATCCGCTCATCGTGCCGTCCCGAGAGCCCGGGGACATCACGTCCCCGTTGCGGAAGGCTAACGAGCCGCGAGCCCCTCACCTGCGGTTATTCACATGTGGAGGCCCCCGCTACGGGTAGGCTCCCCCCCTCCTCGGGACCCGGCGTCACCCTCGTGAGCGCGCACCAGAGGGGGCGCCCGCCCCGGTCGCCCTCCCTACCGGGTGGCCGCCAGCCCGGCGAAGGCCCGCAACCGGCCGTCGGCGGCGGAGGGTTCGGGGGCGACCCGCAGCAGGGCGTACGGGCCCTCGGCCGGGTCCAGCTGGGGCAGGTGACACAGGGTCAGCTCCGAGGGGTTCTTGAGCCGGCCGGTCAACACCGCCTCGGCCAGCAGGTGGTGTAGGTGCACCAGGTATCCGGCGCGGGTGACGCCCGAGGTAGCCAGGTGCAGACGGGTCGGGGGCCTGGTGGTGCCGGACTCGACCAGTGGCTGCCGGCCCGGCAGGGCGGGGAGCGGGGAGTCGGGGAACAGTTGCAACAGCCGGCGTAGCGCGGTCTGTTCGCCCCTCTCCCCCGGTGCCGTCCAGGCCATGGAACCGTCCTCGCTGACATGGGCGAAGGTGAAGCGTTCCCGCAGGTTGTCCGGGTCGCCGCACAGGAAGACCGCCCGGGTGTAGGAGCGGAACCAGGCGTCCCGTTGCGGCTCAAGGTAGCCCGCGACGGCTTCGACCGCCGCCTTCGCGAAGGTGGCGGGGGCGAACCGGCGCAGCACCACGGTCACCGTGGTGGGCGAGGGTTCGGCCGTGGCCCGGGCGGCGAGTTCGGCGAGGGCGGTGGTGTCCGGTACGCCGGTGACCGGGGCCTGGTCAGGACGGGCGGCGAGCAAGCGGTCGGCGACCTGTGCGCGCAGGAACTCCTGGGTGAACATCCGCGACTCCCCTCGTGGTGGCGGCTGTTGGGTGGTGCGGTGGCTGGTGTGCGGCACGGGCGCGGTGGCGATGGGCCGGCGGGGGGCCGGCCCCCGTCCGTGCCGGCCGGCCGGGTTCGGAGGGTACGGCCGCCCCCGGCCCGTACCGTCCCGGCCGCGTCCGGCGGGTGGGGGTGACCGGGCGGGTCATCCGTAGATCCGGGGGGCCAGGGCGCGGGTGGGTGCCGGGCGGTGGCGGCTCAGGAGCGCGGAGGTCAGCCGGTAGGGGTCGACCCAGCCCCGGCCGCCGGTGTGCCGGTCCAGGAAGGAGGACAGGTCGCCGGCCCGCTCGGGGTCCGGGCGGGACAGCAGTCCGTGCGCCCGCTCCACGCATCCGCGCAGCAGGTCCATGCGGAACGACTGGCCGGTGCCCTTGCCGAGGCCGGCGATGAAGTACAGCCGCAGGCCCAGGCGTACCGCCTCCTCGGGTGCGGTGCCCTTCACCGCGTCGACGAGGTGGGCGACGGTGTGGACCGGGTCGACGCCGTGCCGGCTGGAGCGGACCACCCCGTCGAGGGCGACGCGGTCCACGGCCATCCGGTGGGTGACGGTGCCCAGGGCACCGCACACCTTCTGCAACAGCACGTGGTCCTCGGTCAGTTCGCGGTCGTGGACCAGGACGAGTTCGTCGTAGTGCGGCAACAGTGGGAGCAGGCCGCGCAGGGTGCAGGCGAGGTAGTTGGGGTGGCCGCTCGGCGAGGCGATGCCGCGCAGGGGCAGTCCGAGGGCGGTGGGGTCGAGGTAGACCGGGCCGCCGTCGGGGCGGGTGTCCAGGCAGAAGCCCCGGGTGGCGAGGTGGTCGACGGTCTCCTCCAGGCTCATGCGCGCGGGGCGGGGCACGCCGAGTTCCGGGTCGACCAGTCCCAGGTGGTGGCGGTGGTCCCGCCACAGGTCGAGGACGCGGCGGCTGACGGGGTGGGTCCAGCCGTGCTCCTCGACGGCGTCCACGTAGGGGCGCAGGGCCTCGTCGGTGGGGTGTTCGGGCTGGCGCTGGTAGTCGACGTAGAGCCGGCCGACGTCGGTCTCGGTGCAGTGTTCGGGGTCGATGTCGGCGCAGGTGCGGTCCAGGTACTCCCAGAACCCGGACGTCTGCCGGGTGACGTGGAAGGCGCTGTCGTCGTAGAGGTAGTCCGCCCGGTTCAGCAGCCGGCTGGCGCGGTACATGGTGTCCACCCACAGCAGGCCCTTGAGGTGGCTGAAGCCGAGGGCCTTGGTCGGGGTGATGGTGACCGGCGCGATGAGCACCCGGGGCCGGGTGTCGGGGTGTGGTGCGGTGGTGCTGATGGTCTCTTCTCCCTCGGGCGCTCACCTGGGGTCGACGGGTGGCCCGGCCGGTTCCGGGATCGCGAACGGGCGGAAGCCGGTGGCCGGGGTCGGCCCCCGGCCACCGGGCGCGTTCGGTGGTGGCCGTTCACACCCGTCGGCCGTGGACGTAGAAGGCGCGGGGTACCCCGGGCAGGTCACGGGGCGGTACGGGGTCGGCCCAGCGGCCGTAGTCGGCGCCCTCCTCGCCGGGTTGGAGGGCCTCGACCTTCAGTCCGTGCTCGGCGAAGAAGGTCTCGGGCTCGTCGTGGCCGAACACCCAGGGGCAGCCCCACTGTTGGAACCTCTCCAGCAGGGGTGCCATGACCGGTGCGGTGAGCGCGCTGGCACTGACCAGGTCGGCGCCCAGTTCGCTGCCGGGCGCCATCATCCGGGCCACCCGGTCCAACAGCGCGCGGGAGTCCTCCTCCGGTACGTAGTACAGCAGCCCCTCCAGGAGCCACACCGAGGGGACGTCGGGGCGGTAGCCGGCGCGGCGCAGGTCCTCGGGCCAGTCCTCGCGCGTCAGGTCGGCCGGGACGGTGTGCCGGGTGACGTGCGGGTGGAGGGGTACGTCGGCCAGCGCGGCGTCCTTGGCCTCCAGGACGGCGGCGCGGTCCAGTTCGAACAGGCGCACCGGCCCGGGCCAGGGCAGCCGGTGGGCCCTGGTGTCCATCCCGGCGGCCACCATCACGACCTGGGCCCGGTCGCCCAGGGCACCGGCCCGGGCGGGCAGCCACTCGTCGAAGAAGCGGGTGCGGATGGCGTTGTAGTCGACGGTGTTGGGCACCTGTCCGTCCGGCCCGGGGCTGCTGGGTGGGCCGCTGTCGGCCAGCTGGTCGAAGAGGTCGACGCCCATGGCGCCGGCGAGCCGGGCGGCGTGCGGGTCCTCGTAGAGGCGGTCGGGGCGTGCGGTCTCCCGGGCCCTGAGGGCGGTGGTCAGCAGCGCGGTACGGGCGACCGCGTCGAATCCGTCCATGGAGGTGCTCCTCGCGGGGTTGGGGTGGCTCAGAGGTCGCCGTGGCCGAGGGCGGCGGTGGCGGGGCGGCCGGTGACCAGGGCCTGCCAGGCGTGGTCGTCGTGTTGGAAGACCCGGTCCTTGACCTGGGCCGGGCGGATGCCGGAGGCGACCCGTTCCTGCCAGGCCCGGGCGAACGCGCCCTGGGCCGCGCGGTGCACCCGTACGTTCCCCAACCGCCCTTCCTGGCGGGCCCGTTGGTAGCCGGCCGCGTCCCGGCGCAGGCTCTGGTCCAGGGCCCGGCCGAAGGCGGCCGTCTCCCGTTCCGACCAGTCGTCGGTGAAGGGTTCCACGGCGAAGGCGTAGCGGTCGGGGGTGTCGGTGACCGCGCGGCAGGTGGCGTTGCGCAGGTCGAGTCCGGTGGCGGCGACCGCCGTGTGCAGGGCGCGGATGACGTGGGACTCCCGCAGTCGTTCCCCGGCGGTGTCGGAGAGGGTGCGGCGTCCGGCGTACTCCACGCGGGGCACCCCTCCGGCGTGGTCCACGACCCGGACCACGTCGCCGAGGGCGTAGCGGTAGAGGCCGCCGACGTGGCTGATCACCACGTGGTACTCGCGGCCGGCCTCCAGCTCGTGGAACAGCAGGGTGTCGCTGTCGGGCCGGATCTCCTCGTCGGCGTGGACGAACTCGTGGAAGGCGCCGGTGGCGGCCGGGTGGCAGGCGGTCGGGTGCCGGTCGAGGGCGACGCCGACGAAGCCCTCCGAGGCGGCGACGGGTGCGGGCAGGGCGGACACCCGGTGGCCGAAGGACTCGCGCAGGCGGGGCAGGTAGAGCGAGGCCAGCCCGGTGGTCCAGCAGTACAGCAGCTCCATACGGGGCCACACGTGGGAGGGCCGCAGGGCCCCGCCGCGTTCGGCCAGCCGTTCCAGCAACCGGGCGCGGTCGGGGTCGGGTTCGAACCCGGGGTGGCCGTCGACCGTACCGTCGAACAGGTCCTTCACCAGCCGGGAGGACCACTGGTCGAGCTGGTACGGGACGGCGGCGACCATGGCGGGGTTGATGCCGATGACCGCCCGTACGTCGTGCTGGACCGCCCGGCGGAGGCGGAAGTAGCTGCGGGCGAGGTGGTCAGCCGGGTCGACGAACTCGGGGAGGTGCTGCCAGGGCGCCCGGCTGCCGGGCTCGGCGGCCAGGGGCTCGCCGAAGGCGGAGCCGAAGTCCACCTGGCTGGCGCCCAGATGGGGCCGGCCGGACCGGGTGGTACCGGCCACCGGGGCCGGGTCGTGCTTGAGGTTGAGGGTGGCGTCCTGACGTCGTACGGCCTCGGGGTGGTGCTCGGTGAAGTGGGCCCAGGCGGCGTAGAAGAAGGGGAAGAAGGACCGCTTCATGAACGCGCGGGTGATGGGGACCTGCTTGCTCTCCCCGGTGCTGCCGCTGCTCTTGAAGAACACCACCGGGTCGTCGGCGCTGAGCACGCCCCTGCGTCCGGCCGCCGCGGCCTCGATCCAGGGCGCGAGCCCGTCGTAGTCGCGGATGGGTACGGCCGCACGGTAGTGGTCGGGGGTGCTCAGGTCGGCGAACCCGTGCTCGCGGCCGAACTCGGTGTCGGCGTTGGCGGACAGCAGGTGCCGCAGTGCCTCGGCCTGGCTGGCCCTCAGGTCCCCCAGGGCCGTGCGCAGTCGGTCCCGCTCGTCGAGTACCCGGGTGCGGTAGGCGGAGAGGGACTGTTCGTCCGCGCGGTCAGACATGCTGGGGGTTCCTGTTCACTCGTTCCACGGTCGCGGCCTCGACGGCGCGGACCGTCTCCTCGATGGTGTGTCCGGGTTCGATGGTGGTGACGTCCAGGTGGGAGACCTCGGTGAGCAGGGTGCGCCGCAGGTCGGTCTGGAAGCTCTGGAAGGTCTGGGCGGTGGGCCGTTCGCCGTAGTGCTCCAGGCTGTTGGCGTCCGCGCCGTGACCGCTGCGGCGCCAGGCGAGGTCCGGGGTGACGTCCAGGAAGAGGACCCGCTCGGGCTGGGGGAAGCCCCGCCACCAGGAGAACAGCGCCTCGTTGCGCAGGCCCAGCAGGTGGCACTTGGCCAGGATCTTGAAGTAGTAGGAGTCCACCAGGACGTGGGTGTCCCGGGGCGCGGTGGCCACCCGGTCCCGCAGGTGGACCACGGCGACCTGGAGGAGGCTGAGCACCAGGTCCGGGGAGTAGCGCCCGGGGTCGCACAGGGCCTCGGCGAGGAACTCGTCCCGTACCCGTCCGACGAGGGGCGAGCCGGTGTCGAGCAGCCCCCGGTCGTAGGAGACCACGGTCCAGGAGGGGTCGTCGGCTAAGCGGCGGAGTACGGAGGACTTGCCGGCGTAGTCGGGCCCCAGCAGCACGGTGAACGGGCGTGCGGCACCCCCGTGGACGCGGGCACCCGGCCGGCTGGGCCCCGGCACGGTGGCCCGGGGGCCGGGCGGTGTCATCCGGCACCCCCGCGCGGACATCGCCGGGTGTACGGGCTCCGCGCGCCCCCGGTCCGGCTGACTCCCCCTGTGCGGCCCGCCTGCGCGGACGGTCCCCCCGCCCCCGGAGGGGCCGTGGGGACGTGGACGTACGACACGTGCTCCCCCATGGTGCTGCGCGGCGCCGTTGGTGTGGTCGGTCCCCCGTGGAAGGCGCCCAGGCAGCGAACTCTGACGGTACGTCACCCCTCTGGTACAGGTCCGGGCACGAGTTGCAGGGGAATTATCTAGTTACCGATCGGAAACCGGGAGTGATCAGGTACCGCGTGATCACGGCGGCTCCACACCGAGGCGGGGCCACCGCTCCAACCACCCGTCGGGGAGGGGGAGTTGGCCGGCGGCCACCACCGGATGCGGCTGCCACGAGGCGCGCCTCCTGAGAGCACCTCCGGTCGGGAAACGGTCCCGACCGGAAAAGCTGGACCTGGGCCTGAGCCGGGGGCGGAGGCGGTGGGTCGCGGCGGGTGCCGGGGCGCGGCCCCCTTCGAGCGGGTGCCGGCTTCGAGGCCCACCGGATCGGCGGCCCGCCCAGGCACACGGCACGCGCCGTTCAGCGATCGGCCGCCCAGCGGGCGTCCGTCGGCCAGGAGCCGGTGCCCACGAGGTGCTGGACCAGCCGGTATGCCTGGTGGAGGGGAACGGTGTCCTCGTCCGGGTACGCGTCGTCCTGCCCGTCGGAGAGGACGAACCCCTCGCTCCATCCCCGAGCTCCGGGGTCCACGGCGTGTTCGCCGGGATCGCCCACTCCTTCGAGCAGGAGCACCATCGCTCGCTCGGTGTTGGTCACCAGGACCACCATGCGCCCCACGGAACTGGTCAGCCAGGTTTCCCGCAGCCCGCTGTCGATCCTCACCCGGAGGGCCTCCAGCACCGCCTCGGGCGACAGCGGCACCGTGTCGCCATCGATCACCCAGGACTCGCCCATGAGCACGACGCTCTCACGAAGGGGCCCGGCGGACAGCCCCCGGGTCGTCCGCGTGAGGTGCGGCGGCTGAGTGGCGTTCCGGGCTCGGAGGACCAGGGGTGGTGCCGTACGCGAGGAGGGTGCCGTACGCGGGCCTCGTGGTGATCCGAACGAGACGCCCTAGCTGTTCTGCCCTGGGAGGTCCTCGACGCTCAGCAGGCCCCGGCGGTAGGCGGGGACCAGGTGGGGCGGCACCTGGTAGGTCCGGCCGTTCAGGGTGAGCGGCACCAGTTGGGGTCGGCTCGCCTTCCACTGGGCACGGCGGTGGCGGGTGTTGCTGCGGGAGGTCTTCCTCTTGGGTACGGCCATGACTGCGCTCCTCGGACGGGCCGGCGGGGACCACCCGAAGCTACATGAAAATGATTCCCAAAGAAAACCGGGTCCGGTCAGCCCCGGTCGTCCCCCGCGCCGTAGGCCTCGCACAGCGCCCGCAGCGTACGGGCATCGGCTATGGCCCGCTCCCTGGCGATGCCGGTCTGGATGCCCATGGCGGCCAGGGTGGTGCCGTCGGACAGGTCCAACGAGACCCAGGGGTCACCGCTACGCAGGTTGACCCGGAGCACCTCGGCCCACTCCAGCCGTCGTCGGGTCGTCAGGTTGACCACCCACAGCCCCTCGCGGTCCACCGTCACCCGGGGGCGGCTCAGCAGACACAGCACCCCCAGCGCCAGCAGCCCCGTACACACGAAGGCCACCCGCTGGCTCGGTTCGAAGTCGGACACCAGCCCCACCCCGGAGATGGAGACGGCCAGGAGCACTCCGAGGGTCAGCAGCACCACCCGGGTACGGGTGGGGCGGAAGGTGTACGGCAGGCTGGGCAACGGCTGTGTCGCCAAGGGAACTCCAGGGCTGGGGGCGCCGCTCCGGCGCCCCGACGGACACTCGGACGCTCAGATGCGGCAGGCGTGGATACCGGTGGTGAGGATGGCCCGCGCCCCCAGGTCGTACAGGTCGTCCATGATGCGCTGGGCCTCCTTGGTGCGCACCATGGACCGGACGGCCACCCATCCCTGGTCGTGCAGGGGCGAGATGGTCGGCGACTCCAGTCCGGGCGTCAACCGCACGGCCTGTTCCAGGTGTTCGGCCCGGATGTCGTAGTCCATCATCACGTAGCCCCGGGCCACCAGTACGCCCTGGAGCCTGCGCAGGAACTGCCGCACCTTGGGGTCCTCGGCGGCCGTGCGGCCGTCCTCCCCCCGGGAGCAGATGACCACCGCCTCGGACTCCAGGATGGGCTCGCTGATGATCTCCAGGCCGGCGTTGCGCAGGGTGGTGCCGGTCTCCACCACGTCGGCGATGACCTCGGCCACCCCGAGCTTGATGGCGGTCTCCACCGCCCCGTCCAGGTGCACCACCGTGGCGTTGACGCCCTGCTCGGCAAGGTGGTTGGCCACCAACCCCGAGAAGGAGGTGGCGACGGACATGCCCTCGAACTCGCGGACGTCCTTGGCGGTGCCGGGCAGGGTGGCGTAGCGGAAGGTGGAGGCGGCGAAACCCAGGGCGAGGATCTCCTCGGCGTCCGCCCCGGAGTCCAGCAGCATGTCGCGACCGGTGATCCCGACGTCCAGCTTGCCGGACCCGACGTAGACGGCGATGTCGCGGGGGCGCAGGAAGAAGAACTCGACCCCGTTCTCGGCGTCCACCAGCACCAGTTCCCTGCGGTCCTTGCGCTGGCGGTATCCGGCCTCATGGAGCATCTCCGTCGCAGGCTCGGACAGGGAACCCTTGTTGGGGACGGCGATGCGGAGCATGGGGGACCTTTCCAGGACGTGACCGGTGGGAGGGAGGGTGCTCGCGCGCCGAGGGGCGCGCTCACAGGTGGGCGTAGACATCCTCCAGGGAGACACCCCGGGCGATCATCATCACCTGGAGGTGGTACAGCAGTTGGGAGATCTCCTCCGCCGTGCGGTCCTCGCCCTCGAACTCCGCGGCCATCCAGACCTCGGCGGCCTCCTCCACGACCTTCTTGCCGATCGCGTGCACCCCCTGGGTGACCAGGTCGGCGGTGCGGGAGGAGAGCGGATCGCCGGTGGCGGCCTTCTGCTGGAGCTCGGAGAACAGCTCCTCGAATGTCTTGTTCGCCATGGTGCCCTTAGCCTACGTCCTGGCCACGCCCCTCTGACATGCGGCGCCGCACTGTGAGATCACCCCCGGGCGCCGGTCAGACCACGCAGCGCGACCACGGTGGACAGGGCCGCCGTGACCGCCTCGTGGCCCTTGTCCTCCTGGGAACCGGGCAGTCCGGCGCGGTCCAGGGCCTGCTGCTCGGTGTCGCAGGTCAGCAGCCCGAACCCGACCGGTACCCCGCTGTCCACGGCGAGCTGGGCCAGCCCCTGGGTGACGCCCTGGCAGACGTACTCGAAGTGCGGGGTACCGCCCCGGATCACCACCCCGAGGGCCACCACGGCGTCGTGCCCGGAGGTGGCCGCCCTGGCGGCCACCGGCAGTTCCCAACTCCCGGGCACCCGCAGTTCGGTGACCTCGCCGACCTCGGCTTCCCGGAGTGCCCGGTGGGCGCCGGTGAGCAGCCCGTCCATCACCCTCTGATGCCAACTGGCCGCGACCACGGCCACCCGTAGTCCCTTACCGTCGATCGGCTCGATACGGGGCGCGCCCTCGCCACTCACTTCGGTGAACTCCCTCTGTGCGGTGCTGTGTTGCCGTGTTGCGGTACTCGTGTGTGCTGGACCGGCGCCGTCTCCAGGTCGGCGGCGGTGGTACGGGCCGTGGCTCAGTGGCTCCCGGTCCTCGGCCGGTCCTCCAACCAGGGCAGGTCATGGCCCATCCGGTCCCGTTTGGTCCGCAGGTAGCGGAGGTTGTGCTCGCCCGCCTCCACCGGGGTGGGTTCGCGGCCGGTGATCCGTAGCCCGTACCGCCCCAGGGCGGCGGTCTTCTCGGGGTTGTTGGTGATCAGCCGTGCGGAGCGCACGCCCAGTTCGGTGAGCATCTGGGCGGCGGCGCCGTAGTCCCGGGCGTCGGCGGGGAGGCCCAGCTCCAGGTTGGCGTCCAGGGTGTCGCGTCCCCGCTCCTGGAGGGCGTAGGCGCGCAGCTTGGACATCAGCCCGATGCCCCGGCCCTCGTGGCCCCGCAGGTACACCACCACTCCCCTGCCCCGCTCCGCCACCCGGGCCAGGGCGGCCTGGAGTTGCGGGCCGCAGTCGCAGCGGGCGGAGCCGAAGACGTCGCCGGTCAGGCACTCGGAGTGGACCCGCACCAGTACGTCCTCGCCGTCACCGAGGTCCCCCGCGACCAGGGCGACGTGCTCGACCCCGTCCACGGTGGAGCGGAACCCGACGGCCTGGAAGGTGCCGTGCCGGGTGGGCAGTCGGGTCTCCGCCTCACGTCGTACGGTCGGCTGCCGTGACCTGCGGTAGGCGACGAGGTCCTCGATGGAGATCAGGGCCAGGTCGTGCTTGCGGGCGAAGGCCACCAGCTGGGGCAGGCGCAGCATCTCGCCCTGCTCGTCGGCGATCTCCACGATGGCCGCCGCCGGCCGCAGTCCCGCCAGCCGGGCCAGGTCCACGCCGGCCTCGGTGTGGCCGGGCCGGGCCAGCACCCCGCCCGCCCGGGCGCGCAGCGGGAAGACGTGACCGGGGCGCACCAGGTTCTCGGGGCTGGCCTCCGGGTCGGCCAGCAGCCGCAGGGTGGCGGCCCGGTCGGCGGCGCTGATGCCGGTGCTGACGCCGAACTCGGCGGAGGCGTCGACGGACACGGTGAAGGCGGTGCCCTGGGACTCCTCGTTGCGCTCCACCATCTGGGGGAGCCGCAGCCGCTCGGTGTCCTCCGCCTCCAGGGGCGCGCAGATCAGGCCCCGGCACTCGCTCATCATGAAGGCCACCACCTCGGGGGTGGCCATCTGGGCGGCCACGATCAGGTCGCCCTCGTTCTCCCGGTCCTCGTCGTCGACGACCACCACCGGTCGTCCGGCGGCGATGTCGGCGATCGCCCGTTCCACGGGGTCCAGCATCGGCCGTTCCCACTCCTCGTCCGCGTCCGGGGGGCGCACCGTGGTGGGTTCGGCGGGTGGGGCGGTGCTGGTCCTCATGCGGTCGCTCCTTCGGGCAGGGGCCGGGCGGTGGGGGTGCGCGAGCGGAGCCACCAGTCGCGCAGTCCCCACAGGACCAGCACCAGATAGATGACGTAGACCAGGCCGGAGAAGGCCAGTCCGCTGTGGAAGGCCAGGGGTACGCCGACCACGTCGACCAGCAGCCAGGCGAACCAGAACTCCACCAGTCCGCGTGCCTGGGCCACCATGGCGGCCAGGGTGCCCACGAAGATGTACGCGTCCGGCCAGGGGTTCCAGGACAGTTGGGGTACGGCGGTGAACAGGCCGCCGACCAGCAGGGTGCCGGCGGCGGTGCCGGCCACCAGGACGAGCCGCTCGCGGGTGGTGCCGAAGCGGACGGCGACCTGGCCGTCCTGGGCCTGCCGGTCGCCGCGCCGCCACTGGCGCCAGCCCCACAGGGCCACCGCGATGACCAGCAGCTGTTTGCCCACCCCGCCGGACAGTTGGGCGGAGGCGTACGCGGTCACCAGGATGACCCCGGCCAGCAGCTGGACCGGCCAGGTGGCCACCGAGCGGCGCCAGCCCAGGGCGAGGGCGGCCAGTCCGATGAGGTTGCCGATCATGTCGGACCAGATCACCGGTTGCCCCACGGCCTCGAAGGCGGTGCCGTGCAGCCAGTCCAGGGCGCTCACCGGTGCGCCTCCTCGGGCTGGGCCAGCGGGGAGGCGACCGGCGCTCCGGCGGCCAGCAGCCGCTCCACGTACTTGGCCAGCACGTCCACCTCAAGGTTGACCGGCGCCCCGACCTTCTTGTGGCCGAGGGTGGTCAGCTCCAGGGTGGTGGGGATCAGGCTCACGGTGAAGTGCTCCGGTCCGGCCTCGACCACGGTCAGGCTCACCCCGTCCACCGTGATGGAGCCCTTCTCCACCACGTAGCGGGCCAGTCGGGCGGGCAGTCCGACGCGTACGGTCTCCCAGTGGTCGCCGGGGGTGCGCTCCTCCACGGTTCCGGTGCCGTCCACGTGGCCCTGCACCAGGTGGCCGCCGAGGCGTCCGCCCAGGGCCATGGGGCGCTCCAGGTTGACCGGTGACCCCGGGGTCAGCGCGCCCAGGCTGGTGCGACCCAGCGACTCGGCCATCACGTCGGCGGTGAACTCCCCGTCGTGGACGTCCACCACGGTCAGACAGACACCGTTGACGGCGATGGAGTCCCCGTGCCGGGCCCCTTCGGTCACCAGGGGGCCACGTACCCGGAAGACCCGGGAGTCGCCACGGTCGGCGGCCTCCAGGACCTCTCCCAGTTCCTCCACGATTCCGGTGAACATCTAGCGGTTCTCCTCCTCGGCCGGAACGCCCCGGGGCGTCGCGGTGATCCGCAGATCGGGTCCGATCCGCTCGGTGTCGGTCACGTCCAGTCGCAGCGCCTGGCTGAGCGTCTGGATTCCCGCGTCGGTGAGGGCGCCCGGTCCCTCGCCGAGCAGTACAGGCGCCAGGTAGCCGGTGACCTGGTCCACCAGTCCGGCCCGTACGAAGGCGCCGGCCAGGGTGGGCCCGCCCTCCAGCAGTACCGAGGTCACCTCGCGGGTGTGCAGCGCGGCCAGCAGGGCCGCCAGGTCCAGGCCCCGGCCCCCGGCGGCGCGTGGAAGCCGCAACAGTTCGGTGTGGTCGGCGAGTTGGCCGGCGTCGGCGTCCTCGGCGACGGCCACCAGGGTGGGTGCCGCCTGGTCCAGCACCCGGGCTCCGGGGCGCACCACCCGGGCGTCGGTGTCCAGCACCACGCGCAGCGGCTGTACGGCGCCCTCGGTCTTGCGTACCGCCAGGTGGGGATCGTCCAGCCGGGCGGTGCCGGCTCCGACCAGCACCGCGTCGCAGCGGGCGCGCAGCCGGTGCACGTCGGCCCGGGACTCGGCGGAGGTGATCCAGCGGCTGCTGCCGTCGGCCGCCGCGATCCGCCCGTCCAGGGTGGCCGCGTACTTCCAGTGCACCCAGGGGCGCCCCAGCCGCTGGGCGGTGAGCCAGGGGGCGTTGCCCCGGGCGGCCTCCTCCTCCAGCAGCCCCACGGTCACGTCGACCCCGGCGCCCCGCAGTCGGGCGGCCCCGCCCGAGGCCCGTTCCGTCGGGTCCGGTACCGCCACCACCACCCGGGCCACCCCGGCCTCCACCAACGCCTCGGCGCAGGGCCCGGTACGGCCGGTGTGGGCGCAGGGTTCCAGGGTCACCACCACGGTGGCGCCCCGGGCGTCCTCCCCGGCCTCGGCCAGGGCGTGGACCTCGGCGTGCGGGCCGCCGGCCCGCTGGTGCCAGCCCTCGCCGACGACGCGGCCCGAGGGGTCCAGCACCACGCAGCCGACCACCGGGTTGGGGCTGGTGGAACCCATGCCTCGGTCGGCCAGTTCGATGGCTCGGCGCATCGCCGACCGTTCGGCCGCTGCCGGGGGGATGAGGGGCACCCGGTCCTCCTGCCTTCAAGGCACGGACTCCGGGGCGCGAGGGCGAACGAGCGGGTACCGGGTACGCACAGGTCACGCGACGCGCGTGGTCGGCTCCGACCATCGCGACCGTCACGAGCCGCCTGAGGACACCTCGGCCCGCCGCGCACTGCCTCCCATCCGGACTCTCACCGTCGGTCCAGGAGTTTCACCTGGTCAACCGGCCGCTGGCGGCGGCCGGGTCGCGGACTGTAACCGCCGGTTCGGAATTTCACCGACCCCGGAGTGCGCTGACGTCACTGATACGGACCCAGTTTGCCACGGGGTCGGGAGTGGTGGTCGTTCGGGTCCTGTGCGGTCACTCACAGGAGTGGGCACGGAGAGCCCACGAACCGGCCCCTCCGGTGTGCGAAACGGGGTGGAGATCCCGGCCGGGAACCCTCAGTCTGGTCCAGACCGCACCCCACGAGGCGAAGGCAGGGCATGAGCGAGGCGCATCGGTCACAGAGCCAACCACCTGGCGAGGCAAGGGAGTTGGAGGTCGGGGTGCCGGGGTCTCCCGACCGCGCCACACGCCGGGCGCGGTGGGCGGTGGCGGCGGTGTTCCTCGCGCACGGGGCGGTCAGCGGCGGGTACGCGACCCGCATCCCCTGGATCCAGGAACGGCTTGCGCTGAGTCCCGGATGGCTGGGGCTCGCGCTGGTGTGCGCCACCGCCGGGGCGGCACTGGGAATGCCGCTGGCCGCGCGGGTGGCGCACCGGATGGGGCCACGGCGGGCGCTGCGGCTGCTGTCCGCGCTGTGCTGTTCGGCGCTGGTACTTCCCGCCCTGGCGGACTCGCTGTGGTCCCTGTGCCTGGCGTTGCTGGTCTTCGGCGCCGGGCTGGGGCTGATGGACGTGGCCATGAACGCCGAGGGCGTACAGATCGAGGAGCGGTACGGGCACTCGGTGATGTCCGGGCTGCACGGGATGTGGAGTGTGGGGGCGCTCACCGGGGGCGCCGTGGGGGCGCTGGCGGCGCACTTCGAGGTGGACGCGCGGCTCCATCTGGGCCTGGCGGCACCGCTGTTGGCGGCCGGAGCGGTGTGGGCCGGCAGGTGGACCCTGGACATCCGCCACTCCCCCGACCCGGACGCGCCCCAGCCGCCGCTGGTGGCCCTGCCCTCCCGTGGGGTGCTGGCCGTCGGCCTGGTCGGCTTCTGCGCGGTGTTCGCCGAGGGGGCCTCGATGGACTGGTCCGGCATCTACCTGCGGGAGGTCACCGGTGCCGCCCCGGGCCTGGCCGCCTCCGCCTACACCGCCTTCGCCTGCACCATGGCCGGGGCCCGGCTGGCCGGCGACGTGATGGTGCGGCGCTGGGGGCCGGTACGGACGGTACGGGTGACCGGCGCGCTGGCCACCCTGGGCGGCGCCCTGGTGGTGGCCGCCCGTACCCCGGTGTGGGCCGTCGTCGGGTTCGCCCTGATCGGTCTGGGCATCGCGGTCGTGGTGCCGCTGTGCTTCGCGGCGGCCGGACGGATGGGCGCCTCCAGCGGCTCGCCGGGGCAGTCCATCGCCGGTGTGGCGACCCTGGCCTACGCCTCCGGGCTGGCCGCCCCGGCGGCGGTGGGCGGCATCGCCCAGGCCACCTCGTTGTCGGCCTCGTTCGTGGTGGTCACCGTCCTGGCCTCCGGGCTGTTCCTGGGCGCCGGGATGCTGGGACGCGCCGAGGGGACGTAGGGCCCGGGCCGCCGGACCGGCTTCCTCCGCCGGCCGCGCGACCGCCTGGGTGGCGAGCCCGCCCGAACGGTACGGGTCGAGCGGAGTACGGGCCGGGGCAGGGGGCTGAGCAACTGATCGGCGCCCCGAGCACCCGCCACCAGGCCGAGGGAGCAACGCTGAGGGGCCGGCCCGACGCGGCCCAGCGGGACGGGATGCGGTGCGCCGCTACGGCACGCGAACCGTTACGGGAGCCGAAGGGACGCCCTCGACCCCAACTCCGTTGAAACCGAGGCCTGTTACCGCACCCGTGGGTAGCGGGACTTCCCTCGGGACAGTTCGGTGCCCCGCACCGTGGGCCGGGGGCCGACCCCCAGCAGGGCGGGACCCGACGCCCCGGGACGGATCGCGCCCCCGGGGCCCCTGGTCACCCGGGCCGAGGTGACGGAGGGCAGGGAACGCCAGGCGTCCCCGGTTCGGCACCAACCCGAGCCCACCCACACCCATACGAGTGGGCCCACCACCAACACCCCCGACCCCAACTCCGTTGACACCGAGGCCCGTTACCGCACCCAGGAGTGACGGGACCTCCGGCGACCCGGACCGGACCCTCGGCGCGTTACCCCGACCTCGCGGCCCCCTGGGCCAACCACCGCAACCACGAACACGCCCCCACCCAACTCCGTTGACGCCGAGGCCTGTTGCCGCAGCCCGGCGGTGGCGGGGCCCCCGGCCGGCGCCCCGAACCGAGGGGCGCCCCGCCAGTCACCGGAGACCGGAAGCCCGGCATGGGCGGGCCACTGACGCGGACCGGGCCGGCCAGGGAGAGTCAGCGTTCGCGCACCACCACGAAGTCGGCCAGGCCGACCAGTTGGGCACGCACCCGGTCCGGCATCCGCACGTCGTCCAGGGCGGCCACAGCCGTGGCGTGCTGGCGGCGGGCCTCCTCGGCGGTCCAGTCGCGTCCGCCCGCCTCCTCGATCAGGGCGGCACGCTCGGCGAACTCGCTCTCCTGGAACTCCTGGAACTGCTCCTGGCTCTTCTTGGCGTCGTCGGTGAGCAGTTGGCACAGGCGCTCGGCCGCCGGGCCCCGGCCCTCCAGGGCGGCGACCACCGGCAGGGACTTCTTCCGCTGCCTCAGGTCGCTCCAGGTCCGCTTGCCGGTGGAGCTGGGGTCGCCCCAGATCCCCAGCAGGTCGTCCACCGCCTGGAAGGCGAGGCCCAGGTGGTAGCCGTAGGTCTCCAGGGCGTCGGCCGTGGCGTCGTCGGCGCCGCCCAGCACCGCGCCGATGGAGGTCGAACAGGCCAGCAGGGCACCGGTCTTGTTGCCCTCCATCTCCAGGCACTCCTGGACGGTGACCCGTTCCCGGTGCTCGTAGGAGATGTCCTGGGCCTGTCCGTCGATCAGCCGCCGGGTGGCGCGGGTCAGTCGTCGGGTGGCCCGCCCGGCGTCCACCGTGCCCAGCTCCAGCAGGACCTCGTTGGCCAGCCCGAACAACGCGTCCCCCACCAGTACGGCCAGGGCCGGTCCGTGCACCTTCCACACGGTGTCCCGGTGGCGGCGCTGTTCGTCGCCGTCCATCAGGTCGTCGTGCAGCAGGGAGAAGTTGTGGACCAGTTCCACGGCCACCGCGCCGGGGAGGCCGACCTCGGCATCGGCCCCGGCGACCTCGGCGGACAACAGCGCCAGCGCGGGGCGTACCGCCTTGCCGCCGTCGGCCTCCGAGGGGTTGCCGTGGGCGTCGATCCAGCCGAAGTGGTAGGCGGCCACGGTGTCCATGGGGGCCGCCAGCCGCTCGACGGCGGAGCGGAGTGCCGGGGTGGACAACCTCCGTCCGCGCTCCAGGAGTTGACGTACTCCGACGTCCTCGGATGCGGGCTGTGCCGGAGTCACGAGCGCTCCTTGGGCTGTGGTCGAGGTGCTGGTCATGCCGCCCTGCCTTTCTGCTCTGGTCGAGCGTCCCCCACCGGCGTTCCGGGGGCGGCTCGCGGTGCGCCCGGTGGTACCGGTCGCGAGCGTGGCCCCGTCGCGGACGGCACTGTTCATGGTCGCTGGCCAGCCAGTATCGGTGCACGTCTCCCGGGGCCGGACACCGGGGACCGTGGTCGGCGTCCCCGGGATGATGTCACCCTGGGTCGCCTTCTGCCCAACAGCCACCGTCCGGTGTCGCCCCAAGCGTTCAGTCCTGCCCCCAGTGCGGGGCGAGCTGGCGCGGACGGTGGCCGGCGAGGCCCCGCAGGGTGATCAGCGTCTTGTGCGGCGCGGGTACGTCGAGCTGTCGCCGGAGTACGGCGGTGGGGCGGGCGGCGATCCGCTCCAGCAGGCGGCGGTGGATGCCGGCCACGGCGGCCACACAGGCACCGCCGCGCCGGTCGAGCAGCGGGAACAGGGCGTACCCCTGGGCGAACAGGGAGCGGGCGCGCTCCACCTGGTACCCGACCAGTCCGGCCAGGTCGGCGTCCGAGGAGCCCGAGCCCGACCACAGGGCGTGGGCGCAGCCGAACCTCTCCACCTCGTCCCGGGGGAGCGCGATCCGACCGTGTACCGCGTCCCGCCCCAGGTCACGCAGGATGTGGGTGAGGTGGACGGCGGTGCACAGGGCGTCGACGTACTCCCCGGCGCGCGGTTCGTCCCGCGCGCCGGGACGGGTGCCCAACACCTCGACCGCCAGGCGCCCCAGGGCGCCGGTCCTCCGCCGGCAGTACTCGCCCAGCTGGTCCCAGTCCTGGTAGCCGGCGCGGTCCAGGTCGTCCCGGGCGGCGTCCACCAGTTCCTCCAGCGGCTCGTGGGACAGGCGGTACCGGCCGACGGCGTGCCCGAGGGCCACCGCGACCGGGTCCGGGTGCCGGGAGTCCACCCGCCCCTGGCCGAGGTCGACCACCAGCTGCGCCGCCGCGCGGAGTCGGGCCCGCTTGTGGTCGGCGCGCAGGGGCGCGGCGGCGATGTCGTCCACCCTCCGGTGGAAGGCGTACAGGGAGCACAGCGCGCGCCGCTTGGCGGTCGGCAGCAGGCGGACGCCGTACCGCAGGTCGGGGGCCTGCTGGGCGGTCACCGCCGCGCAGTGCTCGTACGCCGCGCGTACCGGCCGGGGAAGCCTCGGTGTGGACGGGATCCTTCGCGCCATCGGGGGTCAGCCTCTCTGCACGGCGCCACCCACACCCGCGCGAGGCCGGGCCCGCGCCCGGGAGGGGTGGCTCGGGGTGGGTGGGAGGTCCCGCTCGCCGGCCGGTGGCCGTACGTGTGGCGGGCCGGGGCACGGAACGGGTCGCGCACCCGGTGGGCGCGTCGCTCCCCTCGGGGGAGGTCAGCACGGGGTGCTGTCGCCGTCGCCCTCACGGCACCGTTTCTACACCGCCGCCGGTCGGGGTGCTCCCGGGACACGCGGTACGGCCCGGGCCCCGGCCCTCAGGAGGTCAGCCCGCGCAGTACGGAGGACATGGCCTGCTGGGCCAGCCGGTCCTGCACCTCCTGGTCCAGGCCGGACAACGCGCCGTCCAGGATCAGCATCACCAGTCCGTGCACCACGGACCACAGCACCACCTCGGCGCCCGCGCGGCGTTCCGGGGACAGCACCCCCTCCGCCACCAGCGCGTCGACGGCGTCCACCAGCAGTCCGTAGGAGCGGAAGTCCCAACTGCCCTGCTGGGGCTGGCCGTCGCCGCCCTGCTCCATTCCGAGGGCGGCGTGCGGTATGGCCGCGTGGCAGAAGGCGGAGCGGAAGAGGCCGGGCTCGTCCAGGGCGAAGTGGACGTAGGCCCGGCCGAGGGCGAACAGCCGCTCCTGTACGTCGTGGGGGTCGATGTCGGCCACCGCCCGCTCCATGCGGTCGGCCATGCCCTCCTGGCCGACCACCTTCACCGCGTAGAGCAGTTCCTCCTGCCCCTGGAAGTGGCGGTAGGCGGCGGTGGGCGAGACCCCGACCCGGCGGGCGACCGCTCGGAGCACCACCGCGTCCGGCCCTTCCTGTCGGGCCAGTTCGGTGGCCGCCGAGATCAGCGCGTTCCTCAGGTCGCCGTGGTGGTAACCGCTCTTGGCGCCCCGCTTGGGGGCGCTCTCCTCCGTTTCCGCCATGCCCCCATCCTGCCCCAAGTTGACAGCATTAACATTCCGCGCCACAGTTCATGTTGACGCCGTAAACATGGCATGAGGGGAAGACCGATGCTGCGCGCACTCGCCGAACTGACGCTCCGCAGAGCGAGAACACTGCTGGTGATCTCCGTGATCGCCCTGGTAGCCATGGGCGCCGCGGGGGCGGGTGCCTTCGGCAAGCTCCAGACCGGGGGCTTCGAGGATCCCGACGCCCCCTCCACCCGCGCCACCCAGCTCATCGAGGACAGGTTCGGCGGAGAGGCCAACCTCCTGATGCTGGTCCGCGCCAAGGACGGCGACCTCAAGGACCCCGCCGTCGCCCGCGAGGGCAAGGCCCTCACCCAGGGCCTCAGGAACGAGAAGGGCCTGTCCGGGGTGACCTCCTACTGGGACAGGGGAGGCGCCTCCCTCACCTCCGAACGGGGCGACCAGGCCCTGGTGCTGGCCCATGTGAAGGGCGACAGCACCGCGATCTCCGACCGCTCCAAGGAGGTCATCGACAAGTGGACCGGTGACCGGGGGGCGGTCGAGGTCAAGGCCGGGGGCAGCGCCAGCGTCAACAACGACATCAGCACCCAGGTGTCCAAGGACCTGGCCGTCGCCGAGGCCATCGCCGTACCCCTCACCCTGGTGCTGCTGGTGCTCGCCTTCGGCAGCGTCGTCGCGGCCCTGCTCCCCCTGGCCATCGGGCTGGTCGCCATCGTCGGCACCTTCGCCGAACTGTTCGTCCTCGGCAGCGTCACCGACGTCTCCGTCTTCGCCATCAACCTCACCACCGCGCTCGGCCTGGGCCTGGGCATCGACTACGGGCTGCTGATGGTCAGCCGCTTCCGGGAACGGCTGGACGCCGGGGACGAGGTACCCGACGCCCTGGTCACCACGGTGCGCACCGCCGGCCGCACCATCGCCTTCTCCGCCGCCACGGTGGTCGCCGCGCTGGCCGCGCTGCTGCTGTTCCCGCCGTTCTTCCTCCGCTCCTTCGCGTACGCCGGCATCGGGGTGGTCGCCATCGCCGCGCTGGCCGCGCTGATCGTCATCCCCTCGCTGCTGGCCCTGCTGGGACGCCGGGTGAACAGCGGCAGCCTGCCCTGGGCCCAGTCGGTACGCCGTCCCGACGCCCCGGCCTGGGGTCGGCTGGCCGCCCTGGTGATGCGGCGTCCGGCGCTGACCGCGCTGCCGGTGCTCGCCGTACTGCTGGTGGCCGCCAGCCCGCTGCTGGGCGTCTCCTTCGGCAGTCCCGACGAGCGGGTGCTGCCCAAGGACGCGCAGAGCCGCCAGGTCGCCACCTCCCTGCGGAGCCAGTTCGCCGCCCAGGACAGCGACGCGGTGCAGATCGTCACCACGGGCGCGGTCGGACAGGCCGAACTGAGCCGTTACGCCGAGGCGGTCTCCCGCCTGGACGACGCCGAGCGGGTACACGCCAGCAACGGCGACTACCGCGACGGACGGGTCGCCGAACCCGGGCCGGGCAACCGCGCCCTGGGCCGTCCCGACGCCCAACGGCTGACGGTCGTCAGCGCCGCCGACCCCAAGTCCACGGCCGGCCAGGACCTGGTACGGCAGATCCGGGCCATCCCCCCGCCGGAGAACACCGAGGCACTGGTGGGCGGCAACGACGCCATCCTGGTGGACACCCGGGCCGCCATCGGCGACCGGCTGCCGGCCGCCGTCACCTGGATCGCGGTGACCACCTTCCTGCTGCTGTTCCTGTTCACCGGCAGCGTGGTCCAGCCCCTGCGGGCGCTGGTGCTCAACGCGCTGAGCCTGACCGCGTCCATCGGCGCCATGGTGTGGATCTTCCAGGACGGCCACCTGTCCTCGGCCCTGGGCTTCACCGCGATGCCGATGGAGACCTCGATGACGGTGCTGATGTTCTGCATCGTGTTCGGACTGTCGATGGACTACGAGGTCTTCGTCACCAGCCGGATCAAGGAGTACCACGACGCCGGGTTCGCCCCACGGCGCGCGGTGGTCGACGGGCTCTCCCACACCGGCCGCATCGTGACCATGGCGGCGGGGCTGCTGGCGGTGAGCTTCTTCGCCTTCGGCACCAGCCAGATCAGCTTCCTGCAGATGTTCGGCCTGGGCAGTGGGCTGGCCATCCTCATCGACGCGGTACTGGTGCGCGGGGTGCTGGTGCCGGCCGCCATGCGGCTGCTCGGCCGCGGCGCCTGGTACGCCCCCGCTCCGCTGAAGCGCCTGCACCAGCGGGTGGGGCTGTCCGAGGCGGTCCCGGAGGGCGCCGCCGAGAAGCGCGAGCCGGCCGGGGTGTGACGGCCACACGTGGCAGTGGGCCCGGTCCCCTCCTGGTGAGGGGGCCGGGCCCACTGGCGTGGCCGGGGGTGTCAGCTCACTTGCCGGTGAACTTCTCGTACTCCTTGAGGACTTCCTCGGTGGGTCCGTCCATCCGCAGCTTGCCGTTCTCCAGCCACAGCACCCGCTCACAGGTGTTGCGGATGGACTTGTTGTTGTGGCTGACCAGGAAGACGGTGCCGGCCTGTTCGCGCAGTTCCCGTACCCGGGCCTCGGAACGCTTCTGGAACTTCTTGTCCCCGGTGGCCAGCGCCTCGTCGATCATCAGCACGTCGTGGTCCTTGGCCGCGGCGATGGAGAACCGCAGCCGGGCGGCCATGCCCGAGGAGTAGGTGCGCATCGGCAGGGAGATGAAGTCGCCCTTGTCGTTGATGCCGGAGAAGTCGACGATCCCCTGGTACCGCTCGCGCACCTGGTCACGGGACATGCCCATGGCGAGCCCGCCCAGCACCACGTTCCGCTCCCCGGTCAGGTCGTTCATCAGGGCGGCGTTGACGCCCAGCAGGGAGGGCTGGCCGTCGGTGTAGACCCGGCCGCGCTCGGGCGGCAGCAGTCCGGCGATGGTCTTCAACAGGGTCGACTTGCCCGAGCCGTTGGTGCCGATCAGCCCGATGGCCTCGCCCCGGTACGCGGTGAAGGTGACGCCCTTGACCGCGTGCACCTCGCGCATCCCGGCCGGTGCCGAACGCCGCACGATGCGGCGCAGGGCGGCGACGGCGCTGCCCCTGCCCTTGCCGCCGCCGTAGACCCGGTAGACCACGTGCACGTCGTCGGCGATGACCGTGGGAACGCGGTCCCCGGTGGTCCTCGGTTCAGCGGCGCTCATTGGTTCAGCCACGGCCATAACGCTCCTCCGCCTTCCAGAAGTACACGAATCCGACGGTGATCAGAAGGGCCGCCCACCCCAGAGCGACCAACCACACGTGGGGTGGCAGGTTCTCCGAACCGTAGCCGTCGATCAGGGAGAACCGGATCAGGTCCATGTAGATGGCCGCCGGGTTCCACTGGAGCACGTCCACCACCCAGACCGGCACGTCCCGGTCCCGGAGCATCAGCGGGATGCTGAACAGCACGCCCGAGCCGTACATCCAGGTCCGCAGCACGAAGGGCATCAGCTGGGCGAGGTCGGGGATCTTGCTGCCCATCCGCGCCAGGATGAGGGCCAGCCCGGTGTTGAACACGAACTGCAAGGCCAGCGTGGGGAGGATCAGCAGCCAGGACCAGGTGGGCATGTTGCCGAAGCCCAGCACGAACAGGAAGACGACCACCATCGAGTACAGCAGTTGCTGGAGCTGCTGGAGGGCGAAGGAGATCGGCAGGGACGCCCGGGGGAAGTGCAGCGCCCGCACCAGGCCGAGGTTGCCGGAGATGGCGCGTACGCCGGCCAGGGCCGAGGACTGGGTGAAGGTGAAGAGGAACACCCCGATCACCAGGAACGGGATGTACATGGTCATGGTCATGCCCCGGCCGGCCTTCAGGATCAGCCCGAAGATCAGGAAGAACACCGCCGCGTTCAGCAACGGCGTCATCAGCTGCCACAGCTGTCCCAGCTTGGCCTGGCTGTACTGGGCGTGCAGCTTCGCCTGGGAGAAGGTCAGGATGAAGTGGCGCCTCCCCCACAGCTGGCGCACGTACTCCGGCAGAGGAGGCCGGGCCCCGCTCTGCGACAACCCGTACTTCGCCGCGAGTTCGGCCGGGGACAGGCCGTCGTCGGGTGAACGCGGGGAACTCACCGCACCGTCGTGCGTCGTCTCACTCACTTTGAAACTCTCGTCCTCACACTGCCCAGCGGGATCAGAAGTTCGGGCCCCTCCCCCGTCGTGGGCCCCGCCCGATGCTCTCAGATCCGAGCCTGTCAGATCACCGGCGGTCGGCCCAGACGGGTCAGCCGCCACACCGTACGCCACCGCATCGCCCGCCGAGGGCCGCACGGGGTGGTCCACCCCTCGCGGAAGCCGCCCAACCAGGCGCGCAGCGCCGGCAGGGACGGCCGGCGGGCCAGGGTCAGCAGCAGCCACACCCCCACGTAGACCGGGATCAGCGGGTACGGGAGGTTGCGGCGGGCCAGCCACACCCGGTTGCGGGCGACCATGCGGTGGTAGACCGCATGCCGGCTCGGCGCCGTGGTCGGATGGTGCAGCACCATGTCCGCCCGGTAGTCGATCATCCAGCCCGCGTCCAGGGCCCGCCAGGCGAGGTCGGTCTCCTCGTGGGCGTAGAAGAACTCCTCCGGCAGCCCCCCGACCTCGGCCAACACCTTCGTACGGACGGCGTTGGCGCCGCCCAGGAAGGTGGTGACCCGGGAGGAACGCATCGGGTCGGCGGCGCGCAGCCGGGGTACGTGGCGGCGCTGGGTGACCCCGGTGTCCGGGTCGGCGATACGGAAGCTGATGATGCCCAGCCGGGGATCGGCCTCGAACGCCTCCCGGCACAGCCGTGCGGTGTCCTTGTGGGGCAGCAGCCCGTCATCGTCCAGGAACAGCAGCGCATCCACCTCGCCGCCACCGGGGCCGAACGCCTCGATGCCGACGTTGCGCCCCCCGGGGATGCCCAGGTTCTCCGGCAACTCCACGGTGCGCACCCCCTCCGGCAACTCCGGCAGGGGGGCGCCGTTGCCCACCACCACGACCTCGACGGGGTCGCCCTCCTGGGCGGCCACCGAGTCCAGCAGGGCCCGCAGCTCCTCGGGGCGGTTGCCCATGGTCAGGATGACCGCCCCGAGCCTCATCTCCCGTGCCCCGTTCACTTGAGCCTGCTGGAGGCGAGGATGGACACCAGGTGCAGCAGCGTCTGGAGCAGGGCGATGGCGGCGAGGAGTACGACCCCGAGCCGGGTGAAGAACAGGTCGCCCCGCACCAGGTCGGCGATCGCCACCAGCAGGATGAACAGCGAGGCCTCGACCCCGCCGACCAGCCGGTGGAACTTCAGGGCCGCCGCCGCCCGGCGGGCCAGCGCCAGCCCCGAGGAACGGGGCACCGCGGCCTCGTCCCGTACCGCCGCCAGCCCGCTGCGGGAACGGGCGACGTCCACCAGGTCGGTCTCGGCCTTGATGAGGATGGCGCCCAGGGCGGCGAGGGTGCCGAGGAAGGCCCACAGCCAGTTGCCCTCCCCGTCGGTGCCGACCAGGTCGGCCGCCCGGAGGCCGAAGCCGACCAGCAGGGCGGCTTCGGCCAGGTAGTGGCCGACCCGGTCCAGGTAGACCCCGGTGATGGAGGTCTGGCCCCGCCACCGGGCGACCTCGCCGTCCACGCAGTCCAGCAACAGGTACAGCTGGATCAGCAGGGCCGCCACCAGCGCGCCCACCAGTCCGGGGACCAGCAGGACCGCGCCGGCGGCGATGCCGGCCACCACCATCAGATAGGTCAACTGGTTGGGCGTGATGCGGGTGTTGACCAGGTAGGGGTCGCAGCGCAGCGAGATCTCCCGCATGTACAGACGGCCCGCCCAGTGCTCACCGCTGCGCCGGTCCTTCACCCCCTCGGGGTGGACGACGGCGCGGAGTTCAGCCAGCGTGGGCTTCTGCGCTGTGGATGGCTTGGACATAGTCGGCGTAGGCGTCCCTGATCTGGTCGGTGGACAGGTCGAGGTGTTCGAGGATGGTGTAGCGGCCGGGCCGGGTCTGCGGAGCGAACTCCACCGCCTGCACGAACTCGTCCTCCTGGAAACCGATCTCGGTCGGCAGCACCGGGAGTCCGTGCCGGCGCAGCACCCGCACCATCAGGTCGGCCGTCTCCTTGTCCCCGCGCAGGTGGGTGGCGAACGCCGCGCCCAGACCGCACTGTTCGCCGTGGCTGGCGGCCCGCTTGGGGAACAGCAGGTCGAAGGCGTGGTTGATCTCGTGGCAGGCCCCGGAGGCCGGCCGGCTGTCGCCGGCCACCGACATGGAGATACCGGTCAGCACCAGGCCCTCGGCCAGGACGGTCAGGAAGCCGTCGTCCTCGCAGTTGCCGGGATGCCGCAGCACCGCCTCGCCGGCCTGGCGCGCCATGGCGGCGGCCAGCCCGTCGATGTCCTCGCCCTTGACCCGGTGGGCCAACTCCCAGTCCGCGACGGCGGAGATGTTGGAGATGGCGTCACCGACGCCGGACCGTACGAAGCGGATCGGCGCCTGTCGGATGACGTCCAGGTCGATGACCACCGCGATGGGGTTGGGCACCCCGTACGAGCCACGGCCGGCGTCGTTGTCGAGGGTGGCCACCGGTGAACACAGGCCGTCGTGGCTGAGGTTGGTGGCCACGGCGACCAGCGGCAGGCCGATGCGGGCGGCGGCGAACTTGGCGCAGTCGATGATCTTGCCGCCGCCGAGTCCGACCACCGCGTCGTAGTGGCCGGACTTCATGGCGTCGGCGAGCTTGATCGCGTCGTCCAGGGTGCCGCCGCCGACCTCGTACCAGGTGGCTCCGGGAAGCGCCGGGGACAGCCGCTCGCGCAGCCGCTGCCCGGAGCCGCCGCTGATGGCGACGGCGAGCTTGCCGGAGTGGGAGATCCGCTGGTCGTGCAGCAGACCGGCCAGGTCGTCCAGGGCGCCGGCGTTGATGTCGACCACCAACGGCGACGGGATGAGCCGGGTCAGTACTGGCACGCGATCTCCCGTCCCTTGGCCAGGTCGTCGTGGTTGTCGATCTCGACCCAGCGCACGTCACCGATGGAGGCCACGTCGATGGCGAAGCCCCGGTTCACCAGCTCCTGGTAGCCGTCCTCGTAGTACAGGTCGGGGTCCCGCTCGAAGGTGGTCTTCAGCGCGTCGGCCAGCTCCTCGGCGGCCTCCGGCTCGATCAGGGTCACCCCGATGTACTCGCCGGTGGCGGTGGCCGGGTCCATCAGCTTGGTGATGCGCTGGACGCCCTTGCCCTCCTCGGTGACGACCTTCATCTCCTCGTCGGCGAGGTTCTTCACGGTGTCCAGGGCGAGGATGATGCGCTGCCCCTGGCCCCGGGCCTCCAGCAGGGTCTTCTCGACCGACACCGGGTGCACGGTGTCACCGTTGGCGAGGATCACGCCCTGCTTGAGCACCTCGCGGGCGCACCACAGGGAGTAGGCGTTGTTCCACTCCTCGGCCTTGTCGTTGTCGATGAGCGTGAGCTTGACGCCGTACTTCTGCTCCAGCGCCTCCTTCCGCTCGTACACCGCCTCCTTGCGGTAACCGACGACGACGGCCACCTCGGTGAGGCCGACCTCGGCGAAGTTGCCCAGGGTCAGGTCCAGGACGGTGAGCGACTCCTCGTCGCCCTCGGGGCCGACCGGGACCAGCGCCTTGGGGAGGGTGTCGGTGTAGGGACGCAGACGCCGTCCGGCGCCGGCGGCCAGCACGAGGCCGATCATGCGGGTTCTCCTGATTCGTCGTGTACGGCGGGTGCTTGAGAGGACACCCAGAAGCGGATGCTCTCCCAGAGCACCGCCAGCGCCAGAGCGACGGCGAGGGCCGTCAGCGCGATGGTGAAACCTTGGCCCGTGCCGCCCAGCAGGCAGGCGGCGGCGAGAGTGACCACCAGGGTTCGGCCCTCGTGGCCTCCGATCGCCCGCACCAGCAGGGCCGGCGGCGCACCGGTGCCACCGCGGATGCGGTACACCGTGTCGTAGTGATGGTAGGCGACCGCCGCAACCAGGCCGAAAGCGGCCGGCAACGATCCGTTCACCCCGTCCGCCTGGGCACGGGCGGCCAGGACCAGCACCGTGCCGTACTCGGCGGCGCGCAGCAGTGGCGGCACCAGCCAGTCCAGCGGGGCGCTGAGGGGGCGGGCGACGGCCAGCCCGGACAGCAGGGCGTAGACCACGACGGCGGCCACCGGCCACCAAGTGCCCAGCGGTGTCCAGGCGCTGACGCCCACCAGCGCGGCGCCCCCGAGGAGGACCAGCGCGGGCGCGGGCAGGGCGGCCGGCCTGGGCAGTCGCGCGGCCAGGGTGGCCAGCGGGCCGCTGTCGGCGAGTTCGGCCAGGGCGCGGGCGGCGGCCGGCGGGTAGGGGCGGCCCTTGCGGTTGACGGAGCGCAGCAGTCGGCCGGCGGTGGTGTAGCAGGCGGCCAGGGCGCAGCCGACCAGCAGCACGGTCAGGGTGACGCGGGGGGTGGTGCAGGCGGTCAACACCGCGATCAGGGCCCAGCGTTCACCGATGGGCAGGACGACCATGCGTCGGGCCCACACCGTCCAGCCGACGCTGTCCAGGCGTTGGGACAGGGCGGCGGTGGGGCTGGAGTTGCCGTCGTCGTGGGCGTGGGCCTCGTTGTAGGCGAAGTCGACCACGTGGCGCACGGTCTGGAGCACCATGGCGCCGAGGGCCAGCGCCCACACGTCGTCGCCGTCGGCGCGGGCGGCCCCGAGGGCGAGCCCGGCGAAGTAGGCGTACTCCTTGGCCCGGTCGAAGGTGGCGTCCAACCAGGCGCCCAGGGTGGAGTACTTCAGCGCGTAGCGGGCCAACTGGCCGTCGGTGGCGTCCAGTACGAAGGAGGCGAGCAGCAGCAGCCCGGCCGCGACGAAGCCGGCCCGTTCCCCGGTGGCCGCGCAGCCGGCGGCGATCAGCGCGGTCAGCAGGGAGGCGGTGGTGACCTGGTTGGGGGTCAGGCCCCGGCGGGCGCACCAGCGGGCGATGTAGCGGCTGTAGGGGCTGACCAGGAAGGTGGTGAAGAAGCCGTCCCGTGCCTTGACCGCGCTCCGCAGGCGTACGGCCTCCTCGTCGACCTCGGCCACCCGTCGCCGCGCGTCCTGGCGCTCCTCCTCCCCGGAGGGCACCTCGGCGACCAGGGTCCCCAACTCGGGGCGGTGGACCGGGGTGCCGGTACCGGTCAGGGCGTCGGCCAGTCGGTCCGGGTCCAGCGACCCCGGGGCGCCGGGGGAGGTCAGCGCGGACCTCAGCGGGGCGACCGGGGTGGTGAGCGCCCCGGTCACGGCGGCGGCGTCGAAGCGGGGGTCGGTGAGGGCCAGGCGCAGGCTGTGGCGGTGGCCGACGAAGCCGGGGTGGACCACGGCGACGGTCGACTGGTCGGGCAGCGCGTCGAGTTCGGCGGCCAGCGCGGCGGGGTCGGAGGGTTCGGACAGGTGCCGCACCGTGAAGCCCAGGGCTCGCAGGTCGTCCTCCAGGGGCGAGCCGGTGACCGGCAGACCGGTGAGGATGGCGGTCGACAGTCGAACTCACTCCTTGAGTGCACGGGTGGTCCGCCGGCCCGTTCCCGGTGCCCGGGTTTCCCGGGACGGCAGGCGGCGGTGGGGCCCGCCGTCGCTCCGTGGAGCGGCGGGCGCCATGTCGGCAGAGGCTATCGGATCGTTCGAGACGGTCGTTCACCCCGGATTCACCGAGGGTGGGTAGCCCTGTCGGCACACAGCATCTTCGATCTTGGCCCCTGGGACAAACCGCCGTCCCCGGGCTGCCGTTAGGGTGCGGTGCATGACGTGGATGTTGACGGGCGGCGCCGGATATATCGGGGCACACGTGGTGCGTGCCATGACGGCCGAGGGTGTCGGAGTGGTGGTCTACGACGACCTGTCCAGCGGGGTGTCCGAGCGGCTGCCGGAGGGGGTGCCGGTGGTGCGGGGGTCGGTGCTGGACGGTGACCTGGTACGCCGGGCCCTGTCCGAGCACCAGGTCACCGGGGTGCTGCACCTGGCGGCCCGCAAGCAGGTGGGCGAGTCGGTGGAACGGCCGCTGCACTACTACCGGGAGAACCTCCAGGGGCTCACCGAGCTGTTGGAGGCGGTGGTGGAGGTCGGGGTGCCCCACTTCGTGTTCTCCTCCTCGGCGGCGGTGTACGGGATGCCGGACGTGGACCTGGTCACCGAGGAGACCCCCTGTGTACCGATGAACCCCTACGGCCAGACCAAGCTGGCCGGCGAGTGGCTGGTGCGGGCGACCGGGGAGCGGCACGGGCTGCGCACGGCCTGTCTGCGCTACTTCAACGTGGCGGGGGCGGCCACCCCCGAACTGGCGGACCTGGGCGTGTTCAACATCATCCCGATGTTCTTCGAGCGGATCGACGCCGGCGAGCCTCCGGTGATCTTCGGTGACGACTACCCCACCCCCGACGGCACCTGCGTACGGGACTACCTGCACGTGGAGGACCTGGCGCGGGCCCATCTGGCGGCGGCCCGCCACGTGGCGCGGCCGGAGGCGGTTCCCGGCGAGGACCTGACGGTCAACATCGGCACCGGAGTGGGTGTCTCGGTGCGCGAGATGGCCGACCTGGTGGCGGAGGTGACCGGTCGGCCGGACCTGCCGGCCCGGGTGGCCGGTCGCCGCCCCGGGGACCCGGCGCGGGTGGTCTCCTCCTGCGCGCTGATCGGTGAGCGCCTGGGCTGGCGGGCCCGGTACGGGGTGCGGGAGATGGTCGAGTCGGCCTGGGCCGGCTGGCGCCTCCGCCACGGGTAGGGCGCGCCTGGACCGTGCCGGGCCGCCCCCTGGTCCGATGCCCGGGGCGTCGCGGTGCGTGGACGGTGGCACCCGTCGTAGGGCTCGCGCACTCCTGTTCCGCCCGACGGCCACCGCTTGAGCCGTGGCGTGGAGTCGGGTCAGGACGTGTACGCGCGTCCACGGACGGGCGCACCGGTGCGAGCGGCGCCCCGACCATGGGAACGCGTGACCAGTCCGCCACATACCGGTGAACACCGTGCGGTGAGACGCGAAAAGGACGGCCGGCGCGACAGGGTCCGAACTGACCGCGTCTCACTGGTGTTCAGGGGGTCGGTTCGTGAAACCGCTCGGCCCTCCGCCCCCGAGGAGCACGACCCTGTCGGTGGCGACGGCCACACCGTCGTTGCTGGCCACGGCCGGTACGGCATCGGCCGCGTCCGAGGACGGCACGGAGGGCACCGACGGCTGTGTGCTACTGGGCTGCTCGCGGTGAGCCCGGGCCTCCCCGCGCCACGCCGCGTCGGCCTGGTGCGGGGCCGCACCCGACCCCGAGGTCAGCCTCGGAGACTCCGGCCGCTCCACCCCGGGCCGGGACGCACGGCGCTCCCCCGACGGGCGTGCCCACGGCACCACCGGGTCGGGCGGTGGGCCGGCCCCCTCGCGGTCCCCACAAAGGGCGTACGTCCCAGGAGCCGGCGTTCCTCCCCGGAGAACCAAAACTCCAGGTCAGAGCAATGACAACGGTGTTCAGTCCCGTGTTGCTCGGCCCCCGGGGAGCGTAGTTCACTGGCGGGGCCCGCCCTCGTGGATCGGCGGGCTCGACGACCGGACGGGAGACAGCATGGGCGCGGGGCACCAGCACGGGCACGGGGCGCACTCCTCGCCGGAGACGGTCTCGGCGGCGTACCGCGTACGGCTGCGTACCGCGCTGTGCATCACGGTCTCGGTGCTGGTGCTCCAGATCGTGGGCGGGCTGCTGGCGGACTCCCTGGCCCTGCTGGCCGACGCCGGGCACATGGCCACCGACGCCCTGGGGCTGGGCATGGCGCTGATGGCCATCCACTTCGCCAACAGGCCGGCCGGGGAGCGGCGCACCTACGGCTTCGCCCGGGCGGAGATCCTGGCCGCCCTGGCCAACTGCGTACTGCTGCTAGGCGTGGGCGGCTACATCCTCTTCGAGGCCATCGAGCGGTTCCTCCACCCGGCGCGGACCCAGGGCGAGTTGGCGATGCTGTTCGCCGCCGTCGGCCTGGTGGCGAACCTGGTCTCGCTCTCCCTGCTGCTGCGGGGACAGAAGGAGAGCCTCAACGTCCGTGGGGCCTTCCTGGAGGTGCTGGCCGACACCCTGGGGTCCCTGGCGGTACTGGTGTCCGCGCTGATCATCATGCTCACTGGCTGGCAGGCCGCCGACCCGCTGGCCTCGCTGCTGATCGGGCTGATGATCGTCCCCCGTACGGTCAGGCTCGCCCGGGAGGCGCTGGACGTACTGCTGGAGTCGGCGCCCCGGGACGTGGACCTGGCCCAGGTGCGGTCGCACATCCTGGCCGTGGACGGGGTGGAGGGGCTGCACGACCTGCACGTGTGGACGATCACCTCCGGGATGCCGGTGTTGTCGGCCCATGTGGTGGTCACCCGCAGGTCGTTGGAGGAAGCCGGTTACGAGAAGGTCCTGCACGAACTCCAGGAGTGTCTGGGCGAGCACTTCGCGGTGGAGCACTGCACCTTCCAACTGGAGCCGCGCGGCCACGCCGAGCACGAGGCCCGACTCTGCCACTGAAGCGCCCGCCACGGCGTCGCCGAGAGCGCGACCGAGGACCGTCACGGAACGCGGTCGGCTCAGGGCACACTGGTCGCCCGTCGACGATCGCGGAGGATCACACATGCCCAACAGCTCGGAATCGGTGACCATGCTGGAACTGGTCGACGAGCGGGGGGAGACCATCGGCACCTCGGAGAAGCTGGCCGCGCACCAGCCTCCCGGCCGGTTGCACCGGGCGTTCTCGGTGTTCCTGTTCGACGAGCGGAACCGCATGTTGCTTCAGCGCCGGGCGTTGACCAAGTACCACTCCCCCGGGGTGTGGTCCAACAGCTGCTGCGGCCACCCCTACCCGCAGGAGCCGCCGTTCGCGGCGGCGACCCGACGGATCGTGGAGGAGCTGGGGGTGGCCCCGGCCCTGCTGCGGGAGGCCGGCACGGTGCGCTACCGGCACCCCGACCCGGCCTCCGGCCTGGTGGAACAGGAGTACAACCACCTGTTCGCGGGCCAGGTGCGGGCACCGGTACGGCCCGCCCCGGAGGAGATCGCCGAGACCGTGTTCGTCACTCCCGAGGAGCTGGCCCAGCGGTTCGACCAGGACCCGTTCTCGGCCTGGTTCCTGACCGTGCTGGACGCGGCCCGCCCGGGAATCCGCGCGGTCACCGGGGACACCGTCGGGTGGTAAGCGGAACACGGGGGCTGATAATCGCCTACCGCCTCCCGCTCAGGGCCGTCTCAGCGGCAGCGCGGCCCAGATGACCTTGCCGCCGGTGAGGGTCTGGTCGATGTCGCAGACCCCACCGGCCTCCGCCGTCATCGCCTTCACCAACAGCAGTCCACGGCCCCCGGTGTGCTGCTGGTCGGGGTCGGCGTCCAGGGCCTTGGGGCGGTACGGATGGTTGTCCTCGACCCCGATCCGTACCCAGTCGGCGTCCAGGGAGACCTGCACCCCGACCTCCGGGGAGAGCAACGCCGCGTGCCGCACCGCGTTGGTGACCAACTCCGAGAGGATCAGCAGGAGTTCCTGGAGCAGTTCCCTCTCGATCGGCGCCCCCTGTCGGCGCAGCAGGTCCCGGACGGCGTGCCGCAGTCGGGGCACCGAGGCGTCCTCGGCGACGGCGGAGAACCGCCAGCTCCCCTCGTACGGAGGGGGGTGGGTCTCGATCCCTGGTGACGCCGCGAGCCGGGCCTGGGCACCGGGTGAGACGCTCCCGCGGACATCCATGTCCCGTACCCCACTCTCCCTCAAAGTGTTCTTGCATCTGTTCTTGCATCCGAGTGTTGGTACTCGCAAGCTCGGTTCCAGCCAGCTGAACACAAGTCAGGCACTATCGACCCCAATTGACGGAACGTTTTCCAGGGTCATGCGAGAGTGATCGAACTTGTACTCAGCGTAGGCATCCCCTGACTGGTGGCGTGGATACGATCCTCCGCATGGAGCCAGAACCGCTGGTAAGCGAATCCCGGGGCACCGGGCTGCCGAACGGGGCCGGGGGCCCGGAGAACGCCGACGGGGTGGTGACCCTCACCCTCAGCAACCCGGCCAAGCGCAACGCCCTCACCCCCGCCATGTGGCGGCGCCTGGTGACCGTGCTGGACGAGCTGGCCCGGGACCGGACCGTACGGGTGCTGGTGCTCACCGGCGCCGGCGACACCTTCAGCGCCGGCGCCGACATCGGCTCCCTGCGGGAGGAGCCGGGAGCCCTACGGGCCGTACAGGAGCTGACCATCGCCGCCGAGGAGGCACTGGCCCGCTTCCCCCACCCCACCCTCGCCGCGATACGAGGGCACTGCGTCGGCGGGGGCTGTCAGCTCGCCGTGGCCTGCGACCTGCGCTTCGCCAGCCAGGACGCCCGGCTCGGGATCACCCCCGCCAAGCTGGGCATCGTCTACCCCGAACCCGCCACCCGCCGGCTGGCCGACCTGGTGGGGCCGGCCACCGCCAAGTACCTGCTGTTCTCGGGGGAGTTGGTCGACGCCCCGCACGCCCTGCGCACCGGCCTGGTGGACGAGGTCCACCCCGCCGAGCGGCTCTCCGACCGGGTGGCCGCGTTCGCCCGTACCCTCAGTGAGCGCTCACCCCTGACCCAGCGGGCCGCCAAGGAGTTCGTGGCCGGGTTCCCCGACGCCGAGAGCCGTGCCGAGCGGGTGGCGCACTGGCGTCGCGAGGAAGGGGACGGCGCCGAGGCCCGCGAGGGCGTCTCGGCCTATCTGGAACGACGCTCCCCACGGTTCACATGGGGCACTACCGGCAAGTAGCGTTCGGCCATGACCGCCGAACTCCCGCCCCGTGCCGGCCGCCACTGCCACCACGCGCTCAACCCACTGCACTCCGCCGTGTACTTCACCCCCGAACTCGCCACCGAGCTGGCGCCCTACGGGGTGGAGGACCCGGCGGCGGTCTACGTGGCCACCCGCGCCGCTCCCCTGGGCGCCGTCGGCCCCGGAGCGGTGACCGCCACCTTCTACAACTTCCGCCACGACCTGGTCTCCAGCGCCCTGCCCTCGGTGTGGGAACTGGCCTCCCCCGAGACCGTGCTGGCCGCCCGGCTGCGCGCCGTCGACGGCCTGCTGCGCCGCCTCCTGGGGGAAAAGGCGCTGGAGTCACCCGAGATGCGGGAGGCCGCCGAACTCGCCGGCCGCGCCGCCGAGGGCTGCGTCCGTGCCGGTCGACCCCTGTACGCGGCCAACGCCGACCTGCCCGTGCCCACCGCCCCCCACCTGGCCCTGTGGCACGCCGCCACCCTGCTGCGCGAACACCGTGGGGACGTCCACCTGGTGGCCCTGCAACACGTCGAGTTGGACCCGTTGGAAGCCCTGGCCAGCCACAGCGCCAGCGGCCGGGGCATGACGCCCACCTTCCTGCGCGCCTCCCGGGGATACAGCGAACGCGACTGGGAGGCCGCCCTCGTACGGCTGCGGGAGCGTGAACTGCTCACCGAACAGGGCGAGTTGACCGAGGCGGGGCAGGAACTGCGGGCAGGTCTGGAACGGGAGACCGACCGGCTGGACCGCCACCCCTACGAACACCTGGGCGCCGAGGGCGTGGCCCGGCTGACCGAACTGGCCAAGGGCTTCACCACCACCCTGCTGGAGGGCGGGGCCTTCCCGGCGGAGATCTTCGGCAGGGGCTGAACCGCCGCGCCGACGGTGCGCCGCGTGCCGCTGTCGTCGCTTGCTGCCACAATGCAGGCTGCCGGCCCCCGGAAGGGGAGTTCGGACCACGGACCAGCAGTGAGAAGGCGGAACGGGTAGTGACACAGTCCAGCCAACACACCTCCATCGAAGGCAGGATCGCCGAGGAACTGGGGGTGCGCGAGAGGCAGGTCAAGGCAGCCGTGGAGCTGCTCGACGGCGGCGCGACGGTGCCGTTCATCGCGCGGTACCGCAAGGAGGCCACCGAGCTGCTGGACGACGCCCAGCTGCGCGCCCTGGAGGAACGGCTGCGCTACCTGCGGGAGTTGGAGGAGCGCCGGGCGGCCGTGCTGGAGTCCATCCGCTCCCAGGGCAAGCTTGACGCCGAGGTGGAGGCCCGGGTCCTGGCGGCCGACTCCAAGGCCCGCCTGGAGGACGTCTACCTCCCCTTCAAGCCCAAGCGCCGCACCAAGGCCCAGATCGCCCGGGAAGCCGGACTGGAACCCCTGGCCGAGAGCCTGCTGTCCGACCCCACGGTGGAACCCACCACGGCCGCCGAGCCCTTCGTCGACCAGGACAAGGGGGTGGCCGACGCCGGGGCTGCCCTGGAGGGGGCCCGGGCGATCCTCACCGAACGTATCGGGGAGGACGCCGACCTCATCGGCGAGCTGCGCGAACGGATGTGGGAGCGCGGCCGGGTGGCCTCCAAGGTACGGGAGGGCAAGGAGGAGGCCGGCGCCAAGTTCGCCGACTACTTCGACTTCGCCGAGCCGTTCACCCAGCTCCCCTCCCACCGGGTGCTGGCCCTGCTGCGGGGCGAGAAGGAGGAGGTCCTCGACCTCACCCTGGAACCCGAGCCCCCCACCGAGGAGGTCGGCCCCTCCTCGTACGAGCTGACCATCCGCTCCCGGTTCGGCATCGCCGACCGGGGTCGGCCGGCCGACAAGTGGCTGACCGAGACGGCGCGTTGGGCCTGGCGCACCCGGGTGCTGGTGCACCTGGGCATCGACCTTCGGCTGAGGCTGCGTACCGAGGCCGAGGACGAGGCGGTACGGGTCTTCGCCGGCAACCTCCGTGACCTGCTGCTGGCCGCGCCGGCCGGCACCCGGCCCACCATGGGCCTGGACCCGGGCTTCCGTACCGGGGTGAAGGTCGCGGTGGTGGACGCCACCGGCAAGGTCGCGGACACCGCCACCATCTACCCGCACGTGCCCCGCAACCAGTGGCGGGAGTCGCTGGACACCCTGGGCCGGCTGGCCGCCGCCCACCAGGTGGAGCTGATCGCCATCGGCAACGGCACCGCCTCCAGGGAGACCGACAAGCTGGCCACCGAACTCATCGCCCAGCGCCCCGAGTTGGGGCTGACCAAGGTGATGGTCTCCGAGGCGGGCGCCTCGGTGTACTCCGCCTCCGCCTACGCCTCCCAGGAACTGCCCCAGCTGGACGTGTCCCTGCGCGGCGCGGTGTCCATCGCCCGGAGGCTCCAGGACCCGTTGGCGGAGCTGGTCAAGATCGACCCCCGGTCGATCGGGGTCGGGCAGTACCAGCACGACCTGTCCGAGGTGAAGCTGTCCCGTTCGCTGGACGCGGTGGTCGAGGACTGTGTGAACGGCGTCGGAGTGGACGTCAACACCGCCTCGGCCCCCCTGCTGGCCCGGGTGTCCGGCGTCGGCTCCGGGTTGGCGGAGAACATCGTGGCCCACCGGGACCAGAACGGCCCCTTCCACAGTCGTCGGGCGCTCAAGGACGTCTCCCGGCTGGGCCCGAAGGCCTTCGAGCAGTGCGCGGGCTTCCTGCGCGTCCGGGACGGCGAGGACCCCCTGGACTCCTCCAGCGTCCACCCCGAGTCCTACCCCCTGGTGCGGTCCATCGTGCGGGCCACCGACACCGAGGTGCCCCAACTCATCGGCAACACCGCCGTGTTGCGCACCCTGCGCCCGGATCAGTTCGCCGGCGAGGAGTTCGGCCTCCCCACGGTCACCGACATCCTCCGGGAACTGGAGAAGCCGGGCCGCGACCCCCGGCCGGCGTTCAAGACGGCCAGCTTCAAGGAGGGCGTGGAGAAGCTCACCGACCTCACCCCCGGCATGGTGCTGGAGGGGGTGGTGACCAACGTGGCCGCCTTCGGCGCCTTCGTGGACGTCGGCGTGCACCAGGACGGACTGGTCCACGTCTCCGCCATGTCCCGGGACTTCGTCAAGGACCCCCACGACGTGGTGAAGCCGGGCGACATCGTCAAGGTGAAGGTCCTGGACGTGGACGAGTCACGCAAGCGGATCTCCCTGACCCTGCGGCTGGACGACGAGGTCGGCGCCCAGAAGGGCCAGGGCGGCCAGGCCGGTCAGGGCAAGCAGGGTGGCGGCGACCGGCGCGGTCGGGACGGCGGCTCTCCACGACAGCGCGGCTCCCGCCAGGGCAGCCCCCGTCAGGGCGGGCAGCGACAGGGCGGCTCCCGGCAGGGCGGAGGGGGCCGTGGCGGCCAGCGCCAGTCCGCTCCCCCGGCCAACAACGAGATGGCCGAAGCCCTGCGCCGGGCCGGCCTCCTCCGGGGCGAGTAACCCCCACGCACGACAACGACACGAGTGCGGGTGGATGCCCTTCCCTCCGACCCTCGGGAGGAGCACCCACCCGCACTCCACGTCCGTCAGCCGTTGGTCAGCGGTGACCGGCGGGGTCAGCGGACTCAGCGGGACACGTCCGCGTCGGGTGGTTGCCGTGGCCCGACCCGTCGCCTTCCCGGGCAGCGGCCCAGGGCGGCCCGCCTTCGGGTACCCCGACCGGCGTGACCAGGCGGGGGTGACCGGTATCGGTCCCAACTGGCCGCCGGCTCAGGAGAAACGGTGCCCGGCGAAGTCGGTGAGGTGGACGTACCCCAGGCGCTGGTAGAGGGCGTTGCTGGTGGGGTTGTCCGGGTCCGTGAACAGGACGACGTCCGTCGCGCCCGCGTCCAGTGCCACCCGGCTCGCCTCGACCGTCACGGCACCCGCGTAGCCACGCCCCCGCAGCGGGGCCGGTGTGTACACGGGGTCCACCCGCACCACTCCACCGACGACCGAGGTCCCCGCCGCCATGGAGACAGGGGTGCCGTCCGGTGTCTCCCAGAACGTGAAGTGCCTGTCGCCGAAACGCGAGTCGTCCCAGGAACCGGCGTCGATCAGGTCGATGGAGTGCTGCTCCCCCACCTCTACACAGAACTCACGACACCAGCGCACCAGGTGTTCGCGGTCCGGCCCTCCCGTGGCACGCCCCCGGCCCTCCGGGTGCGGCTGGGGAGGGGTGAGCGTGCCGAGACGGTAGAGGTGCGTCCGCCAGAAGGGCTCCGACGTCGCGCCGGTGTGCCGCCGCCATGACTCCGCGAACGCGCCGGCGGTGTCGTGGTCCGCGATGACCCGGAAGGGCGAGCCGCCGAGGCTCGCCAGGTGGGCGGCGAGGGCGTCGGCCCGCTCCACCGCGAGGGGTGTCAGGCTCAGGCGTCCGACCGGGGTGAGACACCAGCTGGCCTGGACCTCACCGGCTGACTCCAGCCACCCGAAGAGCGGTGCCCCATCGCGGAGTTCGGCGTCCTGGCGGCGTGTCCGCAGCCTCTCGATGTCCGTCAGCACCATGTTGTGCAGGGCGGGGCGGGAGCGCAGGAAGTCCCCCGCGCGGGTGAGGAAGCCGTCCACGTCGCGGGTGTGGTGCCAGTCATCCGAGGTCATGCTTGATGGTCCCGGATCTCCCGCCCCCGGGAAAGCACGCGCCTTCCGCCCCGGGACCCGTCCGTGCGCGGGTGCCGCCGGGCCGCCCCGGAGCCACGCGGCTACGGAGGGCGCCGTACGGTGCGGGGATCGGTCAGAGGCCTCCGAACCGGTCGCCGTACGGGGTGGTGTGGGGCCCTGGGGAGTCGAACCCGCCGGTCTGTCACCGGGCCGGTAGGGCGTACCGGGGTACGGGTGCCGTCCGCCCTCAGGCACCTGTCCCACGCCTCGATGCCCCAACTGGTCGACCAGGGTGTGCCATGGGGATCGTGGGAGATCAGTGAGCGCGGTGCCCGCCAGGGGCGGCGACCACGCGGAGGGCTGAACGCGCGCGTGACATGTGCGTCGCCCGCCCCTCATCAGAACGTCCCGAGACCGCCTGGACTCCCCGCACGCCAACCCACCGCGCCGCGCCAGCGGTACGAGGTGTCCCGGGGGCGCCCAAGGCCGCTGGAGCCACCCCGGAGCGGTGACCCTACGAAGCCGGCTCCGTACGCGCGGGGGTGCCGTTCAGGCGAAGCGGCCGAGGAAGGTGGCCAGGCCCTGCCGGGCGAAGGTGTCCGGGCACCAGTCGTGGTCCAACACCAGGTCGCCGGTCCAGACGTAGGCCCAGGCCCGGCTGCCGTCCTCCAGGGGCAGCAGTCGGCGCTCGTACTCGGGGCCCTCGTACTCGTCCAGTGTCCGGTACTCCCCCGGCCCGAGGTCCCGCAGCAGCAGTCCGCGCGCCTCGCCCTCGGCGGGGACCAGCCCCGGGTAGGGGCGGCCGTCCAGCGCGGCGGGGCGCCAGCCCGGCAGGACGGCCGGGCTCGACTCCGGTACCCGGCCCAGCAGTTTCCGCAGCACGTCGGGGAAGCGCAGGGTGCCGTAGACGAAGACCGGGGTGGCCGCCTCGGGGCCGGGGAGCGTGCTCATCCTCGGCAGGCTAGGCCATGTCGGGTCAGCGCGATGTGGCGGTGCCCCGCTTACGGCTGACGCCCTGCGGGGCCGGCGTGAGCGCCCCTCCGGGAACCAGGTGGCCCCCGGGGACTGCCCCGACTCGGCCCCTCTTACGGGCGGGCCGGGCTCCCCCGTAGAGGCTGGGGCGGCGGCGTCCTGAGGCAGGTAGGGCCTGTAGGGAAAGTCCTGTCTGGCACGCCTGCCGCCGCGTCGGGTTGTCCGAGCGCGCCCAGCGCGAGGGGGCCCTCAGCCGTGCGACGTAGGTCAGCCGCCCGATGTGGCGGGGCGTCGCACGCCATAACCTCCCCACATGACGGCAGTTGACTCTCCTCCCGGTGGCCCCCGTAGCTCGGAGCGGCGCAAGCGCGAGGCGCTCGCACGGCTCGCACGGGACAACGACGTGTGGGTCGCCACGGCTGACGCCACCGGCGAGCCCTGCCTCGTTCCGCTGGCCTTCTGGTGGGACGGCGAGGCGGTGTGGCTGTCCACCCGCGACACCAACCCGACGGGGCGCAACCTGTGCTCCTCGGGCCGGGTCCGACTCAGTTTCGGCCACAGCCGGGACGTGGTCCTGGTCCACGGCACCGCGCACATGCTGACCCGCGAGGAGCTACCGGTCGAGGTGGGCGACGCTTTCGCCGCCAAGGACGGTTGGGACCCTCGCGAGGACCACCCCTCGTACGTCTTCTTCCGGGTCACCCCGCAGGTGCTACAGGCATGGGGAACCGTTCCCGAGATGGCCGGACGAACCCTGATGCGAGACGGGAAGTGGCTGGTCTAGAGCGGCCCCCGAACGGGTCACGGCCACTCGTCGCGGGCCGCGACCGGCACGGTCGCCGCCCAGTGAACCGCGCGCTCGTCGTACCCGTAGCCACGGCCCGGCGCCTCTTCGGCGCGGAGCCCCCTCGGGGCCGCCCCGGGAGGTGACACCAGTCGGGGCGCCACGCGGGGATATTCGGTTGCCGCCCCCGGGGCCCGGACGTACAGTCTGAGCCGTCCTGACGTCGTCGAACAGGAGAGGCCGTTGCTCGTCTGAGGTCCCCAGGCACCGTGCGCCCCGGGTGGTGGTTTCCGTACCCGCCCCGGCACGGGTGTGACCTCGGACTTGAGTGGGCCCGCTCGCTCGCGCCGTTCCGGCGCGTTCCCCCGACGACCGGCCCCGGTCCCGTCTCCCACCACGGTGTCCCGCCCCGCCCCGTAGGCCACCGCACCGTCAGGAGACGCCCATGGCAACCACCGCCCCTTCTCTCACCTGTAACCACCTCACCTTCGCCTGGCCGGACGGCACGGAGGTGTTCGAGGACTTCGACCTGACCGTGGGACCGGGCCGTACCGGTCTGATCGGGCTCAACGGGACGGGAAAGTCCACCCTGTTGAAGCTGCTGGCCGGTGAGCTGACGCCGGGCGGGGGCAGCGTCCGGGTCTCGGGCGAGGTGGGCTACCTGCCGCAGAACCTCACCCTGGACGTGACCCGCCGGGTGGACGAGGTGCTGGGCATCGAGGACACCCGTACCGCGCTGCACGCCATCGAGTCCGGGGACGTGGACGAACGCCACTTCACCGTGGTCGGTGACGACTGGGACGTGGAGGAACGCGCCCGCGCCACCCTCGACGGCCTGGGCCTGGAGCACATCGGCCTGGACCGGGTCATCGGTGAGCTGTCGGGCGGTGAGTCGGTGTTGCTGCGGCTGGCCGCCCTGCTGCTGGCCCGTCCGTCGGTGCTGCTGCTCGACGAGCCGACCAACAACCTCGACCTGGCCGCCCGGGACCGCCTCTACCAGGCCGTCAGCGGGTGGAAGGGCGTCCTGGTGGTGGTCAGCCACGACCGTGAACTGCTGTCCCTGGTCGACCAGATCGCCGACCTCAGGGACGGCGGGGTGCGGTGGTACGGCGGCAACCTGGAGTCCTACGAGGCCGCCGTGGCCACCGAGCAGGAGGCCGCCCAGCGCATGGTGCGGTCCGCCGAGGCGGACGTACGACGGCAGAAGCGGGAGCTGGCCGAGGCCCGGATGAAGCTGGCCCGCCGGGAGCGGTACGGGAGGAAGATGCAGGCCATCAAGCGGGAACCCAAGGGCGTCATGAGTGCGCGCAAACGCCAGGCGGAGGTCTCGGCGGGCAAGCACCGGGGGATGCACGAGGAGAGGCTGTCCGAGGCCGCCAAACGCCTGGACGCCGCCCAGGAGGCGGTGTGGGACGACGACGAGATCCGGGTCGACCTACCGCACACCGAAGTCCCCCGGGGGCGGCGGGTGTTGACCCTGCGCGAGGTGGAACTGCGCTGGGGTGGCCGGGCGCGGCTGGACTTCCACGGGCCGGAACGGATCGCCCTGGTGGGCCGCAACGGGGCGGGCAAGACCACCCTGCTGCGTACCGTGGCCGGCCAGTGGGAGCCGGTGTCCGGCGAGGTGGAGGTCCACGTACCACTGCGCTACCTGCCGCAGCGGCTGGACCTGCTGGACGAGGACCTCTCGCTGGTGGAGAACGTGGCCCGGGCGGCTCCCGGGACCACCAACAACCAGATCCGGGCCCGGCTCGCCCGGTTCCTGTTCACCGGCAGAAGGGCCGAGCAGCGGGTGGGCACCCTGTCCGGCGGTGAGCGTTTCCGAGCCGCGTTGGCGACGGTGATGCTGGCCGAACCCGCCCCGCAGTTGCTGATGTTGGACGAGCCGACCAACAACCTGGACATGTCCAGCGTGGACCAGTTGGTGTCCGCCCTGCACAGTTACCGGGGAGCGCTGCTGGTGGCCAGCCACGACCTGTCGTTCCTGCGGCGGATCGGCACCACCCGGTGGCTGCGGATGGACGGTCAGCTCACCGACGTCGAGCCGCTGTAGTCCCGGCCCACCCCCGGCCGGCCCGCACGGGTGCCCGCTACGATCCGCCCATGGACGAGATGATCGTGGTGGGCGCCGGGGTGATCGGACTGACCACCGCCGTGGTGCTGGCCGAACGGGGCGTGCCGGTACGGGTGTGGGCGCGGGAGACCGAGACCGCGCCCCGGTCCGGGGTGCCGGTGTCCTCGGTGGCCGGTGGGCTGGTGTGGCCGTACCGCATCGAGCCCGTGGAACAGGCCCTGGACTGGTCGATCCGTTCCTTCCGCACCTTCAGCTGGCTGTCGGAGCGGTACGTGGAGACCGGCGTACGGCTGATGCCCGGCACCATGGACGACGGCACCACCCCGCCCGCCCGGTGGACCGAACTGGTCGGCGATCCGCCCCGTACCGCGCTGGTGGACATGGGGCACTACCTCGGCTACCTCACCGGACGACTCACCGCCGCCGGCGGCACCCTCGAACGGCACGCACTGCACTCCCTACGGGAGGCCGGGCAGCGGGCGCCGGTGGTGGTCAACTGCTCCGGGCTGGGCGCCCGGGAGCTGGTGCCCGACCCGACGGTCCGGCCGGTGCGCGGACAACTGCTGGTGGTGGAGAACCCGGGGCTGGACCGCTGGTACGTCTCGGCCGACCCGGTGTCCGCGCTCACCACCTACATGTTCCCCCAGCCCTACGGACTGGTCCTGGGCGGTACGGCCGAGGAGGACCAGGAGTTCGCCGGCCCCGACCCGGCGGTCAGCCGGCGCATCCTGGAACGCTGCGTCGAGGTGGAGCCCCGGCTCGCCGGGGCCAGGGTCCTCGACGAACGGGTGGGCCTGCGCCCCTCCCGCCCCTCGGTACGGCTGGAGTGCGAGCGGCTCCCGGACGGCGCCCTCTGCCTCCACCAGTACGGTCACGGCGGCGCGGGGGTCACCGTCTCCTGGGGCAGCGCCCGGGACGCGCTGGCCCTGCTGGAGGCGGAGGGGGTGCTGTGAACCGGCCGGTCAGCCGGTCTTGCGGGCCTCTATGAGGAAGCGGCTGGAGTGCGCCACGAAGGGTCCGCGCTCCTCGATCAGCCGGTGCAGCCGCAACAGCCGCTCCCGGTGGGTGCGTACGTCGAAGCCCGGCACGATCCAGACCACCTTGCGCAGGAAGTAGACCACCGCGCCGATGTCGCCGAACTCCATCCGCAGCCGCTCGCACCGGAGGTCCAGCACCTCAAGCCCCACCTCCCGGGCGGCGGTGCGGGCGTCCTCGGGGTGCCGGGCCCGGTAGGAGGAGGCGGGCAGCGGGCCGAGGAAGAACTCGGCGAGTTCGAACACGCTGGCCGGGCCCACCTGTTGGGACAGGTAGAGGCCGCCCGGTCGCAGTATCCGGGACAGTTCCCGCCAGTGGGTGTCCACCGGGTGGCGGCTGACCGCCAGGTCGAAGCTGCCGGTGGCGAACGGCAGGGGTGGCCGGCCCGACTCGGCGACCACCGTCACGCCCCGGGGCCCCAGCAGCGCCCGGGCGCGGGCGAGGTTGTCCGGCCAGGACTCGGTGGCCACGGTCGTCGGCGCCATCCGGGGCGCGGAGTTGAGGACCTCTCCCCCACCGGTCTGTAGGTCCACCGCGACCCGGGCCCGCTCCAGCCGTCGGGCCAGCAGCCGGGAGTAGCCCCAGGAGGGGCGTTCCTCGGTGGCCCGTCCGTCCAGCCAGGAGAAGTCCCAGCCGTCCACGGGCACCTCGGCGGCCTCGGCCACCAACTTGTCGAAGTCGCCGTTCACAGAGCGGATCTTGGCACCTCGTGGGGGGTCGGGGCCAGGGTTCTCAGCGACGGGTTCCGGCCACCCGGCAGCAGGTGACGCGGCCCGTACGGGGCGGGGCACGCCCTGGAGCGGCTCCCGGACCGGTGACGACCGAACGGGCGGCGGCCCGGGTGCCGGGGCCCCGGGCCGGGCGTTGCCTCCGGCGCCGCCGTACCGGGTGGGCGGCGCCGGAGGGCACCGGTCAGCTCAGCGGCTGGCCGCTCTCGGCCTTCTCCACCAGCAGCGCGGGGGCGGCGAAGCGCGGTCCGTACCGCTCCTCCAGCTCCCGGGCCCGGGCCAGGAAGCCGGCCGGGCCACCCTGGTAGCCGTTGATGTACTGGATGACGCCCCCGGTCCAGGGCGGGAACCCGATGCCGAAGATCGAGCCGATGTTGGCGTCCGGCACCGAGGTGAGGACGTTCTCCTCCAGGCAGCGCACCGAGTCCAGCGCCTCGATGAACAGCAGGCGTTCCTTCAACTCCTCCAGGTCCGCCGGCTGTTCGGAGGGGGTGAAGTGCTCCCTGAGCCCCGGCCACAGCCGGGTGCGCCTGCCGTCCTCGTACTCGTAGAAGCCGGCGCCCCCGCTACGGCCGGGGCGCTGGAACTCCTCCACCATCCGGTCCAGCACCGCGTCCGCCGGGTGCGGAGCCAGTTCGGTGCCCTCCTCGGCGAGCGCCTTGCGGGTCTCCTCGCGGATCTTGCGGGGCAGGGTGAGCGTCAACTCGTCGACCAGCGACAGGAGTTTGGCCGGGTAACCGGCCTGGGCAGCGGCGGCCTCCACGGTGGCCGGATCCACGCCCTCACCGACCATGGCGATGCCCTCGGTGATGAACTGGCCGATCACCCGGGAGGTGAAGAAGCCCCGGGAGTCGTTGACCACGATCGGGGTCTTGTCGATCTGCCGTACCAGGTCGAAGGCCTGGGCCAGCGCCTCGTCGCCGGTCTCCGCGCCCTTGATGATCTCCACCAGGGGCATCTTGTCGACCGGGGAGAAGAAGTGCAGGCCGATGAAGTCCTTGGGCCGGCTGACACCTTCGGCGAGCAGGGTGATCGGCAGGGTCGAGGTGTTGGAGCACAGCAGTGCGTCCGGGGCCACCAGGTCCTGGATCTCGCCGAAGACGCGGTGCTTGAGTTGGGGGTCCTCGAAGACCGCCTCGATCACCGTGTCACAGCCGGCGACCGCCTGCGGGTCGTCGGTGGCGGTGATCCGCTCCAACAGCGTGTTCTTCTTCTCCTCGGTGGAACGACCCCTGCTGATCGCCTTGTCCAGGAGTCGGCGCGAGTAGTCCTTGCCCCGCTCGGCGGCCTCGACGCTGACGTCCTTCAGCACCACCTCGATACCGGCCCGGGCGCAGCTGTAGGCGATGCCGGCGCCCATCATCCCGGCGCCCAGCACGGCGACCTTCGCGGCCTTGCGGGGCTCGACGCCCTGGGGCCGGCTGGCGCCGGAGTTGACCGCGTTCAGGTCGAAGAAGAACGCCTGGATCATGTTCTTGGAGATCTGGCCGCAGACCAGTTCGGTGAAGTAGCGGGCCTCGATCACCTGGGCGGTCTCGAAGTCGACCTGGGAGCCCTCCACGGCGGCGGCCAGGATGTTGCGCTGGGCCGGGTAGGGGGCGCCGGCGGTCTGCTTGCGCAGGTTGGCGGGGAAGGCCGGCAGGTTGCGGGCGAAGGAGGCGTTGGCCGGGGTGCCCCCGGGGATGCGGTAGCCCTTGACGTCCCAGGGCTGGGCCGACTCCGGGTGGGCGTCGACGAAGGCCCGGGCGGCGGCCTCCATCTCCTCGGGGGTGTCCACCACCTGGTGCACCAGCCCCGCCTCGCGGGCCTGCTCGGGGCGGTACTTGCGCCCCTCCAGCAGGACCTTCAGCAGCGCGTCGGTGATGCCCAGCAGACGTACGGAGCGCACCACCCCGCCGCCTCCGGGCAGCAGTCCGAGCTGGGACTCGGGCTGGCCCAGGCGGGAGTCGGGGGTGTTGAGGGCGATCCGGTGGTGGCAGGCGAGGGCGATCTCCAGGCCACCGCCGAGGGCGGCGCCGTTGATGGCGGCGACCACCGGCTTGCCCAGGGTCTCGATACGGCGCAGGTCGCGCTTGATGCCCATGCTGAGGTCGAAGATCCGCTGCGCGTCCTCGGGCCCGGCCTTGCTCATCAGCTTGAGGTCGCCACCGGCGAAGAAGGTCTTCTTGGCGGAGGTGACGATCACCCCGCGCACCGAGTCGGCCTCGTCCTCGAGGCGGTCGGCGACGGCGGTGAGGGAGGCGGTGAACGCCTCGTTCATGGTGTTGGCGCTCTGGTCGGGGTCGTCGAGGACGAGGGTGACGATGCCGGACTCGTCGGCTTCCCAGCGAATGGTGGAGGGGGCCATGTCTGTTGCTCCGTTGTGGTGTGGGTCGGTGACGGTCGGGGCGTTCAGAGTCGTTCGATCACGGTGGCGATGCCCATGCCGCCGCCGACGCAGAGGGTGATGAGTCCGTACCGGCCGTCCCGGCGTTCCAGTTCGTCGATCACGGTGCCCAGCAGCATCGCCCCGGTGGCGCCCAGGGGGTGGCCCATGGCGATGGCGCCGCCGTTGACGTTGACCTTGTCCAGGTCGGCGCCGATCTCCCGTACGAAGCGCAGCACCACGGCGGCGAACGCCTCGTTGATCTCCACCAGGTCCATGTCCCCGATGGTGAGGCCGGCCTTGTCGAGCGCCTTGCGGGAGGCGGGCGCGGGGCCGGTGAGCATGATGGTGGGGTCGGCCCCGGACACGGCGGCGGAGACGATGCGGGCCCGGGGGCGGAGCCCGTAGCGCTTGCCGACCTCCTCGTTGCCGACGGCGACCAGCGCCGAACCGTCCACGATGCCCGAGGAGTTGCCGGCGTGGTGGACGTGGTCGATGCGCTCGACCCAGTGGTACTTCTGCAGGGCCACCGCGTCGAATCCGCCCTGGTCACCGATGGTGGCGAAGGAGGGCTTGAGGCCGGCGAGGGTGTCGGCGGTGGTGCCTGGGCGGATGTGCTCGTCGTGGTCGAGCACCACCAGGCCGTTGCGGTCCCGTACCGGGATCACCGAGTCGGCGAAGCGGCCGTCCTTCCAGGCGGCGGCGGCCAGCTCCTGGGAGCGGGCGGCGTACTCGTCCACGTCCCGGCGGCTGAGCCCCTCCAGGGTGGCGATCAGGTCGGCGCCGATGCCCTGGGGGACGAAGCCGGTGTCCCAGCTGGTCATGGGGTCCATCGCCCACGCCCCGCCGTCGCTGCCCATCGGCACCCGGGACATCGACTCCACACCGCCGGCCAGCACCAGGTCCTCCCAGCCGGAACGGACCTTGGCGGCGGCGAGGTTGACCGCCTCCAGGCCGGAGGCGCAGAACCGGCTCTCCTGGAAGCCGGCGACCGTCTCGGGCAGCCCGGCGGCCAGCGCGGCGACCTTGGCGATGTCCGACCCCTGGTCGCCGATCGGGGTGACCACGCCCAGGACCAGGTCGTCCACGGCCGCCGGGTCCAGGTCCGGCAGTCGCCGGCGCATCTCGTGGATCAGTCCGACGATGAGGTCGACGGGCTTGGTGCCGTGCAGGGACCCGTTCGCCTTGCCGCGTCCTCGGGGAGTGCGGATGGCGTCGTACACATAGGCTTCGTTACTCGCGGTGCTCACGTTCGCGGCCTTTCTTCGGTGCGCCTGGTGTGGGCCGGTGTCAGGGGCGGGTTCGGCGTTCAGTCCAGCAGCGAACGGCCGATGATCTCCTTCATGATCTCGCTGGTGCCGCCGTAGATGGTCTGGATACGACCGTCGACGAAGGCGCGGGCGACCTTGAACTCGCTCATGTAGCCGTAGCCGCCGTGGAGTTGGAGGCAGCGGTCGGTGACCCGCTTCTGTAGCTCGGTCGCCCACCACTTGGCCATCGAGGCGTGTGCCGCGTCCAGGGTTCCCCGGTTGTGCTCCAGGATGCAACGGTCGACGAAGGCGCGGGTGACCGCGCACTCGGTGGCCATCTCGGCGATCTCGAAGCGGACGTGCTGGAGCCGGGACAGCGTCCGCCCGAAGGCCTCACGTTCGGTGACGTACCGCCTGGTGGTCTCCAGTATCTCCTCGGCGGCGGCAGCCGCTCCGACGGCGATGGTCATCCGCTCCTGCGGGAGCAGGTTCATCGCGTGGACGAAGGCCCCGTTCAGTTCGCCCAGCAGGTTCTCCTTGGGGACCACCACGTCCTGGAAGAACAGTTCGGCGGTGTCCTGGGCCTTCTGGCCGATCTTGTCCAGGTTGCGGCCCCGGGTGAAGCCCTCCATGCCGCGTTCGACCACCAGCAGGCTCAGCCCCCGGGCACCGCCCTCGGGGGTGGTCTTGGCGAGCACCACCACCAGGTCGGCCAGGATGCCGTTGGAGATGAAGGTCTTGGCGCCGTTCAGCGACCAGTGGTCCCCCCGGTCCTCGGCGGTGGTGCGGACCGCCTGGAGGTCGGAGCCGGCGCCGGGTTCGGTCAGCGCGAGGGCGGTGATCAGCCGTCCGTCGCAGAAGCCCGGCAGCCAGCGTCGCCGCTGCTCCTCGGTGCCCAGCAGGTGGAGGTAGGGGCCGATGATGTCGTTGTGCAGGCTCAGCGCCAGGCCGGGGAAGCCGGCCCGGGCGAACTCCTCGTTGATGACCACGGAGTGCCGGAAGTCGTCGGCTCCCCCGCCGCCGTACTCCTCGGGTACGGATGGGCCCAGCAGCCCCTGTCGACCGGCGGCCAACCAGGCCTCGCGGGAGACCTGGCCGTCCTTCTCCCACTGCTCGTAGTACGGCTCGACCTCCTTGGCGAGGAAGGCGCGCACGGTCTCGCGCAGGGCGTGGTGTTCGTCGTCGAAGATCTCTCGCTGCACGCTGGTCGCCTTTCGTGGCCGGGGGCCGGCCGGAGTTCGCCGAGTTCGCCGAGTTCGCCGAGTTCACAGTCCGGGATTCGCCGAGGGCTGGGAGTGGGGGGCCGGGAGTTCAGGTACGCGGAGGGAGCGCCCAGTCACGGGCGATCTCCTCGCCGTGGGCGCCGGGCGGGGCCGGGGGGCGGCGCACCGATCCGGGGGTGGCCGAGAAGCGGGGCGCGGGGGCGGGCTGGGTGATGCCGTGGTGCCGCTGGAAGGTGGCGCGGGCGGCGAGGTGGGGGTGCTCGGGGGCCTCCCGTAGCGAGAGTACGGGGGCCACACAGGCGTCGGAGCCCTCGAAGTGGGCGCTCCACTCCTCGCGGGTACGGGTGAGGAAGCGCGCGGCGACCGCGTCCCGCAGGGCGGCCCAGCCGTGGGGGTCCTCCCGGGGCGGCACCCGGTCGGTGAGGTCGAGCAGTTCCAGGAACTCCCGGTAGAACGGCTCCTCCAGGGGGCCGACCGCGACGTAGCCGTCGTCCCTGGTGCGGTAGGTGCCGTAGAAGGGGCAGCCGCCGTCGAGCAGGTTGGCCTCCCGGCGGTCCTGCCAGACTCCGGCGGCCATCATTCCGTGGATCATGGAGCCGAGGTGGCTGACCCCGTCCACGATGGCGGCGTCGACCACCTGGCCCTCGCCGCTGACGCGGGCGTGCTGGAGCGCGGCCAGTACGCCGATCACCAGGTACAGGGAGCCGCCCGCGTAGTCGCCCAGCAGGTTGGCCGGCACCGAGGGCGGGCCGTCGGCGGGGCCGATCATGTGCAGGGTGCCGGTGACGGCGACGTAGTCGATGTCGTGGCCGGCGGTGTGGGACCAGGGACCGTCCTGACCCCAGCCGGTCATCCGTCCGTACACCAGCCGGGGGTTGCGGTCCCGGCAGTGGTCCGGGCCGACTCCCAGCCGTTCGGCGACCCCGGGGCGGTACCCCTCCAGCAGGATGTCGGCGCGTTCGGCCAGGTCCAGGACGGTGGCCACGCCCTCCGGCGTCTTGAGGTCGGCGATCAGCGAGCGCTTGTTGCGGCCGGTGATGTCACAGGACGGGTCGATGCCGAGGGCCGGACCACCGGGGCGGTCCACCCGGACCACGTCGGCCCCGAGGTCGGCCAGCACCATGGCGGCGTAGGGGCCGGGGCCGATGCCGGCGAGCTCCACCACCCGTACGCCCTGGAGCGGGCCGGTGCCCGGGGGCCGGGGCTCGGCGTCCATCCTGCCTCCTGTATGACACCAGTGCTGTAACACCCGAGATGCTAGGGAGCATACGCCTCGGCTGACAAGCCCCGTCCACCCGGCCCCGGCGCCTCGTCGCGGCCCGGGCGGCCGCTCACCACACCGGACGGGGAGCCGCCAGGGGACCTGCCTGTGAACTGCCGGCTCTCCCTCGGGCGGCACCACCCCAACTCCCCCGCCTCTGTGGGGAGAGGGGCACCCAGCGGACCTGGGACGCGCTACGGCACGGGTACGGGCCTCGCCCCACCGTGGGGCCCGGCTTCCGACCAGGGGCCGGGCGTCGCGAGGGGGTTCACCCCGACGGGGTGGCTCCTGGCCGGAGCCCTGGCGGGTCGGTCGGGGCCCCTCCGTGGAGGGGTGACGGCGGGTGCGGGTGTCCGGGGGAAGGGCGGGCCGGCTCGTGGGCCGGCCGACGGGTTCGGCGCCCTGTCATGTGGGGGCGCCCGCAGGGAGTCGGAGGTGACCTGTTCGCGCCGTCACCACTCTGGTCCGGCCTCAGACTCCACGTGGGGTGAGCCCCCGCGTGGAGTGGCCGAAAAGTGGCCTTACCCCTCGGCGGGGCCAGCCCCGAGTGCGGGCACCCCCTCCCGTGGCGCACCGCAGCGGGCCTCTCCCCCCGGGCCCGCGACCAGGGGCTCCGACCAGGGGGCTCCGACCACCAACCCGGCCACCCGCGTGGGGGGTCGGGTCGGAGGGGGGTGCCGTACCGGCGCCTGACGTACTCCGGGGCCGAGTGGTCGGGGTACGTGCCCGACCGCTCCACGAGCGCGGGCCCTCCGTACGGGGGCCACCCGTGCAGGCCCCGCCCTCCACAGGGCGCCAAGTGCCAGGCCCCGCAAGCCAGTTGACGCGCCACCAAACCCACCACACCAACCGAACCCGACCCGAGCCCCCGGATCACCGAACGAGAACCGGGACGTAGCGGCAGCGGGTGACACCCCGGGCGTGGGCGCCCCGGGGCGGGGCGGCGAACTGCCCGCCCTGGAGGGGCGGTTGGCGGTGCGGCCCCGGGGCGGGGGAACCTCAGCTGTTGGCCGCGCCGAGGATCACGTTCACCAACTGGTCCGCCGCGTCCGGGCGGCCGTGCGTACGGGCCGACTGGGACATCGCGTGGCGACGGGCCGGGTCGGTCAGCAGGGGGCCGAGGGCGTCCCGCAGTCGGTCCGAGGTCACGTCGCCCACGAGGGCGACGGCCGCCCCGGCCTCTTCCAGGTGCCGTGCGTTGTGGGCCTGTTCGTTGCCGGCCGAGGAGGCCAGGGGCACGAACACCGCGGGCTTGCCCAGGGCGGTCAGCTCGGCGAGGGTGCCGGCACCGCTGCGGGAGACCACGATGTCGGCGAGGGCCAGGACGTCGGGGAGTTCCGGCCCGACGAAGGGGGTCAGGTAGTAGCGGCCGGCCAGGTCCGGGCGCAGGCCCGCCGCGTGGCCGCGCAGCGTGTCGACGTTCGCCGGGCCGCACTGGTGCACCACGTTGGCGCGCTCCAGCAGCCAGGGCAGTACGTCCCGGATCATGTCGTTGATCTGCTGGGAGCCCTGGGCGCCACCGGTGACGTAGAGGGTGGGCAGGCGCCGGTCGAAGCCGTGCAGCCCCAGTGCGGTGACCGCCTTCTCCGGCTGGCCGGTCAGCACCTCGGGGCGCACCGGGTTGCCGGTGACCACGGCGGCGCCCCGTACCGCCTCGGGCAGGAGGGGGAGGGTCGACTCGGAGGACACCGCGATACGGGTGGCGGAACTGGCCAACTTGCGGTTGGCCAGGCCCAGTCGGACCGTCTGCTCGTGCAGGACCAGCGGGACCTTGCACATCCGCGCGGCCAGCCCGCCGGGGACGGCGACGTAGCCGCCGGTCGCGAGGACCACGTCGGGGCGGAAGTTGGCGACGGCCTTGCGGGCCTGGGCCACTCCGAGTGGTACCCGGGCCATGTCCCGGATGTTGGCGGGCGAGGCCATCTTGAGCGGGTTCGAAGAACGCCGGATCTTGCCGGTGGCGACCGTGGTGAAGGCGATGCCCTCGGCGGGGGCGACCCGGGCCTCCAGGCCGTCCGGGGTGCCGATCCAGAGCACGTCGAGGGTGCCGCCGCGCGAGGCCAACCGGGCCTGCAGGGTGCGGACTGCCGTGAGGGCGGGGTAGGTGTGGCCGCCGGTTCCTCCGCCCGTGACGATCAGACGGAAGGCATTGGGGAGGGATACATCGTTCACCCGGCGCACCCTACTGGTCCTCGGCCACCCGGCGCGCACTTCCGGCCGTGGGAAGCGGCCCCCGGGCCGCCCGTACGACTTCGGGCACGCCCGTGAACAGTATGAACGCAATCGACGCGGCCGTGGGTTTCCCCGGGGCGCCCTCCCTAGCATCAGCGCACCGCGCGGCGGCGTCACATACGGCGCCGGGTCACGGCGGTACCCGACGTCGAAAGAGGGTGGCTCCGGTGAGCAGAGCAGGTACGGCCACGGGGAACGAGGACGGGCCCCGTCCCGGGACAGTGCCCGAGAGGCCGTCCGACAGGACTTCCGAAAGAGCGTCAACACACCGGCGGCGCGCGGTGGTGGGCGGTGGGGTCGCGGTGTTCCTGGCCGGCACCCTGCTGTCCGCGCCCGCCGCCACCTCGGCGACCTCCGGGCCCGAGGAGGCCCCGTGTCCCGAGGCGATCGCCAGTACGGCCACCTGCTACCGGGGCGTGGGGCCGGCCGGCGCCCACTACAGCGTGGCCGTCCCCGACCAGTGGCGCGGTTCCCTGGTGGTGCACGCCCACGGCGGCCCGGACCTGGGCGAGGGGTCGGACCCGGAGCGCTCCGCCGAGGACCTGGACCGCTGGTCGGTGATGGTGCGTGAGGGCTACGCCTGGGCGGGCTCCTCGTACCGGCGCGGGGGATACGGCACACGGATGGCGGCCGAGGACACCGAGAACCTCCGCCGGTTGTTCACGCGGGAGTTCGGCCGTCCGCGCCAGACCTTCCTGCACGGCCAGTCCTGGGGCGGGAACGTGGCCGCCAAGCTCCTGGAGAGCCGGGGCCGGCACGGCGGCTACGACGGGGCGCTGTTGACCAGCGGGGTGCTGGGCGGCGGCTCGCGGGGCTACGACTACCGGGTGGACCTGCGCGCGGTCTACCAGTACTACTGCCACAACCACCCCCGCCCCTCGGAGCCCTCCTACCCGCTGTGGCAGGGGCTGCCGAAGGACTCCACGCTCACCCCGGCCCAGTTGCGCGACCGTCTCCAGGAGTGCACCGGGTACGCCTCCCCCGAGGAGGAGCGCAGCACCGGCCAGCAGCGGAACCTGGACGACATCCTGGCGGTGACCGGAGTACCGGAACGGTCCCTCGCCTCCCACCTCAACTTCGCCACCTTCACCTTCCGCGACCTGGTGCACGAACGGCTCGGAGGCCGCAACCCGTTCGGCAACCGGGGGGTGCGGTACTCCGGCTCCCACGACGACAGGGCGCTCAACGCGGGTGTGGAGCGGTTCTCCCCGGACCCCACCGCCGTGCGGGACCTGTCCTACGACAGCGACCTGACCGGGAGGATTCCGGTACCGGTACTGACCCTGCACGCCATCGACGACCCCACGGCCTTCGTGGAGCACGAGTCGGCGTACCGGGAGACGGTGCGGGGCGCGCACCGTTCACGGCTGCTGGCGCAGAGCTTCACCACGGAGACCGAACACAGCGCGCTGAGCGACGCCGAGTACGCCAACTCCCTGGCCGCACTGGAGAGTTGGACCCGCACCGGACACCGGCCCACGCCCCGCTCGCTGGCCCGCTCCTGCCCCGCGTTCGACCAGAAGTACGACAGCGGGTGCCACTACGCCCCTGACTTCGTACCGGGTTCCTACGCCTCCCGGGTCGAGCCCCGCCCGGGCGGCACCCGCTGGCCGGCGATGAGTGCCGCGCGGGAACGGGCCTGGAGCCGTGTCGACGGGGTGGGCATCGCACCCTGAGCCTCGTGACCCCGGCCGCCGTTCACCACGGGAACCGCCCGAACCGGGAGGACCGACGGCGGCCGGGGCCAGCGGGTGCGCCGGCCGACCGGCCGGGAGCGCCCCAGTCCCACGTCCGCTCACCCCACGATCACCCGGCCGACCACGCCCGGTCCGCCAGCCGGCGTGGACCGTCCACCGCTGGCCTGGGCCCCCGGGGAGGGACGCGAGGCCCGTGCGCCGGGACCGCGCCAAGCGGCCCCACCTCGGGGAAACGCGCGTGCGGTGGCCGGCACCGGCTGGGAGGATCCGCCCATGGAGACCACCACCCTTCGCGTTCCCGGACTCGTGCTGGTCGAGCGCGAGTTCCGCGTGCCCCTCGACCACCAGCGGCCGGACGGCGACCAGATCACGGTGTTCGCCCGGGAGGTCGCCGCGCCGGACGGGCTGGACCGCCCTTACCTGGTGTTCCTCAACGGTGGCCCCGGACAGGAGGCTCCCCGCCCCACCTCCGCCCCCTCCTCGCCGGCCTGGCTGCGCCGGGCCCTGGAGGACTACCGGGTACTGCTGCTGGACCAGCGGGGCACCGGGCGTTCCACCCCGGTGGGCACCCTGGACGGGTGGGAGCCGGCCCAACAGGCCGCCTATCTACGGCACTTCAGGGCCGACTCGATCGTGGCGGACGCCGAGTGGATCCGTACCGCGCTGGGGGTGGAGCGCTGGAGCGTACTGGGCCAGTCCTTCGGCGGGTTCTGTGTGCTGCGCTACCTGTCGGCCGCGCCCGAGGGGCTGCGGGAGGCGTTCGTCACCGGTGGGGTGCCGCCCGTGGGCCGGCACCCGGACGAGGTCTACCAGCGCACCTGGCGGATCATCGAGGAGCGCAACGAGCGGTACTACCGCCGCTACCCGCGGGACCGGGACCGGGTGCGGGCCCTGGTGGAACGGCTGGAGGCCGGACGGGTGCGACTGCCGAACGGGGAGGCGGTGACCGCCCGCAGGTTCCGGCAGATCGGCAACGCCCTCGGGGCCAGCGACGGCGCGGAGCACCTGCACTACCTGCTGGAGCGCGACCCCGACTCGCCGGCCTTCGCCCACGACCTGGCCGGGATGTTGCCCTTCAGCTCCCGCAACCCGCTGTTCGTACTGGTCCACGAGGCGGGTTACGCGGACGGGCACGCCACCCGCTGGTCGGCGCACCGCACCCGTCCGAGGAGCTTCGAGGAGGACCCCACCCTGCTCACCGGGGAGCACCTGTTCCCCTGGATGCTCACCGACTACCCCGAGCTGGCCCCACTGGCCGAGGCGGCCGAGCTGCTGGCCGAACACCCCTGGCCCCGGCTGTACGACGAGCGGGCGCTGCGCGGTTGCGAGGTGCCGTGCGCGGCGGCGATCTACGCCGAGGACCCCTATGTGGAGCGGGGGTTCTCCGAGGAGACCGCCGCCATGATCCCGACCATGCGGACCTGGCTCACCAACGAGTACGAGCACAACGGGCTGCGGGCCGACGGAGGGGTGATCCTGGACCGGCTGGTCCAGTTGGCCCGGGGAGCGCGCTGACCTCCCGGGGAGGAGTCGGGCGGAGACGATACACACGCGTATCCAGCTCTATCCCCGTGGCATTACCCGTTGGTATCTTGCGCAGATGTTCACCACCACTCCCCCGCCCCTGACCGGCAGACGCGTGCTGATCACCGGCGCGGCTCGCGGGATCGGGGCCGCGCTGGCCCGTCGACTGCACGCCCGGGGCGCCCGGCTGGCGCTCGCCGGACTGGAACCGGACGCCCTGGCCGAGGTGGCCCGGGAGGTGGACGCCGAATGGCGGGAGCTGGACGTCTCCGACCACCACGCCAGCGAACGGGTGGTCGGCGAACTGGCCGACTCCCTGGGCGGGTTGGACGTGGTGGTGGCCAACGCCGGCATCGCCAAACAGCTCCCCCTGCTGGGCGGCGACCCCGAGACCCTGGAGCGGATGCTCCGGGTCAACGTGCTGGGCGCCTACCACACCCTCCGGGCGGCCGGCCCCCACGTCAGCCACCGTCGGGGCTACGCCCTGCTGGTCTCCTCCCTCGGGGCCGCCGTCCACCTGCCGCTGATGGGCGGGTACAGCGCCTCCAAGGCCGCCGTCGAGGCGCTGGGCAACACCGCGCGGGTCGAGATGGCCCCCAGCGGCGCCAAGGTGGGGGTGGCCTACTTCGCCGAGCTGGACACCGACATGACCACCCGGGGCTTCGGCACCCGCGCGGCGGCACTGATGACCGGTGGCGGCTCGCTGTCCCGGCTGACGCCGCTCTCGGTCGGCATCGACGCCCTGGAGCGGGGCATCGCCTGGCGCTCCCGACGGATCGTCGCCCCCTGGTGGGCCGGCCCGGTCGCCACCACCAGGCCGGTGGCCCAACGGGTGGTGGACCGCTTCGCCCGACGCCTCCAGGTCGAGGAGGCGCTGCGTACCGCCCGGGAGGAACAGGTCCCGTTCACCACCGAGCAGCCCGGGTCACGGCCGTGAGCGCCCGGATCCGTCCCGGCGACCGCCGTGAAGTGGGCCTGGCCACCTGGCTGTTCGCCCGGGGGGCCGGGCTCACCCTGCGTACCGCCCCACCCGCGCTGTTCCTCACCCTGGGGCGGCACCGGTCGCTGTTCCGGGGCTGGCTGCACTTCGCGGGCAAGCTGATGCCCGGGGGCATCCTCCCGCGCCGGATCACCGAGCTGCTGATCCTGCGGGTCGCCCATCAGAAGGGCTGCGCCTACGAGTTCGAGCACCACCGCAAGCTGGGTCGGCGGGCCGGGATCACCCCCGAGGAGGTGGACCGGATCGTGGCGGGCCCGGAGGCCGAGGGCTGGTCGGAGCGGGAACGGGCCCTGCTGCGGGCCACCGACCAGTTGGTGGCGGACGGCGACCTGGACGACGCCCACTGGGCGGCGCTGCGCCGGCACATCACCGAGCGGGCGGCCATCGAGTTCTGCATGGTGGTCGGCCACTACTCCATGCTCGCCACGGTGATCACCACCCTGCGGATCGAGCCCGACCCGCCCTCGCGGCTCGGTCGGCGCCCTCGGAGCTGAACCTTCGGCGACAGGCTCCGCCCGGAGGGCGTACGAGGTCGCCCGAAGTCGTCCGGGGCGCGGTAACGCCCGTACGCGGGTGGGCCGTTGACCGATCCCGCTCACCCGGGGTTGCCCCTGTGGTTCGCGTCCCCCACCGGCCGTGGCGGGGGCGAGCTGGCGCAGGCGCCGGTTCGGGCTCTCGGACCGGGGCCTCAGTAGGAGGTGGGGGCGGGGGTGAGCGGTACGCCGCGCAGTCTGGGTTCGGGGCGGCTGTCCCACCACAGCTCGCCCTCAGCCGTCAGATAGGGGCTCATCCAGCCCACGGTGCCCCCGCGCTCCAGCACGTCGGCCACGTCCTCCAGATAGGCGGCCAGGTGGGGCCAGGCGTCGCGGAAGACGCCGCCCTCGTCGTGGTACGCCATGCCCAGACGGCCCTGTTCCGGTCCCGGGCGCATGTCGATGATCTGGGCGTCGCCGTCGACCTGCGCCCAGGGGATCCACAGCGGATGCCACCAGGGCTCCTCACCGGCAAAGGGGTGCTCCTCCCCTTCCAGGTCCTCGTTGATCTCCACGCACATCCGCCAGTGCTCCACCATCGCCGCCACCCGGGACGGGGGCTGGCCGGGGAACATGTTGACCCACCAGCGCAGTCCGTCGTGGCACTCCAGCGAGGCCACCAGCTCGGGCGGGAAGCGCACCCCCATGGTGGTCTGTGCCTCCGCCACCTGCCGGGGATCGGCCGGTGGGGCGAGCGCCTCGAAGGAGGCGGGGGCGTGGGTACGCGTCCACGCGTCGATCCGGTGCCAGGAGTCACGTACCGAGGAGGCCAGAACGTTCATGGCGCCCATCCCACCACAGGGCGCCGACAACGCCCCGGCCGCCGGTCAGTGGGAGCCACCGCCGTGGCCGCCCAGGTGTTTCCCGCCCTCGCCCAGGTGCTTTCCACCCTTCTCCAGGCGGGGGCGCTCCACCTCCAGCTTGGCCATCTCCTTGGCCTTGGCCCGGCGTACCCCGACCCCTCCCCAGAAGGCGAAGCCGGTGACGATCACGGTGGGCGCCCCGGGGTCGGCGGGCTTGGTGGTGGTCTGGTCGAAGCCGCCCATGATGCCGATGCCGCGTACGTCCACCCCCACCCCCGGCGGTACCACCACGCCGATCCCGCCCATCACGGCGACACAGCGGATCACCACCTCGCGGTCCTCGAAGTCGGCCTGGCGCAGGTCGACTTCGCCGCCGCCCATCACCGTCAGCGCGGTCAGCTTCCGCGCCACGGTCCACATCCCGCGCCGGGAGAAGCCCCCGAGGACGCCGACCAGGTACCGGTTGTGGGGCCGGCCGCCGATCCGGGCACCCCAGCGGTCGTCGGGGCGGGCCTCCGGGGCGGCCGAGCCGGTGGTGGCCGGAAGGTCGCGTACCAGGGGCTCCAACTCGCCCCGGGTACGGGCCTGGAAGGCGAGGTCCAGCCGTTCCTGGAACTCGTCCATGTCCAGGCGGCCGTCCGCCGCGGCTTCCCGCAGCCTCTCGGCGACGTGTTCCCGCTCGGTGTCGGAGGCGCGCATCTCCGGCTCATTGGTCATGTGGGACAGCTTACGTAGCACGGGCCCGGACGTAACCCCGGGTGGCGCCCGCAGCTCGAGGGGTGGCCGGGAGGAGGGGGCGCCGCCCTCACCGGCGGGGGGCCAGCGCGCAGTCCCCGCACAGGCCACCGCCCGGTACCCGGTAGTACAGGCAGCAGCTGTGCCGTCGGAAGTCCCGCCCCGGGTCGGACCACTCCCCCAGGCCCCGCAGGGGTGGCCGGTCCAGCAGCTCCGCCACGAGCCCGACGGCCCGTCGACGGACGTCCCCGGCGTCGTGGCGGGCGCACCAGGGGTCGAGCACCCGCAGGGTGCCGGCCAGCGCGGAGGCGGCGTTGCCCCACAGCAGTCCCTCGGCGATCCGGCAGGTGGAACGGGTCGCCCTGACCAGGGGTTCCAGGTGGCCGTCCACCACCTGGTGTCCCAACGCCTCGGCGGGCCGGCCCAGTTGGCCACCCCGGGGACGGGGCAGCCACAGGTCGTCGGGCGCCATCTGGTCGGGGTTCCAGTACAGCAGCCCGGGGTCCAGCTCCAGCCGTAGCCCGGTCAGTACGGCCGCCCCCAGGGACACCGACCACAGTCGGGCGGCCAACCCCTGGAACACCAACGAGGCGGCCACCCGGGGTTCGGGCGCCCCCACGGTGGCGGACACCGCCGCGACCCGTCGGGCCAGCGCGTGTTCGGGGTGGGCGTGGACCTCGGCCAGCGGGGTGTAGCCCTCGGCCCCGGGGTCCCCCGGGTCGTGGCGGACGGCGAAGAAAGGGCCGACCTTGGCGACCCGGTCCAGGGCTCGGTCGCCGTCGGTCACGGCGCGGAGTCGGCCGGGGGTTCGCGGAAGGCGGCCAGCAGGCGGTCGGCGGCCAGGGTGGCGGTCAGCTCCCCGTCCCGTACCCGGCGCTCCAACTCGGGGGTGAGGCGGCGGACTTCGGGGTGCGCGTGCAACTGGTGCAGCAACTGGTCGCGGACCATGGACCAGGTCCACTCCACCTGCTGCTGGCGCCGTTTGGCCGCCAGCAGCCCGGCACCGTCCAGCACCTCGCGGTGCCGCTCCAACCGTTCCCAGAGGGTGTCCAGTCCGGTGCCCTCCCGCGCGCTACAGGTGAGCACCGGGGGGTTCCACACCTCGTCCGGCGACCTCAACAGCCGCAGGGCGCCGGCCAGTTCGCGTGCCGCCGCCCGGGCGTCCCGTTCGTGTGGGCCGTCGGCCTTGTTGATGGCCACCAGGTCGGCCAGCTCCAGCACGCCCTTCTTGATGCCCTGCAACTGGTCGCCGGTGCGGGCCAGGGACAGCAGCAGGAAGGAGTCCACCATGCCGGCGACGGCCGTCTCGGACTGGCCCACCCCGACGGTCTCCACCAGCACCACGTCGTAACCCGCGGCCTCCATCACCACCATCGACTCCCGGGTGGCCCGGGCCACCCCGCCGAGGGTTCCGGCGCTGGGTGAGGGGCGGACGAACGCCGAGGGGTCGACGGCCAGTCGGGACATCCGGGTCTTGTCACCCATGATCGACCCGCCGGTACGGGTGGAGGAGGGGTCCACGGCCAGCACCGCGACCCGGTGTCCCCGCTCGGTCAGCAGGGTGCCCAGGGCGTCGATGAAGGTGGACTTGCCCACCCCGGGGACACCGCTCACGCCGATCCTCCGGGCCCGCCCGGTGTGCGGCAGCAGTTCGACCAGCAGCCGCTGCGCCAGCTCCCGGTGGTCCGCGCGGCGGGACTCGACCAGGGTGATGGCGCGGGCCACCGAGGCCCGGGATCCTTCCAGTACGCCCTTGGCGTAGCTGTCGATGTCGATCTCGCGCGCCATGGCCTACAGCTCGTGGCCCAGCTCGGCGGCCAGGGTGCGCACCAACTCGTGGGCGGCGTCCGGGATCACCGTGCCCGGGGGGAACACCGCCGACGCCCCGGCCTTGTGCAGCGCCTCCACGTCCTGCGGCGGGATGACCCCGCCGACCACGATGGTGATGTCCTCCCGCCCGGCCTCGGCCAGTTGCTCCCGCAGCGCGGGCACCAGGGTCAGGTGGCCGGCGGCCAGGGAGGAGACGCCCACGATGTGCGCGTCGGCCTCGACCGCCTGGAGGGCGACCTCGCGGGGGGTCTGGAACAGCGGGCCCACGTCCACGTCGAAGCCCAGGTCAGCGAAGGCGGTGGCGATCACCTTCTGGCCCCGGTCGTGGCCGTCCTGGCCCATCTTGGCGACCAGGATGCGGGGGCGGCGGCCCTCGGCCTCCTCGAAGCGTTCCACCAGCGCGCGGGTACGTTCCACTCCTGAGGAGGGTCCGGCTTCTTCTCGGTACACACCGGAGATCGTACGGATCTGCCCGGAGTGGCGTCCGTAGACCTTCTCCAGGGCGTCGGAGATCTCGCCCACGGTGGCCTTGGCCCGCGCCGCGTCCACCGCCAGGGCCAGCAGGTTGCCCTCCAGCCCGGGGCCGGGGCCGTTCTCGGCGGCCCTGGTGAGCGCCTCCAGACTGCGGCGGCAGGTGTCCTCGTCCCGTTCCTCGCGCAGTCGGCGCAGCTTCTCGACCTGCTGGGCGCGGACCGAGGAGTTGTCGACCTTGAGGACGTCGATCTGCTCGTCGGAGTCCACCCGGTACTTGTTGACCCCGATCACCGGCTGCCGCCCGGAGTCGATGCGGGCCTGGGTACGGGCGGCGGCCTCCTCCACCCGCAGCTTGGGGATGCCGGCGTCGATGGCCTTGGCCATGCCCCCGGCGGCCTCCACCTCCTCGATGTGCTGCCAGGTACGGCGGGCCAGGTCGTGGGTGAGGCGTTCCACGTAGGCGCTGCCGCCCCAGGGGTCGATCACCCGGCAGGTGCCGGACTCCTGTTGGAGCAGCAGTTGGGTGTTGCGGGCGATGCGGGCGGAGAAGTCGGTGGGCAGGGCCAGCGCCTCGTCCAGGGCGTTGGTGTGCAGCGACTGGGTGTGGCCCTGGGTGGCGGCCATCGCCTCGACGCAGGTGCGGGTGACGTTGTTGAACACGTCCTGCGCGGTCAACGACCAGCCGGAGGTCTGCGAATGGGTGCGCAGCGACAGGGACTTGGGGTTATTCGGGTCGAACTGCCGGACCAGCTTGGCCCACAGCAGCCGGGCCGCGCGCAGCTTGGCGACCTCCATGAAGAAGTTCATGCCGATCGCCCAGAAGAACGACAGCCGGGGGGCGAAGGCGTCCACGTCCATGCCGGCGCTGAGTCCGGCGCGCAGGTACTCCACTCCGTCGGCCAGGGTGTAGGCCAGCTCCAGGTCGGCGGTGGCTCCGGCCTCCTGGATGTGGTAGCCGGAGATGGAGATGGAGTTGTAGCGCGGCATCTTCTGGGAGGCGAAGGCGAAGATGTCGGAGATGATCCGCATCGAGGGCTGGGGCGGGTAGATGTAGGTGTTGCGGACCATGAACTCCTTGAGGATGTCGTTCTGGATGGTCCCGGCCAGCTTCTCGGGCGGTACGCCCTGTTCCTCGGCGGCGACGATGTACAGCGCGAGGACGGGGAGCACCGCGCCGTTCATGGTCATCGACACGCTCATCCGGTCCAGCGGGATGCCGTCGAAGAGTTGCCGCATGTCGTAGATCGAGTCGATGGCCACCCCGGCCATGCCCACGTCGCCGGTCACCCGGGGGTGGTCGCTGTCGTATCCCCGGTGGGTGGGCAGGTCGAAGGCGACGGACAGCCCCTTCTGGCCGGCCGCGAGGTTGCGGCGGTAGAAGGCGTTGGACTCCTCGGCGGTGGAGAAGCCGGCGTACTGCCGCACCGTCCAGGGCTGGTTGACGTACATCGTCGGGTACGGGCCGCGCAGGTAGGGGGCGATGCCCGGGTAGGTGCCCAGGAAGTCCAGGCCGTCGAGGTCCTTCCCGGTGTACAGCGGTCGCACCCCGATGCCCTCGGGGGTCTCCCACACCAGGTCGTCGGCGCTCTTGCCCACCTCGCCCTGGAGCGCGGCCTCCCACCGGGGGGCGTCCTCGGGTCCGGGAGGGGTGGGGGCTCCCAGCTCGACGTCGGTGAAGTCCGGGATGCTCATGAGCGGCTCCGACTGGTGTGCTGGGGTCGTCATCACGCTACCTGCAGGGTGTCCAGGGCGGTACCGAGGATCTCGACCACGTCCCGTCCCAGGTGCACGAACTCGTCCACGCCGGCCTCCCGCCACTCCTGCCGGTGCTCCCCAGGCCGGCCGGCGAGGTAGACCCGGGCGGCCCCGGCGCGCTTCAACTCCCCTGCCACCTCGGTGGCCTGCTCCTGGTAGACCTCGTCGCTGGAGCACAGGCAGGCCAGCGCGGCGCCGGAGGCGGCGAAGGCCTCGGCCACCTCGGAGGCGTCCACGGTGGTGGGCTGGTGCACGGCCTCCACTCCCCCGGTCTGGAAGAGGTTGCTGGCGAAGGCCACCCGGGCGGTGTGCTGGGCCGGCGAGCCGAGGGCGGCGAGGAAGACCCGGGGGCGCTGGCCGGTGGCGGCCCGGTGGGCGTCCGAGCGGGCCCGGAGGGCTTCGTACTCCTCGTCCCGGCGTACCCGGGGCAGGCCGCCGGTCGGTGGGGCGGGCGCCGGGTCGCGGTCCGGTTCCCGTTCGTCGAGCAGGGGAAACTCGCTGACTCCGGTGATGGGTTCGCGTCGGGTGGCCAGGGCCTTCCGCCGTCGCTGCCAGCTGTCCGCCAGTCGGCGCTCCAGTTCCCCGGAGGCCAGGGCCCGGGCCAGTCCGCCGTCGCGCTCCAGTTCCCGGAAGCGTTCCCAACCGGCCCGTGCCAGTTCGTCGGTGAGCCGCTCCACGTACCACGAGCCGCCGGCCGGGTCGATCACCCGGGCCAGGTGGGACTCCTCGATCAGGATGGTGGAGGTGTTACGGGCGATACGGCGGGCGAAGGCGTCCGGCAGTCCGAGGGCGGAGTCGAAGGGCAGCACGGTGACGGCCTGGGCCCCGCCCACTCCGGCGCCCAGTGTGGCCACGGTGGTGCGCAGCATGTTCACCCAGGGGTCGCGGCGGGTCATCATCACCGGGGAGGTCACCGCGTGCTGCCGCTGGGCGGCGGAGTCGCCGGTGACCTGGCAGACCTCCGCCACCCGGGCCCACAGGCGGCGGGCGGCCCGGAGCTTGGCGAGGGTGAGGAACTGGTCGGCGGTGGCCGCGTAGCGGAACTCCAGTTGTCCGGCGGCCTGTTGGGGGCTCAGGTCCCGTGCGGTGAGGGCGCGCAGGGCGGCGACACCGGCGGCGGTCGAGCAGCCCAGTTCCTCGACGGCGGTGGCGCCGGCCTCGTGGTAGGGCAGGGCGTCCACGGTCAGGGCCCGGACCTTGGGGTGGTCGGCGGTACAGCGCCGGGCCAGTCCGGCTGCCGCCTCCCAGTGCTCGTCCAGCGCCCGGTGGTCGCCGGTACGGGCGGCCAGGCCGAGGGGGTCGGCGCCCAGGTTGCCCTGGGCCGACGCGGCGGGCACCTCGCGCTGGGCGTACAGCTCCAGCAGGGCCGGCCCGGCGGTGGCGAACTCGGGGCCGGCGTCCAGGACCACGGGGGCCAGGTCGAGGTAGACGCCGTCCAGGGCCTGGGGCAGGGCGTCGACGGGGAGGGCGGAACCGCCGAGGGTGAGCCACAGCGAGGTGACGCCGTTCTCCAGGTCGGCGAGGATCGCCTCGTTGGCGCGGCGGGGGTCGGGGTTCTGGTGGTGGCCGCGTACGTCCCAGCCGTAGGCGACCGCCCCTTCGGCGCGGGCGCCCCGGGTGTACGGGGCGAAGCCGGGGTGGCCCAGGGGCTCCTGGGGGGCGTCCTGCGCGGTGTACAGGGGACGGGTCCGCACGCCGTCGCCCAGGTCGGTGGCGAGGGCTTCCTCCGCCTCTTCTCCGGTGGCCTCACTGGCGCCGGTCTTCCGCAGGACGCCTTCCACGAGGCGCTGCCACTGCTCTCGGGTGGCGTCGGGGAAGTCGGCGGCGAGGGGGAGGTCATCTGGCAGGACCGTCATAGTGCTGAGGCTAGCCGGCTCGCCTTGATCCGCATGAGCGGGGGCGTCTGTGAGGTTGCTCTCGATGACTGTCCGCCATCACCCCTGATGGGAGGCGCAAAGGGGCCCTAAGTAGGCCGAGCGGGAACGTTCGGGTGCCGGCCCGGCACCGTGGGACCACCGGTGTCCCGGGGCCCCGCGGTGCCGGCTGTCGGCTACCCCTTGGCCCACTCCTTGAGGGCGTCCCGGGAGTCGAAGTCCCCGACGTTGGTGTCGATGGGGCTGTCGGTGTACTGGTGGAACCGCCACTTGGCCTTGATACGGGGCTTGCCGGCGTCGGCCGCGTAGTCGGCGATCCACAGCCCGTCCCCCGCGAAGGAGGTGGTGTCGCGGTTGAGCCAGTACTCCCGGTTGCAGTAGAGCAGCACCCGGTGGTCGGGCCGCTTGTCCTGGACGTACTTGATCCAGGCGTCCTTGTCCGCGTTGCTGACGCCGGTGTCCTCCCAGTCCAGCACCAGGATGTCCCCGGCCACCAGGTTGATCTTGGAGAGGAAGTAGTCGGCCTGACCACTGACGCTTCCCGAACGCGCGAAGTGGTAGAAGCCGGTGACCAGTCCGGCGTCCCGCGCCGTCTGTCGCTGGTCGACCCACTTGGGGTTGGTGTAGGAACGGCCCTCGGTGATCTTGATGAACACGAAGTCCAGACCCTTGGTGCTGTAGTCGACGGGTTGGTACGAGGAGACGTCCACGCCCTTGATCGCCATCTGAACCCCTTCGTTGCTGCGAGTTACCTGATCGATACCCGCCCGCACGGAGAGTCAACAGCCCTCGTGGTCATCAGTCGTGGTCCGCCCAGGCTCCCAACCCGCCCCGCGCGCCCGGGGCTTGTCCGCCCGGCACCGTCCAGGTCAGGTCCGCAGCGCCTGCCGCAACAGGTCCGGCGGGGTCAACCGGCGTTCGGGGACCGGGGGCACCAGCCAGTGCAGCGAGTGGGAGCGGCTGTCCAGCGGGGGCACCACCACGTACGAGCCCTGCCCCAGGGCCCTGGTCTCCGGTTCCCGCCAGCGCCGCGCGGTGGTGGGCGGGACCAGGAAGTAGACGCGGGAGCGGGGGCCGGCCACCTCGGCGATCACCGGGCCGGGCAGGGCGCTCCCCCGGGGAGCCTGCTCACGGAACCAGTCCAGCACCTGCTGGGCGCGCCCCTGTCCCATCCGTATCGCGTCCCACCACCGGCCGGCCCGTACGGCGGTGTGCACCGGACCCGGGGGCAGCCACCGGGCACCCGTCTCGGGGGCGGGGAGCGGTGGGGCGCCGGGCAGGTCGAGCGGGTCCACGATCAGGGTCGACGCCATCAGTACGGGTCACACTCGCCGTCACGGAAGGGCTGGGAGCCGAACACCTGGTGGAGCATGGAGCACAGGTCCTCCGGCTCGACCACCTGGGTCACCATCTCGATCACGTCCAGTTGCACCTCGGAGCCGTAGGAGGCCAGCACGGCGGGGCCGGGCGACTGACAGGCCCCGACATCGGCCGCGAAAGGTGCGTTCATGGGGACCCCGTCGTTCGTTCCGATCGTCCTGGCGTCAACTGGCAGTTGAGCACCTGCGAATTGCAAGTCTAGGTTTGCAGAGCTGTGCACTGTCAACAGCTCCTCCCCTTAAGGGTCGTTAAGATGCCGCCCGTGAAAAACCGAACGGTGGAGGTGGGAGCGGTGCCAGACCCCGAGGAGAGACCGACCCTGGCCGAGAACCTGGACAGACTCTTCGACAGCGTCCGGCCCATGGGCCCGTTGGGGCCGCCGTACACCAACGAGGAGGTCGCCACCGCCGTCAAGCAGGCCGACCCCTCCATACGCGTCGGCGGCGCCTACCTCTCCGCCCTGCGCAAGGGCACCAAGAAGAACCCCTCCACCGAACTCCTCACCGCGCTCGCCCGGTTCTTCGGCGTGCCCTCCTCCTACCTGCTGGACAAGACCGTGCCCGCCAGCGCCGACGCCGAGATCGAACTGGCCCGGGTCGCCCACAACCTGGAGGTGCGCAAACTCGCCCTGCGCGCCCTGGAGTTGTCCCCCGAGGGGCTGGCGACCGTCAGCCGGCTCGTGGAGGAGGTCCTGGAGGGTGGCGCCGTAAGCGGCGTCGAAGGCGGCGGTCCGGTACCGGGTGGCACTCCCCCGGAAGCCACCGCCTCCCCGGTCGGCGAGGCCTGACCGAAGGCCTGACCGAAGGCCTTACCGCCACCCCGAGGAGCCACCGCCCCCGGCCGGAGTGCCCTCCCGGGACCCCGACTCCGGCCACCGGATCCCGCCCCGTCCACCTCCCCGACTCCCGCGCCCGGTCGCCGCGTTGAGCCCACCGGGGCCCCGACGCCCGTACCGCGAGGTCCGCACCGGGGAGGGGAACCCCTCACTCCCCGGTACGCCGGTACCGCAGTTCGGTGACCACCCCGTTGACGAAGGCGCCGAAGGTGTCGCGCCGGGTGCCGCCGTCCGCGACGTAGCCGTGGGAGGCGTAGAAGCGTCGGGCCCGGAGGTTGTCCTCGAACACCCACAGCGTCAGGGTGTCGAACCCCCGCTCGACGGCCCGGGAGTGCAGAGCCCGCACCAGCTGTGTACCGATGCCGTGTCCGGTGAGGTCGGGGTGGACGTAGAGGGCGTAGACCTCGCCCACCCCCGGGGACGCCTCGTCCCGCTCAGGCCCCAGGCAGCCCCAACCGACCACCTCGGCGCGGTCGTTGACCGCGACCAGGTTGAGCACCCGGCCAGACGAGCGCCGGAACCACGAGCGGCGGGACCGGGCGTCCTCCTCGACGGTCATGCCCTCCAGGTACGACGCGGGCACCATGCCGGCGTAGGCCGCCCGCCAGCCCCGGACCCGCACCGTGGAGACCCCCTCGATGTCCGCTTCCGTCATCTCCCGTACGCGCACCATCCGGTCACCGTAGATCAGTCGGGTACGTACGGGATCACGGGCGCCCGCGCCTCAGCGGGACCTCCGGTGGGGTTCTGGGCCCGTCGGGCTGAGCCCCTCGACGGCGAGAGCCAGGAGGCGGTCGGCCTGGACGGCGGGGCGGGCGTGGTGCTCGGTGGCCAGGGCGATACCGGCGACCAGGGTGACCAGGTCGTGGAAGGTCACGTCCGGCTTCACGGCACCGTCGCGCTGGGCGTGCCGGAGCAGGGGGGCCGCCGCCTCCTCCAGCGTCGCGCCACAGGAGTGGTCGGCCGGGGTCTCGGTGGGGGGCTCGTAGGTGAGGGCGTCGGCGAGCCCCCGGGCGGAGACCGCGTACTCCAGGAAGTCCCCCAGCCAGTCCAGCAGCGCGCCGCGACCGTCGTCCGCGTCGACCAGTTCCCGCGCCCGCCCGCACAGGGACTGGACGCGTTCCCGGAAGACGGCTTCCAGGAGGGCCTGCCGGGTGGGGAAGTGCCGGCGCACGGTCGCGGAGCCGACGCCGGCGGTGCGGGCGACCTGTTCCAGGGAGGCGGCGGCGCCGTGTCGGGCGACCTCCTCCTCCGCCACGGCGAGGATGCGCTGACGGTTGCGGCGCGCGTCGGAGCGTTGACCGGTCACATGCTCTCCTCGTTGCTAAACGGCGGGCCCCGCCATATCGTAGCGAACGAGAAACGGCGGACCCCGCCGTTTTGCTGTCCGTGCCCCGAGGAGACCTCACCATGACCCCAGACACCGCCCCCGTACTGGTCACCGGCGCCACCGGACGCCAGGGCGGAGCCGTCGCCCGGGCGCTGCTGGCCCGGGCCACCCCCGTACGGGCACTGGTGCGCGACCCGCACTCCCCCCGGGCGCGGGCGGTCGAGGCGCTCGGCGCCGAGCTGGTGACCGGCGACCTGTCCGACCGGTCCTCGCTGGACCCGGCGTGCGCGGGCGTCCGCGCGGTGTTCTCGGTCCAGATGCCGCCGATGACCGAGACCAGCGTCGACTTCGCCGCCGAACGCGCCCAGGCCTTCCATCTGATCGAGGCGGCACGCGCCTCGGGAGTGGGCCAGTTCGTCCAGTCCTCCACCAGCGGAGTCGGCCGCCACACCGAGACCCCGGGCTGGGCGGAGGGCCACTGGGCGGACATGAGCGCGTACTTCGACACCAAGCAGGCCATCCTGGAACGGGTACGCGCGGCGGGCTTCGCCCGCTGGACCGTGGTCAAGCCCGCGTTCTTCATGGAGAACCTGCCGCAACTCGCGCCCCACGGCCCGGAGGGCGGCCTGCTGACGGTGCTCCAGCCGGACACCACCGTGGCACTGGTGGCCTGCCAGGACATCGGCGCCGCCGTCGCCCACGCGGTGGCGGACCCCGACCGCTTCCACCAGGTGGAACTCGAACTGGCCGGCGACCTGCTCACCACCCGGCAGATCACCGAGGTGCTGTCCGAGGTGTGGGGCGTGCCCGTACCGGTGCCCTCGATGACGCTGGAGGAGGCCCTCGCGGCGGGGATGCCCGGCTGGGGAGCCGGACACCGCTGGACCAACGCCGTCGTCCAGCCGGCCCGCCCCGAGTTCGCCGAGGCGCTCGGGGTTCCGGTGACCACCTTCGCCCGCTGGGCCCACCAGCACCTCGCCCCGGCGGCCAGCGCGGGCTGAGGGAGGCGGTACTGCCCGGCGCTGCCCGGTGCTGCCCAGGCCGGCCGAGCGGCGGGACCCGGGTCGCTGGGCCACACTGGGGTCATGCCCGAGCTGCCCGAGGTGGAGGCCCTGCGCCAGCTGCTGGCCGACCGGCTGGTGGGGCGGCGCGTACTGCGCGTACAGCCCTGGGCGATCAGCGTGCTCAAGACCTACGACCCGCCGGTGGACGCCCTGGAGGGGCGCGAGGTGGACGGGGTCGGGCGCTGGGGCAAGTTCCTCCAGGTGCGCTGCGGCGAACTGTCCCTGGTGACACATCTCGCCCGGGCCGGCTGGCTGCGCTGGTACGACAGCCTGCCGGCCGACCCCAAGCGGCCCGGCAGGGGCCCGCTGGCCCTGCGCCTGCGGCTGGCCGAACCGGAGGGCGCGGGCTTCGACCTGACCGAGGCCGGTACCCAGAAGCGGCTGGCGGTGTACGTGGTGTCCGATCCCCAACAGGTGCCGGGGATCGCCCGGTTGGGGCCCGATCCCCTCGACGAGGAGTTCACCCGGGAGACGCTGGCCCGACTGGTGACGGGAGAACGGCGCCGGATCAAGGGGCTGCTACGCGACCAGTCGACACTGGCCGGCGTCGGCAACGCCTACTCGGACGAGATCCTGCACCGTGCCCGGATGTCCCCGTACAAGCTGGCCGGCGACCTGGACGAGGAGCAGGTGGACCGGCTGTACCAGGCGACGCGGGACACCCTCGGCGAGGCGGTCGAACGGTCCCGTGGGGTGAGCGCCGGGCGGCTGAAGTCGGAGAAGCGCGGCGGGATGCGGGTGCACGGGCGTACCGGGGAGCCCTGCCCGGTCTGCGGGGACACCGTCCGCGAGGTGTCCTTCCACGACTCCTCGATGCAGTACTGCCCGACCTGCCAGACCGGCGGCAGGCTCCTCGCGGACCGTCGGATGTCGCGGCTGCTGAAGTGACCGCGATGACTTCCGGCCTCCCGCCCCGTCTCCACTGACACGCACCCGCGCGGGTGCGCCGACGCGGAGAGCGAGACGAGGAGCCGAGACGTCATGAACCCACAGGTGGACCCGCACCCCCTCGCCCGGCAGGTGGCCCAGCTGCTGCCCGGGGTGAGCGACGACCAGCTGGACGCGCCCACGCCCTGCGAGGACTACCCGGTGGCCGCGCTGCTGGCCCACCTGCTGGGCCTGTCCCGGGCGTTCCGGGACGCGGCGCGCAAGGAGAACACCGAGTGGACCGCCACCGATCCCGGGCGGGCCACCCCCGTCCTGGACCCCCGGTGGCGGGACGAACTCCCCCGCGCCCTGCGGGAGGTGGCCGACGCCTGGCGGGACCCGGAGGCGTGGCGGGGCGAGACCCAGGCCGGTGCGATCACCCTGCCCGGCGAGGTGGCCGGCCAGGTGGCGGTCAACGAACTGCTGGTGCACGGCTGGGACCTGGCCCGGGCCACCGGGCAGCGGTGGGAGCCGGACGAGTCCGCGCTCCAGGTCTCGTACGGTCTGCTGGGCGCCAGCACCGACCCCGAGGGGCGGTCGGGGATGTTCGGTCCGGTGGTGCCGGTGCCGGACACCGCTTCGCTGCTGGACCGGGCGGTGGGCCTCAGCGGCCGTGACCCCGGCTGGGCGCCGAACGGCCGTACCTGAGGGCCGGGTTGCCGGGTCCGTGGCGCGGGAGACCCGGCAACCCGGGGTCTGTCAGCGGGCCGCCCGCAGTTCGACCAGGTGCAGGGTGTCCCGCAGGGGCCGGGCCTCGACCAGTTCCAGGCCGGCCCGGGCGGCCAGCGCGGCGAACTCGTCCCGGTCGCGTTCCCCGCTGCCGAAGACGGCGTACATCTGGAGGTCGAAGTCCACGTCGTGGTGGTCGTCCGACGCGCTGGCCAGGCGCTCCACCAGGTACACCGGACGGTCCCCGGCCGCCTCGGCCACCCCGCGCAGGATCGCCACCACCTCAGCGTCCGGCCAGTCGTGCAGGACCTGCGCCAGCAGGTACAGGTCGCCGTCCTTGGGCAGGGGCGCGAAGAAGCTCTGTTCGGCGAGGGTCGCCCGGTCCAGCAACCCGGCCTCGTCCAGGGCCGCTCGGGCCCGCGCGGCGGTGGTCGGCAACTCCACCAGGGTGCCGCGTGCGGTGGGGTGGGCGGACAGCGCGGCGGCCAGCAGGGTGCCGGTGCCCCCGCCGACGTCCACCAGGTGACGGTCGGCCAGGTCCAGTGCCGCGACCACCTCGGCCGCCCAGTCGCCGGACCAGTTCGCCAGCCCCTGGTCGAAGGTGCGGCCCAACCTGTCGTCCCCGGCCAGCTCCTCCCAGAAGCTGTGCCCCCGCGCCGCGGTGAACCCGGACTCCCCGGTACGCACCGCGTGGACCAGTCCCGGCCAGGCGTCGTCCAGCCGGGCGTGACCGTTGCGGTGGTCCAGCATCGCCCGGGGCCGCTCCTCCAGCAGCACCGACCCCTGGGGGGTGAGGGCCACCGCGCCGTCGGCGCCCAGGGTGACGTACCCCTCGTGGGCCAGCACCCGCAGCACCTTGGCCACTCCCCGGGGCTGGGCCCCGGCCCCCTCGGCGAGCCGGTCGACCCGGTCGTGCCCCTCGGCCAGCAGTTCGGGCAGGTCCAGGGTGAAGGCGGCGCGCAGGGCGTAGGGCACCGCCAGGGAGGCGGAGTGCCGTAGCCGGTGCAGGGCCTGGGCCATCTCCTTCTGGGACTGGCCGGCGCGCCAGTAGCCGGCGATGTCGGTGTAGCCGGCGGCCACCTGGCGCTCCTGTTTGAACCAGCGCCGCAGGGGGCGCAGCATCCCGGCCTCACCGGCCGCCCAGGCGTACACCTGTCCCTGGTGCCAGGGCGCCGAGGTCACCGCGTCCATCAGGGCGTCGGGGCCGGCGGTGTCCCGGTGCACCCAGGTCAGGTGCAGGTCGGTCTGGTGGTCGAACCGCTGCTCCTCGCTGGCGGTGGGGACGGACACCACCGCGGTGACCGGGGTGCCGGCGGGCAGCTCCTCGATCCTGCGGGCGATGGCCGGCAGGGCCGTCTCGTCGCCGACCAGGAAGTACCAGTCGATTCCCGGCGGCAGTACGGTCGTTCCCCGGGGGCCGGCCACGTGGATCCGTTCCCCGGGGCGCACCCGTTGGGCCCACTCGGCGGCCAGGCCGCCGTCGTGCCGTACGAAGTCCAGCTCCAGGCGCCGGGCCTCGGGGTCGTACCGCCGTGGGGTGTAGTCCCGGGCCCGACCCAGGGACTCGGGCGTCCAGTCCAGGTGGCCGTCGTCCTGGGCGGGTGGCGCGATGTCGGGGTCGGCGGGGTCGAGGATCACCAGCTTGACGTGGTCGTCGGCGTTCTCGGTGCGGAACGGTTCGACCTGGTGGCCGTTCGCCTCGAAGGCGCCGAGCTGGTCGCCGGTGAGCACCACCCTGCGCATCAGGGGGGTGACGTCGAAGGCTTCGCGTACCTCCAACTCCCTTACGTAGATGGGCCAGGCGCTGTGCTGCCGTCCCGCCATGTGTCCTCTTCCCCGCTCTCTCGGTGCCCCTGGGTCAGGAGTCGCGCTTGACCGGCTGGTACTTCTTGGCCGCCGCCCGTAGGTCGTCGACCTGCTTGTGGGCGCCCTGGAAGGTGTAGATGGTGCCCGAGGTGAGCGGGAACAGGTTGCCCGCCTTGACCGCCGGCAGCCGCTTGAAGGAGGCCGACTTCAGCAGCTTGTCGGTGCCGGGGGCGGGCTTGCCCTGGATGTCGACGTTGTAGAAGATCGCGTCGGCCCCGGACAGCTTGGGGATGTTCTCGCTGGAGAGTTCCTCGGCGTACCGCTTGGGCTTGGTGGCGTACCGCTCCAGGTAGCCGAAGCCGGCCGCGTCGATCCGCTGCCAGGTCAGGGACTTGCTGGTGTCCACGTAGGTGGGCCCGGAGGAGGTGGAGACGGACACCGCCTGGGCCTTGCCGATGGTGTTCCCGTGCCGCTTGGCGACCGCGCGCAGGGACTTCTCCAGGTCGGCGTTGCGGTCCTGGTAGTCGGTGGAGCGGCCGACGACCTTGGCGAGCTTGGGGTAGTTCTTCCACACGTCCGGCGGTTCGGCGATCTTGAAGATCACCGTGGGCGCGACCTTGGACAGTTCCTTGTAGTCGATGCTGAGTCCGCCGTTGTCCATGCCCACGATCAGGTCGGGCTTGGCGTCGATGACCTTCTCCACGTCGACGCCCTCGAAGTTACCCACCGTGGGCACCTTCTTCACCTTCGCGAACTTGGCGGCGGCCAGTTCGGTGTTGAGGAACTCGCCCTCCAGGGCGGCGACCGGCTTCACCCCGAGGTCGACGAGTTCGGCTCCGGTGCGCCACAGGGCCACCACCCGCTTGGGCTTGACGGGCACGTCCTTCACGTCGCCGCGCATGGTGCCGGTCACGGTGTGGGTCTCGCCACCCGATCCGGCGCTCCCGTCGTCGTCGGACCCGCCACAGGCGGCCAGGGTCAGCAGTGCCCCGGTGGCCACCAGGGCGACCCCGGCTCGTATGGTGCGTCTGTTCATCTCGTTCTCTCCCTCAGCAGGTACGACGGACCCGCGACGACGCTTAGGTTAGGCTAACCTACATGCACGTCAAGTTGAGTTCGAGGGCGGTTCGACTGTCCGCCGCCACCGGGCTGTTGGCGATCGGCACCGGGCTCGCGGCCCTCCTCAGCCTCTCGTTCGGCAGCAACTCCATCCCCTTCGGCGAGGTGCTCTCCGCCCTCACCACCCACGTGGACAGCGACCAGGCCACCGTCATCACCTCCCAGCGACTCCCCCGCACCCTGCTGGGCCTGATGGTCGGACTCGCCCTGGGCATGGCCGGCGCCCTGATGCAGGGTCACACTCGCAACCCCCTCGCCGACCCGGGCCTGTTCGGCGTCAACGCCGGAGCCGCCTTCGCCGTCGCCGCCCTCAGCTACGGGTTCGGGGTGACCTCCTCGGCCGCCACGGTGCTGGCCGCCCTGCTCGGCGCCGGCGCCACCTCGCTGGCCATCCTGGTGGTGGGGCTGCGCAGTCGGGGCAGCGGGGCACTGGTGATGCTGGCCATCACCGGGGCCACCCTCAGCGCGCTGTTGACCGCGCTTACCACCGCGCTGATCCTGCTGGACCAGCGCACCCTGGACGTGATGCGGTTCTGGCAGGTCGGCGCGCTCTCCGACCGCGACTACCAGATGGCCCTCCACGTCACCCCGCTGATCGCCCTGGGCTGCGTACTGGCCCTGTTCAACGCCTCCTCCCTCAACTCCCTCGGTCTGGGCGACGAGGTCGCCCAGTCGCTGGGCACCCGGGTACGCAGCAGCCGCATCGTCGGGATCACCGCCATCACCCTGCTCGCCGGACCCGCCACCGCGCTGTGCGGGCCCATCACCTTCCTCGGCCTCGTCGCCCCACACACCGCGCGGGCGTTGGCCCGGCACGACCAGCGCTGGCTGGTGCCGATGTCCGGGCTGGTGGGCGCCCTGGTGCTGCTGCTCGCCGACACCCTCGGCCGGGTCAGCGCCCGGCCCGGCGAACTCCAGGCCGGCATCGTGATGGCGGCCCTGGGCGCCCCGGTACTCCTCGCCCTGACCCGCCGCCGTCGACTGGTGGCGCTGTGACCGCCCGCCGGGGCGTACGCCTGGGCCCGGTCGGACTGCGCCTCACCCACCGCGCCCTGTACGCCACCGTGGCGGTACTGGCGCTGCTCCTCCTGGGCTGCTGGATCGCCCTGTTCACCGGCGACCTCGACCTGTCCACATCCCGGGTGTGGGCCACCCTCGGCGGTGACGGGACCACCGTGGAGCGACTGGTGGTCGTCGACCGGCGGCTGGCCCGTACCCTCGCCGCCCTGCTGATCGGCTTCGCGCTGGGCTGCGCGGGGGCGCTCACCCAGTCCATCACCCGCAACCCCATCGCCAGCCCGGACATCCTGGGCGTGACCTCCGGGGCCAGCTTCTTCGCGGTGGTCCTGGTCACCCGGCCCGAGATCACCTCCTCGGTCGCCGACCGCGCCCCCGCCGAACTGGTCGCGCCCGCCGCCCTGTTGGGCGGGCTGCTGACCACGGCCTGCATCCTCGCCCTGTCCTGGCGCGGCGGCTTCGACGGACTCCGGCTGATCCTGGTGGGGCTGAGCGTCAACTCGCTCACCCTGGCCGGGGTGGCCTGGCTGCTCACCCGGGCCGAGATGGCCGAGGCCCAGGCGGCCACCCGCTGGCTCAGCGGCTCGCTCAACGGCGCCCGGATGCCGGAGGTGCTGATGATGGCCCCGGTGATGGCGGGCGGGCTGCTGCTGTGCCTGATGCTGGCTCGGGACCTGGCCGCCCTGCGGATGGGGCGCGACCTGGCCCCGGCGTTGGGCACCGCCCCGGCCCGTACCGAGGGACTGGCGCTGCTGGTCGCGGTGGTGCTGGTGTCCGTGGCGACCGCGGTGGCCGGCCCGGTGTCGTTCGTCGCCTTCATCGCACCCCAGGCGGCGATGCGGGCCTTCGGCACCGCCGGCCCGCCCCCGGTGGCCGGCGGACTCATCGGCGCGCTGCTGGTGTTGGGGGCCGACCTGGTCGGCTCCCGGCTGCCGGCCGAGCTGCCGGTGGGGGTGCCCACCGCCGTGATCGGGGCGCCGTTCCTGTTGTACCTGTTGATCCAACACCGGCGGAGAACCAGTGTCTGAGACCAGCCCCCTGGCGGCACGCCAGATCAGCGCCGGCTACGGACGGCGCACCGTACTCACCGACCTGACCCTGGAGGTGCCCCGCTCCCGGGTCACCACCGTCATCGGCGCCAACGGGTGCGGCAAGTCCACCCTGTTGCGGGTGCTGTCCCGGCTGCTGACCCCCGGTTCGGGCACGGTCACCCTGGAGGGGCGCGACCTCGCGGCGCTGCGCCCCCGGGAGTTGGCCACCCGGCTGGCGCTGCTGCCGCAGAACCCGGTCGCCCCGGAGGGGATGACGGTAGCGGACCTGGCGGCGCGCGGCAGGCAGCCGCACCAGCCGTGGTACCGCCGCTGGAGCGAGGAGGACGAGCGGATCGCCTCCGAGGCGATGGAGGCCACCGGGGTGGCCGAACTGGCCGAGACACCGCTGGACGAGCTGTCCGGCGGGCAACGCCAACGGGCCTGGCTGGCCATGGCGTTGGCACAGCAGACCGAGGTGCTGCTGTTGGACGAGCCGACCACCCACCTGGACATGGCCCACGCGGTGGAGGTGCTGGACCTGGTGGTGCGGATGTGCCGGGAGACCGACCGCACCATCGTGATGGTGTTGCACGACCTGTCGCTCGCGGCCCGGTACAGCGACCACCTGGTGGTGCTCCGGGACGGCCGCCTGGTCACCGAGGGAGCCCCGGAGACCGTGATGACCTCGGCCATGCTGTGGGAGGTCTTCGGGTTGCGGGCCCACGTGTTCCCCGACCCCGAGGAGCGCCTCCCCACCGTGGTGCCGGCCCGGGGCTGAGGCCCGGGCGCCGCCGGCTCGTCTCCGGCCCGGACGTCACGGTGCGGGGCACCGCCCCCGGGGTCGGTCCCCCGTACTCGCCCGGGTACGGGGAACCCCCACCGACCTACGAGGCCGGGTCGGTGGTCGAGGGGGCGGAGGCACCCCGGGAGGCGCCCCGGGAGGCACCGTCGAAAGCGGCGTCGAAGGCGGCCGTGGGCGGGGCGAAGTCGTAGGCCTTGAGGGTGCGCAGCGCCTCCGGCGCGCCCTGGAGCCGGTCCATGCCGGCGTCCTCCCACTCCACGGAGATCGGCCCCCGGTAGTCGATGGAGCGGAGCATACGGAACACGTCCTCCCAGGCCACCTCGCCGTGGCCGGCGGAGACGAAGTCCCAGCCGCGACGGGGGTCGCCCCAGGGCAGGTGGGACCCCAGACGTCCGTTGCGGCCGTCCAGGCGGCGACGGGCCTCCTTGCAGTCCACGTGGTAGATCCGGTCCCGGAAGTCGTAGAGGAAGCCCACCGGGTCCAGGTCCTGCCAGACGAAGTGGCTGGGGTCGAAGTTGAGCCCGAAGGCCGGCCGGTGGTCGACGGCCTCCAGGGCGCGGTGGGTGGTCCAGTAGTCGTAGGCGATCTCTCCGGGGTGCACCTCGTGGGCGAAGCGCACCCCCTCGGTGTCGAAGACGTCCAGCACGGGGTTCCAGCGCTCCGCGAAGTCGGCGTACCCGCGCTCGATCATGTGCGGGGGTACCGGCGGGAACATGGCGACCAGGTGCCAGATGGAGGAGCCGGTGAAGCCCACCACGGTGTCCACCCCGAAGGCGGCGGCGGCCCGGGCGGTGTCGGCCATCTCGGCGGCGGCCCGGCGGCGTACCCCCTCCGGTTCGCCGTCGCCCCAGATCCGCGCGGGGACGATGGCCTGGTGCCGCTCGTCGATGGGGTGGTCGCACACCGCCTGGCCGACCAGGTGGTTGGACAGGGCCCAGCAGCGCAGTCCGTAGCGTTCCAGCAGGCGGTGCCGGCCCGCCAGGTAGTCCGGCTCGGACAGCGCCCGGTCGACCTCGAAGTGGTCGCCCCAGCAGGCGAGTTCGAGTCCGTCGTAGCCGAAGTCGCGGGCCAGCCGGCAGACCTCCTCCAGCGGCAGGTCGGCCCACTGGCCGGTGAAGAGGGTGAAGGGTCGTGGCATTCCGGGCTCCTATACGGGGGTGTGGACGCTGTTGCTCGCGGCGCTCTCCTCCACGGCGGCCAGCACCCGCTGCACCTGGAGCCCGTCCTCGAAGGAGGGGCTCGGCCGGTTGCCCTTCGCGAGGTGGTCCAGCAGGTCGCGGGCCTGGTGGGTGAAGGTGTGCTCGTAGCCGAGCCCGTGGCCGGGCGGCCACCAGCCCTCCAGGTAGGGGTGGGTGGGCTCGGTGACCTGGATGCGACGGAAGCCGGCCTCGGCCGGGTCGAGGGTGTGGTCGTGGTAGCGCAGCTCGTTGAGGCGTTCCAGGTCGAAGGTCAACGCCCCCCGGTCGCCGTAGAGTTCGACGGTCAGCGCGTTCTTGCGGCCGGCGGCGACCCGGCTGACCTCCACCGAGGCCAGTGCCCCGCCCTCCAGTCGGGCGGTGAACTGTGCCGCGTCGTCCACGGTGACCGCCCCGGTGGCTCCCGAACCGTCGGGCAGCGGGCGTTCGGTGACGAAGGTGTGCGTCCGGCCCGAGACCCCCACCACCCGTTGCCCGCTGAGGTGTTGGGCCAGGTCCACCGCGTGCGCCCCGAGGTCACCCAGGGCGCCGGAGCCGGCCGCCTCCCGGCGCAGCCGCCAGGTCAGGGGGTGGTCGGGGTCGGTCAGCCAGTCCTGGAGGTAGCCGATCCGCAGCTGTCTGAGGGTGCCCAGCCGGCCCTGGGCGACCAGGCGTCGGGCGAGGGCGAGGGCGGGGGTGCGGCGGTAGTTGAAGCCGACCATCGCCTGTTGGCCCCGGTGGCGGGCCCGTTCGGCGGCGGCCACCATCGCCTCGGCCTCCTCCACCGAGTTGGCCAGCGGTTTCTCGCACAGTACGTGTTTGCCGGCGTCCAGGGCGGCCACGGCGATCCGGGCGTGACTGTCGCCGGGGGTGCACACGTCGACCAGGTCGATGTCGTCCCGTTCGACCAGGGCGCGCCAGTCGGTCTCGGTGTGCGCCCAGCCCAGCCGGTCGGCGGCGGCGCGTACGGCTCCGGCGTCGCGTCCGCACAGGGCGGTCAGCTCCGGGCGCAGTGGCGGGTCGAAGACCCGGCCGACGGTGCGCCAGGCCAGGGAGTGGGCGGCGCCCATGAAGGCGTAACCCACCATGCCCACACGGAGGGTGGGCGGGTTGGTGTCCTGCGGCATCGGGTTCCTTTCCCGTGGTGTGCCGGGGCGGGGGCGCTCCAGGGCGTGTCCTTCGGTTCGCTGGGGGGTGCGTGCTCCGGTGCCGTACCTCGCTCTGGCCGACGGCCGACGGCTCACGGCACCGGAACGCGCGCACCGCCCCTCCTCGGATCCGAACGACGCGTCCTGGCGGAGGCGGGGTCAGTCGAAACCGAGGGGGAGGTAGTCGCCGACGTTCTCCTTGGTGACCACGGCCGAGTAGAGGGTGAGCGAGCCGGGGATCTCCAGTTCGGCGAGTCCGCTGACGCCCCGTCCCTGGCCGAGGGCGCGGGCCAGGTCGATGGCGGAGGCCGCCATGGTGGGCGGGTAGAGCACGGTGGCCTTGAGGACGCCCTTGTCCGCCTTGATGGTGTCCATGGCGTGCCGGGAGCCGGCGCCCCCGACCATCAGGAACTCGTCCCGGTCGGCCTGGCGGATGGCCCGTTCGGCGCCGACTCCCTGGTCGTCGTCGTGGTTCCACAGGGCGTCGAAGCGGGGTACGGCCTGGAGCAGGGAGGACATCTTCTTCTGCCCGGACTCCACGGTGAACTCGGCGGCCTGGCGGGCGACCTTCTTGACGTGGGGGTAGTTCTTCAGCGCGTCGTCGAAGCCCCGGGTGCGTTCGCGGGTCAGTTCCAGGTTGTCCAGACCGGCCAGTTCGACGACCTTGGCGTCCTTCTTGTCCTTGAGACGTTCGCCGATGAACATCCCGGCGTTGAGGCCCATGCCGTAGTTGTCGCCGCCGATCCAACAGCGGTACGCCTGCGGGGAGTTGAACACCCGGTCCAGGTTGACCACCGGTATGCCGGCCCGCATGGCCTTCAGCCCCACGCGGGTGAGGGCCTTGCCGTCGGCGGGGAGGATGACCAGTACGTCGACCTTCTTGTTGATCAGCGTCTCGATCTGGCCGATCTGCTGGGCGGTGTCGTTGGAGCCCTCGGTGCTGACCAGGGTGACGTCCTCGTACTCCCCGGCCCGTTTCCTGCCCTGTTCGTTGATGGCGTTGAGCCAGCCGTGGTCGGCCTGCGGGCCGGCGAAGCCGATGGTGACCTTCTTGCCTGTCTTGTCGTCGGCGGCGTTGGCGGGCCGTCGGTCCTGGTCGGCCTTGTCGTTGTTCTCGTTGCTGGTGCATCCGGTGGCCAGCAGGGCGCCGACGGCGGCGGTGCCGAACAGGAGGTTTCTGCGGGAGGCGAGTGCGCGGGCTTCATCGGTCATGACGTGGTACGACCCTTCTGGACCAGTACGGCGGCGACGATGATCGCGCCCTTGGCGATCTGCTGTACGTCGCTCTGGAGGTTGTTGAGGGCGAACAGGTTGGTGATGGTGGTGAAGATCAGCACCCCGAGCACGGAGCCGGTGATGGTGCCGCGTCCCCCGCTGAGCAGGGTGCCGCCGATGATCGCGGCGGCGATGGCGTCCAGCTCGTAGAGGTTGCCGTTGGTGTTCTGGCCGGAGCCGGTGAGGACGACCAGCATGAACGCGGCGATGCCACAGCACAGCCCGGACAGCAGGTACAGCAGCAGCCGTTGCCGCCGTACCGCGATGCCGGCGAGCCGGGACGCCTCGGGGCTGCCCCCGACCGCCACGGTGCGGCGACCGAAGGTGGTGCGGTTCAGCAGCAGCCAGCCCAGCACGCTGACCGTGGCGAACACCCACACCAGCGGGGGTACGCCCAGGACGTAGGAGTCCGGCACCCCCAGGTCCAGCACCTCGGGCACGGTGACCACCTGGGTCTTGCCGTCGCTGATCTGGAGGGCCAGCCCCCGGGCGGAGGCGAACATGGCGAGGGTGGCGATGAAGGGCACCATCGGGCCGTAGGCGATCAGCGCGCCGTTGACCAGCCCGCAGCCGAGGCCGACCGCGACCGCGCAGAACAGTACGCCGGTCAGCCCGAAGTCCTGGGTGGCCAGGGTGGTCGCCCAGACCGAGGCGAGCGCCACGATGGCGCCCACCGACAGGTCGATGCCCCCGCCGATGATCACGAAGGTGACCCCGACGGTGACCACACCGATCACCGAGGCCTGGGTGAGGACCAGTTGGAGGTTGTCCACGGACAGGAACTCGTCGGGCCGGGTGAGGGCTCCGACCACGGTGAGCGCGGCCAGTACGGCCAGCAGGGACAGGTGGCGCAGGTCGACCCGGCCCAGGGCGGCGGGTCGCGGTGGACGGACGGGGAGTTTCCTCCCGGTGCCGTCCGGGCTGGTCGGGAGGCTCAGCACGTCGGGGTTCCTTCCATGACGAGGTCCAGGACCCGGTGTTCGTCCAGTTCCCGGGCCGGGGCGGTGTGGACGACCCGGCCCTCGCGCAGCACCAGCACCCGGTCGGCCAGGCCGAGGACCTCGGGCAGCTCGCTGGAGACCAGCAGGACGGCCAGCCCCTCGTTCGCCAGCGCGCGGATCGTGGCGTACAGCTCCGCGCGGGCGCCGACGTCGACGCCCCGGGTGGGTTCGTCCAGCAGCAGGACCCGGCAGCCGCGCAGCAACCAGCGGGCCAGCACCACCTTCTGCTGGTTGCCCCCGGACAGGGTGCGCACCGGGCGGTCCGGGTCGTCGGGGCTCAGGGACAGCTCGCGGGTACGTTCCCGGGCCGCCGCGCGTTCGGCTCCCCGGTCCAGCCAGCCGCCGGTGGAGAACCGGGGCAGTGCGGAGACGGTGACGTTGCGGGTGACCGACTTCAGCGACAGCAGGCCCTGGGCCTTGCGCTCCTCGGGGGCCAGCCCGATCCCGGCACGTACGGCGGCGACCACCGAACCGGGGCGCAGGGGCCGTCCGTTCACCAGTACCCGGCCGGTGGTGGAGCGGCGGGCGCCGTAGAGGGTCTCCAGGATCTCCGAGCGGCCGGAGCCCACCAGTCCGGCCAGGCCCACGATCTCCCCGGGGAACAGCTGGAGGTCCAGGGGCGCGAACTCCCCCCTGCGGCTGAGCCCCTCGGCCCGCAGTACGGGTTCGGCCGGCTCCCGCCCGCTCGGGCCGGGCGGGCGCTCGGGGTAGACCTCGCGGGCGGCCCGCCCGGTCATCAGGGCCACCACCCGGTCGGTGTCGGTGGTTTGGGCCGGCAACCCGCCGGCCACCACCCGGCCGTCCTTGAGCACCGAGACCCGGTCACCGATGCGGCGGATCTCCTCCAGCCGGTGGCTGATGTAGACCACGGCGACGCCCTCGGCGGTGAGATCGGCGACCACCCGGAAGAGGTTGTCCACCTCGTCGGGGTCCAACGCGGCCGAGGGCTCGTCCATCACCAGCAGCCGCACGCGGTGGGACAGGGCGCGTGCCATGGACACGATCTGCCGTGCGGCGGCGGGCAGTCGGCCCACCGGCATACGGGGGTCGATCTCGGGGTGGCCCAGTCTCCGCAGCAGCTCGGCGGTCTGGTCGTGCGCCCGCCGGGGGCGGAGGAACCCGTAGCGGGCGACCTCGTGGCCGAGGTGGACGTTCTCCTGGACCGACAGGTGCTCGACCAGGTCCAGTTCCTGGTAGAGGGTGGCGACGCCCAGCCGGGTGGCGGCGGCCGGACCGTCCAGCCGTACCTCCTCGCCGTCCCAGACGATCCGGCCGGCGTCGGGCTGGTGGGCGCCGGAGAGGACCTTGATCAGGGTCGACTTGCCGGCGCCGTTCTGCCCCAACAGGCAGTGCACCTCGCAGGGTTGGACCTCCAGGTCCACTCCGTCCAGGGCCCGTACCCCGGGGAAGGACTTGACGATGCCGGACATGGTCAGCAGCGGTGCCATACGGCCCTCCGTACGGGCTCGACGGACAGGGGCGCCCGGGTCCGGGCGGTGGTGCGGCCGTGCGGTGGTGCCGGCCCGCCCGGATGGGCGGCGCCGTGGTGCGCGGGGACCGGGGGCCGGTCGGCCGTCTCAGTCCACCGAGAACAGGTGGTCGCTGATGAGTCGTGCCGCGCCGGTGACGCCGGCCACCTGGCCCAACTCGCCGAGCACGATGGGGAGGTTGCCGGTCGCCAGGGGCAGCGAACGGCGGTAGACCTGGGTGCGGAGGCTGGCCAGCAGGGTGTGGCCGAGGCCGGTGACCCCGCCCCCGATGACGACCAGCCCGGGGTTGAAGAAGCTGACCAACGTGGCGATGACCTGTCCGGTACGGGCACCGCCCTCGCGGATCAGGTCGAGGGCGAACTCGTCACCGGCCGCCGCGGCGGCGGCCACGTCGACGGCGGTCAGTTCACCCGAGGCGGCCAGTCGCCCCGCCAGTTCCGGTGACCGTCCCTCCCGGGCGGCGGCCGAGGCGTCCCGGGCCAGTGCGGCACCGCTGAAGTGCGCCTCCAGGCAGCCACGGTTGCCGCAGGCGCAGCGCCGGCCCTGTGGGTCGACCTGGATGTGGCCGATGTCGCCGGCGCTGCCGGTGGCTCCCCGGTGCACCTCTCCCCCGACGACCACCCCGCAGCCGATGCCGGTACCGATCTTCACGCACAGGAAGTCGCGGGCGGAGCGGGCGACGCCGGCCTGCTGTTCGCCCAGGGCCATGAGGTTCACGTCGTTGTCGACCAGGACCGGGCATCCCAGCTCCTGGCCGAGGGCCTCGCGTACCGGGAAGCCGTCCCAGCCGGGCATGATCGGCGGGGCCACCGGTACGCCCTCGGGGAAGCGCACCGGTCCGGGAACGCCGATGCCGGCGCCGTCGAAGCCCTGGGCGGTGCCGCCGTCCCGCAGGGCGTCCACCATGGCCAGTACCCGTTCGAAGACCGCGACCGGCCCCTGGCGTACGTCCACCGGCTCGTTGAGGTGGCCCAGCACCTCCAACTCGGCGTTGGTGACGGCCACGTCGACCGAGGTGGCTCCGATGTCGACGCCCAGGAAACGGAGTTGGGGCGAGAGCCGGACGGTGTGCGAGCGGCGGCCTCCTCGGGAGGCGGCCAGTCCGTCCATCACCACCAGACCGGTCTCCAGCAGGCGGTCGACCTCCACCCCGAGTTTGGAGCGCGACAGCCGTACCCGGTCGCCCAGTTGGGCCCGGGAGTGGGGGCCGCCGTCGCGCAGCAGTCGCAGCAGACGCGCCTGGTGCGCGTTGGAGGGCCGAGCCGTCATACGTCGCACGCCGCCCTCCTCCGTGGCCGCGGATCCCGTGGACCCGTCGAGTGCCCCTGACGCGGTCCCGTGGGGCATCTCGCGGGGAACGTAGCAGTGGGCGACGGAGCGCGGAAGAAGTAGAGCGGAAATCGCGCCGACTTTCTCCTGGGACAGGACAAAGAGTGACCGTGTGTCGCGAAGATGGCGGCAATGAGCGACTGTACGTAGCCAACCCCGCTTCCCGGTGCGGGAGTTGGAGGGGGCGACCGGCCGCCCGTTGACCCCGGGCAGGGCGTCGCGGCTCCACGTCGAGGCGCGGGGCGGGACGGCGCGTGGTGCACTGGGGCCATGGCCTTCCACGCGGTGATCGGCGCCGACCGTGACGGGACGATCGTCCACTGGTGTCCCGGTGCGGAGCGGCTGTTCGGCCACGGCTCCGCGACGGCCCTGGGGCAGAGCCTGGACCTCGTCGTTCCCGAGCATCTCCGCGAGGCGCACTGGCGCGGTTTCCGACGGGCGATGGAACACCCGGAGATCAAGGACCTCGCCGCCGACCTGCCGGTCCTGTGCGCCGACGGCGAGGTGCGCCCCTACGCCGGGAGGCTGCTGGTGCTCAGCGACGGCCTCGGTACGGCGCTGGGGGCGATGGCCCTCTACACCAGCGAGGGCAGCACCGGCGTCCGCCCGTTCGGTTGAGGCCCGGCGCCGGCCATGGCCCCGCACCGGTGGGTACTTCGGCCCGGGTCAGCCTCGTACGGCGAGGGGGCCACCGTCGGCGAACATCCACCGGGCGAAGCGCTCGCCGACCCGTCGGTGGGTGGCGGCGTCCGGGTGCAGGTTGTCGGGCAACGGCAGTTCCTCGGCGTCGGCCTCGCCGTAGAGGTCACGCCCGTCGAGGTAGTGGAGGTTCGGGTCCCGGGCCGCGCGTTGCCTGACGATCCGGGCCAGCTCCTCCCGGACGACCTCCAGGGTCAGCCGGCCGCCGGGCACGTCCGCCGGGTCCCCCATGGCCACGAACCGCACCCGCCCCTGGTCGAGTTCGCTCACGTCCCAGGCGGCCGGCCCGGGGGTGCTCTCGTGGATCGGGCACCACAGGGCCGAGACCACCAGCAGCGGGGCGTCGGGGTGGCCCTCGCGGACGGTGTCCAGGAACCCGTGTACGGCCGGGGTGAAGGCGCGCAGCCGCATCAGGTCGGCGTTGACCAGGTTGATGCCGAACTTGACGCTGATCACGTCGGCCGGGGTGTCCCGCAGCGTACGGGCGGTGAACGGGTCCAGCAGGGCGCTGCCGCTCATCCCGAGGTTGACCAGTTCCACCCCGCCCTGGCGGGCGGCGAGCGCGGGCCAGGTGGTGGTGGGGGTCTCCGCGTTGGAGCCGTGGCTGATCGAGCTGCCGTGGTGCAGCCACACCGGGCGGCCCGACTCGGGCGCCGGCTCCACCGGGGCGTCGGTGCGCAGCGCGACGAGTTCGGTGGTCTCGTTGTGCGGCAGCCAGACCTCGATGCCCTTCGGCCGGTCGGGGAGACCGGTGAAGCGGACGGTCCCGGGAGTGCCGGCGCGGTACTCAGGTGCGGCGGGGTCGGCGCCCAGGTCGATGGTGAGGGTGTCGCCGGCGTGCACACTGCCCCGGCCGGCCGGCTCGCCGTCCACCAGCAGTTCGTACACCCCGTCCGGGCGGGCGGGCACCCCCGGGTAGACGCGTTTGGTCGGGAGGGTCTCCAGTTCGACGACGGTGGCCCGGCTGCGGAACACCAGCCGTACGCCGGAGGGTTGGGCCTCCGCCATGGCCAGCTGCGGGTCCTCGCACTGGGCCCGCACCCAGGCGGGGAGCCGGTGCGGTCGCAGGCCCCGCCCGGTGCGCTCCCACTCCAGGGCGCCGCGCAGGAGTTCCTCGGTCAGGGGGGTGGTGATCAGCGGGTGGCCGGTGGGGCGCATGGGGTTCAGCCTGTCGGGTGGGGAGGTGGATGGGCGGTCGAGGTCGGGGCGGCCCCGATGGAGGGGGGTCACGCTCCGGGCCAGTTGCGCAGCAGCGCGTCGAGGGCGTCCAGGGACCGGTTCCAGCTCTCCTGGCTGTCGGGCTCGCTGTGGTCGAACCCGCCGCCCAGCTCCAGGCTCACGTAGCCGTGGAAGACGCCGCCCAGCAGGCGTACGGCGTGGGTCTGGTCCGGTTCGGCGAGGTCGTAGCCGCGCAGGATGGCCCGGGTCATACGGGAGTGACGGACTCCGGCGCTGGCCGCCGCCGTCTCGGTGTCGAGCCGGAGTTGGGCGGCGGCGTAGCGGCCGGGGTGTTCACGGGCGTAGTCGCGGTAGACGTTGGCGAAGGCGGTCAGCGCGTCCTTGCCCGCTCGTCCGGCCACCGCGTCGGCGGCCCGGTCGGCCATCTCCTCCAGCGCCAGCAGCGCGATGCGGGTCCTGAGGTCCTGGGAGTTCCGCAGGTGGGCGTAGAGGCTCGCCACCTTGACGTCGAACCGTCTCGCCAACGCCGAGAGGGTCACCTGGTCGAAGCCGACCTCGTCGGCCAGTTCGGCTCCGGCCCGGGTGAGCCGCTCCGTGGTCAGTCCCGCGTACGCCATGACCTCTCCGATCCGCTGCCTGAGGCCATTATGGTTTTGCCTAAAGCTATTAGGCAAATTAGCGTGGGGTTTCATGGAGCCACTGACCGAGCGGCAGATCCGCGGCAACTTCGTGAACCTCACCAAGGGACAGGCCAGCCGGCTGACGGTCCCGCGCGACCTGGCCGACCGCCCCTGGGAGGACCTGGACTACCTCGGCTGGCGCGACCCCCAGTCCCCCGACCGCGCCTATCTGGTCGCCGTACTCGACGGCCGTACCAGGGGCCTGGCCCTACGGCGCCCGGGCCCCGGCCCCTGGCGGAAACGGCGCAGCATGTGCTCGCTGTGCCTGACCTCGCACACCGGAGGCGTGTCCCTGATGGTCGCCCCCAGGGCGGGCAAGGCCGGCCAGCGCGGCGACTCGGTCGGCCTCTACGTGTGCGAGGACCTTGACTGTTCGCTGTACCTGCGCGGCCGGAAGGGCGCCGAACTCGGCGGCGGGGTGGAGGAGTCGCTGACCCTGGAGGAGAAGGTGGGCCGGATGCACGGCAACCTCGCCGTCTTCCTCGACCGCGTCACACGATGACCCCCGGCCACGCCAACGGGCCGGCGTCCCAGGGCCGTTGGGCCCAGGACGCCGGCCCGGGGGCAGCGGGTGACGGCGCGGCCGGAGTGCCGCCCGGTCAGGGCGGACTCCCAGGGAACGCGTGACTCAGCCCTGGAACACCTCACGCAGCCTGGTCTCGTCGTCCTCGGAGAGGTTGCTGTGGATCAGCTTCGCGCTCCCACCGGGCAGCTCCTGGTGGATGCGGTCCACCACCTCCTCCGAGGTCAGCAGGAACAGCGCCGAGCTGCCCGGGGTAACCTCGGAGCGCACCTGCCGGATGAAGTCGTCGTCGATGCCCACGTCCGTCAGGGCGCCTCCCAGCGCTCCGGCCGCCGCTCCGATCGCCGCGCCGAGCAACGGTACGAAGAAGATCAGCCCGAACAGCATCCCCCAGAAGGTGCCCGCCAGGGCGCCGGCGCCGGCCAGGTTGTGCAGCTGCCGGGTCTTGGGCTGCTTGCGGTCCGAGGGCCAGCTCACCACCGCCGCGTCATGCACCTGCAACAACCCCTGCTTCTGTAGGGAGAGCAGGGTGTCCTCCACCTGGGAGGCCTGCTCGGAGCTGGGGAACTTCCACACGGTCAGGGCGGCCATGTCTGCCTCCTTGAGGGGCGCCGGTCGGTGGGCCACGCGCACACCACGGGCCCCGACCATGGCAGCACCGATACCCACCCCCCGCACGTCGGGGCACGCCACCCGGGGCCCCCGCCCCCGGGCCACCCGACGGCACGCCTCCGGATACGGGCGCCCGGTACGGCACCCCGTACAGCGGCCGGTACGGCACCCCCGGACGCCTCAACCGGCGCCCGGGGCTGGACCGTTGCCGCACACCGTCGGAGGTCCGGGCGATGCGGCGGCGGGGGCTGGGCCTCAGCCGCCGGAAGCGGGCTCGCCGAGGGTGTGGGCGTCGATCACCGCGCGGTAGCGCACCGATCCGTCGACCACCCTGTCGTAGTACTCGTCGACCTGGTCGGCCCCGATGACCTCCACGGTCGCGGTGATGTCGTGCTCGGCGCAGAACCGCAGCATCTCCCGCGTCTGCGCCAGCCCGCCCACCATGGACCCGGCCACCGAACGGCGCATGGTCAGCACCGAGAACGCGGCGATCTCCAACCGGTCGCTGGGGGCGCCGAGGTTGACCATGACCCCGCCCCGCCCCAGGGTGCTCAGGAAGTCGTCCATCGGGATGCCGTCCCCCACGGTGTTGAGGAGCAGGTCGAAGGAGCACCTCAGGTCGTCGAACACCGACTCGTCCTCGGTCGCGAGGTAGTGCCGGGCACCGAAGGCCAGGCCGTCCTTCCGCTTGGCGTCGGTACGGCTGAGCACACTGACCTCGGCACCCAGGGCCGCCGCGATCTTGACCGCGACATGCCCCAGGCCGCCCATCCCGATGACGCCGACCCGGGTCCCCGGGCCCACGTCGTACCGCTTCAACGGGGCGTAGGTGGTGATGCCCGCACACAGCAGGGGCGTCACCCCGGCGAGGTCGACACCCTCGGGGATGGGCACCGCGAAGTGGTCCCGGACGACGATCTGACGGCTGTAGCCCCCGTAGGTGACCTCGCCGTGGTAGTCCTCCTGGGCGTACGTCTGCACCACGCCCTTCTCGCAGAACTGCTCCTCGCCCTCCCGGCAGGCCTGGCACTCCAGGCAGGAGTCCACGAAGCAGCCGACGCCGACGGTGTCACCCACCGCGTGGTCGCGGACGTTGCCGCCGACCTCCACCACGGTGCCGACGATCTCGTGCCCCGGCGTCATCGGGAAGAGGCCCTCTCCCCACTCGTCGCGGACCTGGTGGATGTCGGAGTGGCAGATGCCGGCGTACCGGATGTCCACGCGCACGTCGTCCGGGCGCAACGCGCGCCGCTGGAGGTCGACGGTCTCGAAGGGCGCGTGGGCCCTCCTGGCGGACAGGGCGGGCACGGTGGTGGTCACGTGGAACGCTCCTCGCGCGAATCGGGGTACCCCAGAGGGAACGACGTACCCCCCGGGGGCGCGAAGGACACATACGGCACCCACTCCCCCCTTCGCCCCCTTTCACCCACCACCGGGCAGCTCGGGCACAGAACCCCACACCGGGCCACCCCCCCGCTCCCCCGACGGCTCCACGAAAAGCCCGGTGGGGCCCAACCCCCGCCACAGCCGGTGGAGTTGGGCGGCCAGGCCGGGGGGCTGCGTGTCCCATGGGCGGCCATCGCGTACCGCCGTGGGACGGGGTACGGGGGAACGCCGGGCACACCGGGCCCGCAACGCGAGAGGCCCCGGGGGAAACATGCCTCAGAGTGCCTCATCTTGACGGACTCGGCTGGTCATGCGTGCCCCCTGTCTCAGGCTGTTTCGGACCGCTGTTGGTTATGGGTTGGTCACGTAGCCAACCCTCGCTCGCACCTGACCGGTCGGGGGTTCCCAAGATCGTCTACCCGACAACGCGAATATCGGCAAAGTGTCATAGACCTGGCGCGCGAGCCCGGCCTACCGTCCTCATGGAGGCAGGGAAGGCCCCTGCGCCCGAGGAGAGGAACCATGGCGCGTGAGGAACTGACCCGCCTTACCGGCAAAGTCGGCGGACCCAACTGTGACGACGACGATTGCCCCAACGTCTACCGGACCAAGAGTGGTTCGATCGTCGTCCAGGGCGAGGTGTCCGGCGTGTTCACCCCGCCCTCGGGCGAGGGACTGGTGGAGATCCCCGAGCACATTCTGAGGGAGGCTGTCCGTGCTCTTGGATGGTGACGACTGGCGCCGGTTCTTCGACGCCTTCGAGCGCGAAGCATGGCGGTTCGAGGCGCAGCCCACGTACACCATGCCCAAGGAGCAGGAGAACGTAGCCCTTTTCCTGCGCGGTGATGACAAGCCCAGCGGCCACAATGCCCGCTGGCACGAACGAGTGCGCGGATACGTCGAATCCGGCAAGCGCATCGGCCGTGTCCGGATCGTGCGTCAGCCGCTCACCGACTACCAGCGGTATCAATTCGCCTGGGGCATCCCCGGAAACATTGCCGCCGGGGAAGACATTCGCATCTTGGATGTGACGCGAGACAACTTCGGATTGCCGCTCTCAGGCCAAGACTGGTGGATGTTCGACGATTCCCGCATCGCTCACCTGAACTTCCGTCCGGACGGAACCCAGATCAATCGCGAAGCGTACGAAGGTGATCCAAGGCCTTATCGGGAGTGGAAGCGGGTCGCCCTGGAGTACGCAGTACCTTTCGAGGAGTACGTGAAGGGCCTTGACGCTTGACCCTGACCAGCTAGGCCAGTCGAAGGCCGACCTAGCAGAAACACTCCGCAGTATGCGAAAGCGAGCCAGGCGTACACAGGTCTGGCTCGCTCAGCGCTGCAATATATCTCAGACCAAGCTGAGCAACATTGAGACCGGACGAGTCACCCCCGGCCTGGTCGATGTTGAGTTGATTCTTGGAGCCCTCGACGCGCCCCCGGAAATCCTGGCCGAAGTTACCGCCCTGGCGCGGCTCGCCAATACGGAGTGGCAGGGCAAGCGGGCATCTTGGCGAAGAGGGTTGGAGAAGCGACAAGCCGAGCTGGCCGGCCTCGAAGGCGAAGCATCGGCGCTCCGCTACTTCCTGCCTGCCATGGTGACGGGACTCCTGGCTACACCCGAATACATCAGGGCCAGCCTCAGCAACTCCCCAGTGGACACAACCAAGACGGTCGCAAGGAAGCTGGAACGGCAAGCGGTCCTCTACGACAGCACGAAGCACTTCACCTTCCTGCTGACAGAACAAGCCGTCAGGTGGGCCGTGGTCCCGCCTGCGGCGATGGCCGTCCAGATGGATCGGCTCGCCTCAGTCTCTCACCTGCCCAACGTGCGTATCGGGGTCATCCCTACGGGCACAGTTGTCGGCCGTGGGCCTCTGAACACCTTCACCGTCTATGACCAACGGCTAGCAACTGTCGAGACATTTACTGGACGTATCGTTTTCCAGGATGCTCGGGACATCTCGGAACACCTCGACGTCTTCCGCATGTACGAGCATCACGCGTTGTTCGGAGAGGACGTAAGATCCTTGCTCGGGCAGTGGGCCGCAGACTGCCGCGCGTGATCGTCTACCCGACAACGCAAATAATGTGAGGAAGCCACCCAGATCCGGGGGAACATCAAATCTCACGGATCGCGGGGAGGTAGTCGGAATGGCGAGAAGGACGAAATCGGCAGAAGGGGCTGGGGAGTTCGCGGCGTCCATGCTCGGAGGGGTGTCGGCATGAGCGAGCCGAGAACGTATCCGAGTGGGCCGGTGGAGCCTCCGCTGACTGTGAACCTGGAACCCACAGCCGTGCCGGGCTGCGCTGGGTGCGCAGAGTTGGCCAACGCGCGAGACCGTGCGCGGGTCGTTGGTGACATGACGACGGTGTCGGACTGCAACGTCTTCCTGCGGCGACATCCGGAGGGCCACTGATGGTCACGGTCCGAGACATCGGGGCCCTTGTCACGGATGACCCCGCCGACCTGCCGCAGCACCGCCATAAGCGCCCGACGGCGTTTCTGTGGCCCGAATCCGGAGGCGCTGAGTGGTTGGTCTCTCCAGATTCCGTGCAACGGATCGAGAAGGCTCCGGTGCGTACGTTGTCCCCGTGACGGACCACCGGCTGTCCCACCCCGGCAGCGGAAACTCTGGCGAGTCGAGCTACCGGGGCGGGCTGTGAAGTGTCACCACAAGGAGGAACGCACATGCAGGATGTACGCGCATTACTCAGCCCCGTCGCGTTCGGGGGTGTCGTCGCAACCGTCATCGACAACAACCCCGGCATGGACGAGGCTACGGCCGAGCGGATCGTGGTGGAAGCGCTCAAGTTCATGGACGCCGCCGCGCGGTTCCCGACCGTCAGGATCACGCCCTCGAACGTGGTGGACGAGGGGTGGCACGCGTTGATCTTGCATACGAACCTGTACGAGAAGCTGTGCGCACGCCTGGGCCGGTTCGTGCATCACTGGCCCGAGCGCCCCGATGCCGAGCGGCACGACGTACACGCGCTCACGCGTACGGTGGCCATCATCGAGCAGGCCGGTCACACCGTGGACAGCGAACTGTGGACGGGCCCGACCAAGGCCCTGGTGTCGGTGACGGCGAACTGCTCCCACACACCGAAGCCCGGCGGGCTGCGGTCCGATCAATCCGGGCAAGTGCGCTTCGCACTGCTCGGGCGGTGGCGGTAGCCACCCCGATGGCGACCAGTGGAAGGGAGAACAGTGAACGGCGAGGACGCACGACAGGTGGAGGCCGTACTCAAGCGGTTGGGTATCCCCGGCGTGGTCGCACCGGAGGACCCGGCGAACACGGCGGGGCCATGGCGCGTGTACGACACTGCCGACCCGGCCACACGCCGTGACGTGACCGCTGACGCGCTGGCCTCTCTGGCCGCCAAGTTCCCGAAGGAGAAACCGGGTTCAGGGCCGACACGGGGGTTCGTGATCCCGCCCGAGGACGGGTGACCGCCAGCGGCGCCGACCAACAGAGGAACGCCCCTGCCCGTTGCGGCAGGACCGTTCGGTTGGCCGCGAGCGGCTCCGGGCGCATCGGTTCGGGGCGGACGTCGCGGCGTGGGCGGGTGCCCAACGGTGGGCGTCCCCTCGTACGACCGGACCTCGGCTCTGATCACCCTGATGACGGTGACCGCCGGCGGCGCCGTGACCTCCGCGAACGACGCCCCCACGTACGGATACCGGGGAGGAGGTGACCCGGCGGCCCGCCGCCGACGGGCACGGCCCGTCGTCCCTGGTCCGCCCCGGGGGATCCTGGGCCGCTGGCCACGTGATCGCTCGCGCCACTGCCCCGAAACGCGGAAGACCCCACACGAAGTGAGGTCTCAGCTGGTGTCCGAGGGGGGACTTGAACCCCCACGCCCTGTAAAGGGCACTAGCACCTCAAGCTAGCGCGTCTGCCATTCCGCCACCCGGACCGGTGTGCCAGGCGGCCGGGCCACCTGCGCTCGCGCCACCATACCAAGGTTTGGGGGTGCCTCTCACCACGGTTATGCCCCGCCCAGACCGGGGTCCGGGCGCCCGTGACCGGGGCAATCCACGGACCACCGGGCCCGGTTCGGGTGATCGTTTCGGCGGGCGTACCGGTCGGCCTCAGGTACGACCGCGCCGGTGCTGGGCCTCGCGGAGCGTCGGCGCGGAGGGCATCCAGTCGGCCCGTACCACCTCGAAGCCCCGGCGGCGGTAGGCGGCGCACACCTGGGCGTCGTCGTCGACCACCACCGCGACCCGGCGTCGGGCGGCGAGGCGGGTGAGCAGTTCCAGCTTGGCGACCTTGGCCGGGCGGCGGTCCCGTTCGCCCCGCATCCACAACTCGCCCTGGGGCAGGCCGTGTTGGTCCAGCCAGCGTTCGGTGTCCGCGCGGCAGCGCTCCGGCCTGCCGGTGACGTAGCCCAGCTCGCAGCGTTCGGCCCACTGCCGCGCCAGCCGTACCCCCTCGTCGAGCGGCGGGTCCTGGGGCGCGGCACGGAAGAAGGCGTTCCAGTCGCGGGGGGTGGACTCGATCAGGTGGAGCCGGTGCCGGGTGTCGCAGAGGGTGCCGTCCAGGTCGAAGACGGCCAGCGCGTCCCGCTCGTTCCCCTCCATCGCCCCTCCTTCGGCCGTGGCCCGTTCCTCCGAGGCGGTCACCCTACGCGGCCGGCGCCCGCCCCGCCCCTGATCACCGCCGTCACCAGGGGTTCGGCGAGGCCGGGCCGAGGGACAATCGGTGCAGGGGCTGGTGGTCCCGCACACGAGACGACGAGGCGAGGGGACGGCAGCCATGGGAAGGGTCACCGCACGGCGTCAGGTGCTGCGGGTACGGGACGGGGTGGCCGGGCACCGGCCGGACACCCTGGTGGTGGAGGAGCCGCTGGAGATCCGGGTGATGGGCGAGCCGCTGGCGGTGACCATGCGTACCCCGGGGGACGACTTCCCGTTGGCGGCCGGGTTCCTGCTGAGCGAGGGGGTGGTGACCTCGGCCAAGCAGATCCAGAGCATCGCCTACTGCGCGGGTGCCGTGGAGGACGGGTCCAACACCTACAACGTGCTGGACGTACGGCTGGCCGAGGGCGTGCCGGTCCCGGGCCCGGAACTGCGGCGCCACGTGTACACCAGCTCCTCCTGCGGGCTGTGCGGCAAGGCCAGCCTGGAGGCGGTGCACACCACCGCCCACTGGGAGCTGCCCCCGCCGGCCGACTCCTACCGGCTCAGCCCCGCGCTGTTGTCCTCCCTGCCGGACCGGTTGCGGGAGCGGCAGCGGGTGTTCGAGCGGACCGGGGGGCTGCACGCGGCGGCGCTGTTCACGCCCGAGGGGCGGTTGGTGGACCTCCGGGAGGACGTGGGGCGGCACAACGCGGTGGACAAGCTGCTGGGGCAGGCGCTGTTGGACGGCCAACTCCCCTTGCGGGACTCGGTGTTGCTGGTGTCCGGGCGGGCCTCCTTCGAGCTGGCGCAGAAGGCCGTGATGGCCTCGGTGCCCACCCTCGCGGCGGTGTCGGCGCCCTCCTCCCTGGCGGTGGACCTGGCCGAGGAGGCCGGGCTGACCCTGGTGGCCTTCCTCCGTGGCACCTCCATGAACGTCTACGCCGGCGCGGAACGGGTGGCCCTGGACGGCTGATCCGACCGGGAGCGCCGGGAACGGCGCGGAAGGGACGGCCCCACAAGCGAAGAGGGGTTCGGCCCTCCGGTACTCCCTCCGGCGTGACCGGATCGCGACCGTGCGGCACCCCGTCGACGCCACGGGGGCCGTAGGGGCGGACGGGTCGGCGGAGACGGGAGATGACCACGGAGCGTTCACCTCACGGTCGCGGAGAGGGAGATCGGGTGCGGAATTCGAAGGCGTACTGCGACGAGTCCTTTACCGAAACCCGAAGTGGCCGTATTTGCCCAGGTGAACCGGTGTCCGCCACCTCCCGCACGGGCCCCGGATCCGATACGGTCACGACGCCGCACAGGGCGAGGTGAGGAGCTAAGGCATTGGGCGAGTTCACCGTTCCCGCTCTGGTCACCGCGCCCCCGGTGGGCGGGCTGGCGGACTGCGTGTACGACAACGCCACCGCCGACCCCGACCACGTTCTGTTGAACCGCAAGGACTCCTCGGGTGAGTGGCGGGAGGTGACCGCCGGCCAGTTCCGCGACGAGGTGCTCGCCGTCGCCAAGGGGCTCATCGCCCAGGGTGTGCGGTTCGGTGACCGGATCGCGCTGATGTCCCGTACCCGGTACGAGTGGACCCTGCTGGACTTCGCGATCTGGAGCGTCGGGGCGCAGTCGGTGCCGATCTACCCGACCGCCTCGGCCGAGCAGGTCGCCTGGATCCTGCGGGACGCCGACGTCACCGCCGCCCTGGTGGAGCACGAGGACCACGCGATGACGATCGGCTCGGTGGTCGACCAGGTGCCCCGACTGCGCCGGCTGTGGCAGCTGGACGCCGGGGCGGAGAAGGAGCTGACCGACGCGGGGACCCGGATCGACGACGACGTGGTGCGCCGCCACCGGATGGCCGTGACCCCGGACTCCACCGCCACCCTGATCTACACCTCCGGCACCACCGGCCGGCCCAAGGGCTGTGTACTCACCCACGGTAACTTCGCGGCCGAGGTGGACAACATCATCGCCCGCTACCGTGACCAGCTGTTCCGCCCCTACAAGGAGGACCCCTCCTCCACCCTGCTGTTCCTGCCGCTGGCCCACGTGCTGGGGCGGATGCTCCAGGTGGTGTGCGTGCGGGGCCGGGTACGGATGGGGCACCAGCCCAACGTCACGGCCGCCGCGCTGCTGCCGGACCTGGCCTCGTTCCGCCCGACGTTCATCCTGGGCGTGCCGTACATCTTCGAGCGGGTCTACGACACCGCCCGGCGCCGGGCCGAGACCGAGGGCCGGGCGGCGGCGTTCGACCGGGCGGCCGAGGTCGCCGTGCAGTACGCCGAGGCGCTGGAGGCCAGGTCCTTCGGGCAGGGCCACGGCCCCAGCGCCGCCCTGCGGATGCGGCACCAGGTGTGCGACAAGCTGGTCTACGGCAAGCTGCGGGCCGCCCTCGGCGGACGCTGCCGCTACGCGGTCTCCGGCGGCTCCGCCATGGAACGGCGGCTGGGCCTGTTCTTCGCCGGGGTGGGCGTACGGGTCTTCGAGGGGTACGGGCTGACCGAGACCACCGCCGCGGCCACCGTCAACCCGCCCGAGCGCCCCCGCTACGGCACCGTGGGTCAGCCCATCCCCGGGGTGAGCGTGCGGATCGCCGAGGACGGGGAGGTGTGGCTACGCGGCGCCATCGTCTTCCAGGGCTACCTCAACAGTTCCCGGGCCACCAAGGAGGCCCTCCAGGACGGCTGGCTGGCCACCGGTGACCTGGGCGCCCTGGACGAGGACGGCTACCTCACTCTCACCGGCCGGAAGAAGGAGGTCCTGGTCACCTCCGGGGGCAAGACCGTCTCCCCCGCGCCCCTGGAACACCGGGTACGCACCCACCCGCTGGTCGCCCAGTGCCTGGTGATCGGCAACGACCGCCCGTACGTCTCGGCGCTGGTGACCCTGGACGAGGACGCGGTGGCGCACTGGCTGACGGTGCACGGCAAGCCGGAACTGGACCCGACCGAGCTGGTGCGGGACACGGACCTGGAGCTGGAGGTCCGGCGCGCGGTGGTGGCCGCGAACACCACCGTCTCCCAGGCGGAGTCGATCCGTACCTTCCGCATCCTGGCCGCCCGCTTCACCGAGGAGGACGGCCTGGTCACGCCCTCGTTGAAGCTGAAGCGCAAGGCCATCGAGGAGGCGTACGCGCAGGAGATCGAGGCGCTCTACCACCGTTAGGGTGTGCCGTTCGGATCACTGCGAGGCTCGCGTGCGGTGTCACCGAGCGTGCCGCACCTCGCCGCGTTGTCGTGGTGGGTCGCGGTGAGTCGCCGTGGGCCGCCGTGGGCCGCTGCCGCCGATGCGCCGCATCGACTCCTCCTCCGCCTTGCGGTGTCCACGGCCCACCACACCAGGACGCGCTCCCTGATCTCCCAGGATCCGAACGACACACCCCAGCGGTCCCCGGCCGGCGGCAGGAATTTCGGAGGGGACGCCTCCGTTGTGCGACGGAGCGGCAGCAGCCGCCTTGTGACCACGCACGCAGACCGAGCAAAGGACCACCGTGAGCGACGTTCCCCACCTCACCCTCCGCGACGGCCGCACGATCCCCCAACTGGGCTTCGGTGTCTGGCAGGTGCCGGACGACGAGGCGACCCCGGCGGTGGCCGAGGCGCTGGAGGCGGGATACCGCAGCATCGACACCGCCGCCGTCTACGAGAACGAGAAGGGCACCGGCATCGCCCTGGCCTCCTCCGGCATCCCCCGCGAGGAACTGTTCGTCACCACCAAGCTGTGGAACGCCGACCAGGGGTACGACTCCACCCTGCGGGCTTTCGACGCCTCCCTGGAGCGGCTGGGCCTGGACTACGTCGACCTGTACCTCATCCACTGGCCGATGCCCGGGGTGGACTCCTACGTGGAGACCTGGCGGGCCTTCCAGAAGATCCTGGAGTCGGGCCGGGCGAAGTCCGTGGGGGTGTCCAACTTCAAGCCCCACCACCTGTCCCGGCTGATCGAGGAGACCGGGCGCACCCCGGTGCTCAACCAGGTCGAGCTGCACCCGCACCTGTCCCAGGCCGAACTGCGGGCCTTCCACGCGGAACACGAGATCGCCACCGAGGCCTGGTCCCCGCTGGGCCAGGGCAAGGACCTGCTGCGTGAGCCCGGGCTCGCGGAGCTGGGCGAGAAGTACGGCAAGAGCCCCGCCCAGGTCGTACTGCGCTGGCACCTGCAACTCGGCAACGTGGTGATCCCCAAGTCGGTCACCCCCTCCCGCATCCGGGAGAACATCGACGTGTTCGACTTCCAGCTCACCGCCGAGGAGATCGCCGAGGTCAACGCCCTGAACACCGACAGCCGGCTGGGCGCCGACCCGGACGAGATGAACTGGCGCGGCTGAACCCGCCGCGACACACGGGCAGTTGGCCCTCCCGGCGGGCTTCCCCCTCTACGGTGCGAAGCCTGACCACCCTCCGCGATCCACACCCATCCAGGAGGGTCCCGGCTACGAAGCAGAGGTGAACCCTGCTTCGGGAGGAACCGATGTCCAGCAAGCCGCCGCCCTCACCCCCGTACGACCTGGGGGGTGAGGGCGCGTGAGAGAGGCCGTCCCCCTCACGTCGGCGCCCGGCTCCGGGCCCGACCTGCCGGAACTCCTGCTCCGGGTGGCCCGGGGCGACCAGGAGGCCTTCGGCCCGGTGTACGACCTGGTGGCCGGCCCGGTGCTGGGGCTGGTGCGGAGCGTGCTGCGCGACCCGGCCCAGTCCGAGGAGGTCGCCCAGGAGGTGCTGATGGAGGTGTGGCGCCGGGCGCCGCACTTCCGGCCGGAGCGGGGCAGTGCCATGGGCTGGGTGCTGACGATGGCGCACCGTCGGGCCGTGGACCGGGTGCGCTCGGCACAGGCGGCCACCGACCGGGAGAACCGCGCGGCGCTGCTGGAGCGCACCCCCGCCTTCGACGAGGTCACCGAGCAGGTCGAGGCCCGGTTGGAGCGGGAGCAGGTACGGCGCTGTCTGCGTACCCTCACCGAGGTGCAGCGCGAGTCGGTGACCCTCGCCTACTACCAGGGGCTGACCTACCGGGAGGTCGCCAAACTGCTGGCGCTGCCCCTGGGCACGGTCAAGACCCGGTTGCGGGACGGTCTGATCAGGCTGCGGGACTGCCTGGGGGTGAGCGTGTGAGAGGCGACGCCGAACTGCACACCCTCACCGGGGCCTACGCCGTCCACGCGTTGCCCGAGCCGGAGCGTGAGGAGTTCGAACGGCACCTGGCCGACTGCGCCGCCTGTGCCCGCGAGGTGGCCGAACTCACCGCCACCGCCGAGCGGTTGGGCCTGGCGGTGGCGGTGACCCCGCCGGAGGGGATGCGCGAGCGGGTGCTGCGCGGGATCAGTGCGGTGCGCCAGGAGCCGCCGCACACCACCCGGGAGCGGACCAGCCGTACGGTGCCCCCACGGTCGACCCGGGCCTGGAGGGTGAGCCGGCTGGTGCTGGCCGCCTGTGTGGCCGGCGCCGTCGGGCTGGGCGGTGTGGCGGTGTGGCAGTACGACCGGGCGCGGGAGGCCGAGCAGCGGAGTCAGCGGGCCGAGCAACGTTCGGAACGGATGGCGCGGGTGCTGTCGGCGGACGACGCCAGGGTCTCCCCCAGCCACCGGCTGCCGGGCGGGGCCAGGGCCACCGTGGTGGTCTCCCGGAAGCAGGACCGCGCGGTCTTCCTGGCGTCCGGGATGGGCGCACCGCCCCGGGGCAAGGTCTACCAGCTGTGGTTCGAGGACGGCGGCGCGATGCGCCCGGCCGGGTTGATGCCGGGTGACACCGACTCCGGCGCGGTACTGATGGAGGGGCCGGTGGGCGGTGCTTCCGGGATGGGCATCACGGTCGAGCCCACCGGGGGTTCGCAGCGGCCCACCTCCGACCCGGTGGCCCGGATGGAGTTGCCGAAGGCATGAGCGAGACACGAGCGAGGAGCGTGAGCGGGTGACTTCCACCTCCGTGGTGCTGTTCACCAGTGACCTGAGGTTGACCGACCATCCGCCGCTTGTCGCGGCGCTGGACGCGGCGGAGGAGGTGGTGCCGCTGTTCGTGCGGGACACGGATCTGGAGTCGACCGGGTTCGCCTGTGCCAACCGCAGGGCGTTCCTGGCCGACTGCCTCCACGACCTGGACCGTGGTCTGCGCGAACGGGGTGGCCGCCTGGTGGTGCGCCGGGGCCCGGTGGTGGACGAGGTGGTGGACGTGGTCCGGGCGGTGGACGCCGGTTCGGTGCACCTCGCGGCCGGCGGCAGCGGCTACGCGCTGGCGCGCGAGCGCCGGCTACGCGAGCGGCTGGAGCCCCTGGGGTGCGCCCTGCGGGTGCACGAGTCGGTGCAGACCGTGGTACCGCCCGGAGAGGTCACCCCGCAGGGGCGCGACCACTACGCGGTCTTCACCCCCTACTGGCGCAAGTGGCGGTCGGTGCGCGTCCGGGACCCGCTGCCGGCGCCGAAGTCCGTGACGGTGCCCACCGTCCGGGGTACGAAGCCGCCCGCCCGCGAGCGGTCCGGCGTCTCGGCCGGGCTGGCCGAGGGGGGCGAACGGGCCGGGCGGAAGCTGTGGGACGCCTGGCGGAAGGGGGGAGTCGACGACTACGACCGGCTCCAGGACGACCTGGCCCGGGACGGCACCTCCCGGCTGTCGCCCTACCTGCACTTCGGGGCGCTGTCCCCGGTGGAGCTGGCGACGGCGGCCGGCCAGCGGGAGGGGGCCGGCCCGGAGGCGTTCGTACGGCAGCTGGCCTGGCGGGACTTCCACCACCAGGTGCTGGCCGCGCGGCCGGAGTGCTCCTGGTCCGACTACCGCTCCCGGGGCGACCGTTGGCGGCTGGACTCCGGGGAGGTGGAGGCCTGGCGGCAGGGGCGTACCGGTTTCCCCCTGGTGGACGCGGCGATGCGGCAGTTGCTGCACGAGGGGTGGATACACAACCGGGCGCGGATGCTGGTGGCGAGCTTCCTGACCAAGACGCTGTACGTGGACTGGCGGGTGGGTGCCCGGCACTTCCTGGACTGGCTGGTGGACGGGGACGTGGCCAACAACCAGATGAACTGGCAGTGGGTGGCCGGCACCGGTACCGACACCCGCCCCAACCGGGTGCTCAACCCGCTGACCCAGGCGCGGAGGTTCGACCCCGACGGCGCCTACGTCCGCGCCTGGGTGCCGGAGCTGGCCGGGGTGGAGGGGTCGGCGGTGCACCGGCCCTGGCGGCTGCCCGGCAAGGAACGGGCCGCCCTGGACTACCCCGAGCCACTGGTGGACCTGGACTCCGGGCGGGCCCGCTTCGAGCGGGCCCGGGGCCTCAACTGACCCCGCCCGAGGGGCTGTTGGTGTCGGTCTTCCTGGGCGGCAGCGGGAAGAAGCCGCTGGTGCGGGCCGCGTACTCGGCGTATCCGGGGCGCTGGCTCATCTGCCGCTCCAGCAGCCGCTTGCCGCTGCCGAACACCAGCAGCCCGCTCATCACCAGCGGGGAGACCAGGGCCAGGGCGGCGGAGCCGAGCTGGGCGCAGGCCAGCAGGTACAGGCCCCACCAGACGGTGAAGTCGCCGAAGTAGTTGGGGTGGCGGGTGTAGCGCCACAGGCCCTGATCCATGATGCGGCCCTTGTGGGCGGGGTCGGCCTTGAAGGCGCTCAGCTGGCGGTCGCCGACCGCCTCGAAGCCCAGCCCCACGGCCCACAGCGCCACGCCCAACCAGTCGAGCACGCCCACGGGTTGGGGCAGGACGACGGCGAGCTGGAGCGGCAGGGACACCACCATCACCAGCAGCCCCTGGAGTCCGTACACCATCCGCAGGGCGTACCAGCGGGGGTCGCCGGGGGCCTTGGACAGCATCCGCTCGTAGCGGGGGTCCTCGCCCTTGCCCCGGCCCCGTCGGGCGATGTGGGCGGCCAGCCGCAGCCCCCAGGCGGCGGTGAGGACCACCACCAGGGTCCGGCGCAGCGGGTCGCCGTGGCCGACGGTGGCCGCGCAGGCGACCACGGCCGTGGTGGTGAAGCCCAGGCCCCAGGCGACGTCGACCAGTCGGTGGGTGCCCCGGCGCTGGCCGAGGGCGAAGGTGGTGAGCATCAGGGCGGCCACGGCCAGCGCGGTGGCGCCCAGGCTGAGGGCGAGGGCGCCCCAGGGAAGGTCAGTCACGGTGGTCTCCGTACCAGTCGGCGGGGCGTGGGGGCGGGCCGTCGTCGCCGTCGGGGGTGGGGCGCCGGGCGAGGATCTGGTCGACGCCCATCCTGCGCTGTTCGAAGGCGAGGGCGCCGCCGACCAGGTACAGCCGCCACACCCGGGCGGTCTCCTCTCCGACCAGGGACACCACCTTGTCCCAGCGTTCCTCCAGGGTGCGGTGCCAGGCGTGGACGGTGTGGACGTAGTCCTCGCGCAGGGACTCGGTGGCCCGTACCTCCAGGCCGGCGTCCTCCAGCAGCGCCACCGTGGCGCCCAGGGGTCGCATCCTCATGTCGGGGGCGATGAAGGTCTCGATGAAGGGGCCGCCTCCGGGCGCGGCGTGTGGGCCCCGGGACATCTGCTGCACCAGCAGTCGTCCCCGGGGGCGCAGCATGGCGTGCAGGGTACGGGCGAAGTGCGGGTACTCCTCGCCGACGTGCTCGCCCATCTCCACGGTGGCCACCGCGTCGAAGCCGCCGTCGGCCAGTTCGCGGTAGTGGCACAGCCGTACCTCGACCCGGTCCTCAAGCCGTTCCTCCCGCACCCGGGCACGGACGTGGGCGGCCTGTTCGGCGGAGAGGGTGACGGCGGTGACCCGCGCCCCGTACTCGGCGGCGGCGTACAGGGTGAGCGAGCCCCAGCCGCACCCCAGGTCCAGCAGCCGGTCGCCCTCCCGCAGCCTCAACTTGCGGCAGATCAGCCGGAGTTTGTCGCGCTGGGCGTCGGCCAGTTGGTAGTCGGCGGAGGGTGGGCGGGTCCAGTAGGCGCAGGAGTACGCCATGGTCGGGTCCAGCAGCAGTGTGTAGAAGTCGTTGGACAGGTCGTAGTGGTGGCTGATGGCGGCCCGGTCGCGGTCGGTGCTGTGCAGCGGGCCGCGCTGCCTGGCCCGGGGCGCCCCGGGGTCGGCGGGACGGGGACCGGCCGCGCCGAGGCGGACCAGCAGGGTGGCGGCCCGGGCCCGGTCGGTGACGCCCATACGCGGTGGGGTGAGCGCTCTCTCCCGGGCCGACCGCCACAGGGTGCGCAGTCCCTCGCGCAGGCCTGTGCCCGCGTCGCCCTCCACGTCGAGGTCGCCGCTGGCGTAGGCCTGGGCGAGGCCGACCTCGCCGGGCTGCCACAGCAGTCGCCGCAGCGCCCGGGGGGTACGGAGCACCACGGTGACCCCGTCCGGGGGGCCGGTGTGGCTGCCGTCCCAGGCGCGGAGCCGGAAGGGCGGCGGCCCGTCGAAGAGTTGCCGCAACAGGGGTTCCAGTCGGGGGGCGATCGGCTTCACCGGGTGAACTCCTCCTTGGTGAGCTGGAGTTGGCGTACGTCGAGGTACCGGGAGCGGAACCCGGCCTCGGAGTAGGCGAGGTAGAGGTTCCACATCCTGCGGAAGGTGTGGTCGAAGCCGAGGGCGGCCACCTCGTCGGCGTGGGCGGCGAACCGCTCGCGCCACAGCCGGAGGGTCTCGGCGTAGTGCGGTCCGTAGCCGGTCTGCGCGGTCAGCCGCAGGCCGGTGTGGCGGGCGAGGTTCTCCTCGATCGCGGTCGTCGAGGGCAGCAGGCCGCCGGGGAAGACGTACTTCTGGATCCAGGTGAAGGTGCCCCGGGTCTCCCGCAGCCGGTCGTGCGGCATGGTGATGGCCTGGAGGGCGACCCGGCCTCCGGGTTCCAGCCGCTGGTCCAGGGTGCGGAAGTAGGTGGGCCAGTAGTCCTCGCCGACGGCCTCGATCATCTCGACGCTGACCACGGCGTCGTACCGTCCGGTGGTGTCGCGGTAGTCGCGTAGTTCCACGCTGACCCGGTCGGCCACCCCGGCCTCGGCCAGCCGGCGCCGGGCGAGGGCGCGCTGCTCCTCGGACAGGGTGACCGTGGTGACCCGGGCGCCGCGTCGGGCGGCCTGGAGGGCGAGCTGCCCCCAGCCGGTGCCGATCTCCAACAGGCGGGTGCCGGGGCCGACTTCGGCCAGGTCCAGCAGGGCGTCGACCTTGCGTCGCTGGGCGTCGGCCAGGAGTTCCGGCCGGGCGGGCAGGGACCGGAAGAGGGCAGCCGAGTAGCTGAGGGTCTCGTCCAGGAACAGGGCGAACAGTTCGTTGGACAGGTCGTAGTGGCGGTGGATGTTCCGCCGCGACCCGGCCCGGCTGTTGCGCTGGGTGGCCGGGGGTCGGCGGGCCCACAGCCGGCGCAGTCGGCGCAGGGCGGGCGGTACCAGTTCGGTGACCTGGTCGGCGAACACCTCCAGCACGCCCACCAGGTCCTCGGCCTCCCACTCACCGGCCATGTAGGACTCGCCGAAGCCGATCAGCCCGTCCCGACCGAGGCGGCGGTGGAAGGCGTCCGGGTCCCGCAGCTCCCACACCGGTCCGCCGCGTCCCAGCCGGGAGCCGTCGGGGAGCAGCACCCACATCGGCAGCCGGTCCAGGGTCCGGCGTACGACCCGGGCGGTGACCTCGGCCCGCAGGGCGGAGCAGCGGGGGACGGCGGCCACCTCGGGCCAGCGTTCCGCGTCCACCGTGGGCATCGTCGCTGACTCGCTCACTCCACACCTTTCCTGGGGACGGTCGCGGTCGGGTTCGGGGGGTCGACGGGGCCGGAGTGGTCGGGTGCCTCGGGGCGGTGGGGCGGCCGGGGCACCACCGGCAGCCCGCGCAGGTACAGCCGGATTCCGTGCAGGCGGATGCCGAGGGAGACCGCGAGGGTGGACAGCGGCCGGGTCGCGGCGAGGGCGAGGAGGTGGGCCAGCGTGGCGTCCCGCCGGTGGCCGCGTACGGTCGCGACGAACGGTGCCCCCTCGGGCGGGTGCAGGGTCACGGTGAGCGACAGCCGCCGCCCAGGGGGCGGCAGGCTCATCCGGTAGCGACCGGCGACCGGGTAGAAGGGCGAGACGTAGAACTCCTTGTCGGCCTCGGCCCGCCCCCGTTCGTCGGGGTGGAGCAGGTAGCTGTGTCGCTGCCCGTAGGTGTTGTGCACCTCGGCCACCACACAGGCCAGTGCGCCGTCGGCGCGGTGGCACCAGTAGACGGTCAGGGGGTTGAAGACGTGGCCGAACACCCGGGCCTGCGCCAGCATCCACACCGGCCCGTCCGGCACCGGCTCGCCCCGCTCGGCCAGCAGCCGGTCCAGTCCGGCGCGGAGGGTGGGGGCGTCACCGCCGAGGTGGTCACGCGGGTCGAAGCGGGCCAGGGGCGCCAACCACCGTGGGAGGGCGGGGAGTTGGTCGAGGTCGACCAGCCACAGGTAGCCGCGCTGGCGGAAGGAGTGGGCCACCGGCGTGGTGCGGGTGTGGGCGACCACGCAGGGGTACAGCGCGGGGGTGGTTTGCCGCCGCTCCGCCCGGGCCCGGCCCGGTCTCCGCCGGGTGTGGACGCTCACCACCGCACCCCCAGGGCGCGGGCGGCCTCCACACCGGAGCGGCAGCCGTCCTCGTGGAAGCCCCATCCGTGGTAGGCGCCGGCGTAGGCGAGGCGGGGGCCGTTGAGTTCCGGCAGCCGCTCCTGGGCGGCCACCGACTCGGGGGTGTAGAGGGGGTGGTGGTAGGTCATCCGGGCCACCACCCGCGCCGGGTCGAGGTGTTCGCCCTCGTTCAGAGAGACCACCCACTGCTCGGGGGTGTCCAGGCGTTGCAGCCGGTTGAGGTGGTAGCTGACCCGGACCCGGTCGGTGGGGACGCGACAGGAGGGCAGGGTCACGTTCCAGGAGGCGCGGGCGCCGGCCGAACGGGGCAGGGGCGAGGGGTCGGTGTGCAGCACGGTGGGGTTGGGCGAGTAGCGGAAGGCGCCCAGCACCTCGCGTTCGGCGTCGGTGGGCACGTGCCGCAGGGCCAGTGCCTGGTCGGGGTGGGTGGCGATGACCACCGCGTCGAACCGTTCGGCGCCCTGGTCGGTGGTCAGCTCCACCCCGTGCCGGGGTGCCCCGTCCAGCAGCCGCACCGTACGCACCGGCGTGCCGGTGCGTACCGATGTCAGCTGTTTGGCCACCCGCCGTACGTACTCCCGCGAGCCCCCGGTCACGGTCCGCCAGCGGGGCGAGCCGGTGACCCCGAGCATCCCGTGGTGGTCCAGGAACCGGAAGAGGTAGCGGGCCGGGTAGCGGGGGGCGTCCCGTGGAGCGCAGGACCACACGGCCGAGACCAGCGGGGTGACGAAGTGCTCCACGAAGTAGGGGGAGAACCGTCCCCGGCGCAGGAACTCCCCCAGGGTGGGGGTCGCGGGGCCGGGTTCGGCCAGCAGACGGGCGGCCCGGCGGTGGAAGCGTGGCACCTCGGCGAGCATCCGCAGGTAGCGGCCCCGCAGCAGGTTGTCGGGGCGGGGGAACAGGCCCCGAAGGCCCCGGGCGCCGGCGTACTCCAGTCCGCAGCCCTGACAGCTGACGGACATGCTCATCTCCGACTCCTGGGTGGTGACGCCGAGTTCGTCGAACAGCCGCAGCAGTGACGGGTAGGTGCGGCGGTTGTGCACCAGGAACCCGGAGTCCACCGGGTGGGTCCGGCCGTCGGTCGAGGTGACCTCGTGGGTGTGCGCGTGCCCGCCCAGCCGGTCGTCCGCCTCGAAGAGGGTGACGTCCGGGCGTTCGCCGGCCCTGCTGAGGACGTGGGCGGCCGTCAGGCCGGCGACCCCGCTCCCCACCACGGCGAGCTGACGGTTCGGGGTGCTCATCCGGGCCCTTCCTGTCGTCGGTCAGCGGCTCCTGTGAGCAACATTCGGAGCCGTGGGGCCCGTGGATGGGTCACCCACGCACCCGATCCGCGCTCACCGACGGATTTCCACTCGTTCGGTTGAGAGACCCATCCGCACCGGCCCCCGGCCCGAATGCGGTACGTGACACAGCGAAGGAACACCGACAGCCCCGCCGGGCGGGGCGCACGTCTGGCGCACGGTCTGCTGCGGGCGAGCGTGGGCCTGGTCGCCGGGGCGGTGGCCCTCGCGGTCGCCGAGTTGGTGAGTGCCGCGTTCCGGGCCGAGGCCAGCCCGGTGAACGCGGTGGGCGCGGCGGTCATCGACCGCACGCCGGCCCCGGTGAAGGACTTCGCCGTCCGTACCTTCGGCTCCCAGGACAAGCTGGTGCTCCAGCTGGGCATCGTGGTGGTGCTCGCCGCCCTCGCTATGGCCCTGGGCTGGTGGGCGCGGCGACGCCGTACGGCCGCCTCCCTCGGGGTGCTGGCTTTGGGCGCCGTGGGCGCGCTGGCCGCCGGGGAACGACCCGCCGCCCAGGCCACGGACGTGCTGCCCTCGCTGGCGGGCGCGGTGGCCGGGGCCCTGACCCTGTGGTGGCTGGCCCCCGGGCTGGGCCGTACCGCTCCCGGCCTCGGGGCCGAACGGGCCGACCGCCGGCGGTTCCTGTGGATCGTCGGGGGCACCGGAGCGGCGGCGGTGGGCGGGTTCTGGGCCGGCCGGCGGCTGCTGGGCCTCGGCGGGGCCGAGGCGGCACGGGCCCGGGAGGCGATCCGGCTTCCCGCTCCGGCCTCCCGGGCGGCACCCGTCCCCCGGGGCGCGGACCTGGGCGTCGAGGGAGTGAGCCGGTTCCTCACCCGGAGCCGGGACTTCTACCGGGTGGACACCGCGCTGGTGGTGCCCCGGATCGAGCCCGACGGCTGGCGGCTGCGCCTGCACGGCACCGGGGTGCGCGAACCGGTCACCCTCACCTACCAGGACCTGCTGCGACGGGACCTGATCGAGCGGGACATCACCCTCACCTGCGTCTCCAACCAGGTCGGCGGCCCCTATGTGGGCAACGCCCGCTGGCTGGGGGTGCCCCTGGCCGACCTGTTGCGTCAGGTGGGGGTGCGACCGCCGTCCCGGGGCGGGGAGGCCGACCAGTTGGTGGCCCGCTCCGAGGACGGGATGACCCTGGGCACCCCGGTGGAGACGGTCATGGACGGCCGGGACGCGATGCTCGCGGTCGGGATGAACGGCCGGCCGCTGCCGTTCACCCACGGCTTCCCGGTACGGATGGTGGTCCCCGGTCTGTACGGCTACGTCTCGGCCTGCAAGTGGCTGCGGGAACTGGAGCTGACCACCTTCGACGCCTACGACGTGTACTGGGTACGCCGGGGCTGGGGTCGTCGGGCACCGGTCAAGACCCAGTCCCGTATCGACACCCCCAAGCCGCTGGCCGAGTTGAGTCCCGGCACGGTCCGGGTGGCCGGTGTCGCCTGGGCGCAGCACCGGGGCGTGGAACGGGTCGAGGTACGGGTCGACGGGGGGCGCTGGCACCGCGCGGACCTCGCCGAGGAGGACAGCGTCGACACCTGGCGCCAGTGGGTGTGGGAGTGGCCGGCGACCAGGGGCTCGCACCGGCTGGAGGTGCGGGCCACCGACCGGTCGGGAGACACCCAGACCGCCCGACGGGTGGGCACCGTGCCCGACGGTGCCACCGGCAGGCATTCGGTGGTGGTCGACGTGACCTAGCCGTCCCCGCTTTCGCGTTCCGAGTCCACCAACCCTCCGAACTCCTCGGTTCCTCCGGCGAGTTCACACCCTCTTTCACTGGAGACGACATGAACACCCACCGTGCACTGCGCGGCGCCGCCGCCCTGGCCGCCGTGGTCCTGCTCCCCCTGGGGCTGACCGCCTGCTCCGACGACGGCGACGACTCGGGGAGCAAGGGCGACAGCTCGCCCTCGGCCGACCGGCAGAAGCAGAACAAGGCCGCCGACAAGCCCTTCGGGCCCGGCTGCGCCTCCGTACCGAAGAACGGCAAGGGCAGCTTCGACGGGATGGCCGAGGACCCGGTGGCCACCGCCGCCAGCAACAACCCGGCCCTGTCCACCCTGGTCGGGGCGGTGAAGAAGGCCGGCCTGGTGGACACCCTCAACAGCGCGGAGAACATCACCGTGTTCGCGCCGACCAACGACGCCTTCGACAAGGTGCCGAAGAAGGACCTGGACGCGCTGATGAAGGACAAGGCCGCCCTGAAGAAGGTCCTCACCTACCACGTGGTGGGCGAGCCGCTCACCCCGAAGAAGCTGGAGAAGGGCTCGTACCCGACGCTCGCCAAGAGCAGCCTCACCACGGCCGGTTCGGGCACCAGCTACCAGGTCAACGGGAACTCCTCGGTCGTCTGCGGTGACGTGAAGACCTCCAACGCCACCGTGTACCTGGTGGACACCGTGCTGATGCCCAAGAGCTGACGCCCCGGATCGGGGCGCCCCGGACCCGTCCCCGGAGCGGATCGGCTGCCGCTGTCGGGGGCCCTCTCCCCCGGGGCGCCCTCCCCTCGCCTCGGCACCGGCGCCCGGTTCCCCGGGCGGTCGGTGGTGAGGAAGGTCCCCCTCCGCGCCGGTGCGGCCCACGGGTGTGGAGGAGGTCCGGGCGTCCGCCGTGACCGGCGGGCGCGCCGGGCCGGGTGGGGGTCGGCTCGACCGGCGCCCACCCCCTCGGCCGGGGGTACGGCGGGATGGCGGGCGGGCCTCCGTCGTACCCCCTTCCATGGCTGTGGCTCCACCGTTCGAAGGGTTTCGAACGGTGGAGCCACAGTGGTGCCTGGTGCGCGCTCCCCGGCTACTCGGCGCGGTGTCCCGGGGCGATCTCCTCGATCCGTCCGGCCAGCCCGGTGTCCAGGGCGGTGATCCGGCCGCCCACGCTGTGGGTGTTCACCGAGACGGTCAGGGTGTTGTAGCTGAGCGTCTGGTCGGCGTGGTGCCCCAACTCCTCCTGGATGGCGCTCACATGGGCCACCATGGCGGCGGCCGGTGGGTGGCCGGGGAAGTGGTAGGTCCGCGTCAGCCGGTCGTCCTGGACGCTCCACCCCGGCAGTCCCTCCAGGGCCTGGTTCAGCTCCGACTCCGACAGCGGCTGTGGTGCCATGGGATCTCCTGCCTCTCCGCGCGCCGGGGCACCGGACGCGTCCCGCCACCGGTGTCCGACCCGCACCTGGGGTTACCCCGCCACCCTGCCACGGGGAAGCGGGCCGGCCCGGTCGGCGACGCGGGCCGGCCCCGGGTCAGCTGGTGGCCAGCACCGAGCCGTGGTCCAGCCGCACCACCCTGGGCAGCCGCTCGATGGTGGCCTCCCGGTGGGCGATCACGATCAGGGTGCGGTCGGTGCGCAGGGTGTCGATGGCCGTCTCCAGTCGCCAGGCGGTCTCCGGGTCGATGTCGGCGGTGGCCTCGTCCAGCACCAGCACCGCCGGGTCCACCAGGGCCGCCCGTACCAGACCGATCAACTGCAGTTCCCCGGCCGACAGTTGCCCCTCCTCCCGGCCCAGCCGGGTGTGCAGGCCGTCGGGCAGGCTCTCCACCCAGTCGCCGAGGCCCAGCCGTTCCACCGCCCCGCTCACCCGCTCGTGGTCCGGCTCGCCGGGCACCAGGGCCAGGTTGTCCAGCAGGGTGCCGTGGATCATGTGGACCCGCTGGGGCACCAGGACGATCCGGCGCCGCAGTTCGGCCGGGGACAGCTCCCGCAGGTCCACCCCGTCGTACCGCACGGAGCCGGCGTCCGGCTCGTACAGTCCGCACACCAGCTTCGCCAGGGTGGTCTTGCCGGCGCCGGTGGGGCCGACCAGGCCGATCCGCTCCCCCGGCTCGACGGTCACCGACAGATGGTGCAGCACCTCGTTGCCCACCACGTAGGAGTAGTCCACCTCCACCACTTCCAGGGTGCCGCGCTCGGAAGTACGCGGCTCGCCCTCGGGCTCCGGGCGCTCGCCGTCCTGGGCGGGGACCTCGTCGGGGTCGGCGCCCACCTCGGCGGTGACCCGGAGCAGGTCCAGCAGTCGGGCCAGGCCGACCAGGGAGACCTGGGCCTGGCCGACCAGGTTGGAGGCCTGCGCGGCGGACTCGAAGAGTTGACGGGTGGCCAGCACGAACACCACCACGGTGCCCACGCTGATGTGGCCGCGCGAGGCCAACCAGCCGCCGAACACCAGCAGTACGCCGGTGGTGGCGCCCTGCACCAGCCGGGAGAGGCTGATCAGGAACAGGGCCTTCTGGGTACGGCGGGCGGCCAGGTACCGCCGTTCGTTGTCGGCCAGGAACCGCTGACGCCAGAAGGACAGCCCGCCGCTGGTGCGCAGCATCTCCCGGGAGGTGACCAGCTCGCGGTAGGTGGAGGCGACCGCGCCGGCCCGGGCCGCCTCGGCGGCGAACGCGGGGTTGGCGGCCCGCTTGAAGGTGCGCAGCACCCACAGCACGGCCGGTACGAACACCACCAGCAACGCCAGGGTCAGCAGCGGGGAGTACCCCAGCAGCAGCACCGTGGTGAACAGCAGGTACCCGCCGACGGTGAGGACCTCCGGCAGCTGGCTGCGTACGAAGTTGGCCAGGTCGGCGATCTCGGTCGTGGTACGGCGCAACAGGTCGCCGGAGGGGTGGGCCTCCAGGAACCGCAGCGGCGCCCGGGACAGGCGGTGGACCGCCAGGTCACGCAGGTGCCGCACCACCCGCTCGCCGACGGTGGTCAGCAGGATCTCCGACTGGCGGAAGACCACCAGGCGCAGCACCGCCAACGCGCAGACCCCGGCCACCGCCCACATCAGTCCGGCGCGGTTCTCGGCCAGCAGCTGGTCCACCGCCGCGCCGATCAGCGCCGGTACGGCCACGGTGGTGGCGGTGGCCAGCGCGCTGAGCAGCAGGGCGCCGATGATGCCCCGGCGGTGGGGGCGCATGTGGGGCCAGGCCCGCCGCAGCACCCTCTTCTGGTCCGGGGAGGCACTCAGTCCGGGCTGTTCAGCCATGAGCGCTCACCCTCTCCTCGGTACGGTCCCGGCTCTGGTCGCCCTCCAGGGTGAGCACCTGGTCGGCGGCCTCCAGCAGGGGTCGGCGGTGGGTGACGCAGACGATGGCGCTGTCCTGGCACCACTGCCGGAGGCGTTCCACGATGGTCCTCTCGGTCTGGCCGTCCACGGCCGAGGTCACGTCGTCCAGCAGCAGCACCGCCGGTCGCCGCAGCAACGCCCGGGCCAGCGCGAGTCGTTGGAGCTGTCCGCCGGAGAGGCTGTTGCCCTTCTCCCCGACCTCGGTCTCCAGTCCGTCGGGCAGCGAGTCGACGAAGTCGTCCAGGGCGGCCAGCCGGCAGGCCTCCCGCAGTTGGTCGTCGTCGTAGTCGGCGCCGAGGCGGAGGTTGTCGGCGAGGGTGCCGCTGAGGGTGACCGGGCGCTGGGGTACGAAGGCCACCCGCTGGTGCAGTTGCTCGGGCACCGCCCGGTCCAGGGGCACGCCGGCGAAGCGTACGGTGCCGCCGTCGGGCGGGGTGAGGCCTGCCAGCACCCGGAGCAGGGTGGTCTTGCCGCTGGCCATGGTGCCGGTGACGGCCAGTATGTGGCCGGGCCGGGTGGCCAGGCTGGTGGGGGCCAGCACGGTGCGGTCCCCGGCACGTACGGTCACCGCGTCGGCGACCAACTCGCCGTTCTCGGGCAGTGGTTGGTCTCCCGGCGGCTGCTCGTCGGGGGTGGGCAGCAGCACCTCCTGGAGCCGGCGGGCGGCGGTGGTGGCCTGGCTGAGCTGGCTCAGCCGCAGGGTGAGCACGCCGACCCACAGCACCAACATGCTCATCCAGCTGGTGAAGGCGACGATGCCGCCGACCTGCATGGTGCCGCGCAGTACGGCCAGTCCGCCGAAGCACAGGCCGATGCCGATGGCCAGGGCGGGGACGAAGGGCGACAGGGCGGCCCAACTGGCCGACACCCGGGCGGTGGTGAGGGTGTGTTCGGTGACGTCGGCGCTGCGCCGGTGGTGACGGCGCACCAGGGCGGGTTCGCCGCCCAGTCCGCGTACCGCCGCGCTGGCAGAGAGCAGTTCCTCGACCGCGTCGGCGCGGCTGCCGTGGGCGGCGGACAGCGCGGTGTTGACCTTGCCGAACCGCTTGGGGAACCAGTAGGTGTTGATCCACACCAGCGGGGGCACGCACAGCAGGCCGACGACGGCCAGCAGCGGGTCGAGCAGCACGATGGCCACGATCATCACCACGAAGCCGAACACGCCGGTGACGAAGGAGCCGAAGCCCATCAGCCAGGAGCGCACCAGGTCCACGTCGCGGGTGCCGCGCATTCCGAGGTCGCCCTCGCCGAAGCGGTTCACGGAGCGGAAGTCCAGGGCGGCGACCCGGTCGGCCAGGGCGATGTAGAGGCGGTTGCCCTGGAGGGTGGCGGAGGTGGTGGAGAACCAGCCGAGGACCATCTCCCCGGCCATGGCGACCACGCTCAACGACAGGATCACCAGGGCCCACTTGAGTACCTTGCCGGAGTCCTCGTCGGCGATGCCCTGGTCGACGGCCCACTCGATGCACTTGGGCAGGGAGATCAGGGCGACCTGGTAGAAGAGTCCGCCCAGTACGGCGAGGCCGATCCGGCCGGCGTTCCCGCGCAGGCAGGAGGCCAGCAGCCGCAGTCCGTCACGCGTGGTGGGCGCTTCGGAGGGTGCGGGGTCGGGCTGGTTCTTCTCGGGTGGGGAGTCGGTGGTGTGATGACGCGTCATGCCTCACATCCGTCGAAGAAGTCGAGCATGGCCGCGTTGACCTCCGTGGGGCGTTCCAGGTATCCGAAGTGCCCGCAGTCGTTGATCTCGGTGTAGCGGGCGGCGGGCAGGGTGTCGGCGAGTTCTCGGGTGGCACCGGGTGGGACGACCAGGTCGTCCGCGAACCCGACGCACAGCGCCGGTGTGGTGATGGCGGCGTACGCGGGGCGGAGGTCCTCGTGGTCGTCCAGGTCGAGTTGGGCACGTGGGCCCGGACCGGTCGGCTGTGGGGAGTACATGAACACCTCCAGCCAGTTTCGCACGGCCTCGGGGTCCCGCAGGGTGGCGGGCGCGAGGTTGCGCAGGGCGGTGACCATCGCCCGGTAGCTGTCGGGGAGTTGGACGCGCTGGTCGTACAGGTCACGCTCGGCGCGGTTGAGGGCGGCGCCGAACGGGTCCACCCTGGCCCGGCCGGCGACCAGCACCGCCTGGGTGGCCAACTCCGGCCTGGTCAGCAGGAGTTGGGCGACGATGTTGACGCCCATGGAGTGGCCGACGATCCGGCAGGGGCCCAGGTCGAGGTGTTCGATCAGCCGGGCGGTGTCCTCGGCCATGGTGGCGAAGGTCACCCCGCCCGGTGGCGTCTCGTTGGGCGGCAGGCCCCGGTTGTCGAAGGTGACGGCGCGGTAGCCGGCGTCCACCAGGGCGGGCACCTGGTGCAGGTGCCAGGCGCGGCCGGTGGAGCCGGTGCCCATGACCAGGACCACCGGCGGTCCGGTGCCGGTGTCCTGGTAGGGCAGCTCGATGCCGTCGAGGGCGGCGGTCGGCATCGGTTCAGTCCTCGCTGTCCTGGGCCACGCCCTGGGTCCAGTAGGCCGTCAGGTGGGTGTCGGAGCGCTCCAGCCCCTTGTCCCGTACGAAGTGCCGGCGCAGCTCGCGCACCACGGAACGCTCGGCGGCCCCCCACACCCGGCCGCGCCCCGGCGGCAGGGTGAGCCGTGGGGCGTGTTCCAGCAACAGGGCGCCGTGTGGGCGGTGGTGACGGTGCAGCCAGGTCACCTGGGCGTCGGCGCGGGTGGCCAGGGGCAGTTCCTCCTCGGCGTCGGCCACCTCGACGAGGACCCGTACCGGGTGGCCCTCGGGGAGCTGTTCCAGCATCACGGCGATGGCCGGGAGGGCGGTCTCGTCCCCGACGAGGACGGTCCAGGCGCTGTCGTGGGCCAACGGGTACGCCGGTGAGGGGCCGAACCAGATGGACTCGTCGCCCACCTTCGCCTTCTCGGCCCAGCCGGAGGCGAGCTGGTCGCCCCCGTGCAGCACGAAGTCCATGTCCACCTCGCCGAGTTCGGGTCGGTGGGAGCGGATGGTGTAGCGGCGCAGTTTGGGTTTGGCGTGGGGGTAGATCTGCTTGGCGGCCTCGGTGGTGAAGGGCCGGGGCAGCTCCACTCCCGGTTCGTAGAAGTACAGGGCGACGTGTTGGTCGGTTCCGTTGCTGAGGAACTCGGTCAACTCCTCGCTGCCGAAGGTGATTCGGGCCATCCGGGGTGTGACGCGGTCCACACGCCGTACCCGCGTCACGTGTAGCTGCCCAGGTCGGCGGCTTTGGTAACGCTCTTCGTGGGTCGACGCCCCGCTCATCGTGATGGACTCCTCGCTGCTGTTCGTGTCGGTCGACTCCCTAGATCTTGCTTGGAACCTGTAAGTTAGGCAAGCCTTACCTGTTCGCCCGCGGCTGAGTCCGTCAGGGCACCGAGACAACTGCACGATGGAGGAGAGTGAACATGACCCGTTCACGTGGCATGTCCGACCCCTTGGGACGGAGACGATTCCTGGGAGGACTCACCGGAACGGCGGCCCTGTTGGCGCTGTCCGCCTGTGGCGTGAGCGAGTCCGATGACAAGGGGGAGGCGAAGGACTCCGACAAGGAGCGCAGCCTCAAGACGGACAAGGGCACCATCAAGGTGCCCGAGAACCCCGAGCGGGTCATCGCCTCGTGGAACTACGACGCCTTCATGCTGCTGGAGTTGGGCCTCGTTCCGGTCGGGATGCCCGACGGCACGGCCAACAAGCTGCTGATGCCCGAGGACATCTTCGACAAGCTCAAGGGCGTCAAGACCACCGGTGCCCCCGGAACGCCCAACGCCCAGGCGGTCGGCGCGGCCAAGCCCGACCTGATCATCGATCAGTTCAGCTGGGAGAAGACCAAGGCCCTGCGCAAGATCGCCCCGGTCGCCTACTACGACTGGAGCCGCAGCGGCGCCGCGTGGCACGAGCAGCTCGCCAAGGTGGCCAAGGCCGTCAACCGTGAGGACCGGCTCCAGGCGGAGAAGAAGAAGTACGAGGACCGGCTCAAGGAGCTGAAGACCACCTACCGCAAGCAGATCGCCACCAGCAAGTGGGCCATTCTCAGCGGTGGGCAGAAGAGCACCTTCCAGCTGGGCGGGCCGCTGCTGACGGTGATGCGTGACCTGGGTCTGAAGATCGGCGCCGGCATCAAGGCCGGCAGCGCCGACTTCCAGCAGAAGAGCTACGAGCAGCTGGAGGTGCTGGACGACTGCACGGCCCTGATCTACCCGGTGCAGTTCGACGAGAAGCCCCCGCCGCCCACCCAGGACCTGCTGGACAGCAAGCTGTGGAAGGGCGTCCCGGCGGTGAAGGCGGACAAGGCCTTCCCGATCAAGCACTACACGATGTGCACCTACCGTTTCGCCCTCGGCGCCCTGGACGAGATCGAGGGAATGCTCAAGAAGGTGTGACACACGTGGTGTGCGCCGGTCGTGGGGCCCGGCGCACACCACTCCCCGTACGCGGGGAGACCCGTACGCGGGAAGGAGGCGGCGGCCCGGCTACCGGGTCGCCGCCTTCCGCGTGCCGGCGCCTCGCCCCCTGTGGAGCCGTGGGCCCGACGGGGGCTCAGGCCGGGCAGCGACCTCGCCTCAGCGGGCGCCGGACGGGTCCGAGCGGCCTCCCAGGACCAGCTCCACCTCCTCCCCGACCGGCCGCAACTCCCGTACGAACCAGGTGCGTTCACCCAGCTGGGTGCCCGCGCCGGTGGTGTACTCCGGTACGGCCAGGACGGTGTCCCCGGCCTCGGCCACCAGGATCTCCGCCTCCGCGACCACACCGTCGGAGAAGCGCAGCCCCAGGCCCACGGGGCTGGGGTCGGAGGCGAAGTCCTGGGGGTCGGGCAGGTCCCGGACCCGGCAGCGGCACCCGGGGAACAGGTGGGTGTGGGCGCAGAACGCGGGGAACGCGCCGTTGTCGGCGTCGGGCATGGGAGCCTCCAGAGGGGGTGAGGTCACCGGACCTCCGGCAGTCTGTCCGCCCGTCGGGTCGACGGGCGGGCGTCACGCCGGGTTCGCCGGACCGCCACCTGATCGGAGGCCGCTCCCCCGGGTGGGCCACGACGGGTGGGGGTACCGCCCCGACGGGCGGCGCCCCCACCGGGCTCAGCCCTCCTGGGTGACCTGGCGTACCAGCGCCGCCAGGGCCTCCACCCAGCCCTCGGCGAGTTGCCGCACCTCCTCCTGGGACAGCAGGCGCCCGGGCCACGCCCAGCCGGCGTTCAGCCGGGGTCGGCCGTCCGGGCCGTCCACCGCCGAGGCGGTGACGTCCAGCAGATAGCCGACCGGCATGTCCAGGTCGCGGCCACCGCCGAGGACCGCGCCCTCCGGGGCGGTGGCCCAGTCGGTGCCGTCCGGGGTGGCGGAGGCACCCTCGGCACCCTCGGCACCCTCGGCACCCTCGGCGGCGTGCTCGCCCGGTTCGGTGACCCCCGAACCGGCGTACCGGCCCAGGTAGTTGAACTGGGTCTCCATCACCCCGGCCCGCTCCAGGACCGGTCGGGTACGGGGGTTGAGGTAGCGCAGCATCCCGTAGCCGATGCCCCCGTCCGGTACCGCCGACAGCTCCCGCTCGGCCCGGCGCACCAGTTCGGGCAGCCCCTCGGCCCCCTCGGGCACCCCGGAGGCGTCCAGGCCCACCGGGCGTACCGAGGTGAACCAGCCCGCCGTGCGGGACAGGTCGGCGCCGGGCACCACCTGCTGCTCGCGGCCGTGCCCCTCCATGGCGACCACGGTGTGCGCGCCCTCGGCGTCGCCCCGTTCCGCCCGCCAGTCGGCCAGGGCCCGGGACAGGGCGCCCAGCAGCAGCGCGTCCACGGTGGCGCCGGTACGGGCGACCACGGTGGTCAGCAGGGGTTCGGTGTACTCGGCCGGCAACTCCACCCGCAGGTGGTCCAGCGAGCCCACGGTGTCCCTTGCCGGATCGAGGCGCTGGCCCGCCAGTGGCGCGCCGGCCAGCTGGAGCGTACGGCGCCAGTGGTCCAACTCCGCCTCCCGCTCGGGCTGTCCGGCGGCCTCGACCAGTCCCCGGGCCCAGCCCCGGAAGGAGGTCGGTACCGGCGGCAGCTCGGGGGCACGGCCCTCGGCGACGGCCTGCCACGCCTGGCGCAGGTCGGGGTGCAGGACCCGCCAGGTGACACCGTCCACCACCAGGTGGTGGGCCAGCAGCAGCAACCGGCCGGGCCGGTCGGGTCCGGCGTCGAACCACACCACCCGCAGCATCCGCCCGGCGTCCGGGTCCAGTTCCCGCACCGACTCCATCAGGTGGCGCCCCATCACCTCGGCCAGCGGTCGGCCCGCCGGGGTGTCGGTCACCTCCACCCGTCGGGTCAGCTCCTCGGCCCGTACGGTGCCCGGCTCGGGCACCACCAGGTTCCACGGGCCGCCCTCGCCCCGGTCCAGCCGGGAACGCAGCAACTGGTGGCGGTCCAGCAACGCCTGTACGGACGGCAGCAGTTGCTCCCAGCGCAGCGCGGCCGGCACCTGGAGCAGGGTGGACTGGGAGTACTCGTTGAGGGGGCCGCCGACCTCGCGCACCCACTCCAGGATCGGGGTGGCCGGCACCTCGCCCCAGCCCTCGGACTCCTCCTCCGCCACCAGGTGCTCGGCGCCCTCCAGACGGGGCGCCAGGGCGGCCGGCGTGCGCAGTTGGAACACCTGCCGTGGCGAGAGGTCCCAGCCGTCCGCCCGGACACGGCTGACCAGCTGGATGGAGACGATGCTGTCCCCGCCCAGGGCGAAGAAGTCGTCGTCCGCACCGAACCGGGGCAGGCCCAGCACCTCCGCCATGGCCCGGCACAGCGCGGTCTCCCGGGGGCCGACCGGTTCCCGGCCGCCGACCGCCGACCGGAAGTCCGGGGCGGGCAACCGGCCCTTGTCCAGCTTGGCGTTGGCGGTCATCGGCAACTCGTCCAACAGGACGAAGGCGGCCGGAACCAGGTGGTCCGGCAGCCGTTCGGCGACCCGGGCCCGCAGTTCGCCCGGTTCCGGGGCGCCGCCCGGACCGGGGACGACGTAGGCCACCAGCCGGCGTACGCCCCCGTCCTCCCGGGCCACCACGGCCGCCCGGGCGACCTCGGGCAGCTCGGACACCGCCTTCTCGATCTCGCCCAGCTCCACCCGGAAGCCCCGGATCTTGACCTGGTCGTCGACCCGGCCGAGGAACTCCACCGCGCCGTCGGGGGTCCAGCGGGCCAGGTCGCCGGTGCGGTAGAGCCGTCCGCCGTCGGCGGCGAAGGGGTCGGCGACGAACCGTTCGGCGGTCAGCCCGGGTCGGCCCAGGTAGCCCCGGGCCAGTCCGGCCCCGGCGAGGTACATCTCCCCCGCCACCCCGGGCGGCACCGGCCGCAGCCCGTCGTCCAGCAGGTAGACCCGGGCGTTGTCGACCGGGTGCCCGATCACCTGGCGTTCGGAGTCACGCACCCGGGCCAGCAGGGAGTCGACGGTGGCCTCGGTCGGGCCGTAGAGGTTAACGGTCTCGGTGTGCGGCAGCTTCCGCAGCCGCTCCCACTGGGCGTCCGGCACCGCCTCGCCGCCCACCCCGAGCAGCGGCAACGGGCAGTCGCCGTCCCGGGTCAGGCCCACCTGCTCCAGCTGGGCCAGCACCGAGGGGGCGACCTCGATGAAGTCCACGCCCTCGGTCCTGAGGTACGCCTCCAGGGCCTGGGGGTCCCGCTGGATCTCCTCGGACAGCACGTGCACGCAGTGGCCGTGGAACAGCCACAGCTGGGGCTGCCAGGAGGCGTCGAAGGAGAACGACCAGGCGTGGCCCACCTTCAGCCGGTGCCGTCCGGTGCGCTGGACCACCGGCTCGTACAGCGCCCTGCGGTGGCTGTGGAAGAGGTTGACCACCCCGCGCTGGGGGATCACCACGCCCTTGGGGGTGCCGGTGGAGCCGGAGGTGTAGATGACGTACGCCGGGTGTTCGGGCCGCAGGGGCCGCGTCCGGTCGCGGTCGGTGGGCGCGGCCGACGGCTGTCCGGCGATTTCGGCGCCCACCGAGGGGTCGTCCAGCACCAGCGCCTGGGCGGTGGGTACCCGCTCCCGTAGGGCACCGGTGGTGACCAGCAGTCGGGGGCGGGCGTCGTCCACCATGAAGGCGACCCGCTCGGGTGGGTAGTCCGGGTCCAGGGGCAGGTAGGCGGCACCGGCCTGGTGGACGGCGAGCAGGGCGACCAGGAACTCCTCGGTGCGCGGCAGCATCAGCGCCACCACGTCCTCCGGGCCGACGCCCCGCCCGATCAGGGTGTGGGCCAACCGGGCCGAACGCCGGCCCAGCTCCCCGAAGTCGAGGCTGGTCGTACCGCTGACCACGGCCGGCGCGGTGGGGTCCTCGGCGATCCGCTCGGCCAGCAGTGCCGGCAGGGTGCCGGGCGGGTCCGGCTGGTGGGTGGCGTTCCAGTCCACCAGCACCCGGTGCCGCTCCTCGGGCCGCAGGGCCTCCAGTGCGCGTACCGGGGCCGCCGGCTCCTCGGCCAGCCGGCCCAGCAGCCACTCCAGTCGGCCCAGCAGGTCGGCGGCCTGCTCCTCGGTGAACAGGTCCGGGCGGTACTCCAGGGTCAGCCGGCCGGCCGCCGGCTCCACCGCGAGGGTGAGCGGGTAGTGGGTGGCGTCGGCGCTGTCCCCGCCGGTGACCTCCAGCGCCCCGGAACGCTCGGCGTCCCGCAGTCCGTCGGCGTCCACCGGGTAGTTCTCGAACACCACGAGGGTGTCGAAGAGTTCACCGACTCCGGCGATCCGCTGGATCCGCGACAGCCCCAGGTGGGTGTACGGCAGCAGCTCGGCCTGTTCCCGCTGGAGGCGTGCCAGGGCCTCCACCACGTTCAGCCGTTCGTCGGGCCGCACCCGTACCGGCAGGGTGTTGATGAACAGTCCGACCATGCTCTCGACCTGCTCGAACTCCGGCGGACGGCCGGAGACCGTCACCCCGAACACCACGTCGTCGCGCCCGGTGTGGCGGGCCAGCAGCAGTCCCCAGGCGAACTGGGTGACCGTGTTGAGGGTCACCTCCGCACGCCGGGCCACCTCCCGCAACCGCTCCAGGAGTCGCGCGTCCAGGGCGGCGGTACGCCTCCGGGACAGCACCGGCACCCGGGCCGGGTCGGTCGGTGCCAGCAGGGTCGGTTCGGTGACCCCGGACAGGGCGCGCTCCCAGGCGTCCTGGGCGGCCCGCTCGTCCTGGGCGTCCAGCCACTTCAGGTAGTCCCGGAAGGGGCGCCGGGGGGCGGGCCGGGCCGAGGCGTCGGCCCGGGCCGCGTACAGCTGGAACAACTCCTGCATCAGCAGCGGGACGGACCAACCGTCCAGCACCAGGTGGTGGTTGGTCACCAGCAGGATCTGCCGCCGCGCGTCCACGCGCACCAGGCTCATCCGCACCAGGGGCGGGCGGGTGAGGTCGAAGGGGCGGAAGCGTTCCCGCTCGGTCAGCTCCCGCAGCCGGTCCTCCCGTTCCCCGGCGGGAACGGTGGACAGGTCCACCTCGGACCAGTCCGGCTCGACCTCCCCCAGGACGACCTGCACGGCCGAGGGGCTGGTGGAGGTGGTGACGAAGGCGGTCCGCAGGTTGGCGTTGCGTTCCAGCAGTTCGGCGACCGCCTCGCGCATGGCGGTCGGGTCCAGGTCGCCCGACAGCCGCAGGGCCAGTTGCATGGCGTAGACGTCGGGGCCGTCGTCGGCGAAGCCGGCGAGGAAGTGCAGGCCCTCCTGGAGCGGGGTCAGCGGCCAGACGTCGACCAGTTGGGGCAGGCGCTCCTGGAGTTCGTCGACCTCCCGCTGCCCCAGTTCCACCAGCGGGAAGTCCGAGGGGGTGTGGGTCGGTGCGAGATCCCGGCCGGCCCCGCCGGCCCGTTCGGCCAGTTCCTCCAGCGCCCGGGTCCACAGCCGGCTGAGGGTGCGGGCCTCCGGCTCGGGCAGCGCCCCGGGGGTGCCGCTCCAGCGGGCGACCAGGGTGGGGCCCTCCGGGCCGTCCACGGTGGAGGCGTTGACCTCCACCGGGAACAGTGACGGCACCGCCCGTCCGTCGGGGCGCAGCGGCGGCAGGTCCTCCGGTGCGGGTGCCCAGGTCGCGCTCTGGTCCCCGGTGTTGCCGTCGCCGGCCGGTGCGGCGGCCGAACCAGCCTGCCGGCCCAGGTAGTTGAAGACCAGGTCGGGGGTGCGCTCGGGGACCTCGCCGGTCAGCCGGGTCAGCAGTCCGTGGCCCACACCGCTGTCGGTGAAGGCGCGGTTCTCCTCCTTGGCGGCCCGCAGCAGGTCACGGGCCGAGGTGGCGTCCAGGGCCCGGTCGGTGGCGGCCTGGCCGGTGGCCAGCAGGACCGGGTACCAGGTGGTGAACCAGCCCACGGTGTCGGACAGGTCCGCGCCCGGCACCAGGGACTCCTCCCGGCCGTGGCCCTCGACGGCCACGACCTCGCCACCCGTGGGGTCCTCTCCCCGACCCGCGCGCCATCGGGCGACGGCCAGGGTGAGTGCCGCCAGCAGCACGTCCTGGATCGCACCGTGCACCGAGGCGGGTACGGGGGTGAGCAGGTCGGCCGTGACCCGGGGGCTCAACCGGACGTCCACGCTCCAGGGTTCGTCCGAGGTCGGGTCCGGTTCGGGCCGCTCCTCCAGCAGCGGGCGCACCCGGGCCGCGCGGTCACGCCAGTGCGCCACCTCGGCACGCCGCTCGGGTGCCTCGGCGGCGTCCTCCAGGCCCAGGGCCCACTGGCGGAACGGGCTGGTGGGTTCGCTGAGCCGCTCGGCCGGCCGGCCGGAGGCGGCGGCCTGGTACGCGGCGACCAGGTCGCCCAGCAGCACCCGCCAGGACACCCCGTCGACCGCCAGGTGGTGCACGACCAGCACCAGGCGGCCGGTGTGGCCCTCTCCCCGGTCGCCCCACACGGCGGACACCATCCGTCCGGCGCGGGGGTCGAGGGCGGCCACCGCCTCGGAGGCGTGCCGGGCCAGCGTCTCGGCCAGGTCCGGGCCGTCGAGCCGGCGCAGGTCCACCACCCGCAGCAGTTCCTCCACCGGCTGGTGGGCCTCCTCCGGCACTTCCAGGGCGATGTCCTCGCCCTCGCCGGTCAGCACCGCGCGCAGGGCGGGGTGCCAGCCCAGCAGTTCGGCCACGGCCGCGCGCAGGGTCTCGGCCGTGGCGTCCGCCGGGGTGGTCAGGTGCTGGTACTGGTGCGCGCCGTGTTCGGCGCCCCGCTCCAGGGCCCAGCGCATCATGGGCGTCGGCGGGGTCAGCCCGGTGGCCGGTACGTCGACCGCCGTGGCGGTCTCGGTGGTGGCCACCCGGGCGAGGGCGGCCGGGGTGCGGTGTTCGAACACGTCCCGGGCGGTGAGCCCCAGCCCGGCCCGACGGGCGCGGGCGACCAGCTGGATGGACAGGATGCTGTCGCCGCCCAGGGCGAAGAAGCTGTCCTCGGCGCCGACTTCGGGCAGGCCCAGCAGCCCGGCGTACAGCTCGGTCAGCAGCGCCTCGCGTACGCCCCGGGGGGCGACCCGGGTGGAGCGGGCGGTCAGGTCGGGCGCCGGCAGGGCGGAGCGGTCCAGCTTGCCGCTGGGGGTCAGCGGCAGGGTGTCCACGGTCAGCAGTGCCCCGGGCACCATGTGTTCGGGCAGCACTCCCGCCAGCCGTTCGCGGGCTTCCTCCAGGTCGGGGGTCTCCCCCGCCGAGGGCACCAGGTAGCCGGTCAGCAGCCGCTGCCCGGGCTGGTCCTCGCGGAGCACCACGGCGGCCGAGGCGATGTGGGGCAGCGCGGCGAGTTCGGCCTCGATCTCGCCCAACTCCACCCGCAGGCCCCGGAGTTTGACCTGTCCGTCGGCGCGGCCGACGAACACCAGCGCCCCGTCCGGGCGGCGGCGCACCAGGTCGCCGGTGCGGTACATCCGGGTGCCGGCCGGTCCGTACGGGTCGGCCAGGAAGCGTTCGGCGGTCAGCCCGGGGCGGCCCAGATAGCCCCGGGCCAGCTGGACCCCGGTCAGGTACAGCTCGCCGGTCACCCCGTGCGGCACGGGGCGCAACCAGGGGTCCAGCACCCGGGCGCCGGTGTTCCACACGGGCTGGCCGATGGGTACGCCCCTGCCGTCCCGGTCCGGGTCGGTGACCGCCCAGGCGGTCACGTCCACGGTGGCCTCGGTGGGCCCGTACAGGTTGTGCAGCTCCACCCCGGGCAGCGCCCGGTGGACCGCGCGGGCGGTGGCCGGGGTCAGGGCCTCGCCGCTGGCGAAGATCCGGCGCAGGCTGACGCACTCCCGGGCGGCCGGTTCCTCGGCGAAGGCGGCCAGCATGGAGGGGACGAAGTGCAGCGTGGTGACCTGGTGCCGTCGTACGGTCTCGGCCACCTGCGCCGGGTCGCGGTGCTGGCCGTCGGGCAGCACCACCAGGGGGGCGCCGCACAGCGCGGGCAGGAAGAACTCCCACACCGACACGTCGAAGCTGGCCGGGGTCTTCTGCAGCACCCGGTCCTCGGCGTCGGTCGGGTACCGGTCGGCCATCCACAGCAGCCGGTTGACCAGGGCCCGGTGGGTGACCGCCACGCCCTTGGGCCGGCCGGTGGAGCCGGAGGTGTACAGCACGTACGCGGTGTGGTCGCCGCGCAGCCCCTCGGGCGGCCCGACCGGTTCGGTTCCGGCCAGGGTGGCGCCGAGGGCGTCCAGGTCCACCACCGGCGCCCCGGTGGGCAGCTCCCGCGCCAACCCGCCGTGGGTGAGCACCACTTCGGGGGCGCTGTCGGTGAGCATGTGGGCGATCCGCTCGGCCGGGTAGCCGGGGTCGACCGGTACGTAGGCGCCGCCGGAGCGCAGCACCGCGTGCAGGGCGACCACCAGGTCCACCGAACGGGGAAGGGCCACCGCGACCCGGCTCTCCGGGCCGACGCCCTGGGCGCGCAGCCAGCCGGCGAGCCGGCCCACCCGCTGGTCGAACTCCCGGTGGCTGAGGCGGTGTTGGTCGTCCAGCACGGCCGGCGCCTCGGGGGTACGGGCGTGGGCGCGGGCCAGCAGGACCGGCAGCGGCTCGGGGGGCAGGTCCCGTGCCGGGCCCTCGTCCTGGCGTTCGCGGTCGGCCGGTTCGCCCTCGGGCAGCACCGGCACCCGGTGGAAGGGCACGTCCGGGGAGGCGACCAGGGCCCCGATCAGGTGGACGTAGCGGTCGGCCAGCGCCTGGGCGGTGTCCCGGTCGAACAGGCTGGTCTGGTAGGTGAGCATCCCGTTGACGCCGCCCCCGGAGGGGAGTTCGGCCAGGGTGAAGGACAGGTCGAACTTGGCCACTCCGGGGTCGGCGCCCAGCGGGGTGACCTCCAGGCCGGGCAGGGTCAGCGCCCGGTCGGTGACGTTCTGGAACACCAGCATCACCTGGAACAGCGGGTGCCGGGACAGCGAACGGTCCGGGGCGAGCAGTTCCACCAGCCGTTCGAAGGGCAGGTCGGCCTGGTCGAAGGCGGCCAGGTCCACCTGCCGTACGCGGTCCAGGAGTTGGCGGAAGGTGGGGTCGCCGGACAGGTCGGTGCGCAGCACCAGGGTGTTGACGAAGAAGCCCACCAGGTCGTCCAGGGCGGCGTCGGAGCGGCCGGCGACCGGGGTGCCGATCGGCAGGTCGGTACCGGCGCCGTGGCCGGCCAGCAGTACCGCCAGGGCGGCCTGGGCGGCCATGAAGCCGCTGGTGCCGGTCTCGGCGGTCAGCTCCCGCAGCCGGGCGTGGGTGTCGGGGTCCAGGGCGAAGGTGACGGTGGCGCCCCGGTGGTCCTCGGTGGCCGGCCGGGGCCGGTCCAGTGGGAGGGCCAGTTCCTCGGGGGCCTCGGCCAGGGTGCGGCGCCAGTAGTCGGCCTGCCGGGCGAGGAGGCTGTCGGGGTCGTCCTCCTCGCCGAGCACCTGGCGCTGCCACACCGAGTAGTCGGCGTAACTCACCGGCGGCGGGGTCCAGTCGGGGGCCGCGCCCCGGCGTCGGGCCGCGTAGGCGGTGCGCAGGTCCTCGGTCAGGGGCCGCATCGACCACTCGTCGCCCGCGATGTGGTGCAGGGTGACGGTCAGTACGTGTCGGGGCGCGTCACCGGGGCCCTCCTGGGGGAGCCGCAGCAGCCGGACGCGCAGCGGTATCCGGTCCACGATGTCGAGGGCGGTGGTGGCCTGGCGGTGGAGTTCGGCCTCCAGCCGGTCCTCGGGCACCTCCTCGGGGTCGAGGTCCACCTCCTCGCGGGCCCGGGCGGTGTCCAGGATCCGCTGGTAGGGCAGCCCGTCCACGTCCGGGAAGACGGTGCGCAGGCTCTCGTGCCGCTCCAGCAGGTCGCCGAGGGCGGCCCGGAGGGCGGGCAGGTCCAGCTCGCCGGTCAGTCGCAGGGCGAAGAACAGGTTGTAGGTGGCGCTGGGCCCCTCCAGCCGGTGCAGGAACCACAGCCGGCGCTGCGCGAAGGACAGCGGCAGCCGCTCGTCCTCGGTCCGCTCCCGGGGCACCAGGGGGGCCCGTACGTCCTCGCGCGGCAGTACGGCCTGGGCCAGGGCCGCCGGGGTGGGGTGGTCGAACACGTCGCGCAGCGCCACCTCGCAGCCCAGGGCGGAGCGCAGTCGGTTGGCCAGTCGCATGGCCAGCAGGGAGTGTCCGCCCAGGGCGAAGAAGTCCTGGTCGGGTCCGACGGCGGGCAACTCCAGTACCCGGGCGAACTGTTCGGTCAGCACCGCCTCCCGGGGGTCCCGGGCGGCGCGGGTGGACCCGGTGTCCGGCTGGCTGTCGGGGGCCGGCAGGGCGGAGCGGTCGATCTTGCCGTTGGGGGTGAGCGGCATCGCCGGCAGGTTCACCACCACCGAGGGCACCAGGTGTTCCGGGAGCCGCTCGCGCAGGTAGCCGCGGGGGTCCTCGGCCTGTCCGGTGACGTAGGCGACCAGTCGGGTCGCCCCGGTGGCGTCGGGCAGTCCGACCACCACCGCCTCGCCCACCTCGGGGTGGCTGCGCAGCCGGGCCTCGATCTCGCCGGGCTCCACCCGGTAGCCGCGTACCTTGAGCTGGTGGTCCACCCGGCCGAGCACGGTGAGGGTGCCGTCGGCCTCGACCCGGGCGAGGTCGCCGGTGCGGTAGATCCGCTCCCCCGCCGTGCCTCGGGGGTCGGCGACGAAGCGGGCGGCGGTGAGGCCGGGGCGGCCCAGGTAGCCCCGGGCGACTCCGGTCCCGCCGAGGTACAGCTCTCCCGGGGTGCCCACCGGTACCGGCCGCAGCCAGGCGTCCAGCACCCGCACGGTGGTGTTGCGCAGGGCGTGGCCGACGTGGGGGGCGCCGGTGCCGTCCAGGGGGGCGGCGGTGGACCACACGGTGGTCTCGGTGGGCCCGTAGAGGTTGAGCAACGCCCGCCCGCGCCCGGCCAGTCGGGCGGCCAGGTCGGCGGGCAGGGGCTCGCCGCCACTGAGGACGGTCAGCCCGTCCAGCAGTTCGGGGGTGGCCTCCACCAGCCCCTGCCAGAGCGAGGGGGTGGCCTGGAGGTGGGTGGCCCCGGTGTCCTGGGCGAAGCGGCTCAGCAGGCGCGGGTCACGTACCCGTTCCCGGTCGGCCAGCAGCACGGTGCCGCCGGTGACCAGGGGGACGAACAGTTCCAGGGCGGCGATGTCGAAGCTGACCGTGGTGACCGCCAGCAGCCGGTGGCCGGGGCCGAAGGTGAGCCGGTCGGCCATGTCGTCCAGCAGGTTGGCCAGGTTGCGGTGGCTGACGACCACGCCCTTGGGGTTGCCGGTGGAGCCGGAGGTGTGGATGACGTAGGCGGTCTCGTGCGGGTTCGGTGCCCTGCCGGGCAGGTCCGGGACGGTCTCCTCGCCGGGAGCCAGCAGGGGCGAGTCGCCCTCGACCACCAGCAGCGGCCGGGCGTCCTCGCGCAGGTAGGCGATCCGTTCGGCGGGGAAGTCCGGGTCGATCGGTACGTAGCCGGCGCCGGTGGCGGAGACCGCCAGCAGGGTGGCCACCAGGTCGGCGGTACGGGGCAGGCAGACGCCCACCAGGGTGCCGGGGGCCGCTCCCCGTTCGGTGAGGCGGGCGGCGAGGGTGCTCACCCGGCGCAGCAGCCGGTCGTAGGTCCACTCGGCGGGTTCCCCGGTGGTGTCCGTGACGACCAGGGCGACCGCCTCGGGGGTGGCCTTGGCCTGCCACTCGAACCGTTCGGCGAGGGTCAGCGGGGTGACCTCGGCGGTGGGGCCGTCCAGCCTCGGATGCTCGGCGGTGGTGGGGGCGAGTTCGGCCACGGCGCGTTCGGGCCGGCCCACCAACTCTTCGAGCGCCGTGACGAGTTGGGCGCCGATGGTCCGGGCGCGATCGGCGTCCAGCAGTTCGGGACGGTGGTCCAGGGCGAGGGCGAGTTGGCGGTCTCCGGGCAGGGCGACCAGCACCAGCGGGTAGTGGGTGGCGTCGTGGCCCTCCGCCCCGGTGACGTCCAGTCCGGCTCCGCGCTCGGCGCGGCGCAGGGTCTCGGCGTCCACCGGGAAGTTCTCGAACAGCAGCAGGGTGTCGAAGAGTTCGCGGTGTCCGGCGAGCCGCTGGAGTTCGGCCAGCGAGGCGTACTGGTGGTCCATCAGCCGGGCCTGCTGGGCGGAGACCTGGGCCACCAGTTCGGCCCCGGTCTGGTCGGGGCGGGCGGTGACCCGGGTGGGCACGGTGTTGATGAACAGGCCGATGATGCCCTCAGAGCCCTCCAGGTCGGCGGGCCGGCCGGAGACGGTCATCCCGAAGACGGCGTCCTGCCGTCCGGTGAGCCATCCCAGCAGCAGGCCCCAGGCGGTCTGGAGCACGGAGCCGACGGTGACCTGCCGGGCGCGGGCGAAGTCGAAGAGCCGCTCGACCAGTCGCGCGTCCAGCGGCACCTGGACCCGTTCGGGTACCCCGGCGGGCAGGTCGGCCGCCCCGGGTACCAGTCGGGTGGGCCCCTCGATGTCGGCCAGGGCCGCCCGCCACAGTTCCTCGGTCTCGGCCCGGTCCCGGTCGGCGAGCCACACCAGGTAGTCGCGGTAGGGGCGGGGGGCCGGCTGGGGGGTGCCCTGGTAGAGGGCCAGCAGGTCCTGGATCAGCAGTGGGCCGGACCAGCCGTCGAGCAGGATGTGGTGGGAGGTGACCGCCAGCAGTTGGCGTTCCTCCCCGAGGCGTACCAGGGTGAAGCGCACCAGGGGCGGGGCGGTCAGGTCGAAGCGTCGGGAGCGTTCCCGGCGCAGCAGTTCCTCCGCCTCGGCCCGCGCTTCGGGGCTGTCACCGAGGTGCTCGACCCGCCAGGGCACGGTCGCCCTCTCCGGTACGGCCTGGAGCGGTTCGTCCTCGCCCCGGTCGTGGAAGGCGGCCCGCAGGTTGGGGTGGCGTTCCAGCAGGGTGCCCGCGGCGCGCCGCATCCGTTCGGCGTCCAGCGGGCCGCTGATCTCCAGCGTCAACTGGGTGGTGTAGACGTCGAGTTCGCCGGTGGATTCCGCGCCCAGGCTGGCCAGGAAGTACAACCCCTGCTGGAGGGGGGACAGCGGCAGCAGGTCCGACAGCGGTCCGTGGGCGGACTCCAGCTCGTCGATCACCGGCTGGTCGACGGTGACCAGGGGGAAGTCCGAGGGGCTGTGCCCGCCGGCCGCCGACTGGTCCAGGTGCCGGTGGAGGGTACGCAGCGCGGCCAGCCACAGTTCGGCCAGCCGCTCGACCTCGGGGCGGTCCCACAGCCGCTCGGGGAAGGTGAACGCGGCCTGGAGCACCGGGCCTTCGGGGCCGTCCACGGCGGAGGCGTTCAGTTGCAGGGCGTGGGAGAGCGGCAGCCGGTCGTCGGCGCCTCCGCCCAGGGAGCCGGCGACCGCCGGGGTCCAGGGGGCGGGGGTGTGCTGGTCGGAGCCGGTGCCGGCGAAGCGGCCCAGGTAGTTGTAGCCGATGGCCGCCGGGGGCACCTCGGCCAGGCGGGGCCCCAGCTCGGGGTGCAGGTGGCGCAGCAGTCCGTGGCCGATCCCCTGGTCGGGCGCGGCCCGTAGCTGTTCCTTGACCCGCTTGAGTACGGTGCCGACCCGCTGGCTGTCCCCCACGTCGGGGGCGGTGTCGCCGACATCCAGGCGTACCGGGTGGACGCTGGTGAACCAGCCGACGGTACGGGACAGTTCGGCCCCGGGTACGGCGTCCTCGACCCGCCCGTGGCCCTCCAGGTCCACCAGTACGGGGTCAGCCGCGCCCCGCCAGGCGACCAGGGCCATGGCCAGTGCGGTCAGCAGCACCTCGTCCGGCCCGGCGTGGTAGCGGTCGGGCAGTTCGGTCAGCAGGGGGCCGGCCACCTCGGGGTCCAGCCGCACCGAGACCGTACGGGCGCTGCCCAGGGTGTCGCGCTCGGGGTCCAGCGGGGGCGCGATCGGGGTGGCGTCGGCGAGGGACAGCCAGTGGTCGGCCTCGTCGGCGCGCCGCTCGGCGGCCTTCCGCAGTCCCTCGGCCCAGAGGCGGAACGGAGTGCCCACGGGCGGCAGTTCGGGGCGGCGCCCGGTGCGGGCGGCCTCGAAGGCGGTGGCCAGGTCCTCGCCCAGCACCCGCCAGGAGACGCCGTCCACCACCGCGTGGTGGATCAGCAGGGCCAGCAGTCCGCCCCGGTCGGGGCCGGCGTCCAGCCACACCGCGCGCAGCATCACCCCGGCCCGGGGGTCCAGTCGGTCGGCGGCCTCGCGGGCGTGCCGGCGCAGGGTGGGTACCAGGTCGGCCTCGGGGGTGGTGACCGCCTCGATCCGGGTCAGCGGGGTGGCCGGGCCGGTGGTGCCGGGCGGGGGAACCTCCAGGGCCTGGTCGGTGAGGGTGGCCCGCAGCAGGTCGTGGTGGTCACGTACCGCCGCCAGCCCGTCGAGCAGGGTCTGTTCGGTGGTGCCGGGCGGGGTGTGCAGCACGGTGGACTGGTGGTAGTCGGACAGGGGTCCGCCGCGTTCCACCAGCCAGCGCAGGATGGGGGTCAGCGGTACGGTGCCGCTGCCCTCGCCCCGTTGGACGGCCGGGGCGGCCTCCACGGGCCGGGCGACGGCGGCCAGCCGCTCCACGGTGCGCTGCTCGAACACCTCGCGCGGGGTGAGCCGCAGTCCCCGGCGCCGGGCCGCGCCGACCAGTTGGATGGAGGAGATGCTGTCCCCGCCCAGGGCGAAGAAGCTGTCGTGGGCGCCGACCTCCGGCAGCCGCAGTACCTCGCGGAAGAGCGCGGCCACCTCCTCCTCGGCGTCGGTGCGCGGGGCGGGGCCGGAGCCGGTGGCGGCCTGGAAGTCGGGGGCGGGCAGGGCGGCGCGGTCGATCTTGTTGGCCCGGGTCAGGGGCAGCGCGTCCAGGGTGACGAAGGCGGCGGGCACCATGTGTTCGGGCAGCGACCCGGCCAGGTGGGCGGCGAGTTCGGCGGCGTCGGGCGCCTGGTCCGGGCCGCCCTCGGCCACCACGTGGGCGACCAGCCGGCGGGTGCCCTGGGCGTCGGCGTGGTCGCTGACCACGGCCTGGCGGATGGCCGGGTGGGCGGTGAGCTGGGCCTCGACCTCTCCGGGCTCGACCCGGAACCCCCGGATCTTCAGCTGGTGGTCGGTACGTCCGGCGTACTCCAGCTCACCGTGCTCGTTCCAGCGGCACAGGTCACCGGTGCGGTACATCCGCTCGCCGGGCCCGTCGAAGGGGTTGGCGACGAAGCGGTCGGCGGTCAGGTCGGGGCGGCCCAGGTAGCCCCGGGCCAGGCCCACGCCGGCGAGGTACAGCTCCCCCAGTACGCCGGGGGCGACCGGGCGCAGGGCGTCGTCCAGTACGTAGGCGCGCTTGTTGACGTCGGGGGGGCCGATGGGCACCGGTCCCCCCGTCCAGTCGGCGGGGACCCGCCAGGTGGCGGAGTTCACCACCGCCTCGGTCGGACCGTAGGCGTTGAACAGCCGGTGGCGGCTGGCCCAGGAGCGGATGACCTCGGCCGGCAGTGCCTCGGTCCCGACGATCAGGCTCAGCTCGGGGGGCAGTTGGGCGTCCGGGGGCAGCGAGGCGACCACGGTCGGTGGGATCACGCCCAGGGTGATCCGGGCCTCGACCAGGAAGTCGGCCAGGGGCCGGCCGGCTCGGCGCTCCTCGGGGACGACCACCAGGGTGGCGCCGGCGAACAGGGAGTTGGCCAGCTCGCAGAAGGTCACGTCGAAGCTGGGTGAGGCGAACTGGGTGACCCGGTCACCGGGGCCGGTACCGAAGCAGTCGTGGGCCCAGGCGACCAGGTCGACCAGGGGCCGGTGCTCCACCAGGACGCCCTTGGGCCGGCCGGTGGAGCCGGAGGTGTAGATCAGGTACGCGCCGTGCCGCAGGCGCAGGGGTGCGCGGCGGTCGGCGTCGGTGGGGTCGTGGTCGGGCCCGCCCGGCGCCCAGGCCCCCTCGACGGGCAGCACCGGGACGTGGGGTGCCCAGGGCGAGGGGTCCACGCCCCGCTGGCCGATCAGGACCCGGGGCCGGCTGTCACCCACCAGGTCGGCCAGCCGGTCGGTCGGGTAGTCGGGGTTGAGGGGGGCGAAGACGCCCCCCGCCTTGGCCACCGCCAGTTGGGCCACGTACACCGGGGCGCCCCGGTGCAGGGCGACGCCCACCACGTCCTCGGGGCCCACCCCGGCGGCGATCAGCTGGTGGGCCAACCGGTTGGCGTGGGCGTTGAGTTCGGCGTAGGTGAGGCTCTGGTGTCCGTCCACCACGGCCGGTTGGTCGGGGTGCTGGGCAGCCCGCCGCTGGAACAGTCCGGGCAGGGTGTCCGGTTCCAGGGGACGCTGGTCGGCGTTGAAGGTGTGCCGTACCAGCCGGCGCTCGCCCTCGGTGAGCGGGTCCAGCCGGGCCAGCCGGCGCCCGGGGTCGGCGACGAACTGCTCGACCACCCGGCGGGTGCGCTGGGCGAGCACCCGGGCCCGCTCAGGGCTGAAGGCGTCCTCGCGGTAGCGCAGCCGCAGGCTGAGCCCGCCGTCGGCGGCGGGGGCGGCCACCAGGGTGAGGGGGTAGTGGGTGGCGTCCTGACCGCTGATGGCGGCGACCCGCAGTCCGGCGAACTCCTGGGGCTCACCGGCCTGTTGCTCGTCGGCGCCGGCGGCGCTGTCAGCGCCCTCGACCAGGTAGTTCTCGAACACGCACAGGGTGTCGAACAGCGGCCCGCCGAGGCCGGCGGCCTTCTGCACCTCGGTCAGCGGGGTGTGGTGGTGGGCCAGCAGGGCCGTCTGTTCGGCGCCGACCTCCCGCAGCAGGGCGGTGAGGGTCCGCTCGGGGCGGCTCCGCACCCGTACCGGCAGGGTGTTGATGAACAGGCCCACCATGGACTCCACCCCGGCCAGTTCGGGCGGCCGGCCGCTGACGGTGGTGCCGACCACCACGTCGGCGCGTCCGGTCAGCGCGCCCACCACCAGTGCCCACAGGGTCTGTACGACCACCGGGGCGGTCAGGTCCAGGTCCCGGGCCCGGTCCAGCAGGGCGCGGCCCAGCTCCGGGCCCAACTCCACGTCCTGGGTGCCCGGTTCGGCCGGGGCGGACTGGGCCAGTTCGGGGGCGACCAGGGTGGGCCCGTCCAGTCCGGCCAGCGCCTCCTGCCAGACCCGCTGGTCGGCCTTGGGGTCCCGTTCGGCGGTCCAGGCGAGGTAGTCGCGGTACGGGCGGGGGGTGGGCAGTTCCGCGTCGCCGTCGCCGCCGCCGTCGGCCCGGTACAGGGCGAACAGCTCCTGCACCACCCGGGCGGTGGACCAGCCGTCCAGCAGCAGGTGGTGGTGGGTGAACAGCAGCCGGTACCGCTCCGGTTGGAGCCGCAGGGCGGTGAACCGGACCAGGGGCGGGGTGGCCAGGTCGAACCGGGCCCGACGGTCCGCCTCCGTCAGCCGCTCCAACCGGCGTTCCCGCTCGTCGGGTTCCAGTCCCGACAGGTCGATGTCGGTCCACGGCAGGGGCACCTGATGGGGAATCAGGGTGACCGGTTCACCGTTCTTCCGCTGCCGGAACGCCGCCATCAGGTTGGGGTGGCGGCGCAGCAGCGCCTCGCCGGCCCGGTGCAGCCGGGCCTGGTCCAGGGGTCCTTCGAGTTCGAAGCTGAGCTGCACGTTGTAGACGTCCCACGCGCTGTCGTCGTACGACGACAGGAAGTACAGCCCCTTCTGCAGGGGGGACAGCGGGAGGATGTCCTGCAGTCCTGAGCGTTGGGCGCTGGTCACTTAGATTCTCCACTCATCTTCGAACTCGTCGATTTCGTCCTGGCTCAAAGACAGCAGGCCAAGATCGGACGGGGTGTGGCCGGCGGCGTCGCCCCGGGCGCTGTCCACCAGCGTCCGCAGCGCGGTACGCCACCACTGGTCCAGCTCGGTGATCCACTCGGCCGGGACCGGGCCGGTGGCGTGGTGCCAGGTGACGGCCAGTTCGGTGCCCGAGGGCCGGCGTAGCGCGGTGATGTTGAGGTCCACCGCCACGTGCACCTCCAGGGCGCTGGGCTCGCGCCACACCTGCGCGGACTCGGGGCTGGGGGTCCAGGGGCGCGGCTCGGCGGTCTGGTCCTCCGCGCGCTCCCCCACCTCGAAGCGGCCCAGGTAGTTGAAGCCGATCTGGGGGCGGGCGCCGGCGGCCAGGGTGGGCGCCGACTCGGGGTCGAGGTAGCGGAGTTGGCCGTAGCCGACACCGTGGTCGGGTACCGCCCGCAGTTCCTCCTTGAGCCTCTTCAGGACCCGGCCGGCCAGTTCGGGGTCGGTCAGGGCGGCCTGCGGGTCGGCGCCGTCCAGGCCGAGGCGCACCGGGTAGAGGTTGGTGAACCAGCCCACCGTCCGGGACGGTTCCCGGTCCAGCAGCCCGGTGTCCCGACCGTGGCCCTCCAGCAGCACCAGCGTGGAGTCCGCCCGGCCGTGCCGGGCCCGGGCGAGGGCCAGGGTGAGGGCGGTCAGTAGCACCTCCTGCTCGCCGCAGTGGAAGGCCGTCGGCACCTCCTGGAGCACCGCCTCGGCCAGGTCGCCGGTGACCGAGGTGGACAGTTCGGCGACGGTGTCCGGGGTGTCCGCCCGGGGGTCCAGGGCCCGTACGCCCAGGGGCAGTTCGAGCTGTCCGACCTGGCCGCTCCAGTACGGCAGTTCCTCACGCCGGTCGGCGGCGCCCTCCCGCAGGGCCTTCGCCCAGGTGCGGAAGGACACCTCCACCGGCGGCGGGGGCACCGAGTCGTCGTCCTGGCACAGCTGCTCCAGGTCCGGCAGCAGCACCCGCCAGGACACGGCGTCCACCACCAGGTGGTGGGCGACCAACAGCAGCCGGCCGGTACGGCCCCCGCCCTGGTCGAACCAGACGGCCCGCAGCATCAGCCCCTGTTCGGGGGCCAGTTCGGTGGCCGCCCGCCGCGAGTGGGTCCGTATCTCTTCCTCCAGGGAGCCGTCCACGGTCACCGCGCGGAACCAGCCCGCACCGGGGTGCGGCTCCTCGGGCACCCGCAGCACCTCGGCGTCCCAGTCGACCCGGGCGGCCAACACGGGGTGATGGGCGACCAGTCGGGTCAGGGCCCGCTCCAGCCGTGCCGCGTCCAGGCCGGCCGGGGTGGTGACCAGGATCGACTGGCCGTAGGTGCGGTGGTCGCCGCCGCGCTCGCGCATGGCGTGCATCACCGGGGTGAGCGGCACCTCGCCGTGGCCGGGGTCGTGGGCCCCGCCGGCCTCGTCCGCGCGGCGGGCGACCTCGGCGAGGGCGGCCACGGTGCGCTGCTCGAACACCTCGCGCGGGGTGATCACCCAGCCCTGTCGCCGGGCGGCGCTGACCAGTTGGATGGAGGTGATGCTGTCCCCGCCGAGGGTGAAGAAGCTGTCATGGGCGCCGACCGAGGGCAGGCCCAGCAGTTCGGCGAAGAGGTCGGCCAGCACCTGCTGGGCCTCGCCCTCGGGGCGCTGCTCCCCGGCCTCGGCACGCGGCGGCTCGGGCAGTGCGGCGCGGTCCAGCTTGCCGTTAGCGGTCAGCGGGAACCGGTCCATCACCACCACGGCGGCCGGGACCATCGCGGGGGGCAGCTGTCCGGTCAGGTGCCGCAGCAGCTCCTTCTCCTCCGGCTGTCCGGGCTGGTCCCGGTCGCCGGTCACGTAGCCGACCAGCAGGGCGGGGCCGTCCTCCGGCTGGCGCGCGACGACGGCCGCGTCCCGTACCCCGGGGTGGGTGAGCAGGGCGGCGCGGATCTCGTCGGGTTCGATCCGTACGCCGCGCAGCTTCAGCTGGTCGTCGGCGCGGCCGGCGAACTCCAGCTCGCCCCGGCGGTTCCAGCGGGCCAGGTCGCCGGTGCGGTACATCCGGGAGCCGGCCGGCCCGTACGGGTCGGCCAGGAAGCGTTCGGCGGTGCGGCCGGTCTCGCCGAGGTAGCCGAGGGCCAGTTGGGCACCGGCCAGGTACAGCTCGCCGGTCAGCCCGGGGGGTACCGGGCGCAGTCGCTCGTCCAGCACGTAGGCGCGGGTGCCGGCCCCGGGGGTGCCCAGCGACACCATGTCGCCCTCGCCGGGTACGGCGGTGCGGGCGGTGACGTCGACGGCGGCCTCGGTGGGCCCGTACTGGTTGACGACCGGGGCGGGTATCCGTTCCGCGCAGTCCCGCACCAGGGCGTCGCTGAGGGCCTCGCCCCCGGCGAACACCCAGCGCAGGCCCTCGCAGTGGGCCGCCGCCGGCTCGGCGGCGAACAGCGCCAGCATGGAGGGGACGAAGTGGACGGCCGTCACCCGTTCCCGGGCGATGAGTTCGGCCAGGTACGCCGGGTCGCGGTGCCCGTCGGGGCGGGCCACCACCACGGCCGCCCCGCGCAGCAGGGGGCCGTAGACCTCCCACACCGACACGTCGAAGCCGGGTGCCGCCTTGCACAGCATCCGGTCGCCCGGGCCGAGGGGGAAGTGCCGTTGGGTCCAGGCCAGTCGGTTGCCCAGCGCCCCGTGCGGTACCGCGACCGCCTTGGGCCGGCCGGTGGAACCGGAGGTGTGCAGGACGTAGGCGGGCGACGCCGGGTGCGGGTCGGTCAGCGGGCAGGGCTCGGCCTGATCGGTCCGCGCCCGTATGGCCGGGTCGTCCAGCACCAGGGCGGTCGGGGCGTCCGGGCCAGACGGCAGCCGGTCGGCGGAGGCCCGGTCGGTGAGCGTCAGCCGGGGCGGGTTGTCGGCCAGCATTCCGGCCAGCCGGACCGTGGGGTGCGCCAGGTCGAGCGGCATGTAGACGCCGCCGGCCCGGTGCACCGCGTGGGCGGCCACCACCAGGGCGGCCGACCGGGGCAGGGCCACGGCCACCAACTCACCGGGGCGCAGGCCGTGTTGCCTCAGTACGGTGGCCAGCCGGGCGGACTCGTCCAGCAGTTTGGCGTAGGTGAGGGTGCCCTCGGGGTGGAGCACCGCCGGGGCGTCGGGGGTACGGGCGGCCTGCTCGGCGAAGGCAGCCGGCAGGCTGGGGGCCTCCACCGGGGGTTCGGGGCTGGCCCACTCCTCCAGCAGCCGCCGTTCCTCCTCGGGGCCGTACAGGGGCAGGTCCCCCACCGGGCGGCCGGGGCGGTCGGCGAAGGCCTCCAGCACCCGGAGGAACTGGTCGGCCACCTCCCGTACCGTCCCGGGGTCGAACAGGTCGGTGCGGTAGGTGATGCCGCCGGTCAACTCCCCGTCCGGGCCGGGGGCCTTGACCAGGGTGAAGGTCAGGTCGAACTTGGCGGTACGGGTGTGGACCGCCAGCGGTTCGGTCCGCCGCTCCCCCAGGCGCGGCCCGCTGGTGCTGAGCGTCTGGTGGTTGAGCATCACCTGGAACAGGGGGTGCCGGGACAGCGAGCGTTCCACGCCCAGCAGGTCCACCAGCCGTTCGAAGGGCACCTGGGAGCGGTCGAAGTCGGCCAGGTCGGCGGTCTTGACACGGTCCACCAGCTCCCGGGGGCTGGGGTCGCCGGACAGGTCGGTGCGCAGCACCAGAGTGTTGACGAAGAAGCCCACCAGGTCGTGGAGGGCGGCCTCCTCCCGTCCGGCGATCAGGGTGCCGACCGGCAGGTCGGTGCCGCCGCCCCAACGGTGCAGCAGGGTGGCCAGGGCGGCGTGGGAGACCATGAAGGGGGTGGCCCCGGTCTCCCGGGCGAGCCGGTCCAGGCCCTCCCGGACGCGTTCGGGCACCTGGAACTCCACCACGTCGCCGTCCTGGCCGGCCTGCGGGCTCCGGGGCCGGTCCACCGGCAGGGGCAGTTCGTCGGGGGTGTCGGCGAGGCGGTCGCGCCAGTAGGCGATCTGCCGGCTGACCTCGCTGTCCGGCTGCTCCTCGGCGCCCAGTACCTCGCGCTGCCAGAGGGTGTAGTCGACGTAACCGACCGGCAGGGGGCGCCAGTCGGGCTGGTCGCCGGCCAGTCGGGCCCGGTAGGCGGTGGACAGGTCGTCCAGCAGCGGACGTACCGACCACTCGTCGCCGCTGATGTGGTGCAGCACCAGCAGCAGCGCGTCCCGTCCGTCCTCGGAGCGGGCCAGGACGGCGCGCAGCGGTGTCTCGCGGGCGAGGTCGAAGGGCCGGCCGGCCTCCCGACGCAGGGCGTCCGCCACCGCCTCGGGCGGCAGGGTGGTCACCGACAGCGGGACCTCGACCTCGTGCGGGGCGCGTACCCGCTGTACGGCCTGGCCGTCCTCCTCGGGGAAGACGGTGCGCAGCGTCTCGTGCCGTTCGGTCAGGTCACGCAGGGCGGCGCTGAGCGCCTCCCGGTCCACCCGGCCGTCCAGCCACAGGGCGATGGGCACGTTGTAGGCCGCCGAGGGGCGTTCCTGGAGCCGGTCCAGGAACCACAGCCGCTGCTGGGCCGGGGAGAGCGGCAGCCGCTCCGGCCGGGGGTAGGGGCGCAGCGGTACGGCCAGCCGGTCGCCGGGGCGCAGCAGCGCGGCGGTGGCGGCCGGGGTACGGGTCTGGAACAGCTGCCGCACCGACAACTCCGCCTCCAGGGCGGCCCGTACGGTGCCGACCAGACGCATCGCGGACAGCGAGTGGCCGCCCAGGGCGAAGAAGTCGTCGCCCGGTCCGATCCGGTCCAGGCCCAGCGCGTCGCCGAACAGTCGGCACAGCAGTTCCTCGCGCTGGCCCAGGGCGGCGGGCTCCTGTCCGGTCACCCACTCGGGTGCCGGCAGGGCGGCGCGGTCCACCTTGCCGTTGGCGGTCAGGGGCAGCCGGTCCAGCTCCACCCAGGCCGAGGGCACCAGGTAGTCCGGCAGCCGGTCGGCCAGGCGGCGGGCCAACTCCTCGGTGTCCAGGGGCTGTTCGGGCACCAGGTAGGCGACCAGGGCGGGTCCGCCGGGCAGGTCGCGGCGGGCCAGTACGGTGGCCGCGCCGACCTCCGGTTCGGCCAGCAGCGCGGCCTCCACCTCGCCGGGTTCGATCCGGTAGCCGCGCAGCTTGACCTGCTCGTCGGCCCGGCCCACGAACTCCAGCCGTCCGTCGGGCAGTTGCCGCACCAGGTCACCGGTGCGGTACATCCTGGCGCCGGCCGGACCCTGGGGTACGGCCACGAAGCGCCGCGCGGTGAGGGGGCCGTCGCCGAGGTAGCCCCGGGCCAGTCCGGGGCCGGACAGGTACAGCTCTCCCGGTACCCCGGGGGCCACCGGACGCAGCGCCGCGTCCAGCACATGGGCGGTCATCCCGTCCAGGGGCCGGCCGACGGGCAGCGGACCGTCCGGGTCCGGGCGGTCGGGGTCCACCGGCCCGGCGGTGGCGAAGGTGGTGGTCTCGGTGGGGCCGTAGCCGTTGACCACCCGCAGTCCGGGGGCGGCCCGCAGCACCTGGGCCACGGCGGCCGGGGAGACCACGTCACCGCCGGTCCACACCTCGCTCAACGGGCGGAAGGCCTCCGGCCGTTCCTGCGCCAGCAGGGCGAACAGCCCGGCGGTGAACCAGGCGGCGGTGGGCCGGGCCTCCTCCAGCAGCTTCCGCCACTGGTCGGGGTCCGGTTCGGTGTCGGGGGCCACCAGCACCTCGCCCCCGCGCAGCAGGGGCACCCACAGCTCGTAGGTGGTGGCGTCGAAGGAGTGCGGGGAGTGCAGCAGCACCCGCCGGTGCGCCGGCCCCTCGAAACGGGAGTCGGAGGCGAGGGCGACCACGTCGGCCTGGGTGACGGCGACGCCCTTGGGGGCTCCGGTGGAGCCGGAGGTGTACATCACGTAGGCCAGGTGGGCACCGGTCACCGGGGTGGGGTCGCCTCCGGGGCCCTCCCCGTCCGTCTCGACCGGGAGCACCGGCAGGTCCTCGGCGAGGTCCCGGTCCCCCGGGTCGCCGAGGAGCGCGACCGCGCCGGCGTCCCGCAGCACCTGGCGGCACCGGGCCGTCGGCCAGTCGGGGTGCAGCGGCAGGTAGGCGGCGCCACTGTGGGCCACGGCCAGTTCGGCCACCACCAGGTCGGTGGACCGGGGCAGGGCCACCGCGACCACGGACTCGGGGCCGACGCCCCGTTCCCGCAGTCGGTCGGCCAACCGGGCGGCCCGCTCGGCGAGTCGGCGGTAGTCCAGGGTGGCGCCGGTGGCCAGGTCACGGACGGCGACGGCCTCCGGCTGGCTGCGGGCGACCCGGGTGAAGGCCTCGGCCACCCCGGCGTCGCCCAACGGGCGGGTCGGGGCGCCGGTCAACGGACGCCGCTCGGGGCCGGTGTCCAGCCGTCCGGCGGGGGTGTCGGGGCGGTGGGCCAGCGCGGTCAGGGCGGTGACCAGTCGGTCCAGTACCGCCCGGGCCGCCTCGGCGTCGTACACGTCATGGCGGTGCTTGAGGTTCAGCCGCAGCCGGTCGCCCTGGAGGGTGAGGGCCAGGGTCAGCGGGTAGTGGGTGGCGTCGCGTCCGCCGACCCCGCGTACCCCGAAACCGGCCGCCCGCTCGCTGTCGTCGAGGGCCTCCTCGTCGAAGGGGTAGTTCTCGAACACCGTCATGGTGTCCAGCAGTTGGGGCAGCCCCAGGACCTGCTGGATGTCGGCCAGCCCGAGGTACTGGTGGTCCAGCAGACCCACCTGCCGGCGGTGGGTGGCGGTGGCCACCTCGGCCAGGGTGTGGCCCGGCCGGGCGGAGACCCGTACCGGCAGGGTGTTGACCAGCAGCCCGATCATGGACTCCACCCCGTCCAGGTCGGCCGGGCGGCCGGAGACGGCGGAGCCGAACAGCACCTCGTCCCGTCCGGTCAGCTGGCCCAGGACCAGTCCCCAGCCGGTCTGGGCCAGGGAGTTGAGGGTGATCCCCCACTCCCGGGCCCGCTCCCGCAGGGCCCCGGTGAGGGTGTCGTCCAGGGTCAGGTCCACCTCGCCGGGCACCTGGGGCGGTACGTCCGTGGCGTGCGGGGCGACCAGGGTGGGCTCGCCCACCCCGTCCAGGGCCTGTCGCCAGGAGTCCAGCGCGGCGTCCCGGTCCCGCTCCGACAGCCAGCGCAGGTAGTCGGCGAACGGCCGCCGCTCGGGCAGCGGCCGGCCGGCGTACGCGGCGAACAGGTCGGTCAGCAGCAGCGGGGCGGACCAGCCGTCCAACAGCAGGTGGTGGCTGGTGAACAGCAGGCGGTGGACCTCCGGTCCGGTGCGGACCAGGGTGAACCTCAGCAGGGGCGGGCGGTCCAGGTCGAAGCGGCGTTCCCGGTCCGCGCGGGCCAGTTCGGCCAGGTCGACCGGACCGTCCGGGTCCGAGGCGTCCCGCTCGTGCCACTCCACCGGGGCGTGGTCGACGACGTACTGGGCCAGCGTGCCGCCGGCCAACTGCCGGAAGCCGGCCCGCAGGTTGGGGTGGCGGTCCACCACCGACTGGGCGGCGGCCCGCAACCGGGCCGGGTCGACCTCGCCGGTGAGTTCCAGCTCCAGCTGGACCACGTACACGTCCCGCTGGTCGGGGCCGCTCAGGGCGTGGAAGGCCAGCCCCTCCTGGAGCGGCGAGAGGGGCCACACGTCCGCCAGTGCCGGGCGGTCCCGCTCCAGGGCGGCGACCTCCGGCACGGTCAGCCGGACCAGGGGGAAGTCGCCCGGGCTGTGCCCGGCGAACCCCGGTTCCCGGTGGCGCTCGACCAGTTCGGTCACCGCGGCGGTGAACCGCTCGGCGACCTGGCGCGTCCGCTCGGGGCTCAGCGCCCCGGGGGCGTGGGTCCACCGCAGTGTCAGCCGGGGCCCGTCGGGGCCGTCCACGGTGGTGGCGCCGACCTCCAGCAGGTGGCCGTCCAGCAGTTCCGGTACGCCCCAGGTGGTCAGCGCGGAGGACTCCGGCGCCGGGTTCCAGGCGGCCGAGTCGGCCTCGGCCGTGCCGAAGCGGCCCAGGTAGTTGAAGCCCAGCCGGGCGCCGCTGGGGGCCTGGTCGTACAGCAGGCCGTAGCCGGTGCCGTGGTCGGGCACCGCGCGCAGGGCGTCCTTGGTGTCCCGTACGCCCTGGCCGAGGTCGTCGAAGGTGGGCAGCAGCACCGGGTACTGGGTGGTGAACCAACCGACGGTACGGCTCAGGTCGGCGCCGGGCACCTGCTCCTCGTGCCGGCCGTGCGACTCCAGGTCGACCAGCAGCCCGGACCGCCCGGTCCCCTCGGGGGCGAGCGCCCGGGACAGCGCGGCCAGCAGCAGTTCGGCCGGCCCGGTGTGGAAGGCCGCCGCCACCCGCGTCAGCAGGGGTTCGGTCAGCTCGGGCGGCAGCTCGGTACGCAGGGTCGCCGGGGCCGCCGGGTCGGTGGGGGTGCCGGCGGCGGCCTCCGCCCCGTCGAACGGCGAACCGCCCTCGGCCAGTACCGCCTCCCAGTGGGCCCGCTCCGGCTCGCGGCGCTCGGCCCCCTCCAGCAGTCCGCGCGCCCAGTGGGAGAAGGGGGTACCGGCGGGTTCCAGGGGGGTGCCCCGGCTGGCCAGCGACAGGTCGCCCAGCAGGACGCGCCAGGACACTCCGTCCACCACCAGGTGGTGGGCCACCAGCAGCAGCCGCCCCTCGGCGGCCTCGCCCCGGTGCAGCCACACCGCCCGGAACACCGCGCCGGCCTCGGGGTCCAGCTCCTCCACGGCGGCCCGGGAGTGCCGGGCCACCAGGTCCTCCAGCCCCTCACCCCGGTCCGAGCCACCAGAGGCGTCGGAGGCGTGGGAGGTGTGGGAGGCGTCCACCACGGTCAGTGGCGGCTGTCCGCCGCCCTCGCCGGGTGTCAGACGCGTACCGTCCTGGTCCACCCGGGCCGTCAACAGCCGGTGGGCGTCCAGCAGTTGGGCCAGCGCCCCACGCAGCCCCTCCTCGGTGAGCCCGGCCGGAGTGGTCACCAGCACGGACTGGTGGAAGTGGCGCCAGTGGGCGGGGTGCCGTCGCAGCCAGCGCATGATCGGGGTCAGCGGGGCCGGCCCGTCGACCTGGGTGGCCGCCGGCCGCTCACCATCGGCCGGTACCGCGACCTGGGCCAGCGCCTCCGGCGTACGGCGCTCGAACACCTGCCGGGCGGTCAGCTGGAGCCCGGCCGCGCGGGCCCGGGAGACCAGTTGGATGGAGGAGATGCTGTCCCCGCCCAGGGCGAAGAAGTCGTCCCCGCCTCCCACGGCGTGCGAGGGCACGCCCAGCACCTGGGCGAACAGCGCGGCCAGTTCGGCCGCCGGCCCCTCGGCCGGCGCCCGCTCCCCGGCCTCGACGACCGGTTCGGGCAGGGCGGCACGGTCCACCTTGCCGTGGGGGGTCAGCGGCATCCGCTCCAGTACGACCAGGGCGGAGGGCACCAGGTAGTCCGGGAGCCGTCGGGCCAGTTCCTCCCGTAGCGCGGCACGGTCCAGCGGCTGGCCGTCGCGGGCGACCAGGTAGCCGACCAACCGCTGCTGGCCGGGGCGGTCCTCGCGGAGCAGGGCGGCGGCCTGGCGCACCCCGGACAGGGCGCTCAACTCGGTCTCGACCTCGCCGAGTTCGATACGGAAGCCCCGCAGCTTGACCTGGTGGTCAGCCCGGCCCAGGTACTCCAGTTCCCCGTCGGACCGCCAGCGGGCCAGGTCACCGGTGCGGTACATCCGCGTACCGGGCGGGCCGTAGGGGTTGGCGAGGAAGCGTTCGGAGGTCAGGCCGGGGCGGCGGTGGTAGCCGCGCGCCAGCCCGGAGCCGGCGACGTACAGCTCTCCCACGGTTCCCGGCGGCACCGGGCGCAGGGCGTCGTCCAGCACGTACACCACGGTCTCCGCGACCGCACGGCCGACCGGTACCGGCCCGCGCAGGGCCTCCGGGTCGCAGCGCCACAGGGTGGCGTCCACGGTGGTCTCGGTCGGGCCGTAGGAGTTGAACATCCGGGCCCGCGAGGCCCAGTGCCGCACCTGCTCGGGGGCCACCGCCTCGCCGGCCACGATCAGGGTGGCGTCGGCGCTGACCGCCTCCACCGGCAGCGCCGCCAGCACCGCCGGGGGCACGGTGAGGTGGGTGACCTTGCGTTCGGCCAGGAACTCGCCCAGGGGCGGGCCCAGCCGCCGTTCGGTGGGCACCATCTCCAGCGCGGCGCCGGACAGCAGCGCCATCACGATCTCCCAGATCGAGGTGTCGAAGCTGAGCGAGGCGAACTGGAGCACCCGGGAGCCGGGGCCGGCGGTGAACCCGTCGATCACGGTACGGGCCAGGGCGGGCACGCCGGCGTGGGAGACCACCACGCCCTTGGGGCGGCCGGTGGAGCCGGAGGTGTAGATGACGTACGCGGCCGAGGCGGGGCGCAGTTCCAGCCAGCCGCCCGGGTCCTCCGCGCGGGCCTCCAGGGTGTCGCCGGGGAGCGCCAGGTGGGGCACCTCGCCCGGGGCCGGGGCGCCCGGGGCGGTGAGCGCCAGGGCGGGTTCGGCGTCGGCCAGCATGTAGGCGACCCGTTCGGCCGGGTAGTCGGGGTCGACCGGCAGGTACACCGCGCCCAGCTTCTGCACGGCCACCAGCGCCACCACCGCCTCGACGGTACGTGGCAGCACCACCGCCACCCGGTCCTCGGCGCCGACGCCGGCCTCCCGCAGCCGGTGGGCCAACGCGTTGGCGGCACCGTCCAGTTCGCGGTAGCTCAACTCGACCAGTTCGCGGCCCTCCGGGTCACCGCCACAGCGGGGACCGGCCAGGGCCGGTGCCTCGGGGCGGGCGGCGACCCACTGGGCGAAGAGTCCGGGCAGCGAGGTGCGCGCGCCCTCGGCCAGCAGGGCCCGGGTGTCCTCGGGGTCGCCCAGCAGCGCCCGGCGCTCCTCGGCGTCCAGCAGCTCCAGCCGGCCCAGCGGCAGGTCCGGGTCCTCGGCCACGGCGTCCAGCAGCCGGACCAGCCGCCGGGCCAGGGCCTCGGCGGTGTCGGCGTCGAACAGGTCGCGGGCGTACTCCAGTTGCCCCTGGACGCCCTCCTCGTCCCGGCGCTCGGCGAGGGTGACGGTCAGGTCGAACTTGGCCGCCTCCCCGGTCGCCGGCAGCGGCGAGGTGGTCAGCCCCGGCAGGCCGACCAGTTCGGCGTCCCGGGTCTCCCAGGCCAGCATCACCTGGAACAGCGGGTGCCGGGCCAGCGAACGGTGCGGGCTCAGCTCCTCCACCAGCTCCTCGAAGGGCACGTCGGCGTGGGCGTAGGCGTCCAGGTCGGTCTCCCGGCAGCGTTCCACCAGCTCCCGGAACGTGGGGTCGCCGGAGGTGTCGGCGCGCAGCACCAGGTTGTTGACGAAGAAGCCGACCAGCTCGTCCAGGGCGCTGTCCTGGCGGCCGGCGACCGGGGTGCCGATCACCACGTCGTGCCCGGCGCCCACCTTGGACAGCAGGGCGGCCAGGGCCGCGTGGGCGACCATGAACATCGAGCTGGCGCCGTCCCGGGCGAGGACCCGCAGCCGGCGGTGGGTGCGGTCGGGCACGGTGAACCGTACGAACCCGCCCCGGTGGCTGGGCTGGGCCGGCCGGGGCCGGTCCACCGGGAGCCGGATCTCCTCGGGCAGCTGGTCCAGCCGCTGGCGCCAGTACGCCAACTGCCGTGCCAGAACGGTGTCCTGAGGGGTACCGGTGGTCCCCGGGCCGCCCCGGTCGGCAGCGGCCTCGTTACCGAGGCTGCTCCCGTCGGCCTCGACATCGAGACTGCCCTTCTCGGCCTCGACATCGAGGCCGAGGAGGTCGCGCTGCCACAGGGTGTAGTCCGCGTACCCCACCGGCAACGGCTCCCAGCCGGGCGCCCGGCCGTGGCGGCGGGCGTCGTAGGCGGTGGCCAGGTCGCCCAGCAGCGGACCGGCCGACCACTGGTCGGCGGCGATGTGGTGCACCAGCAGGGCGATCACGTGCTGGCGGTCCTCCAGCCGCAGCAGGGTGGCCCGCAGGGGGATCTCCCGCTCCAGGTCGAAGGTCTCGGCGAGCAGGGCCTCCACCTCGCGGTCCACCGCGCCGTCGCCCAGCTCCCGCACGGTCAGCGGGTCGGCCAACTCGGCGGTGGGGAGCACCCGTTGGTACGGGGTGCCGTCGACGGAGGGGAAGACGGTGCGCAGGCTCTCGTGCCGGTCCAGCACGTCCACCAGGGCGGCCCGCAGGGCGGCGACGTCCAGTGGTCCGGTGAGCCGGGCCAGGAAGGGGATGGTGTAGGTCGCGTTGGGCCCGTGCAGCTGGTGCAGGAACCACAGGCGGCGCTGCGCGGGGGACAACGGCACCCGCTCGGGCCGCTCCCGCGCGGTCAGCGGGGTCTCGGCGACGGCGGCGGTACGGGCCCGCTCGGCGAGGGCGGCCACCGTGGGCGCCTCGAACACGTCCCGTACCGACAGGCCCACCCGCAGGGCGGTACGTACCCGGGAGGCCAGCTTGGTGGCCAGCAGGGAGTGCCCGCCCAGGGCGAAGAAGTCGCTGTCGGCGGTGACCTCGTCCCGGCCGAGGACCTCGGCGTACAGCTGGGCGACGATCTCCTCGCGCCAGCCCTCGGGGGCGCGTCCGCCGGTGGCGGTGTGCTCCTCCGGCTCGGGCAGGGCCCGCTGGTCGAGCTTGCCGTTGCCGGTCAGCGGCCAGTGGTCGACCTGGAGCAGCGCGGCGGGCAGCAGGTAGTGCGGCAGGCGCCGTTCCAGCTGGGCGCGCAGCCGGTCCGGGTCGGTGGCGGAGGCGGCGGTGTAGTAGCCGACGAGCCGGGTGTCCCCGTCCGGGGCGGGGCGGGCCAGTACGACAGCCTCGTGGACCTGGTCCAGGGCGGCCAGGGCGGCGCGGGCCTCGCCCGGTTCGACCCGGTAGCCACGGATCTGGACCTGGTGGTCGGCCCGGCCGAGGTAGTCCAGGTCGCCGTCCTCGGTCCACCGGGCCAGGTCACCGCTGCGGTACATCCGCTCCCCGGGCTCGCCGAAGGGGTTGGCGACGAAGCGACCGGCGGTCAGGCCGGGCTGGCCCAGGTAGCCCCGGGCCAGCCCGGGCCCGGCGACGTACAGCTCCCCCACCGCGCCCGGGGCCACCGGGCGCAGGGCGCCGTCCAGCAGGTAGACGGCCAGGTCGTCGAGGGGGCGGCCGACCGGACTGGCGGCGCCCTCGGGGCCGAGGTCCTCCCGTCCGGGCTCCAGCACGTGCTGGGTGACGTGCACGGTGGTCTCGGTGATCCCGTACATGTTCACCAGCTCGGGGCCGTCCGCCCCGTGGTGCCGCTGCCAGTCGGCCAGCCGCGCCGGGTCCAGCGCCTCGCCGCCGAACACCACGGTGCGCAGGGCGAGTCGGGGCGGCTCGGGGCGGTTCAGGTGGGCGTCGGCGAGCTGGTAGAAGGCCGAGGGGGTCTGGTTGAGCACGGTGACCCGCTCGCGGTCCAGCAGCGCGGCGAACTCCTCCGGGGAGCGGGCGGTCTCCCGGGGGACCACCACCAGCCGGCCGCCGTACAGCAGGGAGCCGAAGACCTCCCACACGGAGAAGTCGAAGGCGTACGAGTGGAAGAGGGTCCAGGTGTCCTCGGGGCCGAAGCCGAACACCTCGTCGGTGGCGTCCAGCAGCCGCAGCACGTTGTGGTGGCTGACCACCACGCCCTTGGGGTCACCGGTGGAGCCGGAGGTGTAGATGACGTACGCGGTCTCCAGCGGCGCCACCTCCACCCCGAGGGGCTCCGCCGACCGCGTCGACCGCCGCTCGGTCACCTCCGGGGAGTCCAGGGTGAGCCAGTCGGTGCCCTCGGGCAGACCGGGGCGTACCGCCTCCACGGTCAGACCCACCACCGGCCGGGCGGAGGCGAGTTGACGCCCGGTGCGCTCGGGCGGGGCGTCGGCGAGCAGCGGCAGGTAGCCGGCGCCGGTCTTGAGGACCGCCAGCACGGCGGTCACCTGCTCCACCGACGGCGGCAGGGCGAGGGCCACCAGGGTGCCCGGGCCGGCCCCGTGCTCCCGCAGCAGCCGGGCCAGCCGGTTGGCCTCCTCGTCCAGCGCGCGGTAGTCGAGGGTGTCCGTACCGTCGGTGACCGCCGGGGCCTCGGGGGCGCGGCGTACGGTCTCCTCGAAGCGGGCGACGATGCTCCCTCGGGGCTCGGTGGCCTCCTGGAGGGGGGCGCCGTCCTCCAGCACCCTCCGTCGGTCCTGGGCGGACACCAACTCCACCCGGCCCACCGGGCCTTCGGGTTCCTCGGCGAGGGCGGCCAGTACGCGGGTGAAGGCGGCGCCCAGGAACTCCGCCCGGGCCCGGTCCACCAGGTCGGGGCGGTACCGCAGGGCGATGGCGGGCTCGGGACCGGGGTGGACCACCACGGTCACCGGGTAGTGGGTGGCGTCCTCCCCGCGTACCGACTCCACCGTCAGTCCGCCGGCGGACTGCGCCTGGGCCAGCCCCTCGCTGTCCACGCCGAAGTTCTCCACCACCAGCAGGGTGTCGAACAACTCCCCCAGCCCGACCAGCTGTTGGACGCGGTTCAGCCCCAGGTGCTGGTGGTCCAGCAGCCCGGCCTGTGCGGCCTGCACCCCGCGCGCCGTCTCGGACAGGGTCCGTCCGGGCGGGGCGTGGACGGCCACCGGCAGGGTGTTGATCAGCAGGCCGATCATGCCCTCGGCACCGTCCAGGTCGGCGGGCCGGCCGGAGACCGTGGTACCGAACACCACGTCGTGCCGACCGGTCAGCCGGGCCAGGGTCACCCCCCAGGCGGTCTGGAACAGGGTGCCGGTGGTCAGCCGGTGGCTGGCCGGCAGGGTGGCCAGGCCGGCGGCGACGGCGGGCGGCAGCCGCAGGTCCAGTTGTCTGGGGGCCTCCGGTACCGAGGTGTTGCCGCCGGGGGTGAGCAGGGTCGGTTCGGTGAGCCCGTCGAGGGCGTCCCGCCAGGCGGCCTCGGCCGAGCCCCGGTCCTGGGCGGCCAGGTGGGCCAGGAAGTCCCGGTAGGGGCGTACCGGCGGGAGTTCGGCGGCCTCGGTGGAGCCGGTCAGCCGGGCGTAGTGGGTGAACAGCTCCTTGCCGAGCAGCGGCATCGACCAGCCGTCCAGCAGGATGTGGTGGGCGGACAGCACCAGTTGGTGGTCCTCGTCACCGAGCCGCAGCAGGGTGCCGCGCAGCAGCGGGGGGTCGGCCAGGTCGAAGCGGTGTTCCCGCTCCCGGGTGAGCGCCCGTTCCCGGGCCTCCTCCCGCTCCCCGGGCTCCAGTTCCCGTAGGTCCTCGATCCGCCAGGGCACCTCCCAGGTGCTGGGGATGACCTGGACCGCCTGGTCCAGTCCCTCGGTGAGGAAGGCGGCGCGCAGGTTGGGGTGCCGGCGCAGTACCTCGTCCAGGGCTCCGCGCAGGGCGGTGTCGTCCAGGGCTCCGCGCAGCCGGAAGACCAGCCGCATGGTGTAGACGTCCCGGGCGCCGCTGTCGAAGTCGGAGTGGAACAGCAGGCCCTCTTGCAGCGGCGCCAGCGGAAGGATGTCTTCCAGGCCGTCGTCCACACTCACCGGTTCCTCCATCGCGCCTTGAGCAGTGCCGTCTGTTCGGGGCTGAGCGGTGACAGGGACCGCGCCGCCGGGGGTTGGGGTTCTGACGCGGCCGGTGGCCGCTGTTCTCGCTGGTCCGACTCGGGTTCGGCGGTCCGGCCCGTTTCCGTGCCGGTGACCGTGTCCGTGTCCGTGTCCGTGCCGGACTCCGGGGCGCCCTCGGCGATCCGGGTGAGGGCGGCCAGCCAGCACTCGCCCAGCTGGTCCACCTCGGCCTCGTCCAGGGCGGCCGGCGCCCAGGTGAGCCGGGTGTGCAGGGCCGGGCCCTCGGGGGTGTCCCGGGTGATGGCGTTGATCTCCACCGCGTGGGCCATGGGCAGTTCGGGGTCGATGGCCCCACCGAGTACGCCGGCCTCGGGGGCGGCGCTCCAGGGCCGGTCGGGCCCGCTGGCGGTGGTGAACCGGCCCAGGTAGTTGAAGGCCAGCCCCGGCGCCGGCAGTTCGGCCAGGGTGTCGCGGGCCTTGGGGTGGAGTTCCCTCAGCAGCCCGTAGCCCACCCCGCTGTCGGGGATCTCCTCCAGGGCCCGCCGGGTGTGGGCCACGGCGTGGTCGGGGTCGGTGAGCGGTTCCAGGCGTACCGGGTAGAGGCTGGTGAACCAGCCGACGGTGCGGGACAGGTCGGCTCCGGGCTGGATCTGCTGCTCGCGGCCGTGCCCTTCGACGTGCACCAGGAAGGGGGTGCCCTCCCGGCCGGCCCACTCCCCCACCGCTCCGCCGAGGGCGGCCAGCAGCAACTGGTGGATGGGGGTGTCGTGCCGGCTGACGGCCTCGGTCAGCAGCCGCGCGGTCTGTTCGGCGGGCAGCACCACCGTGCGGTGGCGGGCCTGGCTGACCGTGCCCAGGTCGCCGGTACGGGCCCGGGGCAGGCCGCCGGGCGCGTCCAACACCCGCTGCCACAGGGGGAGTTCGTCCTCCCGGGTAGCGGCGCTGGCGGGCAGTTCGGCCGCCCAGTGGCGGAAGGAGGTGGGTACCGGAGCCAGCCGTACCGGGCGGCCCTGGGACAGCTGCTCCCAGCCCTCGGCGAGGTCCTCGACCAGGATGCGCCAGGACACGCCGTCCACCGCCAGGTGGTGCACCACCAGCAGCAGTCGGCCCTGGTCCCCGGCTCCCGGGTACCAGCGGGCGGCCAGCAGCCGGCCCTCGGCCGGGTCCAGGACGCCGGCCAACTCCTCGACGAGTGCCGGGAGTCGCTCCTCGGTCGGTGGGGTGTCGCCGCGTTCCAGGTGGGCGTCCGGGGTCTGGTGGGGCACCTCGAAGGTGCCGTCGGCCAGGTCGAAGCGGGCGGCCAGCACCGGGTGCCGTTCCAGCAGGGCGGCCAGCAGTCGGCGCAGTCCCTCCTCGGTCAGTTCGGCCGGGGTGGTCAGCAGCATGGACTGGCTGAACCTGCCGAGGGGGCCACCCCGCCCGGCGAACCAGCGCATGATCGGGGTGAGCGGTGCGGTGCCCCACGCCTGCCGGTCGCCCTCGCCCCGCTGGTCGGAGTCCTCGCGGCCGGCGACCAGGGCGGCCAGCCGACGGACGGTGCCCTCCTCGAACACCTCGCGGGGGCTGATCCGCAGGCCCGACGCCCGGGCGCGGCTGACCAGTTGGATGGACAGGATGCTGTCCCCGCCCAGGGCGAAGAAGTTGTCCTGGGCGCCGACGGAGGGCAGGCCCAGTACGGCGGCGAAGGCCTCGGCGAGCGCCTTCTCCTCGGGGCCCTCGCAGGCGTCCTGTCCGATCGCGGCGGTGAAGTCCGGCGCCGGCAGCGCCTTCTCGTCCAGCTTGCCGTTGGGGGTGACCGGCAGCGCGTCCACGGTGACCAGGGCCGAGGGCACCATGTGGTCGGGCAGGACGCGGCCCAGGGCGGCGCGGGTGGCCTCCCGGTCCACGGTGGCGTCCCGTTCAGGCACCAGGTAGCCCACCAGTCGGCGGGGCCCGCCGCCCGGTTCGGTGCGGACCACCACGGCGGCCGACCGTACTGCCGGCTGCTTCTGGAGGGCGGCGCGCACCTCGCCCAGTTCGACCCGGAAGCCCCGGATCTTGACCTGGCCGTCGCTACGGCCGAGGTAGTGGAGCTGGCCGTCGGGGCCGTGGGAGACCAGGTCGCCGGTGCGGTACATCCGCGAGCCGGCGGGGCCGAAGGGGTCGGCCGGGAACCGTTCGGCGGTCAGCGTGGGCCGTCGCAGGTACCCCTGGGCGACCCCGATCCCGGCCACGTACAGCTCTCCCACCACTCCGGGCGGCACCGGGCGCAGCAGGTCGTCCAGTACGTACAGCCGCACCCCGTGCAGCGGGTCGCCGATCGGCGGGGTGACCGCCCGGGTGAGCGGGCCGCTCATGGTGACGCAGGCGGTGGCCTCGGTGGGGCCGTAGGCGTTGACCATCCGCCGGCCCGGCCCCCAGGTACCGGCCAGGGTCGCGGTGCAGGCCTCGCCGCCGACGATCAGGGTGCCGAAGTCCTCCAGTCCCTCCGGCTCCAGGCCGGTGAGCGCGGTCGGGGGGATCAGGGAGTGGCTGACCCGTCGGGTGCGCAGGGTCTCGCCCAGCAACTCGCCGGCCAGCGGCCCCGGTTCGGGCACCACCAGGGTGGCCCCGGTGGCCAGGGCCATCAGGGTCTCCATCACCGAGGCGTCGAAGGAGGGCGAGGCCAGTTGCAGCACCCGGGCGTCCCGGTCGATGCCCAGCCGTTCGGCCTGGGCGCGGGCCAGGGAGGCCAGTCCGCGTTGTGGGATCACCACGCCCTTGGGCCGGCCGGTGGAGCCGGAGGTGTAGATGACGTACGCGGGGTGCTCGGGGCTGACCCTGGGGTCGGGGCGCGGGGGCGCCGGCCGGGTCGGGTCCGGCTGGTCGACCAGCATCGCCCCGGGGAAGCGCTCGGCCAGCGGCTGGTGGGTGAGCACCAGGGTGGGCGCGGAGTCCTCCAGCATGTCGGCGATCCGCCGCTCGGGGTAGTCGGGGTCGATGGGCAGATGGGCGGCCCCGGCCTGCTGTACGGCGAGTTGGGCCACGACCATGTCGACCGAGCGGGGCAGTACGACGGCGACCAGGGAGCCGGGGCGGATGCCCTGGGCGTGCAGCCGGCCGGCCAACTCGCCGGCCAGCTGGTCGAGTCGGGTGTAGCTCAGGTCCCCCTCGGGGGCGCTGACGGCGACCGCGTCGGGGGTCTCGGCGAGCCGGTCGGCGACCATCCCCGCCCAGGTGCGGGGGCTGACGGCCGGGGGCCCGGCGGTCCAGCCCTCCAGGGCGGTGCGTTCGGTCTCCAGCAGGGCGTCGAACCGGGACAGCCGGGTGTCGGGTTCCCGGACCAGGGCGGTCAGGGCGAGCCGGGCCCGCTCGGCGAGCCGGCGTACCTGGTCCTCCTCCAGGGCGGTCGGCTGGTACTTCAGCCGCAGGGTGAGGCGTTCACCGGGCAGGGCCACGAAGGTCAGCGGGTAGTGGGTGGCGTCCCAGCCGCGTACCTGGTCGAGTTCCAGCCCGGCGACCCGGCCCAGCTCGGCGGGCGCGTCGGCGGGGTAGTTCTCCAGGGCGGTCAGGGTGTCGAACAGCGGGCCCTGGCCGGCCGCGCGCTGGATGTCGGCCAGCGACAGGTGCTGGTGGGGCAGCAGTCCGGTGAACCGGTCGCTGACCTCCCGGGACAGTTCCAGCAGGGTCCGCTCGGGCCGCAGGGTCACCCGTACCGGCACGGTGTTCACCAGCAGGCCGACCATCCGCTGCACGTCCGGCACCTCGGCCGGACGGCCGGAGACCACGGTGCCGAACACCACGTCCCGCCGGCCGGTGTGGACGGACAGCACCAGTCCCCAGGCGGTCTGCAACAGGGCGCTGAGGGTCAGCTCGTGGCGGCGGGCGAACTCGGCCAGTTCGGCGGTGAGTTCGGCGTCCAGGGTGAGGCTGTGCTCCTCGGGCACCTCGCCGCCCTGACTCTCCCGGGGCACCAGTCGGGTCGGTTCCTCGACCCCGTCCAGGGCCCGCTTCCAGGCGTCCTCGGCGGCCTGCCGGTCCTGGGCGGCGAGCCAGCCGAGGTAGTCCGGGTAGCGGGGCGCGGCGGGCAGCTCCCGTTCGCCGTAGGCGTGGGTCAGCTCGCGCACCAGCAGCGGCATCGACCAGCCGTCCAGCACCAGGTGGTGGCCGGTGAGCACCAGTTCGGCGCTGTCCTCCTCCAGCCGGATCACCGCGCAGCGCAGCAGGGGCGGGGTGGCCAGGTCGAAGCGGCGGGTGCGCTCGTCCTCGATCCGTCGGCGGGCCCGGCGGGGGCGTTCACGGGCGGGGCGGCGGCGCAGGTCCACCTCGTCGACCTCCACGGTCACCGGCCGGTGGGCGCGCTGGGTCCAGTGGCCCTCCTCGTCGGCGGTGAAGGCGGTACGCAGCGGGGCGTGCCGTTCCAGGACGACGGCGAGGGCCGCGCGCAGCCGCTCCACGTCGAGCGTGCCGCCGACCCGGAGGACCACCTGTACGTGGTAGAGGTCCAGGGCGGTCTCGTCGTACTGGGACAGGAACAGCAGCCCCTGCTGGAGCGGGGTGACCGGCCAGGCCTCCCCCTCGGCGGGGGCGGCGGAGGACGCGGTGGCCGGGGCGGCCTCCGGCTCCCGTTCGGCGACCGTGAGCAGCCCGGCCACGGTCCGCTGGCGGAACACGTCCTGGGGGGTGAACCGCAGCCCCAACCGCCGTGCGGCGGACACCAGTTGGATGGACAGGATGCTGTCCCCGCCCAGGGCGAAGAAGCTGTCGCGCACCCCGACCGTCTCCAGGCCGAGCAGTCCGGCGAAGACCTCGGCCAGGCGCTGTTCGTCCTCGGTGACCGGGGCGGCCGGCTCGCTGTCGTCGACCCGGGCCGGGGGCCGGGGCAGGGCGGCCCGGTCGAGCTTGCCGTTGGCGGTGATCGGCAGTTCGCTCAGCGGCACCAGGGCGGAGGGCACCAGGTGGGCGGGGAGTTGCTCGCCCAGGCTCTCCTCGATGGCCGTCAGGTCGGGTTCGGGTACCGAGGGCACCAGGTAGCCGACCAGCTGGGTGGCCCCGGTGGTCTCGTCGGTGCGGGCGACCACGGCGCTGTGCGCGACCTGGGGGTGGGCGTCGAGTACGGCCCGTACCTCGCCGGGTTCGACCCGCTGGCCGCGCAGCTTCACCTGGTCGTCGGCCCGGCCGAGGTGTTCCAGGGCGCCGTCGGGGCGCCAGCGGGCCAGGTCACCGGTGCGGTACAGCCGGCTGCCGGGCGGGCCGAAGGGGTGGGCGACGAACCGTTCGGCGGTCAGCGCGCTGCGGCCCAGGTAGCCCAGGGCCAACTGGGGTCCGGCCAGGTAGAGTTCGCCGGCCACTCCGGGCGGGGTGGGCCGCAGCCACGGGTCCAGCACCAGGGTCTGGCTGTTGCCGACCGGGTGGCCGATCGGCACCCGGGGCGCGGTGGCGTCCTCGGGGCGGGTGTGCCAGTGGGTGACGTGGACGGCCGCCTCGGTCGGCCCGTACAGGTTGTGCAGCGCGGCACCGGGGGCCAGCCGGTGCGTGTCGGCCACCACGGCGGGCGGCAGGGGCTCGCCGCTGGAGAAGATCCGGCGCAGGCTACGGCAGTCGGCCGGGGCGGCGACCGAGGCGAAGGCGGCCAGCATCGAGGGGACGAAGTAGGCGGTGGTGACCTGGTGTCGGCGCACCAGGTCGGCCACTCGTTCCGGGTCGCGGTGGTCCTCGGGGCCGGCCACCACGAGGGTGGCGCCGACCTGGAGGGGCCAGAACAGTTCCCACACGGACACGTCGAAGCTGAACGGGGTCTTCAACAGCACCCGGTCCCGCTGGTCCAGGGGGTAGGTCCGCTGGGCCCAGCCCATCCGGTCGACCCCGGCCGCGTGGTCCACCAGTACGCCCTTGGGCCGGCCGGTGGAGCCGGAGGTGAAGATCAGGTACGCGGGGTCCTCGGGCCTGGGGTCGGGCAGCGCGGTGGCGCAGGGGGACGCCTCGCCGGCCGGCTCCCGGTCCAGCGCGAGGGTGGGCCGGTCGTGGTCGGGGTTGACCCGCTCGACCAGGTCGCCGGTGGTCACCACCGCCACGGCGGCGGAGTCCTCCAGCAGGGCCCGTATCCGGGCGGTGGGCAGTTCGGGGTCGAGCGGGAGGTAGGCGGCACCGGCCCGCTGCACGGCGTGGACGGCCAGCACCAGTTCGGCGCTCCGGGGCAGTCCGACGGCCACCACCTGGCCCCGGCCGACGCCCTGGGCGACCAGTTGCCGGGCGATACGGTCCGCCCGCTGGTCGAACTCGGCGTAGCTGTGGGTGTGTTCGCCGTCGACCAGGGCCACCGCCTCGGGGGTGTGGGCGGCCTGCCGGCGTACCAGTTCGGTCAGCGTGGTCGGCTCCACCGGGTGGGCCTCGCCGGTGCTCCACTCCAGCACCCGTCGCCGTTCGGCCCCGTCCAGGACCGGGGCCTGGCTCAGCGGCCGGTCCGGGTGCTGGCACAGCCACTCCATCAGGGCGGTGAGCCGGTGGGCGAAGCCCTCCACGGTGGCCCGGTCGAACAGGGCGGTGCGGTAGTTGAGCGCGCCGGTCAGCCCGTCCGGCCGCTCCACCACGGCCCAGGTCAGGTCGAACTTGGCGCCCCGGGTCTCCAGCAGTTCCACCCGGGCGTGGACGTCGCCCAGGTCGAGGGTCTCCTCGGGGGCGTTCTGGTGCACCAGGGCGACCTGGAACAGCGGGTGCCGGGACAGTGACCGCTCCGGGCTCAGCTCCTCCACCAGTCGTTCGAAGGGCAGTTGGCCGTGGTCCAGGGCGTCCAGGTCCACCTGGCGCACCCGGTCCAGCAGTTCGCGGAAGCTGGGGTCGCCGGAGGTGTCGGTACGCAGCACCACGGTGGCGGCGACCAGTCCGGGCAGCTGGGCGAGCGCCGGGTCCTCGCGGTCGGCCAGCACGGTGCCCAGCGGCAGGTCGGTGCCGGCTCCGTGGGTGGTGAGCCAGGCGGCCAGGGTGGCGTGCAGCGCCATGAACAGGGTGCCGCCCCGCTCCTGGGCGAGCCGGGTCGCGCGGCGGTGCAGCGCGGCCGACAGGGGGAACTCCACCGAGTCGCCCCGGCTGTCCACCTCGGCCGGGCGGGGCCGGTCCAGGGGCAGGGGGATCTCGGCGGGGGCGCCGGCGAGCCGCTCGCGCCAGTGCTCCAGCAGGGCCGGTTCGCGGTCGGCCAGCATCCGCCGCTGCCACAGGGTGTGGTCGGCGTACTGGAGGGTGGGCGGCGCCGGGTCAGCGCCACCCTCGCGGCGGGCCCGGTACAGGGCGGCCAGCTCCCGGGTGAGCGGGCCGGTGGCCCCCTCGTCGTGGGCGATGTGGTGCAGCACCAGCAGCAGGCTCAGCTCACCGTCGTCGGTGGTGGTCAGCAGGTACGGGCGCAGCGGCGGCCGGTGCTCCAGGTCGAACTCCCGGGCCGCCAACTCCCGTACGGTGGCGTCCCGTTCGGCCTGGTCGCGAACGGTGTGGCACTCCCAGTCCAGGGTGACCTCGGGCAGCACCCGCTGTACCGGGCGACCCCCGTCCTCGGGGTAGACGGTGCGCAGGACCTCGTGCCGCTCCACCAGGGCGCGCACCGCGCCGCGCAGGGCGTCGGTGTCCACCCGGGTGGCCGGGCCGAGGTGGAGCAGCAGCGGGACGGTGTAGGTGGTGGCGGAGCCGGCGAGCCGGTGCAGGAACCACAGGCGGGCCTGGGCGGGCGAGGCCGGCAGGGGGTCGGGGCGCTCGGTGGCGGCCGTCAGCGCGGGCGGCTCCGTACCGTCGGTGGTGCCGGACTCCGGCGCGCCCAGGTCCGGGTGGGCGGCGAGCCGGGCGACGGTACGGGTCTCGAAGAGGGTACGGACCGACACCCGGACCCCGAGGTCGGCGCGTATCCGGCCGGCGAGGCGGGTCACCAGCAGGGAGTGGCCGCCGAGGGCGAAGAAGTCCTCGTCGACGCCGACCTCCTGGCGCCCCAGCACCTCGGCGTACAGCTGGCACAGTCGCCGTTCGCGTGCGGTGGCCGGTGCCCGCTGCGGCCCGGTCTGCTCGGTCGGCAGGGGCAGGGCCCGGAGGGCGGCGCGGTCCAGCTTGCCGTTGCCGGTCAGGGGCAGCCGCTCCACCGGGACGTAGACGAGCGGCACCATGTGTTCCGGCAGCACCTCCGCGCAGGCCCGGCGGAGGGACTCGGCCGGGTGGTCGCCGACGGTGTGGGCGACCAGGGCCGGTCCGGCGGGGGTGTCCCGCAGCAGCACGGCCACGTCCGGCACGCCGGCCCGCTCGCGCAGTACCGCCTCGATCTCGGCGGTCTCGATACGGAAGCCGCGCAGGGACACCTGGGTGTCGGCCCGGCCGAGGTAGCTGAGCTGGCCGTCGGTGGACCAGCGCGCCAGGTCGCCGCTGCGGTACATCCGCTCCCCGGGGGCGCCGAAGGGGTTGGCGACGAACCGGGTGGCGGTGAGGGAGGGCTGGCCGAGGTAGCCCCGGGCCAGTCCGCCGCCGGCCACGTACAGTTCGCCGGCCACCCCGGCCGGGACCGGGCGCAGGGCGTCGTCCAGCACGTACAGCCGCAGGTCGTCGAGGGCCCGCCCGACGGGGCTGACGGCCAGGGCGCGGGCCCGCTCGACCCGTGCGGGGGTCAGCTCGTACTCGGTGACGTGCACGGTGGTCTCGGTGATGCCGTACATGTTGAGCAGGCGCGGCGGGGTGGGGCCGGTGAGCCAGCGGGCCACCCGGGCCGGGTCCAGTGCCTCGCCCCCGAAGACCAGCCAGCGCACGCTGTCGGGTACCGGTTCCTCGCCCAGCGCCTCGGTCAACTGGTAGCAGGCGGCGGGGGTCTGGTTGAGCACCGTGACCCGTTCCCGGCGCAGCAGCTCCAGGAAGGCGGGGGCGTCCTGGGTGACCTCGCGGGGCACCAGCACCAGCCGGCCACCGTGCAGCAGGGCGCCCCACAGCTCCCAGACGGAGAAGTCGAAGGCGTACGAGTGGAAGAGGGTCCAGGTGTCCTCGGGCCCGAAGGCGAAGCGCGCGGCGGTGGCGTCGAAGAGGCGGGCGAGGTTGCGCCGGCTGACGGTCACGCCCTTGGGGCGGCCGGTGGAGCCGGAGGTGTAGATGACGTAGGCGGCGTGGTCGGGGTGGATCGGCGCGCGAGGCCGCACCGGCCCGTCCGGGGCGGCCAGCGGGCCGTCCACCAGCAGCACGTCGGTGGCCTCGGGGCCACCGGCACCACCGGGAAGGCTGACGCCGGACTCGGTGAGCACCAGCCGGGGCGCGGAGTCGCGCAGGGTGTGGGCGATGCGCTCGGCCGGGTAGGCCGGGTCCACCGGGACGTAGGCGGCCCCGGCCCGGATCACGGCCAGGATGGCGGCGACCATCCGGGGGGTGCGGTCCAGCAGCAGGGCGACCCGGTCCTCGGGGCCCACCCCACGCCGTACCAGTTCGGCGGCCAACCGTTCGGCGGTGGCGGCCAGTTCGGCGTAGCTGGTGGTCACGCCCTCGTGGGTGACCGCGACCGCGTCAGGGCGGTCGGCGACCCGGGCGGCGAACCGTTCCCACACGTCCGGGGTGCCGGGGTGGGCACCGTCGGGGTTCCACTCGGCGAGCAGGGTGTGCCGCTCGGCCTCGTCCAGCACCGGCAGCTGGCTCAGCCGGCGCCCGGGGTCGGCCAGGGCGGCGTCCAACAGCCGGGTCAGCCGGGTGGTGAGGGTCTCCACGGTGGCGCGGTCGAACAGGTCGGCGTCGTAGTTGACCGCGCCGGTCAGCCGGCCGTCCTCCTGGTGGTCGGTGAACCCGAAGATGAGGTCGAACTTGGCGACCCGCTGCGGGTGCAGCCCGAAGTCGACGTCCACCCCGGGGGTGTGGAAGGGCACCTCGGTACGGCTCTGGTAGGTGAGCATCACCTGGAACAGCGGGTTGGCGGCCGAACGCTCCGGGTTCAGCTCCTCCACCACCCGCTCGAAGGGCACGTCGGCGTGGTCGAAGCCCTCCAGGGTGGTGGCGCGTACCCGCTCCAGGAGCTGGACGAAGTCCGGGTCGCCGGACAGGTCGGCGCGCAGCACCAGGGTGTTGACGAAGAAGCCGACCAGCGCCTCGGTGGCCCGGTCGCCCCGGCCGGCGGTGGGCACCCCCAGCGGGATGTCGTCACCGGCGCCGACCGCGCGCAGCAGCGCGGCCACCCCGGCCTGGGCGATCATGAACGGGGTCACCCGGTGGGCGCGGGCCACCTCGCGCAGCCGCTCGGCGGTCCGCGGCTCCAGGGCGAACGGCACCAGGGCGCCGCGTCCGCTGGGCCGGGCCGGCCGGGGGCGGTCGGTGGGCAGCCGCAGTTCGGACGGCACCCCGGCGAGCGCCTGCCGCCAGTGGTCCAACTGCCCCTGGAGCGCGGGGTGTTCGACCAGCCGGCGCTGCCACGTCGCGTAGTGGGCGTAGGAGACCGGCAGGGGCTCGAAGTGAGGTGCCCGCCCGGCCAGTCGGGCGGCGTACGCGGTGTGCAGGTCGGTCAGCATCGGGTCGACCGACCACTCGTCGCCGGCGATGTGGTGCAGCAGCAACAGCACGGTGTGCCGCCGGCCCTGGACGCACACGGTGACCCGGAAGGGGGGTTCCCGGTCCAGGGCGAAGGGCTGGGCGCACAGCCGGTCCAGTTCCTCGGTGAGTGCCGGCTCGCCGTCGGCCACCTCCCGTACCTCGACCGGGCCGCCGGCGGGCAGCACCCGCTGGTAGGGCTGGCCGTCGGCCTGGGGGAAGACGGTGCGCAGCACCTGGTGGCGCTCCACCAGGTCGGCCACCGCCCGGCGCAGGGCGTCCAGGTCGACCGGCCCGTCGAGGCGGAGCGTGAACGGCAGGTGGTAGGCGAGGGAGTCGCCGTCCTCGGCCTGGTCCAGGAACCACAGCCGGGCCTGCGCGGGGGACAGCGGTGGCCGCTCGGGCAGTTCCCCGGCGGTCAGGGGCGGGAGCGCCCGCTCCGGGGGGACGGTCAGGGCGGCGAGTCCCGCCACCGTCGGATGCTCGAACAGGCGCCGTACGGTGAGCCCCGGGCCCAGCGCCCGGTGGGCGCGGCCCACCAGCCGGGCGGCCAGCAGGGAGTGGCCGCCCAGGGCGAAGAAGTCGGCGTCGGCGTCCACCCGGTCCACCCCGAGGACCTCGGCGAACAGCGCGGCCAGCAGGATCTCGCGTTCACCCCGGGGCGGCCGGCCGCCGCCCCCGTCCAGCGCGAAGTCGGGTGCCGGCAGGGCGTTGCGGTCCAGCTTGCCGTTGGGGGTGCGCGGCAGCCGCTCCACCGGGAGCCAGCCGGTGGGCACCAGGTAGTCCGGCAGGCGGCGGGCGACCGAGTCGCGTACCCGTCGGGCCTCGTCCTCGGTGGTGGGGCCGACCAGGTAGGCCACCAGTCGGGGGGCGGGATGGTCGGCGCTGGTGTACGGCACCACGGCCGCGTCCCGTACCTCCGGGTCGGTGCGCAGGACGGCCTCCACCTCGCCGGGCTCCACCCGGTGGCCGCGGATCTTCAGCTGCTGGTCGGAGCGGCCGACGATCTCCAGGGTGCCGTCGGCACGCCAGCGGGCCAGGTCACCGGTGCGGTACATCCGCGAACCGGCCGGACCGTGCGGGTCGGCCACGAACCGTTCGGCGGTCAACTCCGGGCGGCCCCGGTAGCCGCGCGCCAGCCCGTCCCCGGACAGGTACAGCTCCCCCACCACCCCGGTGGGCAGCGGGCGCAGGCCCCGGCCCAGCACCTGGGCGCGGGTGTTCCACAGGGGCCGGCCCACGTGCGGGTGGCCGGCCGCCTCCTCGTCCAGCACCCCGAGGGTGGACCAGATGGTGGTCTCGGTCGGGCCGTAGAGGTTGACCACCTCGCCGGCCCGGGCGGCCAGTTCGGCGCCCAGGTCGGGTGGCAGGGCCTCGCCACCGGCGAGCACCCGCAGCCCGGCGACCACCTCGGGGTCCGCCTCCACCAGGGCACGCCACAGCGAGGGGGTGGCCTGCATCATGGTGGGCTCGCCCGTACGGATCAGCCGGGCGAGGGCCAGCGGGTCGCGTACCTGCTCGCGGTCGGCCAGCAGCACGGTGCCGCCGGTGACCAGCGGCAGGAACAGTTCCAGTACGGCGATGTCGAAGCCGACGGTGGTGACCGCCAGCAGCCGCTCCCCGGAGTCCGCCCCGTCGCCGTGGTCAGCGGCACCCCGTGTGTCGCCGACCGCGACAGCACCCCGCCCGTCGCCGGAGTCGACAGCACTCCGCCCGTCGCCGACCGCGACAGCACCCCGCCCGTCGCCGGAGTCGACAGCACTCCGCCCGTCGCCGACCGCGACAGCACACTGCCCGTCGCCGACCGCGACAGCACACTGCCCGTCGTCGGGGCCGACGACGGGCTGGTCCAGCCGTCCGGCCAGGCACAGCAGGAAGTTGGTGACCGCGCCCTCGGTCACGGCCACGCCCTTGGGGCGGCCGGTGGAGCCGGAGGTGTAGATGACGTACGCCAGGTGGTCGCCGTGCCGTTCGGCCGGCAGCGGCAGGGGCTCCAGTTCCTCCCACCGCTGGCCCGCGTCCCCGTCCAGCCGCAGGGTCAGCTCGTCCGGGTAGCCCTCGGGGCCCTCGCCCTCGGTCAGCAGCAGGGAGGGGCGGGCGTCGGTGAGCAGTTGGCTGACCCGCTCGGCGGGGAAGCCGGGGTCGACCGGCAGGTAGGCGGCTCCGGTACGGGCCACCGCCAGCAGGGCCACCAGCAGTAGGGGACCGCGCGACAGGCTGACGCCGACCAGGGTGTCGGGGCCGGCGCCCCGCTGGGACAGCAGCCGGGCCAGTCGGGCCGCGCGCTGGTCCAACTCGCGGTAGCTGAGCCGGTGTTCGCCACTGATCAGGGCGGTGCGCTCGGGGTGGGCGCGGGCGGTCGCCGCGCACAGGTGGGCCAGCCCCCGGGCCGGTACCGGCTCGGCCTCGCCCTCGACGATCCCCTCACCGGGGCTCAGCTCCCGGGTGGGCACGGTGTCCAGGGTGGGTACCGGTCGGCCGGGGTCGCGGACCACCTGGGCGAGGACCCGGGTGAAGGTGTCGGCGAGCCGTCGTACGTCGGCCGGGTCCCACAGTTCGGTGCGGTACTCCAGCTGACCGCTGGCGCGGCCGGCGGCCGGGTCCTCGCTGACGGTCAGTTGCAGGTCGAACTTGGCCTGGCCGGTGTTCACCAGCCGGGGCCGGCCCTGCTGTCCGGGCAGCAGGGGCTCCTCGGGCAGCTCCTCCCGTACCGCGAACAGCACCTGGAACAGCGGGCTCACCCCGGGCAGCCGGGCAGGGGCGAGTTCCTCCACGATCCGCTCGAAGGGCAGCTCCTGGTGGGCCAGCGCGGCCAGGTCGTCCTCCCGTACCCGCTCCAGCAGCTGGTGGAAGTCGGGGGCGCCGCTGAGGTCGGCGCGCAGCACCAGGGTGTTGATGAAGAAGCCCACCGCCTCGCCGAGGGCGGCGTCGTCGCGGCCGGCGACCGGTGCGCCCAGCACGATGTCCTCGCCGCAGCCCAGCTGGGACAGGGTCGCGGCGAAGGCGGCGTGCAGCACCATGAAGGTGGAGGTGCGGGAGGCCAGGGCCAACCGCCGTACGCCCTCGTAGAGTTCGGCTGGCAGCGCGAAGTCCAGTTCGGCGGCCGGACCGCCCAGGTGCCGGGGCCGGGGCGCGGCCCAGGGCAGCTGGAGCTGCTCGGGTACGCCGGCGAGCCGCTGACGCCAGTACGCCAGCTGCTCCTCCTCGTGGACGGCGACCACCCGCCGCTGCCAGAGGGCGAAGTCCACGTTCTGCGCCGGCAGCGGCGCCCAGTCGGGGGCGTGGCCGGCCCGCCGGGCGGTGTAGGCGGTGGACAGGTCCCGCAGCAGATGGGGCAGGGACCACTCGTCACCGGCGATGTGGTGCAGCACCAGCAGCAGGACATGCCGCTGGTCCGGGCCGCTGAGGAGGGCCGGCCGCAGGGGCACCTCACGGTCGATGGCCAGGGGCCGGGCGGCCACGCTCCGTACGGTGGCGTCCAGCTGCTCCCCGGTCACCTCGCCCCGGAGCAGTTCCACCCCGGCCTCGGCGGTGGACAGCACCCGCTGGTGGGGCTCGCCCTCCACGGCGGGGAAGACGGTGCGCAGCACCTCGTGGCGCTCCACCAGGTCCTCGACGGCCGCCTGGAGGGCGTCGAGGTCCACCGGTCCGCGCAGCTCCACCGCCAGCGGCACGTTGTAGGAGGCGCTGGGGCCCTCGGCCTGGTACAGGAACCACAGCCGGCGCTGCCCGAAGGACAACGGCGGCCGTTCCGGGCGGGGTTGGACGGTCAGCGGCTCCCGGGCGGTGCGGGCGGCGTCCACCAGGGGCGCCAGCCGACGGGCGGTCGGGTGGTCGAACAGGGCCCGTACCGGCACCTCGACCCGGGCGGCCGAACGCAGCGCGGTCACCATCCGGGCGGCGCTCAGGGAGTGGCCGCCCAGGGCGAAGAAGTCCGCGCCCGGGGACACCTCCGCCCGGTCCACCCCGAGGGCGTCGGCGAACAGCCGGCACAGCAGGGCCTCGGTCTCGGTGGCCGGGGCAGGGTCGCCCTGCTCGTCCTCCCGCCGGGGGGTCCAGGCGGGCAGGGCCCCCCGGTCGACCTTGTCGTTGGGGGTGCGGGGCAGCCGGTCCAGGGCGACGTAGTGGCCGGGTACCAGTGGCGGCGCCAGGTGGTCGGCCAGGTGGTCGCGCAGTGCGTCCCGGTCGAGGTCGCTCACGTGGTAGGCGACCAGGGTCAGTTGGCCGTCGGCCAGGGGTTGGGCGACCACGGCCGCCTCCCTCACCCGGGGGTGGAGCAGCAGGGCGCTCTCCACCTCGCCGGGCTCCACCCGGTGGCCCCGGATCTTCACCTGGGAGTCGGCGCGGCCGAGGATGTCCAGGGTGCCGTCGGGGCGCCAGCGGGCCAGGTCACCGGTGCGGTACATCCGCGAACCGGCCGGACCGTACGGGTCGGCCACGAACCGTTCGGCGGTCAGCTCCGGGCGGCCCCGGTAGCCGTGGGCGAGCCCGTCCCCGGCGAGGTACAGCTCTCCGACCACCCCGGTGGGCGCGGGGGTGAGGGCCGCGTCCAGCACCAGCGCGGTGGTACGGCGCAGGGGCCCGCCCACGTGGGGGGCCGGCCAGTCGCCCTCGTCCAGTCGGGCGCCGGTGGAGTAGACGGTGGTCTCGCTGGGCCCGTACATGTTGTAGAAGCCCTCGCCCAACTCGCCCAGCCGGCGCGCCAGGTCGGGGGTGACCGCCTCGCCACAGCTGAGCATCCGCAGCCCCCGCAGCCGCTCGGGCAGCGCGTCGGCCAGCAGCCGCCACAGCGAGGGGGTCGCCTGCATCACGGTGGGCGCGGTGGCCTCGATCAGCTGGCCGAGCGCGAAGGGGTCGCGTACCTCCTCGGCGGTGGCCAGGGTCACCGAGCCACCGGTCAGCAGGGGCAGGAACAGTTCGGTGACCGAGATGTCGAAGGACACCGTCGTCACCGCCACCATGCGGTCCTCCGGCGTCAGGGGCACGGTGTCCCGGGTGGCGGCCAGCAGGTTGGCCAGCGCGCCCCGGGTCACCACGACGCCCTTGGGGCGGCCGGTGGAGCCGGAGGTGAAGATCAGGTAGGCGACGTCCGCCTCGGTGACCGTGACCGGTCCGACCTCCGGCGCCGACCGGCCGGTACGGCCCTCGGGGTCCAGCACCAGGGTGGGGGCGGCGGTCTCCCACCGTTCGGGGTCGTCGGTCAGCAGCAGTCGGGGCCGGCTGTCCTCCAGCACCACCCGGATGCGGGAGGCGGGGTGCTCGGGGTCCAGCGGCACGCTGCCGGCGCCCCTGCGGGCGATGGCCAGCAGGGCCACCAACAGCGCCTCGGTACGGGGCAGGGCCACCGCCACCAGGTCACCCCGGCCCACTCCCCGGGCGGCCAGCACCCGGTTCAACTCCTCGACCCTCCGGTCGAGTTCGGCGTAGCTGAGGGTGCGCCCCGGTCGGCGTACCGCGACCGCCTCGGGGGTGGCGCGCACCTGGGTGGCGAAGCCCTCGGTGAGGTCCAGGGTCGGGCCCCAGCGGTCGTCGTCGGCACGACCGAAGCCGTCCAGCAGGCGGTCGCGCTCGGTGGGGTCGACCACCTCCAGGCGCCCGGTCAGCAGGCCGGCGCCGGCGGCGCCGAGTCGGCCCAGTCGGCGCAACAGGGCGGCGAACCGCCCCGCGTGGTCGGCTAGTTCCGTTCGCTCGTACAGTTCGGGGTTGCCGTCGAAGAGGACCTCCAGGCCCTCCGCGCCGCCCAGTCCGCTGACGGTGACGGTGAGGTCCTCGACCGCCCCGGCGGCCAGGTAGTGGGCGCGGCCCTGGCAGGAGCCGAAGGACAGTTCGGTGGGGAAGGGCTTGATGTTCAGCTGCGGCCCGTACAGCCGGCGGCCCTCGCCGAACAGGCCCAGCTCCCGCCGCAGCCGCTCGCCCCGGTACCGCTGGTGCCGGCGCTGGGACCGCAGGGACCGCACCACCTGGCGGACCAGGGTGCCCAGGGGTTCGGTGTGGTCCACCGCCACCCGCAGCGGCAGTACGTTGACGGTGGTGGCCGGCACCCTGGCCAGACTTCCGGGGCGGTTCATCAACGGCAGTCCGATGACCGCCTCGGGGGCGCCGGTCAGCCGGGTGAGGTAGACCGCCCAGGCCGCGGCCACCACCTCGGGCCAGGTGGCTTTCACCTCGGCCCCCAACTCCCCGAGTTGGGCGGCGACTTCGCCTTCCAGCCGCTGACGGTGCCGCAGGAAGTGGTCGGCGGTGCCGGTGGCGTGGCGGGTGCTGAGGGTCACCGGCCGGGGCCGGTCGGCCATCAGGGCGCGCCAGTGCTCCAGGTCGGCGCGTTCCTGGTCGGAGTCGGCGTACTCCCGGTCGGCCTCCAGCACGTCACCCACCGAACCCAGTCGCGGCGCGGCGGGTTCCTCCCCCGCCTCCAGGGCGCGGTAGTTCTCCGCCAGTCGTTCGGCGAAGCGCAGGAAGCCGTAGCCGTCCAGCAGGATGTGGTGGCAGCGGTGGTACCACAGCCACTCCCGCTCCCCCACCCGCAGCAGGGCGTGGTGGTAGAGCTGGCCGCCCTCCAACTCCACGGCGCGGGACCGTTCCTGACGCATCCACTCCTCGGCCGCCCGCCGGGGCTCGGGCCGTCCGCGCAGGTCCAGCCGGGTCGGCTCGGCCGGGGGTACGGCGCCCAGCTCCTGCCGGGCCCAGTCCCCCTCGGCCACCAGCCGCGCCGACAGCCCGTCGGTCTCCGCCACGGTCCGCCGCAGTGCCCGACAGAAGGCGTCCGGGTCCAGCGGGCCGGTCAACTCCACGTATTCCGCGGTGAGGTAGACCGGGTTGGCGGGGTCGACCCGCTGTGCGGACCAGAGTCCACGCTGCGCCTCGGTGAGCGGCAGACTGCGGATGCTCATGCGGAACTCTCCTGGCGAGGCGGACCCGGGGGTCCGGTCGGAATGGGGGCTCGTCGGTTTCGGCGCATGGCTGGCACCGCCCGGGCGGGTTCACCCGGGCGGATGCCTACGCCGGGCGGGTCAGTGGTGGCCGCCGTGCTCTCCGGCGTGCTGGGCGGCGATGTCCAGCACGGCCTTGGGCTGCACCAGGAAGGGACGCATCATCATCATGTCCTCGTGCTCGTAGATGTGGCAGTGGTGCATGAAGCGACCGGCCGGCCCGTCGAACTCGGCCGCCACGGTGACCATCTCGTTGGGCGAGAGGCTGATGACGTCCTTGGGGCCCTTCTCGGCGGGGGTGAGGCTGCCCTTCTTCTTGAACTTGATGGGCTTCTTGGTGCCCATGCCCCAGCCGCCGCCGTCGAGTTCGAAGGCCTCGAAGCCGCTGGTGTCGTACACGTCGCGGCTGAGCCCCTGGAAGGCGACCGAGTGCAGGTGCATCGGGTGCGGGTAGGCGCCCTCGGACTTCTCCAGGCTGAGGAAGGTCCACCGCTCGGTGTCACCGGCCGCCACCTGGAACCGCACCGGGTCCTGGAAGTTGACCGCGACCCGCTTGAAGGTGCGCACCTTCCCCTTGGCGTCCTCGACCTGCACGATGCCGTCGATGGGCAGCTTGCCCTTGGGTGCCTCGACCTCCTCCATCTCCCACAGTTCGGCGTCCTTGGGGTAGATGGGGGTGACGACCACCAGCCGCTCCTTGGTGCCCTTGACCTTCTCCTCGGTCAGGGGGCGGAAGGAACGGGCGGCGACCTTGGGCGGGGTGAAGCCGTCGCCCACGGCGCGGGAGGCCACCCGGAACTGCATCAGGTCCGGTCGGGCCCCGGGCTCGGGCATGGCGTTGACCAGCCGCAGCCGCTGTCCCCGCACCCGGGAGAAGTCGACCAGCAGGTCGGCCCGTTCGCCGGGGGTGAGGGAGATGCCGTCGGTGATCCGAGCCGGCTTGGGCAGCAGTCCGGCGTCCGTGCCGACCTGGAGGAAGGCCTCGGGCGGGAGGGACTTGCCGTCCTCGTCGAGGATCTTCAGCAGGTACGGGCGGTTGTTGGAGGCGTTCAGGGCGCGGAAGCGGTACCAGCGGGCGTCCACGTCCAGGTGCGGCCAGATCACCCCGTTCACCAGGTTGAAGGGCCCGGTGTAGGGGCGGGTGAGTTCGTAGGGGTCGTCGGCGACCACGATGCCCTTGTAGAGCAGGTCGCCGTTGAACTCGCCCTCGCCGTCCAGGTCGAGGTTGCGGTCGAAGAAGACCAGCGGGATCTCGTGGTCGCCGGACGGCAGGCCGAGGGCGGCCTCCTCCTCGTCGCGTATCCAGTACGAGCCGGCGACCAGCCCGGACACCACGTTGAGGTGGGTGATGTGCATGGCGTGGTCGTGGTACCAGAGGCCGCAGGCGCGCTGCTGGTTGGGGTACTCCGCCAGTTGGGCGGCCCCGGGCAGCACCGCGTTCTCCGCCCAGCCGTCGTTGCCCCCGCCGGTGACCGCGCCGTGCAGGTGCACCACCGCCCAGGGCGGCAGCGCGGCCACGTCCTTGCGGGGGCTGCCGCCCTCCCGGCCGGGCCGGTCCCACATCAGCGGGTCGTCGGGGTCCTCGGGGGCGACGAAGGGCACCCGTACCGCGACCACCGGGAAGTCACCGCGCAGTTCGTTCTCCCAGGCGATACGCAGCTTCCGGCCGCGCCGGGCCTCGATGGTGGGGCCCAGGTGGCCGCCCTCGTAGGTCCACAGCCGGGTGTGCGGCAGGTCGCGGTGCAGCCGGACCCGGGCCTGGCGCATGGTGACCGTCAACTCCCCGCCCCGGCCCCGGAGTACGGGTGGTACGGGAAGCCGGTCCACGAAGGGCTTGAGGTCCTTGGCGGCCTTCGCCGCGCGGGCGGCCTGGGCCGCCTGGGTGGTCCGCGAGGCGCCGGTGGCGTGGTGGTGGCCGGCCTGGGTGACGCCCCGGGCGCCGGGCACCTGGTCCAGCGGGGTGCCCAGGGCCACGGTCATCATGTCCGGGCGCGGAGGGGCGAAGACGGGGTTGTTGCCGGTGGGCACCGAGGAGCCGACGAGGGCCGCCCCGCCGACCGCGCCCGCTCCGGCGAGGAACCTGCGTCGGGCCAGCTTGGTACGAGAGAACGCGAATGGGTTCATGACGGGTCGGAGGCCATGCTCTCTATGAGGCTCTTGGGGCGAAGGTCGGTCCAGTTCCGCTCGACGTACTCCAGGCACGCCTGGCGGGAGTCCTCGGGGTGCACCACGGTCCAGCCGGCCGGCACCTCGGCGAAGGCGGGCCAAAGGGAGTGCTGGCCCTCGTCGTTGGCGAGCACCAGGTAGCTGGCCTCGTCGTCCTCGAATGGGTTGGTGGTCACAACGTCCTCCTTGTAGTTAGGCAAGCCTAACTTTAGCTACCGGTCGGGGACAAGCCCAGCTCGGGGGCGTCGAACGTGGCGCATCCGACACCCCCTCACCACCCCAAGGGCGGCCGGGCGGAAGGGGGTTCAGGCCCGGCCGCTGCGCCGCCGGAACAGCACCCAGGCCAGGTAGGCGCCGCCCAGCACCGCCGTGGTGACCCCCACCGGCAGCTGGCTGTTGCGCTGGGTGTCGTCCACCAGGGCCAGCCACCCGACCCGTTCCCCCACCCAGGCCAGGACCAGGAAGAACTGCCCCGACATCAGGTGGGCGGCGGACAGCAGGGCGGCGCCGACCGCGCCGGCGGACAGCACGCTCACCCCGGGGGCGCGGGTCAGCATCGCCGCGATCTGAGGGGCCGCCAGGGCGATGAAGGGCACCGGGCCCGCGCTGGCCACCGCCACCCCGCACAGGCCGACGCCCAGCAGGGTCAGCGCGATCCGGGACCGGTTGACCGGGACGCCCAGACCGCTGGCGAGTTCGTCGCCCAGCTCCAGCATCCGCAGCTGACGCCCCAGCAGGACGGCCAGCGGCAGCAGCACCACCAGGGCGACGGCCATGGCCTGGACCGAGCCCCAGGTGCGGCCGTTGAGGGTGCCGATCATCCACACGTGGGCGTTCTGGGCGTCGTTGAGGGCGGAGCGGGTGAGCAGGTACGAGTTGGCCGAGCCCAGCATCGCGGTCACGCCCAGCCCGATCAGCACCAGACGTACCCCGTGCAGTCCGCCCTTGGAGGCCAGCAGGAACACCACCAGGGCGGTCACCAGTCCCCCACCGATGGCCCCCAGGGCGACCTGGGTGGCCCCGCCCCCGACGGTGACGATCACCATGATCGCCCCGGTGGCCGCGCCGGAGTTGAAGCCGATCACGTCCGGGCTGGCCAGCGGGTTGCGGGAGATGCTCTGGAAGATGGCCCCGCTGATGCCCAGGGCGCAGCCCACCAGGATCGCCAACAGCGCCTGGGGCAGGCGTTCCTGGTTGACGAAGTGCACCGCGAGCCGTTCCCCGGTGCCGAAGAACAGGGCGCGGGCCACCTCGCCCGGGGCGACGGTGTACGCGCCCATGCACAGCCCGACGCCCAGCAACAGGACGGACAGCAGGACGGCCAGCAGGCTGACGACCAGGGTGCGGCCGTGCAGCCGGAAGGTGATCCGGCCCGAGCCGAGGGAGACGGGGCGTACCGCGCCCACCGTGGGCCCAGGGCGCGCGTCGGTGCCCGGATCGGCTGAGGTGTCCGGGGTGGCGGTCGGGGTCACAGCGAGATCTCCTTACGGCGCCGCACCATGGCGATGAACACCGGGGCGCCCAGCAGCGCGGTCACCGCGCCCACCTCCAACTCCCCCTCGGACAGGGCGACTCGGCCCAGGATGTCCGAGCTGAGCAGCAGCACCGGGGCGAGCAGCATCGAGTACGGGAGCACCCAGCGCATGTCGGGGCCGGTCAGCCAGCGGGCCACCAGGGGCACCACCAGGCCGACGAAGCCGATCGGGCCGGCCGCCGCGGTCGCCGAGCCGCACAGCAGGGTCACCGCGACCACGCCCCAGATCCGGGTGCGGGCCAGCTTGGCTCCCAGGGCCCGCCCCAGGTCGTCGCCCAGGGCGAGGGAGTTCAGCGGGCGGGCCAGCAGCAGGGCGACGAACAGGCCGACGACCACGAACGGCAGCAGGTCCAGCACCAGGTCGGGCTTGCCGCCGGCCAGTGAGCCGATCATCCAGAACCGGAGGTAGTCGTAGGTGCCCAGGTCGAAGACGGTGAGCCCGGCGATCACCCCGGTGAGGCTGGCGCTGACCGCCGCCCCGGCCAGGGCGAGGCGTACCGGGGTGGGCCCGCCCCGGCCGGAGGCGCCCAGCAGGTACACCAGCACCGTGGTGGCCGCCGCTCCGAGGAAGGAGAACCAGACCACGGAGGTGAACCCGCTCAGTCCGATCACGCCCATGCCGAAGACCACGGCGGCCGAAGCGCCGGCGTTGACGCCCAGCAGGCCGGGGTCGGCCAGGGGGTTGCGGGTCAGGGACTGCATCACCGCCCCGGCGGCGCCGAGTCCGGCGCCGACCATCAGTCCGACCATGGTGCGCGGCAACCTCAGTTCCCGGATCACCTCGGTGCTGTAGGAGCCGTCGTCGCCCCACAGGGCGGACCACACCTGTGCCAGCGAGGTGTCCTTGGTGCCGATCCAGGTGCTCAGCACCACCAGCAGCAGTACGACCCCGCCCAACACCGCGAGCCCTCCGCCGCGCAGCAACGCCTGGGCGCCGCGCGGCCGTCGGGTGGCCTCGGTGTCGGGTCGGGGTCTCGTCGAGAGACTCACGTGCCGCCGCTCACCGACCCGTGACGGGGTGGCTGGTGAGGTAGCCGCCCATGGTGCGGAAGTACTCCTTGGCCGACAGCTCCCGGTCGTCCTCGGTGCGCAGTCGCTGGATGACCAGGCCCCGGCTCCGGCCGCGCCGGGCCTCGGGGCCGGCGACGATCACCACGCCGTCGCCCTCGGGGATGAAGATCCGCCCGGGGGTGCCGCCGTAGTGGGCCTCGGAGACCTGGGCCTGGACGATCCGCAGCCGCTTGTCGCCGTGGTAGCAGTAGGCGTTGGGGTACGGGTCGGACTGGGCGCGCACCAGGCGGTCCAGGTCCTCGGCGGGCCAGGTGAAGTCGATCCGGCTGTCCTCCAGGGACCGCTTGTGGAAGAAGCTGGCCCGGGACCGGTCCTGGGGGGTCCACCGCGCCTCGCCGGAGTCGATCAGCTCCAGGGACTCGGTCACCAGGGGCTCGATCAGGTCCACGGTGCGGTGGAACAGGTCGGTGGCGGTGTCCCGGGGCCCGACGGTCACCGCGCTGCGCAACAGCACGTCACCGGCGTCCAGTTCGGGGTTCATCTTGTGGGCGGTGACGCCCACCTCGGACTCGCCGTTGAGCAGCGCCCAGATGATCGGGGAGAAGCCCGCGTACGCCGGCAGCAGGGAGTCGTGCACGTTGAGGGTGCCGTGCGGGGGCAGGTCGTAGACCTCCGGGGGCAGCCAGGTGCGCCAGTTGTTGGCGACGATCAGGTCCGGCGCGGCCTCCTTGAGCGTGGCCAGCAGTTCCTCGTCGTCGGGCCTGTTGCGCAGCAGCACCGGCACCCCGTGCTCCTCGGCGAGGTCGGCCACCGAGTCGCCCCAGATCCTCTCGTAGACGTGCTCGCTCTTGGGGTGGGTCACCACCAGAACGACCTCGTGCCGGGAGTCCAACAGCGCCTTGAGCGTGCGGTGGCCCCAGGTCTGGTAGCCGAACATGGCAACCCGCATCGTGTGCTCTCCACTCTCTCGTCTCGTCTTCGCCGGTGTCACCAGGTCGGTCGGGCGACTGTCCGACATGGTGTCGGTTGCCCAACTCGACCTCGCCACAGGGGTGATGTCCCGTGAGGAGCGCCACCCCGCATTGCAAAGTAAGGCTAACCTTACCTACGATTGCGCCGGCTAGGGAGGCGATGCTGCGGTGAATCAAGTCCGCCGCGAAACGGAAACCATCTACGACGTGCTGGGGATCGGGTTCGGACCCTCCAACCTGGCACTCGCCATCGCGATCGAGGAGCACAACAGCCGCACTACCGCTGACCGGCGGCTCAAGGCCGCCTTCTGGGAGAAGCAGCCACGCTTCGGCTGGCACCGCGGGATGCTGATCGACGACGCGACCATGCAGGTCTCCTTTCTCAAGGACCTGGTCACCATGCGCGACCCCACCAGCGGGTTCAGCTTCCTGTGTTACCTGAAGGAGCGCGACCGGCTGGTCGACTTCCTCAACCAGAAGACCCTCTTCCCGCTGCGCATCGAGTTCCACGACTACTTCGAGTGGGCCGCCGCGCGACTGGAGCACCTGGTGGACTACGGCCACCAGGTGGTGGGCGTGGAGCCGGTCTTCGAGGGCGACCGGGTGGAGTACTTCGACGTCACCAGCACCACCCCCGACGGGGGTTCGCTGGTGCGCCGCACCCGCAACCTCTGCGTGGCCACCGGCATGACCCCGCGCATACCCAACGGCGCGCAGGTCTCGGACCGGGTCTGGCACAACCGCGACCTGGTGCCCCGGGTCGAGGAGTGGGCCGACCGCGCCCCGGAACGGGTGATGGTGCTGGGCGCGGGGCAGAGCGCGGCCGAGGCGGTGGCGTACCTGCACCGGAAGTTCCCCAGCGCCGAGGTCTGCGCGGTGTTCGCCAAGTACGGCTACACCCCTGCCGACGACTCGCCGTTCGCCAACCGGGTGTTCGACCCGGAGGGGGTGGACGTGTTCTACCAGTCGCCCCCCGAGGTCAAGCGCTCGCTGATGGACTACCACCGGTCGACCAACTACTCGGCGGTCGACCTGGAACTGATCGACGCGCTGTACCGGGCCCAGTACCAGGAACAGGTGCAGGGCACCCGGCGGCTGCGGTTCATGAACGTCTCCCGCCTCCGGGAGACGGCGCCCACCGAGGACGGGCTCCGGGTGACCGTCGAGCACCTGCCCACCGGTGAGCGCCAGTCGCTGGACGTCGACCTGCTGGTGTACGCCACCGGGTACCAACTCCCGGACCCGGGCGAGCTGTTGGGCAAGGCCGACAAGCTGTGCCTGCGGGACGACGAGGACAGCCTCCAGGTCGGCCGGGACCACCGGGTACGCGTCTTCGACCAGGTGAGCGCGGGTATCTACGTACAGGGCAGCACCGAACACACCCACGGGATCACCTCCACCCTGCTGTCCCACACGGCCATGCGGTCCGGGGAGATCCTGGACTCGCTGCTGGCCCACACCCACGAGGTCCAGCCCTCAGGCACCATCGGCTGACGGACCCCGCTCCCCCACGTCGAAAGGCCCCCCATGCTCGACCTCAAGCTGGTCAACGCCCGTGTGCTCACCCTCGACCGGGAGCACCCACGGGCCACCCAGCTGGGAGTGTGGCGGGGCCGGGTGTTCGGTCTGGACGAGCGGGTGGCCGAGCTGCCCGCTCGCCGGGTCTGGGACCTGGACGGCCGGGTGGTGATCCCCGGGTTCGTGGACGCCCACGTACACCTGGCGTGGGCCGGGCTCAAGTCCGGCACGCCCTCGGTCGCCCCCAGCGACTCCGTCCCGGCCATCCTGGACGGGGTGCGGGAGGCGGCCGACCGGGTCGGCCCGGACGACTGGGTGGACGTGGCCGGTTACGACCAACGTCCGCTGGGCCGTCACCTGACGGCCGGTGAGCTGGACGCCGCCGCCCCGGGTCGCCGGGTGATCCTCACCCACGACTCCGGTCACTCCTGCGTGGTGAGCACCCCGGTGTTGCGGATGCTGCCGGAGGACACCGTCCACCAGGACGGCGTGCTGGTGGAGGGCGGGATGGCGGCGGTACGCCAGCTGCGGATGCCCTACTCCGAGGCCGAGTTGGGCCGCGCCCTGCGACGCTCCACCGGGGTGTGCGTCTCGGAGGGCGTGACGGCCTGCGCCGAGGCCGGTATCGGGGGCGGGCTGGTCACCCACTCCCCGGTGGAGCTGGCGGCCTACCAGTCGCTGCGCGAGGCGGGCCAACTCCCGCTGCGCGTGCAGCTGATGGTGGCCGCCGCCGCCCTGCACCCGGTCGGCGCCCACCCGCAGGACGGCCCCGGAGAGGGCCTGGACCTGGGGCTGCGCACCGGCTTCGGGGACGACCGGCTGCGGCTGGGGGCGCTGAAGATCTTCACCGACGGCGGGATGATGCCCCGTACCGCCGCCCTCACCGAGCCGTACGAGGGCCTGGAGCACGCCGGCGAACTGTACGCGGACCCCGAGGAGTTGACGGACACCATCGTGCGCGGCCACCTGGCGGGCTGGCAGCTGGCCATCCACGCCATCGGGGACCGCGCGGTGGACCTGGCCCTGGACGCGGTGGCCGAGGCCCAGCGCCGGCACCCCCGGCCGGGAGCCCGGCACCGGGTGGAGCACGCCGGCCTGGTGCGGCCCGACCAGTTGCCCCGGTTCGCGGAACTGGGGCTGGGGGCGGTCGTCCAGCCCGGTTTCCTGTGGTACCTGGGCGACGACTACGCCCCGCTGATGGGCCCCCGCCGCGCCCCGTGGCTCTACCGGGGCCAGTCGTTCCTGGACCACGGCGTCCCCCTGGCCGGCAGCTCCGACCGGCCGGTCACCGTCGGCGCCCCGCTGCGGGCGGTGGAGGTGATGGTGCGTCGGGCCAGTTCCAGCGGCCTGCCCATCGGCCCCGACGAGGCGATGTCGGTGGAGGACGCGCTGCGCGCCTACACCCTGGGCTCGGCCTACGCCTGCCACTGGGAGGACGAGGTCGGCAGCCTGACGCCCGGCAAGTGGGCGGACTGGGTGGTGCTGTCCGAGGACCCCTGTCGGGTCGACCCGGAGCGCATCGGCCAGATCGAGGTGTTGGGCACCTTCGTGGCGGGTGAGTCGGTGTACGGCCTCTCCGCTCCGGGCTGAACACCCCACCGCCGTACACGAGTTGACGACCGTCCAGGGCCCGGCGCCCGAGGGGGCTCACCGTCGCGGCCAGCCACGGAAGCTGTTAAGTTAGGCTTACCTAAGTATTCGGGAGGGTTGCTGATGTCCCCACACGCTCCGCGCCCCGGCGCCGAGTTCGCCGGCCGCACCGCGCTGGTCACCGGCGCGGCCCAGGGCATCGGCGCCTCCGTCGCCCGGGCGTTGGCCGACGTCGGCACCACCGTGGCGGCCACCGACCGCCAGGTCGAACCGCTCCACCAGGTCGCCGAGGAGCACCGGGACGGGGACATCCGCCCCTTCCCCCTCGACGTGACCGACCGCACGGCGGTGGAGTCGGTGGTGGACCGGGTGGAACGCGAGGTCGGCCCGATCGACATCCTGGTCAACGTCGCCGGGATACTCCGTACCGCCCCGGCCACCAAGCTCAGCGCCCGGGACTGGGAGGAGACCTTCGCGGTCAACGCCACCGGGGTCTTCCACACCGGCCAGGTGCTCGGCTCGCGGATGGCCGAACGGAACCGGGGCTGCGTCATCACCGTCGGCTCCAACGCCGTCGGCGTCCCCCGTACCGGCATGGCCGCCTACGCCGCCTCCAAGGCGGCCAGCACCATGTTCACCAAGTGTCTGGGCCTGGAACTGGCCCGCAGCGGGGTGCGCTGCAACATTGTCGCCCCCGGCTCCACCGACACCCCGATGCAGCGTCAGCTGTGGACCGACTCCGACGCCGAACGACGGGTCGTCGAGGGCGACCCGGAGAACTGGCGCACCGGCATACCGCTGGGCCGGCTCGCCCAACCCCAGGACATCGCCGAGGCGGTCGTGTTCCTCGCCTCGGACCGGGCGCGCCACATCACCCTGCACGAGCTGTACGTCGACGGCGGCGCCACCCTCAACTGAGCGCAGCCGCCCCCACGCCCTCACCCACCGGAGAATTGGAGCGATCGTGTCGTCGACGGCACCCGAAGTCGCCTCGCCCCCCACCAAGGGGCACCAGACACATCCCGCGGTCGGAACGGCCACCGCTCTGCTGGACGCCTACACCCCCGGCTCCCGGTTCCTGGCCACCCCCCGCCACACCCTCCTCACCCGGGGGGTGCGCACCCATGTGCCCCACGGGCCCGCGCCGTTGGCCGAGCGGGTGGCCCACACACTGCGCTCGGTCCACACCGACAGTTCGCTCACGCCCCTGGTCATTGGGGCCGTGCCCTTCGACCAGAACGCGCCCAACGCCCTGGTGGTCCCCGAGGTGGTCTCCGCCGCCTCCCCGCTGCGGGCCGACCCCCTGATATCCCTCCCGCCCTCGGCGGCGCCCCGACACCGGTGGAACATCACCGCGCACCCCTCGGAGGAGGTGTACGCCAAGAACGTCGCCGAACTGGTGACCCGGATGCGGTCCCGGGAGTTCGACAAGGTCGTCCTCTCCCGCACCCTGGAGCTGGAGTCGGAGGAGCGGGTGAACCTCCCGGCGATGCTGCAACGGCTGGCCCGGCGCGACCCGACCGGCTACACCTTCGCCCTGCCGGTGGACCAGCGGCGCACCCTGCTGGGCGCCAGCCCCGAACTGCTGGTCTCCCGCGAGGGGAACCGGGTGGTGGCCAACCCCCTGGCCGGCTCCACCCCACGGAGCGGTGACCTGGCCGAGGACGTGCGCCGGGCCGCCGCCCTGCTGGACTCGGACAAGGACCTGCACGAACACGCGGTGGTGGTGGAGGCGGTACGCGAGGCGTTGGGCCGCTTCTGCTCCACCCTCGACGTACCGGGCCGGCCCACCCTGACCCGGACCGCCACCATGTGGCACCTGTCCACCACCGTCACCGCCACCCTGGACCAACCCTCGGTGTCCGCCCTGGAGTTGGCCTCCGCGCTGCACCCCACCCCGGCCGTCTGCGGCACCCCCACCGACCTGGCTCGTGAGGTGATCACCGACACCGAGGGCTTCGACCGGGGGTACTTCACCGGCATGGTCGGCTGGGGCGACGCCCAGGGCGACGGCGAGTGGGTGGTGACCCTGCGCTGCGCGGAGGTGGCCGAACGCTCGCTGCGGCTGTACGCCGGGGCGGGCATCGTGGACGCCTCCCAGCCGAGGGCGGAGGTGGAGGAGACGGAGGCGAAGTTCCGTACCTTCCTGCACGCGGTGGGGGTCGAGCGATGAGCCGGCCGACCACACCGGACGCGCCGACCTGGCCGGAGGACTTCGCCCGGCGGTACCGGGAGGCCGGCTGGTGGCGCGGGGAGACCTTCGGCCAGGTGCTGAGGGAGCGTGCCCGCGCCCACCCCGACCGGCCGGCCGTGGTCGACCCCACCCGGGGGGTGCGCTGGACCTACGCCGAACTGGACGGCAGGGCCGACCGGCTGGCCGCCGGACTGTGGGCCCGCGGCGTGCGCCCCGGTGACCGGCTGGTGGTCCAACTCCCCAACCAGGCCGAGTTCTTCGAGGTGCTGTTCGCCCTGTTCCGGCTGGGCGCGGTACCCGTCCTCGCGCTGCCGGCGCACCGGGAGACCGAGATCTCCTACTTCTGCTCCTTCGCCGAGGCCGTCGGCTACGTCATCCCCGCCGAACACGAGGGCTTCGACCACCCGGGGCTGGCCACCAAGATCCGCGACCAGGCCCCCTCACTGCGGAACGTGTGGGTGGTCGACGCGGACGAGGGTGACCTGCCCGAGGGCTGCGAGCCCCTGTCCCGGGTGCCCACCCGGCCCCGGCCCCTGCCCGAGCCGAAACCGAGCGACCTGGCGCTGCTCCAGCTGTCCGGCGGAAGCACCGGGGTGCCCAAGCTGATCCCCCGTACCCACGACGACTACCTGTACTCGATCTGGGCGTCCAACGAACTGTGCGGGGTGGACGCCGACAGCGTCTACCTGTGCGTGCTGCCCGCGCCCCACAACTTCCCGATGTCCTCCCCCGGCACCCTCGGGGCCCTGTACGCCGGGGCCCGGGTGGTGATGTGCCCCGCGCCCAACCCCGACGTGGCCTTCCCCCTGATCGAGAGCGAGCGGGTCACCCTCACCGGGCTGGTGCCCCCGCTGGCCCTGGTGTGGATGGACGCCGCCGAGAAGCTCGGCCACGACCTGAGCAGCCTGCGGCTGCTGCTGGTGGGCGGCGCCAAGTTCAGCGAGTCGGCGGCCCGCCGGGTCCGGCCCAGCCTGGGCTGCGCGCTCCAGCAGGTGTTCGGGATGGCCGAGGGACTGGTCAACTACACGCGGCTGGACGACCCGGAGGAGGTCGTCCACACCACCCAGGGCCGCCCCATCTCCCCCGACGACGAGGTCCGGGTGGTCGACGACCAGGACCGCGACCTGCCGGACGGTACGCCCGGCCACCTGCTCACCCGGGGCCCGTACACCATCCGGGGGTACTGGCGGGCGCCCGAGCACAACGCCCGGGCCTTCACCGAGGACGGCTTCTACCGCACCGGCGACATCGTGCGACGCACCGGGACCGGCCACCTGGTGGTGGAGGGCCGGGCCAAGGACCAGATCAACCGGGGCGGGGAGAAGATCGCCGCCGAGGAGGTGGAGAACCTCATCCTCACCCACCCCGCCGTGTTCGACGTGTCCGTGGTGGCCGTCCCCGACGACTACCTGGGCGAACGCAGCTGCGCCTATGTGATCCCCCGTCAGGGCGTCACCCCACCCCGGCCGGTGGACATCAAACGCCACGTACGACAACGGGGTCTGGCCGCCTACAAGGTGCCCGACCGGGTGGAGTTCGTGGAAGCCTTCCCCCAGACCGGCATCGGCAAGGTGTCCAAGAAGGACCTGCGCGCCCGTACCCGAGAGGACGAGCGGGCACCCCGCGACTGACCCCTGGAGAAAGACCCCCCATGGCACTGCCCAAGATCAGCCCCTACCCCCTGCCCGGACCGGAGGACCTGCCCCCGGGAAAGGTGGAGTGGACCGTCGACCCCGCTCGGGCGGTGCTGCTGATCCACGACCTGCAGAACTACTTCCTGTCGGCCTACGACACCGAGGCCGAGCCCGTTCCCCAACTGCTCGACCACGTGGGGCGGTTGCGGCGACGGGCCCACGAGCTGGACGTCCCGGTGTACTACACCGCCCAGCCCGGCGGGCAGACCCCCGAGGAGCGCGGGCTCCAGATGGACTTCTGGGGACCGGGCCTGCCGGACGACCCCGCCGCCCGGGCCATCCCCGAGGTGATCGCCCCACAGGAGCGGGACCGGGTGCTCACCAAGTGGAAGTACAGCGCCTTCGTCCGCAGCCCGTTGGCCGAGCAGATGGCCGAGGAAGGCCGGGACCAGCTGGTGCTGTGCGGGGTGTACGCCCACATCGGGGTGCTGATGACCGCCGCTGACGCCTGGATGCGGGACATCCGGGCGTTCCTGGTGGCCGACGCAGTCGCGGACTTCTCGGCCGAGGACCACCGGATGGCCCTGCGCTACGCGGCCGGCCGCTGTGCCGCGCTCACCACCACCGACCGTGTCTTCCCGAGGAGCTGAACCATGGCACTCACCGCAGAACAGATCCGCGAGGACGTCGCCGACGTGCTGGGCGAGGACCCCGTCGACATCCCCGACGACGAGAACCTGGTCGACTACGGCCTGGACTCCATCCGTCTGATGACCCTGGTGGAACGCTGGCGCGGACAGCACGAGAAGCCGGTGTCCTTCGCCGACCTGGCCGAGGAACCCGCTCTGGAGAAGTGGGTGAGAGTCCTGGGGGCGGATGCATGATCGCCTCGCCCGGGCCACTGACCGCGCCCCGTCCGGGGCTGCCGCTCAGCGCCTCACAACGGGGCCTGTGGCACTGGCCCGGGCTGCCGGTCGACAGTCCCCTGCGGGCGGTGGCCGACCGTACGGTGATCGACGGGCCCCTGCGGGTACCCCTGTTCCGTCGGGCGCTGCGACGCACCCTCCAGGAGGCCGAGGCCCTGCGGGTACGGCTGTGGGAGGAGCACGGCCGGGTGCGCCAACTCCCCCTGCCCAGCCCCTCCTCGCGGCTCCCGGTGGTGGACCTGCGCGGGGAGCGGCGGCCGGAGCGGGTGGCCGAGGAGTGGATGGCCGCCGCCCTGGAGGGGCCACTCGCCCCCGAAGAGGGGCACCTGTACGAGCACGCGCTGCTGCGGCTCGCCGAGCGGCGCTGGTGCTGGTTCCAGCGGGCCCACCACGTACTGGTGGACGCCCCCGGCCGGCAGCTGGTGGTCGACCGTACCGCCGAGCACTACACGGCCCTGCTCGGAGGGCGGCCGGCCGGACCCAACCCCTTCGCGCCCCTGGTCGCGGACGCCTCCGCCGAGGAGGGGACGCGCACCCGGTCTGACGCACCGGTGGCCCAGGCCCCCACCCGGGCGCCGTCGCGGACGACCGGCACCCTGCCCGCCGCGCTGACCGCCCGACTCCGCGCCCGGGCCGGAGAGTTGGGCGTCGGCACCCTCGAACTGGTGCTGGCCGCCCAGGCGTTGATGACCGCCCGAGAGCGGCAGCGCGACCGGGTCACCCTCGGCGTCACCGTGCGCCCGGAGGGGACCTCCCGCGTGCCTCGCCCACCCACCCCGGTACGCACCAGCCACACCGTGACCGTGACGGTGGACGCCGGGGAGCACCACACCCTCGCCGACCTGGTGCGGCGGCTGGCACGGGCGGTCCGGGGAGCCGGGTCACGGCGCCCGGACCCGGGCGCGCCCCCGCCCGCCGCCCTGCCCTGGGTGACCCACCCGCTGGCCCCGCCCCGGCCGGTACGGTTCGGCCCCGCCCGGGCCCACACCCGCAACCTGCGCCGAGGTCCGGTCGGCGACCGGGCCCTCGCCCTGTACGAGACGCCGCGGGGGCCGACGCGGCTGGAGCTGGACGGCGACCCCGACCGGTACGACCAGCGGGCGCTGCGTACCCAGTGGCACCGGCTGGTGGGGGTGCTGGGCGCCCTCACCGAGGGGTCCGCGCAGCGGCGGCTGGGCACGCTGGCCGTCCTGGCGGCGGACGAACACGCCGAGTGGCGGCGGGAGTTGGCACAGGCACGGCGTCCGGTACCGGCCACCACCGCCATCGGCCCCCTGGAGGCGACCGCGCGCAGGCGCCCCTCGACCCCGGCGGTGAGCGACGAACCCGGCGACCTGGACCACCGCTCGCTGCACTCGGCCGCCAACCGGCTGGCCCGACGTCTGGTCGCCGAGGGCGTGCGGCCCGGGGTGCCGGTCGCGGTGGACCTGCCGCACGGTCCGGGCCGGCTGCTGACCCAGCTCGCGGTGTGGAAGGCCGGTGGCGCCCTGCTGTCCGGGCGGGTGTCCGAGGGCGAGTGGTACGAGCGGGCCCTGCGGGTGCCCCACGACGAACTCGACGGCAAGCGCCTGGACCGGGGCGAGGTGGAACGCGGTGACCTGCTGGACACCCCGCCGGCCCGGGCGCTGACCTGCCGTCACCCCGCCCTGGTGGACCGGGTACGGGGGCGGGTGGTGGCCCACTCCCACCGGCTGCTGGACCTGCGGGCCCGGTGGCTGGGGGCGCTGCTGGGCCTGGACACCGGCTCCCGGGTCTGGGTCTCCCCCCTGGCGTGGGAGCACTGGGCCGCCTGGCCGCTGCGCCACTCGGCGCGGGTACTGCTGACCGAACGTCCGCTCCCGGACCCGGCGCCCACCGTGTGGTGCGCGCACGGACGGGAGCTGACCGGGCTGCTGAACCGCCCCTGGACCGGCCCGGCCCCGGCCCATCTGCTGTGCGTGGCGGGCGAGTTGAGCCCGGAGGCCGAACGGGGCGCCGTCCGGCGGTTCCCGGGGGTGACCGTCCACCGGTTGCTGGACCTGCCCGGCGCCCCCTCGGTGCTGCACCGGGCCACCGGCGCCCGGCCGGCCCCCTGCCGTCCGCTGTGGAACACCCGCGCCCTGGTGCTGGACCGGGCGCTGCGCCCCTGCGCGCCGGGGGTGGCGGGGCTGCTGTACGTGGGCGGTGAGGGACTGGTCGAACCGGCGCCCACCGACCCCGGGGGCGGTGCCGGACCGGCGGTGCCCGACCCCTGGGGCCCCGAGGGCTCCGTCATGCGGGCCACCGGAAGGATCGCGGTACGTGAGGGCGGCGGACTGCGGCTGCTGGGCGACGCGGGGACGCCGCCCGACTGAACGCCCCGGTCACCACGGGCGGCTCGGGACTCCAGCCCGTCGGTGACCGGGGTTCGGGTGGGCCCGGCTGGATGGACCGGGCCCACCCTCCCTCCCCCGCGAGCTGTTCGAGAGCGGGTTTCCGACATGCCTCGGCGGCACGCCCGGTGCGGCTGCCGCACCCGGGCGCGTGGGCCTCTCACGCCGTCCGGTCCCCCGGCCCTGTTCGGTCTGGTCGCTCACCCCGCCGAGGGCTCGGTCGGTGGGGTGTCGGGCGTCCGCTGGGTCGTACAACGGGGGCAGCGACAGGGCGGGAAGCTGCCCGGGCTGAACTCCAGAGGCGGGTCGGTGGAGACCACGTACCGGGGTCCGCTCCAGGTGCGGCCCCCGTCCCGGGAGATCCGCAGGGTCATCCGGTGGTCCCCGGGTCTTTCCTCCTCTCCCTCACGGGAGTCGTCCCCGGTACGGGAGCTGGGGGTGGGCGGTCTGGTCTCCGGTTCGGCCCTGGCACCGGGGCCGGGATCGGCGTCGGTCGTCTCGCTCATACTCCGAGGGTGAACCGGGCGGCGCGGTCCCGCCAGCCGTGTTACGGGGTGGTCGAACGTCCGTGCCGGTACCCGTATATCCGACATCGCCCCGGGGCGAACCCGCCACCGAGACGCCCGGGGTGGTGCTAGGTACACCCCCACCAGGGCATTCAAGTCCCCCTTGCATGGAGGGGTTGAGCGGCTGTACCGGGCCGACGAAGATCGTCAGACTCTGCACATGACGACAACGCTCACCGAACCGTCACCCGCCCGCCGTCCGGGCAGCGACTTCGCCCCACTCTCCCGCGCCGTCGCGGAGGCGGGCCTGATGCGCCGCAGGCCGGGCTACTACGCGGTGCGGCTCACCCTGGTGATAGGCACCCTCCTCACCGGTTGGGCCGGTTTCCTCGTACTGGGTGACAGCCCCTGGCAGTTGCTGCTCGCGGTCGGAATGGGCCTGGCCTTCGGGCAGTTGGCCCTCGCCGCACACGACGTGGCGCACCGTCAGGTCTTCCGTGGTCGCGGCGTCAGCGAGCTGGCCGGCCGGCTGATCGGCAACCTGGGCATCGGGATGTCCTACGGCTGGTGGATGAACAAGCACACCCGCCACCACGCCAACCCCAACCACGAGGAACTGGACCCGGACGTGTCCCCGGAGATCCTGGTGTGGTCCCAGCGGCAGGCGAAGGCCAGCCAGGGGGTGCCCCGGTTCATCGGCCGTCACCAGGCGTGGCTGTTCTTCCCGCTGCTGACCCTGGAGGGGTTCAACCTGCACGTCTCCAGCGTGCGGGCGCTCTGGGCCCCCACCACCAAGCGTCGTCTGTGGGAGGGGCTGCTGCTGGGCGCGCACATCGTGGGCTACCTCGTCGCCCTGTTCTGGGTGCTGGACTGGGGGCTGGCGCTGGGCTTCCTGGCGATCCACCAGGCGGTGTTCGGCGTCTACCTGGGCTGCGCCTTCGCCCCCAACCACAAGGGGATGCCCACCCTGACCGGTGACGACCGCCCGGACTTCCTGCGCCGTCAGGTGCTCACCTCCCGCAACGTCAGCGGAGGTTGGTTCACCGACCTGGCCCTGGGCGGGCTGAACCACCAGATCGAGCACCACCTGTTCCCCAACATGCCCAGCCCGCACCTGCGTCGGGCCAAGCCCCTGGTGCGGGCCCACTGCGAGCGGTTGGGCATCCCGTACCACGAGACCGGGCTGGTCGCCTCCTGGCGTGAGGCGCTGACCCACCTGCACCAGGTGGGCGCTCCGCTGCGGGACGAACGCTGAGGCTCAGCCGACCCGTTGACGGGTGGTGGGCGTCCGGCCCGGGGGGACCGGGTCGGCGGCGTCCGCCTCGCTGAGCCAGCGGCTCAGCACCCGGTGCACCGCGGCGGCTCCCACCAGTCGCTCCCCCTCGGCCACCGCCGGGGACAGGGACCGGGGCGCGAGCAGGAAAGCCTGGTTCTGCTCGCCGCCCAACCCGCCGTGGGAGCCGATCTGCTCCTCGAAGGCGTGCACCCCACCCCGGTCGTCCACGGCCGAGTTGACCATGACGTCGGCGACGTGGGGGAAGCGGGAGACCCGGTACACCGCCTCGGCGGCTCCCGGGCCGAAGGGCTCCAGCGGGTCGCGCTCGCCCACCACCTCGCCGGTCTCCAGGCGTCGTTCTCCCCCACGGCCCAGCACCAGGTGGCCGTGCCGCTCGCTCCACACCAGGACGAAGCCGATCCCGCCGTGGTCGGCCAGGGTGCGCAGCAGCGCGGGGTGGCGGCGGTCGATCTCCTCCCGCGACATCCGGCCGGGTACGTCGGGGAAGGACACCAGGCCCAGGTTGCCGGAGGCGAGGACCACCGGCTCGGCCGGGGAGTCCGGCACATGGACCTCGTCCCCGTCGACCGGGCCCTCGGGTCGGCGCAGCGCGGCCCGCGCCGCCTCCCGGGCCTCGGCCCCGCTGGGGCTACGCCGAGCGCGGCGGGGCACCGGCAGTCCGCAGCCGGCCCGTACCAGGTCCTCCAGGCGCAGCCCGTAGGCGTCCGCGAAGGTGTGGCCCTGGCTCTGCCCGTGGTCGGACAGCAGCACCAGCCGGTAGGGGCGAGGGGCGCTCCGGGCCACCTTGGCGATCAGGGCCACCGAGCGGTCCAGCCGGCGCAGCACCTGCGCCAGGTCCGGGGAGCGGGGGCCGGAGTGGTGGGCCACCTCGTCGTAGGCGACCAGGTCGGCGTAGACCGCGCGCCGTCCGCTGAGCATGTCCCCCAGTACGGCGGCCACCACCACGTCACGTTCCACCACGGTGGCGAAGGCCCGGATGAAGGGGTACAGCCCGCCGCGCGGTACCCGGGGGGACTGCCGGCGGACGCGGGAGCGGATCGACTGCGTCACCTCCCGTAGGAGTTCGGCCACGAAGGAGACGGCGGTACGGGTGGCGTTGGCGGGGTCGGAGAAGTAGGCGAAGTACCCGGCGCGGGACCGGTTGTGTCGGCCGCGCCGGGCGGACACCGACAGCACCAGCGCGGACTGGGCCGCTCCCCCGCTGAACAGGTTGCCCCGGCTGGCGCCGTCCTCGCTGAGCAGGCCCGGGTGTCCGGCGGCGCGCACCGCCCGGCGTTCCAGTTCGGCCGCGCTGGTGGGGCGGTTGCTGACCATCACCTCGCCCCGCTCCTTCTCGTACCAGCGGAAGGCCGGCACGTCGTGGTTGCCGCCGTGCAGGATGCCCAGCTGGCTGGCCCCGGTCTGGCTGGACCAGTCGGTGGTCCAGTGGGTGAGGAGGTGGGTGCGGCGCAGCATGGCGGCGACCGTGGGCATCAGCGGGTCGTCACCGGAGACCGCCTCCCGCAGCACCGGGTGGCCCAGGCCGTCGAGTTGGAGGAAGACGGTGCCCGGGGTGAGCGGGCCGGCGGCCTGGGCGGCCGGTTGGCGGCGCCGTCGGCGGTAGGCCAGCCGGGACATCCGGCGGCGGTAGGCGTCGTCGTCCCGTACGGCCAGGGCGGTGCTGGTGGCGGAGGAGGCGGCGGACATCACGGCGGCGACCACCACGGCGGTCTCCGGGTTGACGTCACCCCGGTTGTCCGGGATCAGTCCGAGGGCCAGCCACAGCAGGGTGCCGTTGAGGAAGAACACCAGCAGCCCCAGCACCAGGGCGGGGACCAGCAGCAGCGCCCGTACCAGCAGGGGCCACACCAGCGCGGACAGCAGACCGAAGGCGCCGGCGCCGATGGCGGCGGTCACGGCGGTACGGGTCACGCTGTCGCCGTCGTCGGACTGGAGCTGGAAGTCCGGCAGGGCCCCGGCCAGGACCAGCATGGTGGCGGTCGCCACGGACCAGACGACCAGTACCCGGAAGACCCCGCTGCCCATCCGCCGCCACGACGGCATCGAACTGAGCCCTCTCACCGGCACTCCTCGGCCTCCGATTCGGTCCAGCACCCCGGATGTCCTCCAGCGTGGCACAGCCGGGTGGACCCGGGCGCGCCGTGCGGTCCCGTGGGAACCCCGGGCAGCGGAGGGGCCGGGCTTGGCGTGCCCGGGGCATCGGTGAGGGCCGGGGCGGGCGGCACCGACACGGCCAGGTGCGGTGACCCGGCACGCGCGGCCCCCTGGTCAGCCGGCCAGCCCGGCCCGGACCGCCCGCTCCACCGGCGAGTACGCCCCGTCCTCCCGCTCCAGCGTCAGCCCCTCCTCACGCGGCACCAACGGGGGCTGGGCGATCACCCGGGGCGCCGTCCCCCGGTGACGCTGCGCCCGGTGTACCAGGAACGGGTGGCAGAGGAAGACGTCCCCGGGCGCCCCGGTCGCCGTCACCTCCGGCAGCTCCTCGACCTCCGGGCCGAGCCCCTCCATCACCTCCAGGAAGCTCAGCCCCTCGGCGCCCGCCGGCCGCAGCCGGGGCGGTACCCGCAGATGGCTGCTCACCCGGACACGGGTCGGGGCGTCCCGCTCCCCCACCTCGGTCAGCAGCACCAGCAGCAACAGGGCCCGCCCCCGGGACCACAGGTTGACCCGGGGCGGCCCCGAGGGGTCCTCGGAGGCGAAGCCGGCGTCGATGTGCCAGCCGTCGTCCTCGGGGGCCTCGGGGTGGGGGAAGCGGATGGGGAAGGTACCCAGTCCGCCCAGGGGGTGCCAGCGGCCCGGCCCGACCAGGTCGTCGAACGCCGCCTCCAGCCGGGGCGCCGAGGCGGCCTCCCGGAACGGTGGCTCGTGGTGGCCGCCGAGTCGGACGACCGGGCCCTGCCAGCTGGTCGGGTCCTGGGGCGAGCAGCCGGCCTCGGCGTAGAGGATCTCCCGGCAGCGGGCGGCGACCTGTGGGGAGAACACCCCGCGCAGCGGCAGGTAGCCGTCCTGGACGAAGCGTTCGACCTCGGTCGGGGTCAGGGCGCCGCCCTCGCGGTGGGGTTCGGCGGACTGTTCGGGGAAGGGTGTCATGGCGGCAGCCCACCGCATCGGACGCCCGGGGCTCCACTGCTTTTCGTCCCCCGACGTCGTACGGTTCGCTCAGGGCGCCGAGCGGCGCCGAGGGAACGCCGGGAAGTCACCGGGGAGACCCCGTACGAGCTGGTGCGAGGACGGCGACGAGTCCAGGACGCCGAGGAAGGGAGCGGCCAGGTGCCGGTGGAGGTCACGTGGTGGGGACACGCGACCGCCACGGTGCGCGACTCGGGCGTCACCGTGCTGACCGACCCCCTGCTGGTGCGGAGGATGGCCCATCTGCGGCGGCGGCGCGGACCGGTGCCCCCGGTCTCGGCCACCCTGGTGGACCTGGTGCTCGTCTCCCACCTGCACGCCGACCACCTGCACCTGGGCTCGCTGGCCATGCTGCCGGAGGGTACCGAGGTGGCGGTGCCCCGGGGCGCCCTGGCGGCGGTGCCGGGGCTGCGCCGGCTGGCGACGGTGCTGCGGGTACGGGAGGTGGTGCCCGGTGACGAGTTCCGGGTGGGGCCGGTGCACGTGCGGGCGGTGCCGGCGGCCCACGACGGGCGGCGGCTGCCCTATGGTCCGGCCCAGTCCCCGGCCCTGGGCTACGTGGTGACCGGGGCCGCCCGCACCTACTTCGCCGGGGACACCGGCCTGTACCCCACCATCGGCCAGGAGGTCGGCCCGGTGGACGTGGCGCTGCTGCCGGTCGGCGGCTGGGGCCCGTACCTGGGGCCGGGGCACCTCAACCCGCGTAGCGCCGCCAAGGCCCTGGCGCTGCTCGCGCCCCGGTGGGCGGTACCGGTGCACTACGGCACCTTCTGGCCGATCGGGATGGACGCGGTGCGCCCCCACGAGTTCCACGCGCCCGGTGACGAGTTCGCGCGGCTGGCCGGCAAGGCCGCGCCCACGGTGGGGATACGCCGGCTGGAGCACGGGGAGAGCGCGCGGCTGGACGGCGTCGGATGAGCGGGCCGGTACCGCTGGCCGCCCTGGGAACGGCCGGGTTGACGCTCCCCTCGGAGTCCGCGCAGCACGCGGTCGGCTACCCCTCGCTGTTCCTGCTGGTGGTGTTCGGCTCCCTGCTGCCGGTGGTGCCCACCGGGGCGGTGGTCAGCGGGGCGGCGGCGGTGGCCTTCCACCAGAGCGTGCCCACGGTGTCGCTGTTCGCGGTGTTCGGGGTGGCCGCCCTGGCCGCCTTCCTGGGTGACGTCACCCTCTACTGGCTGGGGCTGCGCGGGGTGGGCTCGCGCAACGGGTCCCGCTGGCTGGAGCGGCTGCGCGAGCGGGCCAGCCCGGACCGGCTGTCGGCGGCCCGACAGCGGCTGGACGAGCACGGGGTGGCGGTGCTGGTGGTGTCCCGGCTGCTGCCGGCCGGCCGTATCCCGGTGATGCTGGCCTGCCTGCTGGCCCGGATGCCCATGGGCCGCTTCCTACGGGGTGCCGTACCGGCCTGTCTGGCGTGGACGGTGACCTACCAACTCATCGGGGTACTGGGCGGATCGCTGTTCCCCGAACCATGGCAGGGGGTGGCCGCGGCGGTGGGGCTGACCCTGCTGATCAGTGCCGGGCCCACGCTGTGGCGCCGGGCGCGGGGCGGCCACTGAGCCGTACCGGCCCCACCCGCCACGAGAGGCCGCGCCCCCGCGCGCACGGGGGCGCCACCCCCACGGCCGGGTCACCCCGGCGGCGGGGAGACGGCACCTCGGCTCACTCCAGTACCCGTGAACCCCCCACCGGCAGGTCCCACAGGTCCTCGGCCTCCCGGCCCGCCTCGGCCCAGGCGGTACGTACCCGACGGAGCGGCTCCATCGGAGGTTCACCGGACAGCACGAAGGTGGCCCAGTGCATCGGGGCCATCGCCCGGGCGCCCAGGTCGTCGCAGGCGCGCACGGCCTCCTCGGGGTTGGTGTGCACCGGGCGCAGCATCCACTGGGGTTCGTAGGCGCCGATCGGCATCAGCGCCAGGTCGATGCCCGGGTAGCGCTCCCCGATGCGCCGGAACCAGTGGCCGTAGCCGGTGTCCCCGGCGAAGTAGATCCGCTGCCCCCGCTGGTCGGTGAGCACCCAACCGCCCCACAGGGAGCGGCAGGTGTCGGTGAGCGAGCGCCGGGACCAGTGGTGCGAGGGCACGAAGTCCAGCCGTAGCCGCGCCCCGTCCGGGCCGGGCAGCTCCACCGCCTCCCACCAGTCGAGTTCGGTGACGTGAGTGAAGCGGCGGCGCCGGCACCAGCGGCCGAGCCCGGCCGGTACCAGCAGGGGCGTGGACCGCGGCAGTCGGGCCAGGGTGGGGGCGTCCAGGTGGTCGTAGTGGTTGTGGGAGATGATCACCGCGTCGATCGGGGGCAGGTCCTCCCAGGCCACGCCCACCGGTGTGAGCCGGGCCGGGGTGCCGAGGATCTTCCGGGACCACACCGGGTCGGCCAGTACGGTCAGCCCCGCGATACGCAGCACCCAACTCGCGTGCCCCGCCCAGGTGACCGACACCGTGGACGCGTCCACCTCGGGCAGGGGCTCCGGGGAGAACGGCAGGTCGGCGACCTCGCGCATGGCCGGGGCGTCGGGGCGCATCACCCCGGGCCGGGCGGCCTTGGCCAGGGTGCGGAAGCCCGGCAGGGGGGCGGTCAGTCGGCCGGCGAAGTCGCGGGGCCAGCGGCGCCGCTCGTACAGGGGCAGCGGTGCCGGCAGTCCGACGGCCTCGGGCACGTCGGGACGTACGGGGGGCTCGGGGCGCCGCTCGGTCCGTTCGCTCATCTGCTGGGGTTCCCTCCCGTGAGTGCGGTCAGGGTCGAACGCACCAGGTGTAGCGCCTGGGCGACCTCGGGCCATTCCATGGGATCGGCGGACGTGTCCTCCCGCACCCCGGAGTGAGCCGAACTGGTCGTCCCCGCCCCCGGCGCGCCGTCGACGGCCACCCCGGGGAAGACGCCGGAACACAGCAGGGAGGTTGACAGCCTCACCCTCAGTCGGGCCGGGTCCTCCCCGAACAGTTCGCCGGCGGCGACGTACCGGTCTCCGGCCGGCAGCCGTTGGGCCAGCGCCCCGGCCAGCTGGTCGCCGTCCTCGACGTGCCGGGCCCGCAGCCGGTGCCGCAGCGGCTCGAAGTCGGGGTACAGGTGGCGGCCCAGCTGCGCCGGACGGCACAGCGCCCCGGCGTCGACCAGGGTCTGCCGCAGCGCCCGGGCCAGGGCGCCGTGCAGCCGGGCCCCCCGCTCCCGCTCGGCCAGCATCGGGGTGGTCTCGATCAGGGCCACCGCGCAGGCGGCACCGGTCTCCGGGGTGGGGAGCGACTGCATCCGCTCCAGCAACTCCCGTACCCGCCGGGCCAGTTCCCGGCCCCGGGGGTGGTCGGGGAAGCGGGCCACGGCCGCGTGCCGGGGCGGGGAGAGCAGGGCGGCTCCCAGGTCGACGAGCACCACCGCCTCGGAGTGGCCGTGCAGGATCTCGGCGGGGCTGACGATCACCGTGCCGCGCGGATCGTGGCGGGTGTCGCGCCAGGTCTCGTCGGAGACCACCAGCAGCCCCTCGTCGGCGGCGACCTCGCACACCTCGCGCAGCGCCTCGGGGGGTACGGCGGTGCCCGTGGGGTCGTCGGCGACCGACAGCAGCAGCACCGTGGGGGTGTCCCCGGCCCGTCGCTGGCGGCGTACGGTCTGCCGCAGCGCCACCGGGTCCGGTACCCCTCCGAAGTCGGCGGGGATCGGGCACAGTTCGGGGCGGCGCCCCAGCAGCCGGATCGGCGGGTGGTACCAGGCCGCGCTGGGGCAGGGCAGCAGCACCGACCCGGTGGGCCCGTCGCCCCGGCCTCCGGTGCCGGGCGCCGCGAGCAGGGCCAGCAGCAGCCCGGGGGCGCCGGCCGCGCAGACCACCTGGTGGGGTGCGGTGGTCAGCCCCCGTCGGCGCCAGTAGCCGCAGGCGGCGGTGGCGACTCGGTCGTGTACGTACCCGGGTTTCGGTTCCGGCACGGGCGCCTCCGGTGGTGACGGCTTCGAGGGTGCCGCGCGGGCCCGGAGCGTGGCGGGGGCGGGGGCCCGCCGGCGGAGGGTTCGGGCGGACTCAGGCGGCCACGGTTCCGCGTCCTCGGGCCGGCTCGGCCTCCACCTCCCGCTGGATGCGGTCGCACACCCGGCTGATCAGCCGGGAGACGTGCATCTGGGAGATGCCCAGCTGTTCGGCGATGCCGCTCTGGGTCATGTCGCAGAAGAACCTCAGGTACAGGATGCGCTGTTCCCGTTCGGGCAGTTGCCGCAGCCAGGGCTTGACCGCCTCCCGGTGGACGACCCGGTCGAAGCCCGGTTCGACCGAGCCGAGAGTGTCGCCCAGGCTGTAACCGTCCTCGGCTCCGGCCAGTTCGGCGTCCAGGGACAGCGGGCTGAAGCTCTCCAGCGCCTCCATCCCGACCAGTACGTCCTCCTCGCTGAGCCCGCTGTGCTCGGCGATCCGGGCGACGGAGGGGCTGCGCTGCCCGGGGGCGAGCGCCAACTGTCGGATGCTGGTGCGCACCCGGTTGCGCAGTTCCTGTACGCGGCGAGGCACGTGCAGGCCCCACAGGTGGTCCCGGAAGTGGCGTTTGACCTCGCCGACGATGGTGGGTACGGCGAAGCTCTCGAAGGCGCAGCCCCGTCCCGGGTCGTAGCGGGCCACCGCCTTGACCAGTCCGAGGGCGGCGACCTGTTCCAGGTCCTCCAGGGCCTCGCCCCGGTTGCGGAAGTGTCGGGCCAGCCGCCGGGCCATCGGCATCCAGGCCCGCACCAGTTGCTGCCGGAGGGCGTCCCGTTCCGGGCCCTCCGGCATGGCGGCCAGCCGCCGGAAGCTGTCGGCGGTGTCGGGGGCGTCGTCATGGGGGTGCCGTGCGCCCTGGGCACGGGAGCTTACGGTCATGTGCGCCCTCTCCCATCCGGTGCTGTGTTCCCACCGTCACCACGACCAGCGCGGTCGGGGCCGGAGTCGGCCCCTCTCGGGAGCCGCCCCTGGCGACGAGGACCCGGCCCCCGAGGGGGCCGACTTCCCTCACCCCTCCGACCATCCACCCACCGGGGTGCGGACGCGAGTCGAGCGCCGTCCGTCCAGGTCACAGGCCCGGCCGGGGTCGCCGGGGGCGGACACGTACGGTCCCGGTCCCCTCCACCCGTGGTGAGGGCGCGCACACCGTGGCGGGTGGCCGGGTCAGTCGCCGGTGAGCAGCAGGGTGGTCAGCCGGCCCTCGGCGGCCAGGGCGGCCAGCTCGTCCTGCGCGGCGCGTGCCCGGGCGGCGGCCTCGGGGTCGGCCTCGGGCAGCCCGCTGTCCAGGAACTCGTCCTCGTCCAGGCGGAGGGCCGGCCGGTCGTCCGGGTACACCCACAGGTCCAACTCCAGGTCGCTGACCCGTAGTTCGCCCCCGGCCACCCGCAGGGGCCGGGTCATGTCGCAGTACCAGCCCTTCAGGGCACCGCCAGAGTCCCGCACCTCCTTGACCGCGTACCACCTGCGGCGCCAGAAGTGCTCGGTGAACACGTCACCCCGCTCGAACCGTACGAAGCCCATGTCCCGCACCGGGGGGCCGGCCCAGTCGGCGCGCGCCACGACCCGGTCCCCGTCGTCCGCCAGCACCGTGGCCGGGTAACACACGTCCGGGCGGGGCGACTTGTCCAGCCGTACGGTGACCGTGTCACCGGGGGTCAGCGTCTCGTTCTCCATGGCCTCAGCCTGCCGAAGCGCGCTCCGAGGCGCACCGGGTTTCCGGCTCAGTCCGGCTCGGGCGGCTCCTGGAACTCCTCCGGTTCCGCGACCCAACCGGCCGCCAGCACCAGTCCGCTGCCCCGGTGTACGGCGGCGAAGCCGAAGGGCCGGTCGCAACGGGCCGACACCAGCCGGTGGGTCGCCGGGGGCAGCCCGGCCGCCACCGCGTCCAGCGCGGTGACGGCGGCGGTGTGGAAGCCCTCGGCGGAGAAGGAGGCGGTGGCCGCCTGCCGGGCGGCACCGACCTCCAGGGGCACCGAGCGGCTGATGCCCGGCAGCGGACGGCTGGTGTGGTCGCGCGCCGACTCCAGGCCGAAGGTGTCCGGGGACGCCAGCAGGTCCAGGTCGGCGGTCACGGTGAACGGCACCGTGGTCAGCTCCGAGCGCGGAGCGTCGTCCCAGCCGGGGACCTCCCCCACCCACAACCCGGGCCCGGGCTCGCCCTCCGGGAGTTCGCCACCCGGGGTGGTCGGCCCGTCCCCGGCGAGGGCCTCCAGTCCGTGGGACAGCACCGAACGGGCGCTCCACTCCCGGGGCCCCAGCAGCAGGTGCACGTCCACCCCGGTGTCGCCCTCCACCCGGACCAGGGTCAGCGGCCCCTCCCCGGTGTGGGCCAGGGACACCTGGTCCGGGTCGGAGCTGATCCGGTGCAGGCTGGCCAGCGTACGTCCGGCCCACGGTCCGGTGGTCGGGGTCCAGGGCTCCCACCCCGGGGCGAACGGCTCCCTCCAGCGGGTCCGTACGCTCAGGGCGCTGGCCAGCACCAGCGCGGTGTCCCGTCCGGGGGTGACCGGCATCCGTTCGACGGCACCCCCGGTACCGGTCGAGGCCCACCGGTCCAGGGCCTTCCGGTCGCGTTCCCGGTCTCCGGTCAGCCACTGGCAGTCGCCGGGGGACAGCCGGGCGCGCCAGGAGGGCTCGACCTCCACCCCGGGTGCCAGCCACACCCCCAACGCGGCCTCGCAGCCCGGCAGTTGCCTCCAGTCCTCCACCAGTTCGGCGGCTCGGGCGGCGGCCCGCTCGGGGCTCACCCCCAGCTCGGCCAGCCCCAGGGCGCCCGCCAGCTCCGTACGCGCCGACCCCTCGGCGCCGGCCGCGAGCAGCGCCAGCAGGGGCCACACCCCGACGGCCAGGAAGAGTCCCTCGCCCCGGTCCGGCCCGACGGGACTGTCCAGCCAGCGTCGGGTCAGCGCGTTGACCGCCCTCGTCGTACCGGCGTCCCGCATCGGCCCCCCTCGTCCCCGTCCCCCCGCCCCCGTTCGGCGGGCGCGAGCTGCCGATCCTAGAGCGTGCCGTGGGGGGTCTGGAGGTCGGTGAGCGCGTCCCACACGGCGCCCGCCCCGGGGGCGGGCGGGGTGGAGTGCGCGCGGCATCCCACACGGCGGCCGAGCGCGGCGTCCGAGCGCGGCATCGGTCACGGCGCATCGGTCACGGCGGGAGCGGCAACCACAGTACGGCGGGACGAGGCGAGGGGCGGTGTGCCGTGGCGGCACCAGGCGCGGGCCTCCCCACGACCGGACACCCCCGGGATCGCCACCGACAGCTGAGCCCGCGCGGGGGAGAGGGCCCCGGGCACGTGGTCCCACGGACCGTGCCCGGAGCCCTCCGGTTCCCCCACGAGGCCGGCCGCTCGTCCGGCCGCAGCCCGAGTGCCCCTGGCCGTGGGGGTCAAACCCTCAACCCGTACGGGCCCGCGCGCCCGCCCGGGTACGGCCGGGGGACACCGTACGGCGGGGGTGCCGGCGCAGGTACTCCCCCTCCAGCTGCGCCATCCGCCCGTTGTGGGCGGCCAGGGCCCCGTTGGAGCCGTACAGCAGGGTGTCGTGACGCGTGCGGTGGATGGTCTCCAGCTCCCGCAGCAGCTGGGCGTCCGACAGCCGCCGGGGGTCCACCCCCCGGGTTCGCGGTTCCTCCATGGCCCGGCTCCCTTCGTCCCTGCTGACCATTAACCCCCGCCGCCGCCCGGCCGGCACCTCGAACGCCCACGTCCCAGGGGGCGTTCACCGACGGGGGCGTAGGCTGCACGCGGCGCGTTCGACGACGTCGGGAGGGGAACAGCCGTGCGGCGACAGCAGCTCACAGCGGATCGAGGACAGTGGCGGGTCGCGCGGTGAGGGCCCGGAAGCGGCGCGGGGCCAAGGCCCCCCAGCTGGTGGACACCACCGCCCTGGCCAACGCGGCACGCACGCTCGCCCAGGGCAAGCCCCGCCGGGGCTCCCCCTCCTGGTGGGCCCGCTGGGACCGGCGGATGTTCGACATGGTCGCCCACCACCACTGGCCGGGCGCGGAACGGGTGTTGCCCCGGCTCAGCCGCAGCGCCGACCACGGGCGGCTGTGGCTGGTGGTCGCGGCGGCCATGGCGGCGGCCGGTGGTCCCCCGGCCCGACGCGGAGCCGCGCGGGGGCTGGCCTCCCTGGCGGTGGCCTCGGCGACGGTGAACACCCTCGGCAAGCGGTCCACCCGCAGGGCGCGTCCGCTGCTGGACGGGGTACCGGCCCGACGGCACCTGCACCGGCAGCCGCTCACCACCTCGTTCCCCTCCGGCCACTCCGCCTCGGCGGCGGCCTTCGTGACCGGGGTGGCCCTGGAGTCCCGGTTCTGGGGTGCCGTCCTGGCGCCGGTGGCCGCCTCGGTGGCGTTCTCCCGCGTCTACACCGGGGTGCACTACCCCGGCGACGTACTGGCCGGCGCCGCCATCGGGGCCGGCGCGGCCTTCACCGTACGGGGGCTCGCCCCCACCCGGGACCTGCTGCCGCCACCGGCCCGCCCGGTGGTGGACGCCCCGGCCCTGCCGGAGGGCGAGGGGCTGGTGCTGGTCGCCAACACCGACTCCGGGCACCGCCAGCGCACCTCCACGGGTGAACCGGCCCCGCTGGACGGGCAGTTGGAGGCGCTGCGGCAACTGCTGCCGAAGGCCGAGGTGGTGGTCTGCGACCCCCGTTCCGGCGAGCTGCCCAAGGAGTTGGAGGAGGCCGCCACCCGCGCCGCCGCGCAACGGGGCGCGCTGGGCATCTACGGCGGTGACGGCACGGTCAACAGCGCGGCCACGGTCGCCATGCGGCACGGACTGCCCCTGGCGGTCTTCCCCGGCGGCACCTACAACCACTTCGCCCAGGACCTGGGGCTGCTGTCGGCCCTGGACACCGGGCGCGCGGTGGCTTCCGGGCACGCGGTCGCCGTCGACCTGGGGCGCTTCCTGCCCGGGCCCGACGGCCAGCCGGGCCACTTCGTGAACACCTTCAGCCTGGGCTCGTACCCGGAGCTGGTACGGCTGCGTGAACACTGGGCGCCCCGCATCGGGGCCTGGCCGGCCGGAGTGCTGGCGGCCGTACAGGTCCTGCGTACCGCCGGCCCGGTGGAGGCCGGCCTGGGCGGCCAACGCCGGCCGCTGTGGATGCTGTTCGCCGGCAACGGCGCCTACCGGGGCGTGGGCCTGGCACCGGTACGCCGGCACGACCTGGCGGACGGCCTGCTGGACGTGCGGTACGTCCGAGGGGGGCGCTGGTCCCGGACCCGGCTGGTGGCCGCCGCGCTCACCGCCGCGTTCGACCACTCGCCCTTCCACGGCGCGGCACGGCTGCGCAGTCTGCGGATCAACGACGTTCCGGAGGGCACCTACCTCGCCTTCGACGGTGAAGTCGCCCCCGCTCCAAGGGAGTTGCTGTTGGAGAAGAGTCACGAGGCGTTGCGGGTCTACCGTCCCCTGCACGGCTGAGGAACTACTACGGTGTGGGCATGGAGATCTTGGGAACCAGCCTGCGCGTGTGCGTGAACGACCTGGACGCCGCCGTCCCGGTGTACGAGAAGCTGACCGGGGCGGAGGCCGTGCGCTTCTCCCAGGGCCCGGTCTCGGTGGCGGCCGTGGGGCCGTTCTTCCTGATGAGCGGCCCCGACGCCCAGCTTGAGGTGTTGCGGAAGATCACCGCCACCCTGGCGGTACGGGACGTGGAGGAGGCCCTGGTCGACCTGCACACCGTGGGGGCGGAGATCATCGCCGGCCCCAAGACCACCCCGATAGGCCGCAACCTGGTCGCCCGCCACCCCGACGGCACCATCTTCGAGTACGTGGACCGAAGCCAGGAGGCGTAGGGGCGCGGGCCCGAGCGCCCGGTGCCGGACGCGACGGTCCGGGCGGCCCCTTGACGGTGGTCGCGTACGGGCCCCGGCCTCCCGACGGTCCGCCGGGAGGCCGAGACGCCGGGCCGGATGAGGGGGCTCCGGCCGGAGCGGGCCCACGCACCTTCACGGCCGCGACTCCGCGCCGAACAGCGCTGGTTCGGGGCGGCGGCACCCGGCGGCCCCGGTCTCAGGGGCGGCGGGCGGCCCAGACGGTGCGCTCGGTACGTACCGCCAGGTCGTCCCGGCGCAGCAGGCCGCGCGGACTGTCGGTGTCCAGCAGCTCGTCGAGGGCCTCCAGGTCCTCCGCGCCCAGCGCCGGTGCGGCGGTGTCCCGCAGACGCCGCAGACTGCCGTACGCGTAGCGGCCGACGGCCGCGCTCCGGTCACCCTCGATGCGCACGGTGACGTGACGACGGTCCTCCACGGTGAACCCGGCCGCCGACAGCATCGGCCCCCAGTCCGCGCCCCGGTGCGGCACGTGCTCGGCGTGGTAGCCGTCGCTCGCCTGGTGACAGCGCTCCTCCAGGCCGGGCCGCCCCTCGGGGGCGTGAGCGGGCAGGAAGCGGGGGAAGCCGTCCAGCTCGACGACGGCGAACAGGCCCTGCGGGGCGAGCAGTTCACGGACCCGCGCCAGGGCGCGGTCGGGGTGGGCCATGTGGTGCATCGAGGCCGAGGCCCACACCAGGTCGGGCGCGCCCAGGTCGGGCCAGTCGTCGGCGTCCAGGTCGGCCCGTACGGTGCGCACCCGCTCCTCCACTCCCCGGGCGCGGGCCTTCTCGCGTAGCAGCCGCAGGTGTCCGGCCGAGGAGTCGACAGCGGTGACGTGGGCGTCGGGGAACCGTCCGAGGAGGACGAAGGTGCCCGCCCCGGTACCGCTGCCCAGGTCCAGGATCTCGCGCGGTGCGGTCCTCAGCGGCAGCCAGTCGACGAGGTCGGCGGTGTGGTCGGCGAGCAACTCGGCGTCCAGGTCGAGGATCTCCGCCAGGTCGTGGTCGTCGGTGGCGTGGTGGTGGTCGTGCTCGGGGTGCGCGGCGCGCGGGTGTCCTGGGGTCATGACGCCACCGTAGGAGGCCCATGCGATTTGAGCACGGTTTCTTGCTGGTTCCGCAAGAACTTCGCCGTACCGTCGCCGGCACACAGGGGCCAGAGCCCGGCCAGCCGCCGGACGCCCGGACGCCCGGACGCCCTCGGGAGGTTCGGCCGTCGCTGCGCCCCTGACGACCCCCTGACGACCTCGCGCGGGTGGCCACCGGGACGAGCGCCGCGAGGGTCATGCCGGCCGCGCTGGCCGTGGTCCCCCGTACGTTCCCCCGAGGAGCGGTGCGGCAAGGCGATCGGCGTGTGGAGTCGGGCCCAGCGGCGGCCCGAAGCAGCGGCCCACGAGGCCCACCCACCCGGCGGGGCCTACCGCCCGTACGAGCCGGGTCAGCCCGTACGCCCGGGGCAAGGGCCGGAGCGAGGTCACCGGGGCGCCTCGGGCGCGGGCCGTCAGTGGCCGAGGCCCAGGGCCGTCAGCGGGCCCGCGCCTCCTCCGGCGCCGTGGTGCCCCCACCCTGTACGGCGGTCACCAACCAGGCGCGGGAGGGGAAGGCGACCGTGCCGTCCCTGAGGTGGGCGCGCAACTCGGCCCGGGCCTCGTCGAGGGCGGACTGCCAGCCGGCCTCGCCGAGTTCGGGTTCGAGTGCGCGTCGTACGGTCTGGCCGACCCGGCCCGCCAGCGCCACGGACAACCGCTCCTCCACCCCGTCGCCGCCGTCGACGGAGTAGTCGGCCACCCCCTCGATCAGCTCGACGGCGATCCGCGACCAGCCGGCGTCGGACAGCACCTGTCGGACCCGCTCCTCCCGCGCCAGGCCCATCGGTCCGGGCTCGCCGTCGGCGGGCTGGGTGGGCGGGGTGTCCAGGCGGGCGGCGAGGGACCGCAGACCGTGCCAGAACGTCTCGGTCTCCCCCTCCCGCCAGCACACGAAGGTCAGCCGGCCCCCGGCCGCCGTCGCGGAACGGATGTTGGCGAACGCGGCGACCGGATCGGCGAAGAACATCACGCCGAACCGTGAGACCACCCGGTCGAAGGCGCCGCCCGCCTCGGCGACCAGGTCGACGTTCTGGGCGTCGGCGGTGAGTACCGTCGCGGAGGGCACCCGGCGACGGGCCGCCCCGGCCATCTCCGACGAGAGGTCGACGCCCACCGTCTCGGCTCCGGCGGTGACCGACGCCTGGAGCAGGGTGCCGGTACCGCAGCCGACGTCCAGGACCCTCAGGCCGGGGCCGAAGCCGGCGCGGTCCAGAACGGCGCGGGTGAACGGGGCGAAGGCCGCGTCGTAGATCCGCTCGTGGCGGACCCACGCCGGCGCCTTGTCCGCCCAGTCGGTCATGTCGTTGTGGTGCACGGCTCTCCTCGTACGGTGTTCCGTCACGTGTTGACCCACGGCAACCGTCTCCGATGTGGGTGGAGTCCGGCCACTGTAGGACGGTGGTGTCAGGGGCGTACCACTGGGGCGATCTCGGGACCGACCGTGCCGTTTCGGGGGGTTCGAAGGGGTCCGGCCAGCCCGTCGGTCCGCATGTCGCCGCTTCGCGCCCAGGTCCGGGACGAGGCCCCGAGACCACCGTCGTACGGTCGGTCACCGGCCCGCCCCACCACCACGAGGGGCTCGACTCGCCCCCTCGCCGGGCACCCCCTCCCTCGCGGTGCCACCCCGACCGAACCGGACAGCCCGGACGCCACCCGCGCCTCCCCTCCGAGGGCCGGGAGGACGGGGAGGACAGAGGACTGGGCCGCCCGCTCTCGGCGGGTACCCGAGGAAGCTCCTGGACCGGACCCTGGGGGCCCTTCCCGGAGCGACTGCCCGGCCCGGGGGCGCCGCTGGCCGACCTGGGGTGCGGCCCGGCTGGAGTCACCGCGCGGGCGTGAACGTCTCCGGGGTGGACCACTCCCCCGCCATGGTGCGGCCGGCCCACGCGGGCATCCCGGGCTCCCGTTTCGAGGAGGGCTCACCGCTCGGCCTCGGCCCGCCGGACGGGACGCGGGGTGCGGCCCGGCTGGAGTCACCGCGCGGGCGTGAACGTCTCCGAGGTGGACCACTCCCCCGCCATGGTGCGGCCGGCCCACGCGGGCATCCCCAGCTCCCGTTTCGAGGAGGGCTCACCGCTCGGCCTCGGCCCGCCGGACGGGACGCGGGGCGGGGCGCGGGGCGGCGCCCTCGCCGGGGTACCCCCTCATCCGCGTACCGCTGGAGCAACTCCCCCTGGTCCGCGCGGAGTTGTACCCGCCGCCACGGCCGGGGGCACCCCCACTGGCCGGCTTCCAGGGGGCGAGGAACCGCTACGGCGGCCCGTCCGGTACCGGCTCCCCGGGAGCGGCCCCGTGGAACGGTGCGGTCCGAGGCGCCGGCCCGCGGATGCGGGCCCTCGCGGTACGCGAGCCGGGGATCGGAGCGGGCGCCACGGGCGTACCCGTGGGCCCGTCGACCGGGGTCGCCACCCATGGGCCGGACGGGACCGACCGGCCGGCGGGACGGCGCCGGGCGAGGACGGTCAGTTGGGTCCCAGTACGGGGGCGCGCAACGGCGCCGGGCAGACCCGCTCCCCCTGGGCGTCGAAGACGTACATCTGCCCCAGGTCGATCTGCAACGGCACCCGGTCCCCGGCACGGGGCTGGACCTCCACCGGGGCGCGCAGCACCAGGTGGCCGGCCACCCGTGCGGTGGGCCCGATGGTGGGGTCGTCGGAGCCGGGCTCGGGGGGCTGCTCCGCCGGCTGTCGCTCCCCCTGGGTGAGCAACCGCATTACCGGACGGGCCTGTTCGCGTCGGCGCCGGGGCGGGCGTCGGGCCGACTCCAGTCCCGCCACCGGGGCCGGGGCGGCGCCGACGTCGACGTGCACCAGGGACTCGTGCCCCTGGAACTCCACGTGTTCCACCGTCCCGTGGAGGGTCACCTCGTGGGGCCGGCGCTCCCACTCGGAGGCGATACGGACGGCCTCCGAACGCAGTCCCACGGTGACCTCCGAGCCCATCTGGACGCGGAGCATCTGGTGGTCCGGGCTCAACGGCTCGACCAGTTCGATCCGCTGTCCCCCGAGGTCCACGCTCATCGGCTGGCCCAGCGGGGCCACGATCCGGGCGCGCAGCAGGTTGATGCGCGGGGTGCCCACGAAGGCCGCGACGAAGACGTGGCGGGGAAGCCGGTAGACCTCCGGGGCGGTGCCGACCTGCATCAGGGTGCCGTCCCTCATCACCGCCACCCGGTGCCCCAGCGACATGGCCTCGGCCTGGTCGTGGGTCACGTAGACCGTGGTCACGCCGAGTTGACGGGTGAGGGTGGCGATCTCCGCCCGCAACCGGTTGCGCAGCTTGGCGTCCAGGCTGGACAGCGGCTCGTCCAGCAGGAACGCGGAGGGGCGGCGTACCATCGCCCGGCCCATCGCCACCCGCTGCCGCTCGCCCCCGGACAGCTCCGAGGGGTGCCGGTCCAGCAGGTCACCGATGCCCAGGGTGCGGGCCACCTCCTCCACCCGGGGCCCGGGGTCCTGGTGCGGCGACTCCATCCGCAACGGGAAGCCGATGTTCTCCCGGGTCGTCATGTGGGGGTAGAGGGCGTGGTTCTGGAAGACCATCGCCAACTTCCGCTCTTTGGGGGAGAGGTCGTTGGCCCACCGCCCGTCGAGGTAGACGTCTCCTCTGGTGGGCCCCGTCAGCCCGGCGATCATCCGCAGGACGGTGGACTTGCCGCAGCCCGAGGGGCCGAGCAGCACCAGGAACTCTCCGGGGTCGACGTCCAGCGACAACCGGTCCACAGCGGTGATGTTCCCGGCGTAGACCTTGGACACGCTGCGTAGGGAAATGGCATGGCTCATCGTTGGACATCCCGCTTCTGCCACGGACGGTCGGACGAGTGAATTCGCAACGTAGCTCAACCGGCACGACCTGGGAACGGGGCGGGACGCGCCCCTTGGCCGAGGTCTCCCATCCGCCGCCCGTACGCGGACAACAGGGGCCCGCCCGATGCCCGTGATCCGCCCGGGTGGGCGCGGCACCGCACCGCCCGCGCCCGCGACGGGCACCCCTGATCCCGACCGTCGCCGCACCCGGTACGGCCTCCCCAACGCCCGCCGCGACGCGGACCGTTGGGGTCTGAGGGTGGGACGGGGCCCTACGGCGGGCGCCCGCCCGGTACGCGATCACCACCTCGGGGTCCTGCTCCGAGGGCTGGACCAGCCCCTCGGCCAGGACCCCTTCCTCCACCGGCGGCGGGTCACCCCGCTCG